>DXZR01000020.1 GCA_019419555.1 Collinsella sp.
GTTGCCGCGCCCCGCAGTGCCCGCTTCCCCCGAGAACAATTATCAGTGCAGGTAGCAGACTCGTTGTTTTTGAAAAAACAAGGGTATGGTCAGGGGCTCGGGGCAAACGTAGCAGATGGGCGCGATTCGTGGCGCGGCTATTCCAGGTGCCACGGCTTCACTCCTCTGGCGCGACATTTCAAGGCGCTTTTGAGGAGGAGTGTCCCTGATGACTGGGCGTTTAAGAACGTCCAATGACTAAGTTGCAGGTGGCGGCGGTTGTGTTACACTAAAGCTGCGTATATGACGCAAATATCTCGATACAGATCAATGATGTCCGTCGGTATTTGACGGAGCTAGACTGTTTAGCCGCCCTGAAGGTTTATGCAGGGAGCATGTGATCACAGGGCTTGAAAAGAAAGTTGAGCAAACACTGTGTCTGATCAACAGCAAGAAAACGAAATAACGACGACGCAAGCCGCTCCCGCTGCACCGGTTGCGTCGGACCAGGTCGCGGCGCCCGCGCAAGCCTCGGCTCCTGAGACGCCTAAGGCTGCTTCGACGCCTACGCCTGTAGCGGCTGAGAAGGCCGTGTCTGCAACTGGTGAGGAGGCTGCTCCGGCAAAGCCCAAGCGTACGCGCCGCGCGGCCAAGCCTGCCGATGACGGCGAGGAGGTCACCAAGCCCAAGCGCCGTACCACGCGCACGACGCGCGCCAAGCGTACCGTTGCAGCTGACTCCTCGGCGCCGATTTCCGATGAGGTCGCGCAGGCACGTGCGTTGGCGCAGATTAGCGAGGCTCAGGTGGTGCGCGCCCGCCGTCGTGCTGCCGAGCGTGAGGCCGCGGCTCTGACCGAGCTTGCAGCTCCGTTTGTGCCCGAGACGCCTGCCGCCACCGAGACCCCTGTCGCCGACCAGCCAACCGAGAAGCCGGTACCGCGCACACGCCGTCGCACGGCTGCTAAGGCCGAGCAGGTTGCCGATCAGGTAACCCCCGAGCTCGCTGAGGCTTCGGTCCGTTCCGCGGCAGGGGAGGGCACATCGCCTGTTGAGCCCGCTGCGCCTGTCGAGGCCAGCGAAGTTCCCGTTGTCGATCCGGCTTTGCGCCCGCACCGTCGCGGTCGCAAGCCCAAGGCTTTCGTCGAGGCCGAGAAGGCCGCAGCCGCAGCCGCCGCCGCTCGGGATGCTGCGGCGACCGCCGAGCCTGCAACCGCTGCCGACGCGCCCGTCCAGGATGCTACGACTTCCGAGGCCGTTTCTGCCGATGTCGAGCCCGCCGACGTCCGTCCTGGTCGCAGCCATCGTACTGCTGCTAAGCGCACGTCCAAGGCCAAGGCTGCCAAGAAGGGTGCGTCCGAGGTTTCCGCCGAGACGACCGCCGATGCATCGACTGATGCCGCCGAGCCCCAAGACGTCGAACAGTCTGCGTCCGAGAAGCCCAAGCGCGGTCGCAAGAAGTCCGCTAAGGCCAAGGCCGTCGAGCAGCATGCCGAGGCCGAGCCGCAGGGCGATTCCAATGCCGAGGCCAGCGATGATGCTTCGGCTAACGAAGACGCCTCCGCAACCGATGGCACCGCCCCCGTCGAGACCGAAGAGAGCGCTCGCCCCAACCGCCGTCAGCACAAGCGCAACGACGAGCGTAATGACCGCAACGAGCGCAAGGACGAGCGTAACAACGATCGCCGCAACCGTCAGCGCGACCGCAAGCAGCGCAATAAGGAGCGCAATGCCGCTCCGACTGAGCCCACGCTTTCGCGCGAGGAGCTCGCGGCCATGAAGGTCGCCGAGCTGCGCGAGAAGGCCAAGGAGTTCGAGATCGAGACGACCGGCAAGAAGAAGGCCGAGCTCGTCGAGGAGATCTACACTACCGCCGCAAAGGCCGAGGGTTTCCGCGATATCAAGGGCATTCTGCAGATTCGCCCAGACAGCTCCGGCATCATCCACGCCCATGGCTACATGAAGTCCAACGACGACGCCTTCGTGCCCGCATACCTCATCCGTTCCGCGCGTCTGCGCACGGGCGATGTCATCGAGGGCTCGCTGCGTCCTTCGCGCGGCGGCGACAAGCGCGCCGGCCTCGCCAAGATCACGACCGTCAACGGCATGGATCCTGAGCAGATTCGCAATCGCCCCAAGTTCGGCGACCTCACCCCGGTCTATCCCAACGAGCCGCTGCGCATGGAGCATGGCAAGGATTCCATTACCGGTCGTGCCATCGACATCGTGTCGCCGATCGGCAAGGGTCAGCGTGGCCTGATTGTGTCCCCGCCTAAGGCCGGCAAGACGACGATCCTCAAGAAAATCTGCCAGTCTATCTCGATTAACAACCCCGAGGTGCACCTCATCTGCCTGCTCGTCGACGAGCGCCCCGAAGAGGTCACCGATATGCAGCGTTCCATCAAGGGCGAGGTTGTGGCGTCGACCTTCGATATGCCCGCCGACAACCACACTCGCGTGGCAGAGCTCGTCATCGAGCGCGCCAAGCGCATCGTGGAACTGGGCGGCGATGTTGTAGTTGTGCTCGACTCCATCACGCGTCTTGCCCGCGCCTACAACTTGGCGGCGCCCGCCTCAGGCCGCATCCTTTCGGGCGGCGTTGATTCGGCGGCACTGTATCCGCCCAAGCGTTTTCTGGGTGCAGCCCGCAATATCGAGAACGGTGGCTCGCTCACCATCCTGGCCTCCGCACTCATCGATACCGGTTCCAAGATGGACGAGGTCATCTTTGAGGAGTTCAAGGGTACCGGCAACATGGAGCTCAAGCTCGACCGCGACCTGGCCGATCGCCGCATTTTCCCGGCCATCGACCCTGTTGCCTCGGGTACGCGCAACGAGGACCTGCTGGTCGACGAGCAGATGCGCCCGTTTGTCTTTGGTCTGCGTCGCATCCTCGCCGGCATGAACAATACCGAGCGCGCGGCCGCATCGTTTATCAAGGGCCTCAAGGGCACCAACACCAACCAGGAGTTCCTGGTGCGTTCGGCCAAAAAGCATAGCGACTACGAGCAGACGTTCTAAGTCGTCAACCGCACGCGGCGTTATTGCCGGCGCGATGAAGGGTCGGGGCTTGCGCCTCGGCCCTTTTTATATCGCCACTCGGCGCCAGTTATCGACCATAAGACTGGCAAGCAGCAGGTTTCCCGTTTCAATCCGACATCGTCGCTTGCAATCGACAGGGCGGTTTCGCATAATAGCTTTTAAGCTTCGCGACGGAAAACGCAGATGAAACGAACCATATACCGTTGCTTTGGGGCATAGCCCCGCTTCATCTTCTCTCGCGCAGCCAACTGAATGATGCGATTTGGGTGCTGGAAGATGGGGAGAGCTCATGGCTTCTTCTGATGCAACACAACGAGCAGTCCTTGCCGGACTTTCGTGCGGGATCGGCCTGGCCGCCCCCGTGGTTATGTATGCCGCGACGCTGCCGTTTTCGTCGGTGAACGAGACGGTCGTGGCGGGTGCGGTTCCCTTCGCCGTGGGCGCGGTGGCGGGCGTGGGTATCTATGCCGCCTCGCTGGGCATCTCCGAGTACCGTGCGCAGCGTGAAGAGCGTCTGTTCCAGCCCGATGCCATGGGCGGTGCTGCCAATCTCAATCAACATCAAAGTGAGTTCAAGACCGCCTCGATTCCGGCTCAGCAGCAGGATGCGACTCCTTACGCTGCGGCTTCTGCTTCTCAGGCTCAGGCGGAGCAGTCTACCTCGGCATACCTTTCCGGCCTGACTGGTGCGTTCCAGCGCCGTCATGCCGATGATGGTGTCCCTACCATCGCTCGAGCCGCAGATGCTATGGACGAGGCCGAGGCTTGGTCCATGATCGACAGTATGCTCGACGACGATTCGCCGGTGAGCTGCGACCCTGCACACTCGCGCGACGTCTATCAAGTCGCCATCGACGAGCTTACCAACGGCGGGCAGACCGGCTCCTTCAATCGTGACGACATCGCCGCCGCGGCGCGCGCCGTGTCGGGCTCCCAGGCCGCCCCTGCGGGCAGCACGGCGGCTTTCGTGGCACTCGTTGCCAACGCGGCAGCCAATAACGCCTACAACGCTACCTCGGGCGACGCGAACGCTTCTGCCGATTATTCGTACGTTGATGAAGCCATTACCGCGGACGAGGAGGCCGTTGCCGCCCGCCGTGCCGCCGAGAGCTCGCTTTGGGGCGCTCCTGCTCAGCAGCAGGCGGCTGAGGCTGCGCCGTACAACGCAAACCTCGCCAGCATGCCTATCATCTCCGGTGCCGCGGACATCGATCTTGACGACCTCGATGAACCTGCAGCCATCACCGCATCGATTGATGCCCAAGATCGCATCGACACCGGCGACCTTCCGGACGCCTCGCTCGAGGTCGATGTCCCCATGGCCGATTACTCGGGCCACGAGGACATGTGGGCCGCTGCCACCGCGATTCTGGACGAGATCGACGAGCCTGCTCCTGTTGCAGTCCCCACTCCCGTCGCTGCCCCTCAGCCTGCTGCTCCCGCCTATGTCGGCCGTCACAGCGCTGTGTTCCCCGAGGATACCGCCCGTATCTCGCGCGAGAGCATCGAGCGGGCCGAGGCTATTGCCGCCGGCATTATGGAAAATCGTCGTCACGAGCGCGTCAATCAGATCCTCGAGGAAGAGATCGAGCGCCTGCAGTCCTCTACCGCCAAGCGTACGGGCCGTGCCTATCTGAGCGTTATCGAGGGCGGTACCGCCAGCTTCGCGCCGCTCCGCGCGGAGGCATAACTTCTGCATGGTTAAGATGAATCGAAAATGGGCGGTCGTGACCTGCCTGATGGCGCTCTTGATCTGGGGCAATTCGCTGGTTCCCGGCTCGGGGTCGGGCTCGCTGAGCCTAACGGTCATGGAAGCTATCCGCGGTTTCCTGCACGGCGTGGGACTTCCATATGAATGGGTGACCAACTTTGTTGTTCGCAAGTGCGCGCATTTTACCGAGTATATGGTGCTCGGCATCCTGGCAACGCACGCTTTTGATTTTGAGGGCCGGCACACCTTTGACGTGCTGCTGCCCACGGCGGTGTTCCTGCTGCTGATTCCCTCGATCGACGAGACGATTCAGCTCTTTGTGCCGGGACGCGCCGGCATGATCACCGATGTGATGATCGACTGCTGTGGAGCGGCAATGGGCGTTGTGCTCCGATATCTCTTACGGTCGCTGATGTACGCCAAAAAGGCCGCCTAGGACGTATTGTTTGGTCCTAGGCGGCCTTTTTTATTTGAGGGCTTATATGAGGCGTGGTGGCGTCGTTCCATTGGTCGGATTTGCTGGGCGCGCCACGCCCCGTGGGTGCGTCTGTTACTGAAGCGCCTGTGCGCCCAGGGCAAGGCAACCCATGATGCCCTGCTTGCCCTCGAGGCTGTTGTTGACAATGTAGGTATCGATGTCGTTGACCTCGGGCGTGACGATATAGCCGTTGAGCATTTCGGCACATTTCTTGCGTGCGAGCGGCACGATGGGGGTGTGGTCGGCCACGCCGCCGCCGATGATGATCTTTTGCGGCGCGTAGCACAGCGTGTAGGTCATGAGCGCCTGTGCCAGATAGCCGGCGAGCAGGTCCATGGCCTCCGGGTCATCGGCCATGTCTCCGGCGCTCTTGCCATCCCAGCGCTTTTTAACGCCGGGGCCGGCGATGAGGCCCTCGAGACAGTTGTCGTGGAAGGGGCAGGCGCTGTGCTCGCCAATGGTGTCGCGCGGGTCGCGCGTGACCAGGATGTGGCCGGCCTCGGGATGCATCATGCCGTGCACGAGCTTACCGCCCGAGAGCACGCCGGCGCCCACGCCGGTGCCGATGGTCAGGTAGACCACGTCGGTGAGGCCCTTGGCGCAACCAAACGTGACCTCGCCCAGGCAGGCGACGTTGACGTCGGTATCGTAGCCGCAGGGGATATTGAGCTCGTTTTGGATAGTGCCCAGCAGGTCAAAGTAGCGCCATGCCGTTTTGGGCGTCTCCAGGATCTTGCCGTATTGGGGCGAGGCAGGGTTGACTGCGGTGGGGCCAAAGGCGCCGATGCCCAGCGCGGCGATGCCCTTGTCGGCAAACCATGCGTTGACGGCCTCAACGGTCTCCTGCGGGGTCGTGGTCGCGATCTGCTCGCGCTCTAGGACCGTACCGTCCGCATAGCCCGTGGCGCAGACCATCTTGGTGCCACCGGCCTCGAGCGCTCCGATAAGCTGCTGCTCTGCCATAGTATTCCTCTCTCTGGGACGAGTTGCTCCGTGACTAAAGTATAGAGCTCTAAACTATTTAAGAAAGCGCTATAGAAAGAAGCCTCGCAACGCGGCGGGCGGTGCGGGGCTTCTTTGGTTGCTTTAGTTGCCGGGCCGTCCTTACCCGCGCGGCTTGATTTTATCACGTAGCGACTTGAGGTTCTCCAGCGCCGCGTTAAGCGTCTCGTCTCGCTTGGCAAAGTGGAAACGAATCAGATGGTTGACGGGCTCGCGGAAGAAGCTCGAGCCGGGCACGGCGCCCACGCCCACCTTAGACGCGAGGTCCTCGCAGAATTCGAGGTCGCTGTCATAGCCAAACTCAGAGATGTCCATCATGACGTAGTAGGCGCCCTGCGGCACGTTGTGCGTGAGGCCGATGCTGCCGAGTCCCTGACAGAACAGGTCGCGCTTGGCGGTGTAGAGGTCGAGGACCTCCTGGTAATAGCTGTCGTCGAAGTTGAGGGCGGTGACGACAGCTTCCTGCAGGGGAGCGGCGGCACCCACGGTGAGGAAGTCGTGGACCTTCTTGATGCGCTCGGTGATCTGGGCCGGGGCAATGGTGTAGCCCAGACGCCAGCCGGTGATGGAGTACGTTTTGGACAGCGAGCTGCAGCTGATGGTTCGCTCGAACATGCCGGGCAGCGTGGCCATATAGACGTGCTCGTGGGGCGCGTAGACGATGTGCTCGTACACCTCGTCGGTGATGCAGTAGGTGTCGTACTTTTTGCAGAGGTCGGCGATAAAGGTGAGCTCCTCGCGCGTAAAGACCTTGCCGCAAGGGTTGGAAGGGTTGCACAGGACGATGGCCTTGGGGTCGTTGTCGCGGAAGGCCGCCTCGAGTGTCTCGCGGTCAAAGTCGAATGTGGGCGGGTTGAGCGGCACGTAGATAGGCTCGGCACCCGAAAGGATCGTGTCGGCGCCGTAGTTCTCGTAGAACGGCGAGAAGATGACGACCTTGTCTCCGGGGTTCGTAACCGTCATCATGGCGGCCATCATGGCCTCGGTGGAGCCGCAGGTGACTACGATATTCTCGTTGGGGTTTACCGACATGCCCATAAAATGCTCCTGCTTGGCGGCAAGCGCCTCACGCATGGCCTGGGAGCCCCAGGTGATGGAGTACTGGTGGTAAAGCGGCTTGGGGTCGGTGGCGATGGTGCTGAGGCTATCGAGCAGCTGCGCTGGGGGATCGAAGTCAGGGAAGCCCTGCGAGAGATTGACAGCGCCGTACTTATTGGAGATGCGTGTCATGCGGCGGATGACCGAATCGGTAAACGTTGCCGTGCGGTTGGAGAGTTCTTTCATGACGGTCCTTTCGAGCATTTGCAGTGGGGCAAGTTTACTCCTATGAAACCGGTGGGATTTGCTCGAAATGGTCTCGAAAAACTCTTTTCAAAATTCTTGAAAATTGGGGCTTGCATCGCGTGGCGTTCCTTGCGATAATAGTCGAGCGCGAAGCGCACAGGACACGGTGGGTGTAGCTCAGTTGGCTAGAGCGACGGGTTGTGGTCCCGTAGGTCGAGGGTTCGAGTCCCTTTACCCACCCCAGTTTTTGCTTCGTGTTGATATCGGGTCGTTAGCTCAGTTGGTAGAGCAGGGGACTCTTAATCCCAAGGTCCAGGGTTCGAACCCCTGACGGCCCACCACACGATATCTCCTCTAAAGTCCGCCACAACGGACTTTAGCTTTGGGTCGTTAGCTCAGTTGGTAGAGCAGGGGACTCTTAATCCCAAGGTCCAGGGTTCGACCCCCTGACGGCCCACCAAAGCAAGTTAAGACGGTCAACTTCGGTTGGCCGTCTTTTTTGTTGACCTTGCATGGGGTCGAACCCGAAAGGGCGCGGAGCTGAGGAAACGCGTAAGCGTTTGCCAGCGCAGCGCGCAAGGCGCCTTGGCGCCGCAGCGGCCGCCTGCGCAGCAGGCTGACCCCCTGACGGCCCACCCAAAGATCGTTAAAGCGACTGGCTTAGGCTGGTCGTTTTTTTGTTAACCTCGCATGGGGTCGAACCCGAAAGGGCGCGGCCGCTTTCACAGATTGAGTCTACCCTGGGGATCGGTGAAACCGTCAGTACCCTCCTTGAGTTTCTTCTCGTCTGCCTTCACGCGACGCTCGAGCTTTTTTGTATCCTCGGCAGGCGGTAGGTTCTCGGGAACAATTCCGCGGTCGATGAGGCTGCCACGCACGCTCGTGTTGTTCTCGACGTGTTCTTGTTTGATCTGGTCCAGACCGTACAAGTCGTGTTCCTCGGCGTTGAAGGCCGTCATCGAGTTCGTGAGGTCCTTTGCTTTGATGAGAACATCGGCTAGCTTGTCCGCCAATGCAGCACTCTTGGACACACCAAGCTGCCGCTTCATGTCCGCCGTGCTTCTGCCGCCGAATAACGCCTCATCGCCCTTCGACTTGATGATCGCGAATCCTTTGGAGTCCACGCCTCGTTTGAACGCAATGCCCGAGAGCTGTTTCTCTGAATCGGATAGCGAGTGGCACGCCTGCAAGCGCTGAATCTCTGCGAAGCGCTGCTCTATGAGCTCCTGACGGCGTGTCTGCACGGCGAAGTACGCCTGTGCGAGTGCGATTTCGGGCTTGTTTGGGTCTCCGTTTTGGGCGATTAAATAGCATGCGTAGCGCGTCAGCTTGTAGTCTTTAACCGCGCGAGCGGCGACACCGGCAGTTACCATTTTCGTGGTGTCACGAAAATGGGAATCAACTGGAGTTTTGTTTGTTTCGCACGAGACTTTTGCCCTCTTAACAACTTCGGCGAAGTTCTCCCATCGAGTGTACCCCATGGGTTCCATTAAATCGCGTGCGAGCCAATATTCAACGCCGTCTTCCACATTGGCGTAGCTATCAAGTTCGACACGCCACTTCTCGATATCTCTACTGTCCATATCTCCTCCTCGCTGGTCTATTGTCTATGCGGGCTTTGCCCACTCTGTATTCAGAATAAGGATACGCTGCCGTGCGGACACGAATGGGCCCGTGCTGCTTCGAGCTCACGGGGCCCATGGATATCGATTGGTTGTGTTCTGCTTTAGATAGGTGTCCGGTTTAATCCGCTCGATAGTGCGACCCGAGACTTTCAGTTCGCTTACGCATGGCTTTGACCATTTCCTGTGCTAGTTGAATCTGCGATTGCAGGCGGGCGAGGGCTGCGACTTCGCTGTCCTGGGCTTTCTGTGTGCTCAAGGTCGTTGCCTCTGTCTTCAAGCCCTCAAGCTCGTGTAGTGCCTCGGATAGGCCCGTCTCGGTGCGGTTGATCATGCAGTAGCTACTCATCGTGTGCTTGAGGCTGCGAGCCAGACGCTCTGCATCTGCCTTGGCGAGGCCGCGCTGGGGGAGGGCGATATCCGTCTTCAAGGGCGTCTCAGGGGCGTCCAGCGCCGCCTGAGTCGCCGATGCACCCGCAATCCGTCCGAACACGATACCGTTGGCGCTTGACAGGCCGCCAATGCGGTCGGCGCCGTGCATGCCGCCCGTTGCCTCGCCACAGGCGTAGAGACCCGCAACGCCGGTCGCGGCTGCCTTGTCGATCTTGATTCCGCCGTTGGAGGCATGGGCGTACATCGCTACGCGCATCTCGTCAGTCGGAGCAATGCCGTGCTCGTCCTGGAGCCATGTGGCAAAGGTCTGGACAAACTCGGGGACGTCCTCACTGGGGAAGTCGTAATGCAGCGCTAGGCCCTCGGCGCCCGCTTGGTCGATGGCAAGGTCGATAGCACGTGAATCCAGGCGTGACGTGAAGGGGCCGTATCCGGAGCGCTGCTCAAGCAGCTTGTCCAGTTTGTCGTCGTCGATGTCAACCGACTGATCGAATTTGACGTAGCGCCAGGTCTTCTCGTTAAAGACGAGGTTGCGCTTGGGCTCAATGAAGCCGGGCATCATCTGCATGAACTCTATATTAGTAAGTGTTGCGCCGTGCGCCAGCGCGATGGCCTGCGAGGAACTGAGCACATCAGCCGACGTAAGGCTGCGCTCGAACAGGCCGCCTGTGCCACCGGCTGCGATGACCGTGGCCTTGGCAGCAAAGGGCACGATTCGATTTTCGGTAAGGTCGTAGAGTACGGTTCCGGTTATTCTGCCGTTCGTGTCCTCAACAAGGTCGATAAGCTCATGGCGGGGGAGCAGGCGAATGCCGAGCGACTCGATCCAGGTCGTCAGAGCGTCCTCAAGGGGCTTGCGGGTGAGGCCGCGCCACATGCGCGTCTTGTGGTCAAAGCAGGGGATAAATTGCTTTTGTTGAGCACTCTTGGCGCTTTGCGGACGCTGGAGCTCAACGCCCAGGTCTTGCTCGAGCCAGTCAATCGCTTGGGGAATGCCGTGGACGAACGCTTGGACGAGTTCGGGGTCGGCAACGCCGCCGCCGACGGCCAGGATGGTGTCGATGAGGTCCTGCTCGTCGTCTTCGTTAACGGGTCCGATAAGCCCTAGGCCCCAGGTTCCGGGGAAGAAGCTCGATCCACTCATAGTCTTGCCGGCGCTTGCCACAGTGACGGTTGCACCCGTGCGTGCCGCTTCGATGGCGGCGCAAAGGCCCGCAATGCCAGATCCAATTACCAGTACATCAGTCGATTCCATCGGATTCCTTTCTCGTCCGGCGCATTGTCGCACGGGTGATCGGCAATGGGGCCGCAAAGACTCGGCAAATCGGTAAAGGGCAAATATGGCAGGTGGGCGTCATGGACGCTCTGACGCTCCATCTCATCACATCTTGTATTTCGCCCCAACTGATATATCGGCATTAGCTACCCTGCGACAGCGCAAACAAAAAGAGCCGCTACCTGGGTGGGTAGCGGCTCCAAAGCTCAACTATATGAGCATCGCGCGGGCGCGATTAGGCCTTGAGGGCCTCCTCGACGGCGACAGCGCAGGCGACGGTGGCACCGACCATGGGGTTGTTGCCCATGCCGATGAGACCCATCATGTCAACGTGCGCAGGCACGGAGGAAGAACCGGCGAACTGGGCGTCGGAGTGCATACGGCCCATGGTGTCGGTCATGCCGTAAGAGGCAGGGCCGGCGCCCATGTTGTCCGGGTGCAGGGTACGACCAGTGCCGCCACCAGAAGCGACGGAGAAGTACTTCTTGCCAGCCTCGAGGCGCTCCTTCTTGTAGGTGCCAGCGACGGGGTGCTGGAAGCGCGTGGGGTTGGTGGAGTTACCGGTGATCGAGATGTCGACGTTCTCGTGCCACATGATGGCAACGCCCTCGCGGACGTCGTCGGCGCCGTAGCAGTTGACGGCGGCGCGGGGACCATCGGAGTAGGGGATGGTCTCGACGACCTTGAGCTCGCCCGTGAAGTAGTCGAACTGGGTCTTCACGTAGGTGAAGCCGTTGATGCGGGCGATGATCTGAGCAGCGTCCTTGCCCAGACCGTTGAGGATGACGCGCAGCGGCTTCTTGCGAGCCTTGTTGGCGTTTAGAGCCAGGCCGATAGCACCCTCAGCGGCAGCGAAGGACTCGTGACCGGCCAGGAAGGCGAAGCACTCGGTGTCGTCGGAGAGCAGCATAGCGCCCAGGTTGCCGTGGCCCAGACCGACCTTGCGGTCCTCGGCGACGGAGCCGGGAACGGTGAAGGCCTGGATGCCCTCGCCGATGATGGCGGCAGCCTCAGAAGCGGACTTGGCGCCACGCTTGACAGCGAGAGCGCAACCGAGGGTGTAGGCCCACTCGGCGTTCTGGAAGGCGATGGACTGGGTGTTGTTGACGATCTCACGCGGGTTGAAGCCCTTGTCGGTGCAGATCTGCAGAGCTTCCTCGAGGGAGGCGATGCCGTTGTCGGCGAGGCACTTGTTGATCTTGTCAGCGCGGCGCTCGTAACCTTCGAACGTAACAGTCATAGTTATTTCCCTCCCTTTCTACTCGTGAACCGGGAACACGCTGGCGACGGAGTGAGTCTCCTCGTCGGTGCGCGGGTCGATGTACTTGGCAGCGTTCTCCCACTGACCATAGTGGCCCATAGCGCCAGCGATGGCCTCCTCGGGGGTCTTGCCGGCCTTGACGGCGTCGGTGAACTTGCCGAGGTTCAGGAACTCGAATGCGATGATCTCGTTCTTGTCGTTGAGAGCCATGCGGGTGACGTAGCCCTGAGCGAGCTCGAGGTAACGAGCGCCCTTGGCCTTGGTGCCGAACATGGTGCCGACCTGAGAGCGAAGGCCCTTGCCGAGGTCGTCGAGGGAGGCGCCCACGGGCAGGCCGCCCTCGGAGAACGCGGTCTGGCTGCGGCCGTAAACGATCTGCAGGAAGATCTCGCGCATAGCAACGTTGATGGCGTCGCAGACGAGGTCGGTGTTGAGGGCCTCGAGGATGGTCTTACCGGGAAGGATCTCGGAAGCCATGGCGGCAGAGTGGGTCATACCCGAGCAGCCGATGGTCTCAACGAGGGCCTCCTCGATGATGCCGTCCTTGACGTTCAGCGTGAGCTTGCAGGCGCCCTGCTGAGGTGCGCACCAACCCACACCGTGCGTAAGACCGGAGATGTCGGAAATCTCCTTAGCCTGGACCCACTTGCCCTCCTCGGGGATGGGTGCGGGGCCGTGGTATGCACCCTTGGCAACGGGGCACATGTTCTCCACTTCCTGTGAGTACTGCATGCCTCTCCTCTCTATCGTGTTGGCGTCCCGTCTGGGGGCCGTGGCTGGCGATTGCCGGGCGACCCTTCGAAAGGGACATGACATGCAGCCCCTATAATACCGCGAAATGCACGGAATATTCGGCGAACGGCTCAGTTTTCGTAGCGAGATGCGCGGAACTTTCAATTGAAACGGTTTAACTCTATATTCTGTGGTCGTGCACTTCCGTAGAGGGGGTCCGTCTTGGGCAAGCTTTTGGTCAGCTTTTGTAAGCGTTGCAGGGGTTGACCTGTTGCAACGGTGCCGTTCGCCGCCTGTTTACTGCCTTTGGCCGCGCGAGCGAATTGTTTTGCGTGAATGTTTTGATGGCACGCTTCAATCGTGCTGTATTGGATGGCAAGCAGATCCCGGCGAAGGGAGCGCCATGCAGCGCGTTTGGAGAACGGTTACCGGCTTTTACCATGTCTGTGCCCGCGGTACGGGCAAGCAGCTCATCTTTGAGGGCGATGAAGACCGGTGGGAGTTCTTGGAGCTGATGCGTGAGTGCTGCCGCAAGGCGGGCGTGACGGTTATCGCCTGGTGCCTTATGGGCAATCACGTGCGTCTGGTGCTTGCAGATTACGAGGACGCGATGAGCGCGGCGATGCACCGGCTGCTTTTGACGTACGCGCGGCGGTTCAATAAACGCACGGGGCGCACAGGGCATCTGTTCCAGAACCGTTTTGACCGGCGCTCGCTCGATACCGACTGGCAGGTGATGGAGGCTATTCGCTCCGTTCACGCCGATCCGCAGGAGGCGGGCATCAGTCTCATTGAGCGTTATCCCTGGAGCAGCTTTCCGGAGCATTTGTGCGCTTACGACGGTGACGCGGCCGATGTCGCGAGGGGATTTTCTGATCCTTCTTGCGTGCTTGAGCTTTTTGGTTCTGCCGAGGGCTTTATTGCCTATTCGCTTTCGACGCCCGACGGCGGCGAACCGGCGCTGCGCGATATGAAAGAGACAGAGTGGGAACGCCACGCCTTTGCCGACAAGATGGCGAAGAGCCTCGGGGTTCCGCTCAATGTGGTTAAAACTGCACCGCCGGCGCAGCGCGATACCGTTATTGTTGGATTGAGCAATGCCGGCCTTACGGTGCGCCAGATTGAGCGGTATACCGGGATTGGCAAAAGTACCGTCTCTCGTATCGTGCGCGCCCGCGCGCGAACGGCGATGCGGGCTGGCGGAAACGTGATGTAAGGTCGCCTGTTCACCGCAGTTGGGGTCGTCCATACGCCGCAACCAGCGTTCAAAAGCTTGGTACGGTAACTGCACTTCTTAATATGCATAGAACAATCGTCATCTTGCATAAAATAACAGCTCAGTCCGGGTTTGCCCGTGCCTACCCCCGTCTGCGCCGTGCAAAAAACGGAGTTTTCAGCATCGTGGTGCTGTCGGCACTGCCGCAATCTTGCAACATACGGGTCCCGAAGCTATTTATGCCTTCCGATCCGCCTCCGAAGCGCATGTATGTGATCCCTGAGACCGCGATGCTTGTTCTAAAACACAATATATATGCGCCTGGAGACGTTGATTAACGCTTTCGATGCGTATACATACAGCTTGGCGTGCTGAATACTCGCAAAAATGCACGTCGCACCCTATGGGACCCGTCTGCGGCAGGCGCGAAGCGAGTCGGAGCTCAGCAGAACGGGGCTTGGCGCATTGCTTGGCGGGCCCGGGGCCCTGCCGCAGGCCTTTGGTGCTGTGGAAAACGCCCGTGTTCGCGTCTGGCCGTGTGGTAAATGACAGACGGGGCGCCGGGCGCGCTGATTTTGTGTGTTCGTGCTCATTAGGAAAACAGAGCCGCCCGTATTGGGCGGCTCGGCAATCAAAAACCTTGGATTCGGAGCATACGCTACTGGTTAGCTTGCCCCTCGAGCATGCCGTCGAGGGTGCGCCAGGCGAGCTCGGCGCATTTGACGCGGGCGGGCATGTGCGAGATGTCCTGGAGCTGGGCGGCTTCGTCCAGGTCTTCCAGGTCCTCCTCGGAGAGCTTCTCGCCGCGGATCATGGCGAGGAAGAGCTCTGCCAGGCGGCGAGCTTCCTCGACGGTCTCGCCGGTGATGAGATCGGCCATGATGTCGGCACTGGCCTGGCTGATGGCGCAGCCGTGGCCGGTAAAGGAGGCCTCCTCAATCACGTTGTTCTCGACACGCAGCTGCAGAGTGAGCTCGTCTCCGCAGCTGGGGTTGATGCCGTCGTGCTCGTGCGTGGGAGCATCCATCTCGTACTTGTAGTCGGGGTGCGAGTTGTGCTCCATAAATGTGGTGGAGGTGTACAGATTACCCATTGAACGTGCTCCAAACGTGATGCAGGCCGGCGATGAACTTGTCAATGTCGGCCTTGTCGTTGTAGAAGGCCACGCTGGCGCGGCAGCAGGCAAGGTTCTCGACGCCCAGCCAGGTGAGCAGCGGCTGTGCACAGTGGTGACCGGCGCGGATGCAGACGCCGTCCATGTCCATGATGCTCGCGACGTCGTGCGGGTGGATGCCGCGGACGTTAAAGCTCACAACGCCGTGGTGGTTGTCCCAATAGATGGAGCCGATGATCTGGACAAAGTCGAGCTGCATGAGCTCGCCCATCAGGTAGTGGACGAGTGCCTGCTCGCGTGCCTGGACGTTCTCGTAACCCACCGTGTTGACCAGGTAGTCGAGTGCCGCACCCGTGGCGAAGATGCCGGCGGCGTCCTGTGTGCCGGCCTCGAATTTCTCGGGAACGGGCGCCCAGACGGCGTCCTGCTCGGTAACAGAGTCGATCATCTCGCCGCCGGTGAGCATGGGCGGCATGGCGTTGAGCAGGTCCATCTTGCCCCACAGCACGCCGATGCCCATGGGGCCCATAGCCTTGTGTGCGCTAAAGGCAAAGAAGTCGGCGCCCAGGTCGGCCACATCGACCGGCATGTGCGGCAGCGACTGCGCACCGTCGACGACCAGGTAGCCGCCATACT
The DNA here is from genome assembly GCA_019419555.1 of Collinsella sp. GTDB lineage: Bacteria > Actinomycetota > Coriobacteriia > Coriobacteriales > Coriobacteriaceae > Collinsella. The sequence continues at coordinate 15,744 of DXZR01000020.1, forward strand.
TGTGCACGAGCTTGCCGAGGTTCTTGACTGGGTTCTCGACTCCCAACACGTTGGAGACCTGACCCACGGCCAGAATCTTGGTCTTGGGACCAACCTTGGCAAGAACCTCCTCGGTGGTGAGCTGACCGGTCTTGGTGGGGTAGAGGTAGACGAGCTTGGCGCCGGTCTCGCGGCAGACCTGCTGCCACGGAATCAGGTTGGAGTGGTGCTCCATGATGGTGATGACGACCTCGTCGCCCGGCTCGAGGACTGTGGGTGCAAAGCTCTTGGCGACCAGGTTGAGCGACTCGCTCGTGTTGCGGGTGAAGACGACCTCGTTGGCCTGTGAGGCGCCGATGAGGTCGGCGATCTGCTGGCGGACCTTCGCGATGGCGTCGGTGGCCTCGACGGACAGTGAGTACAGGCCGCGCAGGGGGTTGGCGTTCATGCGCTGATAGAAGTCACGCTCGGCGTCGAGCACGCAGGCGGGGCGCTGCGCGGTGGCGGCACTATCGAGGAAGGCGATCTCGGGGTGCTGCTGGAAAAGCGGGAACTGTGCCTTGTAGGGATTGGTCTCGATGTCGACGGTAGGCCAGCCGCGCGAGGCCTCGTCACTGGCGTCGAACTCCATAGGCTCCGGTGCGGTACAGGTATCGCATTTAACGTGCTCGGTGTCGATCATGCGAGCTCCTCTTCAAAGTTGTTGATCAGGTTGTTGCCCAAGCGGACGACGGCTGCGCGGGTGCGCTCGTCGGTGGCGGAAAGCGCGGCGTCCTCCAGCTTGGCGCGAATGAACAGGTCCTCGGCGGCGTTTTGGTCAAGGCCACGGCAGGCGAGATAGAACAGTTGCTCGTCGCGGACGTGGCCGATTGTGGCGCCGTGGTTGCCGGCGACGTCGTCCTCGTCGCAGAGAATGACGGGAACGGTCTTGTTGTCGACGCCCTTGTTGGCCAAAAGCACCGTCTCGCGCTCGGTGCCGGTTGCGCCCTTGCAGCCGTGCACGAGGTCGATGGTGCCACGGTAGACCTTCTTGGACGTGCCAGTCAGCACGCCGTTGGCGTCGATCTCGCACTCGGTCTTGCGACCGCGGTGGCGCAGCTCGTAGTTAAAGTCGCGCACCTGCTCTCGGGCGCCCAGGTAGTCAGTATCGATGGTGACCTTGGCGGTATCGCCCAGCAGGTCGCCGGCAAGGCCGGTGGCGCTGGCGCCGGCACCCAGGACGGTGTGCTGCACGTTGACGCGCGCGCCCTCGTCCAGGAACAGGCCGGTGTCGTCGAGCGCGATCCAGCTATCGTCGAGCGTCTGCGTGCAGGTCACGTTGACGGTGGCGTACTCGTGGGCGCACACGCGTAGCACGGATCCCACGACGCCTTGGCCGGCAACGGGAGAGTCCAGGGCAATAAGCAGATCGAGCGTCGACTGGGGACGGGCGACGACGTCGATGGCGGCGATGGCCGCGGCTGCATCGACACCGCTCACGCGCACGGTAACCGTGGCGTGCTTGTATGCGGGCACATCGATGACGATGCGCTTGGTGGCGTGGTCGGCCAAGTAGGTGTAGGCAGCCTCGCCCATGCCGGTCTCGAAGGCTTCAGCAGGGGAGAGCTCCTCCTCGAGCTTGATGGCACCGGCCTGGTAGATGGAGGTGGCGGGCACGTCAAGCTCGGTCTCGGGCGTGATGCGGGCGCGGTCGGCGGCGTCGCCGGGGGCGGAGGCGCGGCGCTCGGGGAAGCGCTCGGCCATGGCGTCCATGGCGGCGTTAAATGCGTCGGCAGCGCCGCGGAACTGCTCGTCCAAGCCCTCGACCTTAACAGCCTCGGTGGGAGCGGCGGCAAGCTCGTCAGAGAGCTCGAGCTTGGTCTGGTTCATCTTCAGCCAACCCCAAGTGGCAGCTGGCATCGCATTGACCTGCTCAAGGGTGGTAGCAGCGGTGTTCGTGGTCTGGTTCATTATCCGATCGCTCCTTCCATCTCGAGCTTGATCAGGTTGTTCATCTCGACGGCGTACTCAAGCGGCAGCTCCTTGGAGACCGGGTTGGCAAAGCCGTTGACGATCATGGTGCGGGCCTCTTCCTCCGAGATGCCGCGGCTCATCAGGTAGAACACCTTGTCGTCGCCGATGCGGCCGATGGTGGCCTCGTGGCCGATGTCGACGTTCTTGGCGCGGATGTCCATGGCCGGAATAGTGTCGGAGCGGCTCTGGTCGTCGAGCATGAGCGACTGGCAGCTCACGGTTGCCTTGGAGCCCTCGGCCTTGGGCGTGGCCACGATAGAGCTACGGAAGGTCTGGATGCCGCCGCTCTTGGAGATGCCCTTGGTCTCGACGGTTGCCGAGGTCTCGGGCGCGTTGAGTACGACCTTACAGCCGGTATCGAGGTTCTGGCCGGCGCCGGCAAAGGTGATGCCGGTAAAGCTCGAGCGGGCGCCGCGGCCGTTGAGCACGCTCATGGGGTAGAGATAACCCACATGGCTGCCGAAGGAGCCACTGATCCACTCGATGTCGCCGTCCTCGTCCACGCGCGCACGCTTGGTGTTGAGGTTGTACATGTTCTTGGACCAGTTCTCGATGGTCGAGTAGCGCAGGTGTGCACGCTTGCCCACAAAGAGCTCGACAGCACCGGCGTGGAGGTTGGCCACGTTGTACTTGGGTGCGGAGCAGCCCTCGATAAAGTGCAGGTCGGCATCGTCCTCGACAATGATGAGCGTGTGCTCAAACTGGCCGGCGCCCTTGGCGTTAAGGCGGAAGTAGCTCTGCAGCGGGAAGTCCAACTTGGTGCCCTTGGGAACGTAGACAAACGAGCCGCCCGACCACACGGCGCCGTGCAGGGCCGCAAACTTGTGGTCGGTGGGCGGGATGAGCGTCATGAATTTCTCGTGGATGAGCGGCTCCCACTGCGGATCGTGCAGGGCTTCCTCAATACCGGAGTAGACGATGCCCATCTTGGACGCCGTGTCCTGCATGTTGTGGTAGACCAGCTCGGAGTCGTACTGCGCGCCGACGCCCGCCAGGTAGCTGCGCTCGGCCTCGGGGATGCCCAAGCGCTCAAAGGTGTTCTTGATGTCGTCGGGCACCGACTCCCAGTCGTGCTTTTGGTCGGTGTTGGGCTTGACGTAGGTGACGATGTTGTCCATGTCCAGGCCCTCGATGGAGGGGCCCCACGTCGGGTCGGGAAAACGATTGAAGATCTCGAGGGACTTGAGGCGCAGGTCGAGCATCCACTGCGGCTCGTCCTTTTTGGCGCTGATCTCGCGCACGATGTCGGGCGTGATGCCGGCGTCGAGGCGCTCGAATCCCTCCTCGCCATAGGTGAAGTCGTAGAGGCTGCGGTCGATGTCCGCGACCTCGGTGCGGTTCTTGGTCATTGCGTCGCCCCTTTACGCCTGCTGCTCGGCAGCGGCAGACTCGGCCTGGGCGCGCTGCTCGGCGGCCTCGCGCTCGAAGGTCTCAAAGCCGTTCTTGTCGATCCAGGGGATGAGCGAGGCGTCGTCCTCGCGCACGATGTGGCCCTTGACCATAACGTGGACGCGGTCGACATCCAGGTGCTCCAAAATGCGCGTGTTGTGCGTGATGATGAGCATGGAGCCGTCGCAGCTCTTGCGATACGCGTCCATGCCGTGGCTGACGGTGGACAGGGCGTCGACGTCCAGGCCGGAGTCAGTCTCGTCCAGGATGGCGAGCTTGGGCTGCAGCAGCAAAAGCTGGAGCATCTCGACCTTCTTCTTCTCGCCGCCCGAGAAGCCCACGCCCAGCTCACGGTTGAGGTAGGCGGTATCCATGTTGAGCTCGGCCGCGAGCTCCTTGACGCGGCGGCGGAACTCCTTACCCTTCATCTCCAGGCCGGGGCGGCCGGCGATGCTGGCGCGCAAAAAGCTCGACAGCGGCACGCCGGGGATCTCGACCGGTGCTTGGAAGCTCAGGAACAGGCCGGCGCGCGAGCGCTTGTCGGTGGTGAGCTCGGTGATGTCCTGGCCGTCAAAGACGATACGGCCGTCGTTGACCGTGTAGACGGGGTCGCCCATGACCAGGTGGCCGAGGGTGGACTTGCCGGCGCCGTTGGGACCCATCAACACGTGGGTCTCGCCGGCGGCGACGTTGAGGCTGACGTTGTGGAGGATGGTCTTCTCGTCCACGGAGGCGGTCAGACCTTCGATGGAAAGCAGCGGATTTGCGCTCATGCTGTCCCTCTCTGTATATGGTGTACTCATAGGTGTACTAAACCCTAGGAATCTTCTCGGAATAAAGTTACTATGGGTTCGGCGTTAGTCAAGGGAAAACCCGACTAATCCACTCGACTTTTCAAATTCTGGGACAAAATAACCTGTTGTGTTTGTCCCACTTACTTTAAATTTGGGACAAACAAACCTGGTTATGTTGTCCCAGATGCGATGGGAGGGTAGGTATGCTCATTTCTTCCAAGGGCCGCTATGCCCTCCGACTGATGATCTATATCGCGGCGCTGGGCGACGCCGAGGGCAAGATTGCCTTGCGCGAGGTTGCCGACCGCGAGCGCATTTCGCAGAAGTATCTGGAGCAGCTGGTGCGTCCGCTTATGAAGGCGGACCTGCTTAAGAGCGTGCGTGGCAAGGGCGGCGGCTACATGATGGGCAAGGACCCGGCCGAGGTGCGTGCCGGCGACATCTTGCGTGCCGTTGAGGGCAGCACGGCTCCGGTGGCGTGCGATGGCATCGACAACAGCTGCGCCCGCAGTGACTTGTGTTCCACCGTCAAGTTCTGGCGTGGTCTGGATGACGTGATCGAAAAGTACGTCGACGGCGTGACGTTGGCCGACCTGGCCGCCGTCCCCGAGATCAACTTTGACATTAAGCTGTAGGGCTGCAAATGGCATCTCTCGACAAGGTGTATAAGCAAATCGAAGTTTTTGCTCGGGAATGTGACGCCGAGACGGTCGTGTTGTTTGGTTCTCGTGCTCGAGGCGACAACTTGCCCAAGAGCGATATTGACATCGCCGTAGCAGGTTGCCGGGATTTCGGCCGTTTCTCATATTTGATCGAGGAACATCTTGATACTCTTTTAGATGTAGATGTCGTCAATCTCGATGAGCCCTTATCGCAGCAATTGCTCGATGAAATTGCCAGGGATGGTGTGATTCTGTATGAAAAAATATGAGAACTTTGCCAGCGCCTTGGCGAATCTTGAGGATGCGCCCAATCAGGATCTTAACAATGATTTTGTTCAGAGTGGATTGATTAATAAGTTCAATCTTCAATTTGAACTGAGCTGGAAGCTCCTTAAGCGTCTGCTCGAGTATGAGGGCGCCACGCTTGCCGCGTCGGGGTCTCCTCGTGCCATCTTGAAGGAGTCCTACCGATTCTACGACTTTATTGATGAGGCAGCCTGGCTGGATATGCTCAGAGACCGCAATACGAACGTCCATATCTACGACAACAAGCTCGCTCAAGATTTGATTCAGCGCATCTTGAACGTCTATATTCCCGCTTTCTGTCAGTTGAGAGACGGGCTGACGAAACGTTACGGCGAGCTTCTGTTGGCGCCCGACGACCAGTTTGTCTAATTCCTTAAGATTTCGCGGAGGGTTGTTGCCGTTTACCGAGGGGTTGTTGTGCAACAACGGGCGAGCTGCAATACTTATTTTTATCTTTGCAAACTGAACTTTAACTACACCAATGCAGGGAGGATCTTATGCAGCCCAAGCATTCTGCGATTGTCGCGGGTCTGACGCTGGCGCTTTCGTTTGGCGCCGTTTCCGCGCCGGCACCCGCCGCTGCCGAGGAGCCCACGCCGGGCGTTGCCTCGGATGCCACCGATATCGATAAGGGCCTTTACACCCAACAGTCCTTCTCGGGCGTGCTGAGGTCGGTCCAGGGCGTTTCGTTTGTCAACGTGACTCCCGAGATGAAGTACTTCACCAAATATGAGAGCCATGGCAACTATAACCAGGGCTTTTCGTATGGTGACGGCTACAACGCGCTGGGCTATTACCAGTTCGACCGCCGTTGGTCGCTCATTCCGTTTATGAAGCAGGTCTACAACTACAGCCCCGAAAAATACAGCATGCTCAAGGATGCGATTGATCGCGGCAGCGAGATTTCCAACGCGAACAATCCCATGTCCGAGAACGGTCAGCTCACCGAGCTGGGCCGTATCGCGCAGGAGGCTTTCCAGGGTGCTTACAACACCGATCCTGTTGAGTTCTCAGCACTTCAAGATGCCTATGCGTACAACTCGTACTATGCGGTGACCGAGGCGTGGCTCAAGAGCGGCCTGGGTATTGATATTTCGGGCCGCGCCGATTGCGTCAAGGGCATGGTGTGGAGCATTACCAACATGTGCGGCACTGGTGGCTGCAGGGACTTTTTCCGCTGGGCGAATCTTTCCAACGATATGTCCGACCGCGAGTTTGTGATGGCGCTCTCCAATAGCGTGGTCAACAATGTCGCCACCAAGTTTTCAAGTCAGCCCCAGTATCATGAGGGCTGGAAGAATCGTTATAAAAATGAGCTGAAGGACTGCTTGGTTTTTATCGCCGAGGATGAGGCTGCCGCTGCGACGCCCGTGCAGCCTGAGCCTACGCCGGCGCCCTCGCCGACACCTGATTCGAATGACGACTCGAGTGACGATGCCAACGATGACAGGATGGATGCGCCCTCGACCGATGCTGACGGTAATGGCTCTGCTGGTGGCACTACCAATGACGGCTCTACCTCGAACGGCTCCGATTCGAACGGCCCTGCTGCGGGCGATTCGTCTTCAAACTCTGCCGGCAATACGAACAGCGCCGCCTCTGGTTCGACCGACGCTGACTCCTCTAACTCATCCACCGGCTCGAGCGATTCGTCCGTTGGCATCGGCTCTAACAACGGCTCTGGCTCTGACGCAACCCCTGATTCCGATGCTTCCAAGGACGACTTGAATAAGGCACCGGACGCTCCCGTTGCTTCGCCGGACAAGAAGCCCTCTTTCTCCGTGCAGCTTGGTTCTACGCTGGGCTCTTCGCTGATGGCTGGCGTCAATAACGGTTCGACCCAGAACAAGGACAACTCTGATCAGGCTTCCACGGAAAAGACCGAAGCCTCAAAGGGCGACTCCAAGGACAAGGCTTCCGAGAAGACCGAATCCGATAAGGGTTCTAGCCCTGAGGAGAAGGACGACAAATTCGCTCAGAAGAAGGACGAGAGCAAGACCGAGGGCGAAAAGAAACAGTCCGAAGACGACGACAAGAGCGGTGCTGACAACCAAGTCCAGGAGCAAAATGACTCCAAAACGGTGACCACCACGACCACGACGACTACAACTACCAAGTCCTCGGGCGGCAACATGCCCAAGACGGGCGATCTGATTGTGATGGCGAGCCTTGCCAGCGCGAGCTTGGCCACACTGGGCGCTACGTCTATCGTAAGTGGTAAGCATAAGCTCGATCAGCAGAAGAAGGCTTCTGGGGAGGACGGCTCGGAGGAGTAGCCTCTCGGTTGCCAGATAACTAAAGAATCGGGACGGGGTCCGGTGCGAATGCGTCGGGCCCCGTTTTGTTGTGCAACGATTAGTTGTGCCCCCTCACACCTCTTGGGACTACCGTTGCCCGATATGTTCGCGCGGCGACATCGGTACATGCGATGCGGTCATTACAATTGGCATCGTGCTGCGATTTAGGGGGAACGTTTTGGTGTCTGAACAGGCAAATGTTGATTGTGCTGCTGGCTTTGGCGTGCGCTTGATCGGCTGTGCCGACGATGCGGTTTTGCCCATTGGCATACACGGCTATGCGGAGGCCCTTGGTTGCTGCGTGCTGGTTGACAAGACCATGTTTATTGCCGATGTGTTGGACTGCGACGCGTCCGTTGTGGTGTGCTGTCGACCCGAGGGTTTTGGCAAGAGCATGAACTTGTCGATGCTCAGGGCTTTTCTGGAGCGTCCTGCGGTCGGTCGCGCCGGTCGGAGCTCGTTTGCCGATGCTCAGATTTGGGATGCAGGCGGCGGGCGTTATCGGGATGAGTATGCTTGCTATCCGGTGATATCGCTGGACTTTTCTGGCGCTACGAGGCGTGGCCCCGCTGTTGCCGGTGTCGTGCGCGATGTCCTTTCGGGCGAGTGCGCTCGCTTGTTGGCGCTCTTGGGGGCTCCGGATTTAGCTCGAGATAAGGTGCGTCACATCGAACGCGTCGCGCGCGGCGTGGCGAGCGCGGACGAGGTTGACTCGGTGCTCGGTGTGCTCATAGAGCTGCTGGAGATGGCCTGCGATGAGCAGGTTGTATTGCTCGTTGATGGGTACGACGCGGCGTGGTTGGGCCGTGCGAGCGCGAGGGGCGCTTCCGGCGCCGATTCGGCGGATCTATTTGATCGCGTGCTTTTCGAGGCCATTGCCACTGCGGGCGATTCGTTGCGGCTGACGTGTCTGATGGGGGAGTGTCCCCGTCCTGCTGAAGCGGCGCTTTCTTTGCATGGCTGCTCGTATTGTCTGACGACGCCGCTTTCGACCTGGCGTGACCGTTGGTTCGGCTTTTCGGATGCCGAGGTTCAGGCTCTGTTGAATCATGCTGGGCGCGAGGAATACCTGGATGATGCGCGTGAATGGCTCGAGGGATATCGGTTTGGTAGGGTCTATTGCTCGAGTCCGGCGCGTGCGATCGGTTTTCTGGACCGAGGCTGCACGGCGCCTGTACGCGCCGATTTGTATGGGTATGCGGATTGCCTGAGTAGGGTAGTTGCCGGGTGGAATCTCGACCGCCTTTCGGTCTTGTTTGATTTGCTCGAGGCCCATGGGTGTGCTGAGGTCCCGCTTTGTTTGGGCACTGCAGAGCCAGATGTCTCGCCTGACGATAGCATGTGGACAGCGCTGTATCTGTCTGGTTTTCTCACGACGGATATGACTGAGGAGCCAGAGCATGGCGATCGTCTCCGTGCTTTGCGATTGCCCAATAAAGAGCTTCGCCAGGCCTTGCGTCTAGTGATTGTTGAGTGGTTTGAGTGCGCTGCCGAAGACATTCGAGACGTCGATGCGTTTCGCGACGGGCTGTGCCATGGGAACGAGGACACCGTGAGGCGGGCGCTAAGCCGCATCTTGGGAGATGCGGGAATCGGTGCGACCGACCCAGATACACCGCTGCCATATCACCTACTCTTGCAAGGACTCTGCTTTGGATTGCCGGGCTATGCCAATCCTGCTTCGAGGCGAAAGTGTGGCGCGGATCGCTGGGACATCCAGGTTTTTCCTACGGGCGCCGTGTTTGACATAGCCGATACGATCGGTATGCTCGATGAACGTCCGCTGATAACGATCAACATGATGTATGACCCCGATGTGGATGCGCTGGGGTTGGAATTGCTGGCCGTGCAGTCGCTACTCGACATAGAGCGCGACGGCATCGACGAAATCCGTGTACCACGCCCCGGCGTGGGTCGCATGCGCTGGGGGTTCGGTTTTGATGGGCAGCATGTGGCTACGGTGTGCCAGCGGCTTTAAGCGCCGAGGTGTTTCCGGCTTCCGTTACTCGGTGTCCTTCATGGGCGGCATGGGCTTCCAGTTGGGATCCTTGATGATCTTGCGGGCGTCCTTCATGCCTCGACGCAGCGCCGGAATGCCGGTCTTAAAGCACTTGTCGACCGCGGCCAGGCGAATGAATTCCTTGCAGAAGGTCGCGGCATTGCCCAGGCGGAACAGCATGGGGTGGTAGTCACCGTAGATCTGCATATAGCGAGCGAGGAAGCCTCGGTTGCGCATGATGTAGTAGCGGTTGGTGTCGCTCGTGGAGTTGAGCTGGCGCTTGCCGGCGATATCCCAGTTAGAGACGGCGCGGGCGCGCTTGAGCACCACGTCGGCAACAACGGCGGCGGGGAAGTGTTGGCTGGCCACGTAGCCGTAGCAGGCATCGTCGCCGTAGATAAAGAAGCGCGCATCGGGCAGGCCAATCTTGTCGACCACGCGGCGCGAGAACATGCCGCCCTCAAAGCACAGCTGGTTCATGGTGCGGTAGCCCTCGGGACCCAGATCCCACTTAGCGATGGGGTTAGGGATGCCAAGTGAAAGGATGAGCTGGTACTGCCAAAAGAAGGCGCCGCCGTCAAAGTCCAGGCGCGAACCCTGGATAACATCGTAGCGGTCGGTCCACTTGGCAAGACGCTCGATGCCTTCGGGGATGACGAGCACGTCATCGTCCATTACCCAGAACCACTGGGCGCCTAGGTCGTAGGCGCACTTGGTACCGGCGGAGAAGCCGCCCGCACCACCGCCGTTTTCGAGCTGCGGGGCGTAGATCACGCGGTCGGTGCCGCCCTGCGCGTCGGGCTGCTCGGTGTCGATGCCCCACAGGTTGGCCAGGCGCTCGTAAAATGCGGCGCACATGGCCTCGGTCTCGCGCGAATTCTCGTTATCGACAATCACGATGCGCCAGGGCGCTGCCGTAAGCTCGGTCATGGAGTCGAACAAGTTGGCCAGGAGTTCCTGGCGCTTGTACGTAACGACGACAATGGCGAGCTTATCGATGGGAGCGGGAAGGGTTGAAGGCATGGGGCAATATATCCTTTCACGCGCGGCGGGCGAGTGCAGCGCGGAAGCTATCGAATACGTCCTTGGGACTGTCCTATTGTAAAGGCTCGGCGCACCTTGACGGCAAGCTTTGAATAAAACGCAGGAACCTGTCATGGGCGAGGTGACTGCTATACGCGACATTAATGCGCTGATTACTGCTTGAGAGTACGAGTGTTTCAGCGACCGTGATTAAGCGCAGCGCTTCGATGGATATGTTGCGTGCGGCTTCGGGCTGCATGACGTCCTTTCTTATTGGTTTGCCTCTGCGGGCTCCATAGATTATATAAACGCCCGCTGGCGCGCTGACCCTTTGATACCATGAAACGACAGGTATTTCCTAAGGAGCACATTTGTCTACTAACGCCTCTGGCAGCCCTGTTCTGTCGCTGCTTATTCCCATTTACAATGTTCAGCGCTACCTGCGCGAGTGCCTCGATTCCGCCCTGGCGCAGACGCTCAAGGATATTGAGATCATCTGCATTAACGATGGGTCGACCGACAACTCGCCGGCGATTATCCGCGAGTATATGGAGCGCGATGGGCGCGTCAAGATGATCGACAAGGCCAACAGCGGCTACGGCGACTCGATGAACCACGGTCTGGAGATGGCGCGTGGCAAGTACGTTGGCATCTTGGAGTCCGATGACTTTATGGCGCCCGACGCACTCGAAAAGCTTGTCTCGGCCGCCGATAGCAATAATGCCGACTTTGCGAAGGCGAATTTTGATTTCTACTGGTCTAAGCCCGAGGAGCGCCGTTCGCTGCACGAGATGTTTAAGGCCAAGGACTGCGGCAAGCCGGTGCACCCGAGCGACACGACGCAGTTCTTTAAGCAAAAGCCGTCGATTTGGTCGGCAGTGTACCGTCGCGATTTTCTTGAGCGCAACGGCATTACGTTCCTGCCGACTCCGGGGGCATCCTTTCAGGACACGTCATTCGCCTTTAAGGTGATCGCGTGCGCCGATAAGGCTGTTTACCTGCATGATGCTGTTTTGTCGTATCGACAGGACAACGAGAATTCCTCGGTCAATTCTTCGGCTAAGGTCTTTTGCGTCAATACCGAGTATGCCGAGATTGAGCGTTGGATTCGAGAGGATTATGCCCGCGACCACGCAAGCGTCGATGTCGCGCGCATGCTCAAGTTCAATCAGCTCATTAAGTACGATTCGTACATGTGGAACTACGTGCGCCTAGCGCCTAAGTTCTATAAGGAGTTCCTGGTTCAGATGGCCAAGGAGTTCCAAGCGGCCTTGGACGCGGGGGAGTTTTCGCTTGACGATCTCAAGCCGTGGAAGCGCGCAAATCTCGCTGCCATCCTCAAAGATCCTGAGGGCTGGGTTGACGAGCATCCGAGTTTTGCGACGGATGGTGCCTTGGGGCGTGCTAAGTATTACGCCTCGGTTGGAGGCCCAGGTGTGGTTGCTGCCTTCCTCATCGAATCGCTGAGGGGGTAGGTCGACATGGGAGAGACTTTGACCCCCAAAGCGACCATTGTCGTTCCCGTCTACAATTCGTCGCGCTCCATTCAGCGATGCCTCGATTCGCTGTTGGTCCAGTCTGAGCGTTCGATTCAGGTTGTCTGCGTCAACGACGGTTCGACTGATGATTCGTTGAACGTGTTGCGCCAGATCGCGCAGGCCGACGATCGCGTACTGGTGATTGACCAGGAAAACGCGGGTGTCTCGTGCGCTCGAAATACCGGTATCGATGCGGCCGAGGGCGAGACTGTCTTCTTTGTGGACGCCGACGATTACATCGATGCCCAGACGGTCGAGCGCGTGCTGCATGCCATGGAGTCGTCAGATGCCGAGGTCGTCGTTTTTGGCGGCGTCTGTGAACCTGCCGATGCCGCCCCCAAACGTGTCCAGCAACTCATGAGCCCCAAAGCTGGTACCTTCGGCGCCCGTGATCCCCAACTGCTGTTCCATTCGAATGCGCAGCCCTATGCCTGCCGTGCGGCTTTTTCGCGCGAGCTGCTCAATCGCGAAGGCATTCGCTTCGCCCCCGGTTTGGCTTTGGGCGAGGACGTCGTCTTCCAATTTGTGGCTTATGCGCTTGCCCGTAAGACCGTCGTCATGCCGGACAAGTTCTACCACTACGTGATGGAGAGCGAATCGGCGACGCATGAGTTCAACAGTGTCGAGGCTCGCGCCAAAAAGCTCGATGCCCATATGAGAATGCTCGAGGGGGTCTTGGAGGACTGGGCGGGCTACGGTCTTATGGACCTGTGTCCCGGCGAGCTGATCACCTGGTTCCTGGACCTTATCGTGTTTGATTTGGCGCGCTTGGATTCCGATGACTTCCATCGCGTGACGGCTCGCGTCAACATGGACCTCACGACGTTTTTGGGAACGGAGTGGGCGGATATGCCTGCTAAGGGCGCCGTTCGCCGTGTTGCCCACAAGCTCGTTGCGGCGACCTCGGGCGTTTCGATGGCAGATGCCACGCTGTTCTATCTTTCGACTCGCGGTCTCAAAGCCTGCCTGGAGCGCTTTGTATAATTCCAAGCGCTGCCGCCCGCCGCAACCCGGCTGCTAAAATAACCCTGTTACACGCTATTCAACAGGAGGTTCTCTTGCAGAACTCTGATACCCCTAAAGTTTCGCTGCTTGTTCCCATTTGCAATGTCGAACGCTACCTGCGCGAGTGCCTCGATTCCGCCGTGGCGCAGACGCTCAAGGACATCGAGATCATCTGCATCAACGACGGTTCCACCGATAGCTCGCCGGATATCATCCGCGAGTACATGGAGCGCGACCCCCGTGTGAAGATGATCGACAAGGCCAACAGCGGCTACGGTGACTCGATGAACCGCGGCCTGGAGATGGCGCGCGGCGAGTACGTGGGCATCCTTGAGTCCGACGACTTTATGTTTGAGGATTCGCTCCAAAAGCTGGTCGCCAAGGCCGATGCTGAGCATGCCGATGTGGTGAAGGGCGACTTTTACCTGTATTGGTCCACGCCCAGCGAGCGCCGTGAGCTGTTTGGGATTATCGACGAGCATATGACGGGCGCCGCGTATCGCCCCGTCGATCGCCCGGGCATCTTCTACCGCAAACCTTCCATTTGGTCGGCTATCTATCGGCGCCAGTTCCTCAACGACAATCAGATTCGGTTCCTTCCCACGCCGGGTGCCTCGTATCAGGACGCAGGCTTTAACTTTAAGGTTTGGGCTTGCGCCGAGCGTGCCGCGTTTATTGCGGACCCCATTTTGTGCTATCGCCAGGATAACGAGAAGAGCTCCGTTAATTCGCCCAACAAGGTGTTTTGCGTATGCGACGAATATGCCGAGATGCAGCGCTTTTTGGATGAGCGTCCCGAGCTCAAGGCTCAGCTCCAGGGGATTTTAATGCGCATGAAGGTCGATACGTATCGTTGGAATGACGAGCGTTTGGTCGATGAGCTGCGCGAGCAGTTTTGGCAGAAGGCCTCGCCCGAGCTCAAGGCCGATTGGGATGCTGGTCGCTTTGATCTGTCGCTGTTCGACCCGCGTGGCGAGACCGACTTGCGCCTGATGGTCAAGTCGCCCCGTGCCTATATCGATTCGCGCTTTGACTTTAAGAAGCCTGGCAAGCTCAATACGTTTAAGCATTACTTTAAGATAGGCGGTCTGCCGCTGGTCTGGCGTGTGCTGACGTATCAGCGCACCTACGGCGACAACCCGCACCCCGATGACGTTCCGGTCGCACGGTAGGAGCACTTGACTATGGCTACCCCCAAGATTTCCGTTGTCGTTCCCATCTATAAAGTGGAGGAGTGCCTGACCTGGTGCCTGGACTCCCTGCTTGCGCAGGACATGCCCGATTGGGAGGGCGTGCTGGTCAACGATGGCTCGCCGGACGGCTCGCGCGATATTGCGGTTGCCTATTGCGAAAAGGACGCGCGCTTTACGCTGGTTGATAAGCCAAACGGGGGCCTGTCGAGTGCACGTAATGCAGGCATCGCCGCGTCCACGGCGCCTATCGTCGCGTTCTTGGATTCCGACGACCGCTTTACGCCCGATGCATGCCGCGTGATCGTCGATGCCTTTGAGCGCGAGGACTGCGACGTTTTGACCTTTGGCGCGAATCCGTATCCGCTCGAGGCGGGGTATCCGTGGCTTAACTATGTGCTGAGCCCGCGCGATGTGTCATTTGAGGGCTATAGCACCGACCTGCTGTTTAAGGAAGCGTCTCGCCCCTTTGCATGGCGCACCGCCTGCAAGCGTGAGTTTTTGCTGGGCAACGGGATCGTGTTCGACGAAACCGTTAAGTATGGCGAGGACCAGGTCTTCGATTTTGCCGTGTACGGTCGTTCGCATAAGACCGCGCTTATCTCGAACAAGCTGTATGACTACCGCGTGGCGCGCAAGGGTTCGCTCATGGACACCATGCGCTACGACGACGAGACACGTCTGCTGGAGCACGTGAAGATTTACTCCGCGGTGCTGGCTGACTGGCAGCGCGACGGTCTCGATGCTCAGCACGCCGATGACCTGGCATATTTCCTGTGCGATCTTGTGCTGTACGATGCGCTCAGGCTTCTGGGTACGGGCTGCGGCAAGGTGTTTGCTGCCGTTGCCACAGCGCTTGCCGGTTCTGCCGTGGGCAACGATGCTGCGCTCGCACAATGCGCTTCTTCTGTTGCTGCTATGGTGCGTGCGGCGCTTACCAGCAAGGCCACCAATGCCCGTGAGTGCAAAAAGCTCATGTTCGATTACGACGTCTTGAGGTTTGGGCGCCTGGGTGCCTGCAAACGCATGGCAGCGAACGCCCTGGGAAAGCGAGAAGTGTAGATGAGTATCAAGCGTTTGGCACTTTGCCGCAGTCAGGGCCGTCTGTTTGTGCTGCTTCGTTTTGCCGGTCAGGATGTCGCCGCGCTTATTGAGCGGGAGGGTTCTCAAGCGTTTGCCCATGCGACGGCGAGTGGTTCTTGTGTGCCGTCGCTGGTGCTCCCGGTCGATCATGGCCGTGTGCTGGCGCTTTGCCCTTCCGTTTCCGATTACGAGCGCGAGCTCGCCATTTTGGTGCTTCCGTTTTTGGATGGCGCGTCGATGGATGTCGTTTTTGCATCCGGTGGCCAAAGGTTGGGCTCTATTCGCCTCGATAGCCGCGTGGCCAAGCTGGAATCCAAGATTAACTACAAAGCAAAGCCTGCGATGTGTGCGCTCGTTCGCGATGCACAGCGCAGCGAGTGCTGCGGTCGCTATGAGATCGATGCCGTTCGTTATTTACCGGCAGACGCCGGCGCGGTGTGGCGCTATGAGGTTACCTGGGCTGGAGACCTCCAGTGCGCACCTGAGCTCCAGATTTTCGATACGCATATGAATGCCATCGATGTCACCGTGCATGTGTTTGAGTCGCAGGTCGATGTTCCTCAGCGCAACGGATGCCGCGTCAATAAAACGTATCTGAGCGTTGAGATGCCTCAGGATATACGAGATTTTGTCGCGATTGTGAGCGATCCCACAGAGCAGATCCAGAGCGGGTTTTGCGCCATGGATGGTCGCCTGTACAACGGCATGCTCGATGACAGTTGGAACCGCATGAAGGACGCGCGTGCAGACGACGCAGCTTATCGACGTTGTTTTGAGCAACATCGCGCAAAGCCGGGCGATTTGGCGTGCCAACGTGTCGCTTCGGCGGCCTTTGCCTATAGGCCGCTCGTGAGCATTGTGGTGCCGTGCTACAAGACTGATCGGGTCTACCTGCGCGAGCTGCTGGACTCGGTGCTAGCCCAGAGCTATGACAACTGGGAATTGCTGCTTATGGACGCCTCGCCCGAATGGGACGCGGTGGCCGACCTTGCGGTGGACGCCAATGACGAGCGCGTTTGTCGCATTGGGCTGCCCGGCAACGGCGGCATCGTGGTCAACACCAACGCGGGTATTGAGCAAGCGACGGGCGACTACATCGCGTTCTTGGACCATGACGACATTCTGGAACCGGACGCGTTATTCCAGTATGTTTCCGCGCTGAACAAGGCTGCCGAGGGCGAGCGTCCCCAGGTCCTGTTCTGCGACGAGGACATGTTCCAGAAAACGGGGGAGTGGGGCCAGCCGGTCTTTAAGACCAAACTCAACGTTGACCTGCTCTATAGCCATAACTGCGTGACGCATTTCCTGATGGTGGAGAAGGCGCTTATTGATCGCATTGGCATGTCCCCAGAAGACGTTGCGGGCGCCCAGGACTACGACCTGACGCTTCGCTGCCTTGCGGCGGGCGCGCGGTTTGAGCATGTTGCGCACGTGCTGTATCACTGGCGCGTTCATCCGGGGTCGACCGCCGATGGCTCTGCCGATAGCAAGCCGTATGCTATTGAAGCCGGGCGCCTTGCGCTGCAGCGTCACTTTAACGAGCTGGGCATTTGCGGAACGGTCGAGGAGACCGAGACGCCGTTTGTCTATCGCATGCGCTATGCGCTGCCGGAGCCTGCGCCGCTGGTGAGCATTGTGATCCCCACCAAGGACCACGTTGAGACGCTCGATGCCTGTGTGATGTCGATTGCCCAGAAGGCCACGTATGCCAACTATGAGATCGTCTTGGTGGAGAACAACAGCGAAGCCCCGGATACGTTTGCGTATTACGAAACCCTGCCGGAACGCGTGGCTTCAGCATCAGGAGGCAAGGGCATCGCGCGCGTTGTGTACTGGCCGGGCGAGTTCAATTACTCTCAGATCATCAATTTTGGTGTGGAGCACGCTAAGGGCGACTACCTGTTGCTGCTCAACAACGATACCGAGGTTATAAGCCCGGACTTTATCGAAGAGATGATGAGCTATCTGCAGCGTCCCGATGCGGGAGTGGTGGGCGCCAAACTCTACTTTGCCGATCATCTGGTGCAGCATGCCGGCATTTTGGTTGGCGTGCGTGGCGCACTTGCCCATGCCAACCAGGACTTCTCGGCAAAGCGCGAGGGCTATCTTGCCCGCGCTGTGCGCCCGGGCAACTTTAGCGCCGTAACGGGTGCCTGCCAGATGGTGCGACGCGACGTATTTGAGCGCGTCGGCGGCTACAACGAGGAATTCGCCGTTGGCTTTAACGACGCAGACTTTTGCCTGCGCGTATGGGAGGCGGGCTACCGCACCATCTTTACGCCCTATGCCGAGCTGTACCACTACGAGTTCACCTCGCGCGGCAGGGAAGAGGCCAACGAGGAAAAGCTGCGCCGTTGGAAACGCGAGCAAGCGCTGTTCATGCAGCGCTGGCCGCAGTTCTTCCTCAACGGCGACCCATGGCTCGGACCAAACCTATCTGCCGATAGTGAGTACTTCTCGCTTTAGCGCGAAGTAATGCCAAGTTCCGGCAAAGTATCCTCAAGAGCTGCAAGGGCGGTGGGGTTCAAGTACTCCTCGTTCAAGCAGCTCTTGTCATATCGAAAACGTGTGTCTCGTGAGCATTCGATGAGTTCTGCAGTAAAGAACTTCTCCCAGCTAAAGAACTTTGAGCTTTCGATATGTTCAGCGGGGTTAAGCAGCATGTCCTTAATGTATTTGCTGTTGAATAATCCCGACTTCAACACGAGCCATTCAAACGATTCCGGTAGGAATAGCTTGATGTTCTTTCGGCGCAATAGAGCAGCTGCTTCCGCAATTTCTGGTCCAAAGGCGGCGCCGTCGGCAATCACGAGGATGTCGTTTTCCGGTGCGTCCATAATGCAGTTGCAAATATTTGATTTTCCTCCCGCGCTGATGTACTTAATGCTGCTCTTTTTGCATAGCAAACTGAAGAATTCGTAGCCCGAATTTGTGTCCTCGACGATGACAAGCTCGGGCCTCTCGCCTCTAAATTCAGTATCATCGTAAATACGATATGTAGAGGTGTAGACACGAGAGTAAACGGGATACTTCGTTGTGGTTCGGTTGGTGTTCTTAAGACCGTAGATTTCATCAACGCTATAGGGCAGTTGGCGCAGTGACTCTCTGGCGACGATTACGTAGTAGTTTGAGCTACGTTTTGCTTCATGGGCAAATTCTCTTGATCGAACAAAAGTATTGCCCTCATCAATAAAAACAATACTGCTGGAAATCTCTTGGAGATCTCTGCGCCAATATTTTCCAGATATTGTTTTACAGGGCACTTTGCAACTTACTGTTACGCCGCTTTGTGCCCCAAGCTCTTCGTGGGCTGCCACCATATCAAGCAGAGTTGTCTTCCCTGTAGCACTGTTTCCTTGGATGATGGTCAGATTTCTATTGATGGTCAGTTTAAACTGAACACGGTTATTTTGAATAATTACCTTGTATGATCCGCGCATCAGGAGTTCTCCCTAAGGCATTTTCCAGCTATGGGGACAAGGTCAAACATCGTGTGAACGACATCGCCTGTGTTCGCAATGACAGCCGTGAATTTGCCGTTTCCAAAATCCATTAAATGGTAGAGATTGATTGCTAAATCCTTTTGCGCGGCGATCCGCAGAATCCAGTAGGCGCAATTATCACCGCAATTTGAGGCGTTATATACGTTCTTCGGCATAAAGTACATAAGCAGCAGTGTTTTGGTGCCGCTGGATAGTTTTTCGGGAGGAATGATACCTAGAATCTTGGTATCGATTGCATTGGGGCCTACCACGGTGCCTTTGTCGATGGATTTTATGACCCTTTGAGCAAAGGCATCTTGAAACCACTGGGGCGAATAGACGTTATCGAAGTAAACCGACGTGTTGTAGATAACGTTTTCCATATCACCATAGTGAATTGTTAGCACGTTAGCTCCTTCGGCTTGCTGATTTGGCATTTAGTGAGATTGATTATATCGCAGCACATGAGGCGGGCGTTATCGGCCCGCGGTAGATGTGATTGATGACCAAGGTTTGAATTTAATTTGACCATGCCCGTGCGTAGCTTGCTTTAGTGGCTTGAGTTATAGATAATAATCTTGAGCTAAGCTCCGTGTGGCGGCACGTAAAAGCTGTACTGTGCTTGGGCAGGTAAAAAGTCCAAGACGATTAGATATCCGAGAGGATATCGAGCCCGCACCGGGGAGATAAGGTGAGTCCGCGCCGGGGACTATAATTCCGGCGACAACTAGGTTTCCGTGAGGATGCCGCGGCTGACAGCCAGCAGAAAACCGCCTCTTTGATTATCAGCCGGGGTTATCCCGGCTTTTTTGATTGGGGCAGTATGGGTAGGGCTGAAGATCGGAAGGCGATAGTTGCGGAAATTAATCAGGCAGCAAAACTTTATCGCGGTTTTCTTGTCGGAAAGTCATTCATGTACGTTTTCGATGACAGGTATATCGAAGTTATTTATAAGGCCGAAAATTTCAAGCATTTAACTGGCGTAGATAGTCATTTGTAGGCAGTTTTTCAAATTGGCATCCAGAGGAAAACTTGCTGCGTCGCAGATCGACTTTTCGAATCGCCATCCCTACGCTCTGTGTCGCAGAAAAGTCAACCATATTGTTCAGCTTGCCTCTTTTGCAACCTCCGCGTGCTTTATGCTCGAAGACATATCAACAAAATCGCAGTGCTATAAGTTTGGAACAACAGACTTGAACTTTTCCTTACTCATGAACTATAGGGGCGGTTGTTATATTGCTGAATCTTTAAGGGACGAAGATTGTTTTTCAAAGGCCCACGATGTGCATCTGGTCACTCATATCTTTTCGAGACAGAACGATAAGAAGCTATATGATTCTCTCTTGTTTAAAGATGGTGATTTCGATGATTCCCAGCTTCCAAGAACTATTAGGTCTCTCCTAGATTCCTCTCTTCTTGCTCATTAGAAGATTCAAAGACGCGTGCGAGCGCCCATACACTCTCACCGCTTGCCGCATGCTTAAACGATTTACGTCGACTTTTCCCGCCGTTGCAGGGATTCGATCTGTTATGAGTCTGGGCTAGGATTTGATCTTAATACGCTGATGAGTACTGCCACCAGGCATTTCCCAATCCTGTTTATTGGCTTGCCATGTAGATCGGCGCAATCATGCCTGTTGTCTTGTTGGACCTTCATCGCCGTTGCATCCTGCTTGTTGCTCTGGCCTACCTTTGTGTTTTGTTGCACGGGCCTTCTTATGCTGTGAGTGCGGAAAGCCTGTTTATAGATAAGGTCACGTACTACGAGTCGGGCGTCTCAGAGGCTGTCGAGCCTGGACCGATGCCGACCATCTTGAATTGGACGGCTTCGCAGTCGAGGCATTTGGCGCCAGGGGGCCGGCTACCGCACCATCTTTACGCCCTATGTCGAGCTGTACCACTACGAGTTCACCTCGCGCGGCAGGGAAGAGGCCAACGAGGAAAAGCTGTGCCGCTGGAAGCGCGAGCAAGCGCTGTTCATGCAGCGCTGGCCGGAGTTCTTCTTGACGGGCGAACCGTGGTTGGGGCCGAACTTATCCGCTGAGAGCGAGTACTTCTCGCTTTAGAAAATGGATTTTAGGAAGTCCTTAACTTTCTTTCGCTATGAGCTTGGAAGAAAGTAACGTTGGACTGTCCGTTAAGACAAATTACGAAAGCTCGATACTTCCGCGATACGTTTATACAGACTTATACAACTGGATATAATCGGATATAGTCTACGATAAACTTTTAAAGCTAAGATTGACCAATAATCGATTCCCTAGAAAGGCAAACAAGTGAGCGCCACAGCATTCCATAATCCGTTTCGTCCCACTGCCGGCGCTGAGCCTCCGCGCATAATTGGTCGTGATGATATTGCCCTTGAGTTTACCGAGAGTTTGAATGCGGGAATTGGTGCACCTGCGAGGCTCATGCGTATTGCTGGACCGAGGGGCTCCGGAAAAACTGTTTTGCTCTGCGATCTTAGGGATCGTGCGCGAGAGCTTGGATGGAAGACCGCTATTGTTTCTGCTGGCCCTAACCTATTGCTGGACTTGAAGGATCAGGTTGCTGATTCTTCCCTTGCGGCCAATGCTTCGGTCGGTGTAAACGCCGGCTTTGTTTCTGCGAAAGTCGATGTTGCACCCAAAGAGTCGAGCCTTAGAAAGTTGCTAAGTTCGGCGGCGAAGTCATCCGAGGGTCTTTTTATTGCCATCGATGAAGTTCAGGACGCTCCGATTGACGATATGCGTGCCATTGCGTCTACGGTTCAGCTTTTGATAGGGGAAAAAGTAGATATCGCACTTGCCTTTGCCGGCTTGCCCGCCGGCGTTATGGATCTTATTAACGGCAAGGCGCTTACGTTCTTGCGTCGTGCCCTCCCCGAAGATCTGGCGCCTATCAACCAGGTGGAGGTAGCGCTCTCTATGGGCGATAGCTTTGTCGCGACTGGTTTGACCATAGAGGACAATCTTCTGTCGAGAGCCGCTAAGGCCACTAAGGGCCATGCCTATCTGGTGCAACTGGTCGGATATTCCATTTGGCAGCGCGCCAACTTGCATCGTGCCAAAAGTGCCATCGTGAGTGAGCGCGATGTTGCCGAAGGCATTGCGCTGGCAGAAGCTCGTTTTCACGATGTTGTTCACGAGCCCGCGATTTCTGGACTGGGGCTCAACGATATTAAATACCTTTTGGCTATGTGCGAGGATAAACAACAGTCCAAATCAGCCGAGATTGCTAAGCGCATGGGTAAAAAGACCAATGAGATTAGTTCAATTAGGGCCAAATTGCTACAAAGAGAGGTTATTCAGGCGCCACAGAGGGGCTACGTGCAGTTTGCCGTGCCGGACCTAGATATCTATCTGCGAGAGAATGCCGAGGAAATTCTCGAACGGTTCTAGGCCGAGGTATTACTAGGTTTTGATTTTACTTGAGGACATTATGGTAAAAATACGAGATTCCCGTATCGAATTACTCCGCATTGTCCTTATGTGGACGGTAATGGCTCATCATTTTGTTGTTCACAACGCTGATTCTGTTTCCGTATTTCCTGGTTCGTTTACTGGGTTTTTCTACAATATCTTTTTCTATCCAATTGGAAGAACTGCGGTTCGGCCGTTTTGCATTCTAATGCTGTCAAGCTTCTTTCTAAAATTGTGTGAACTGTTTTCTCCTGTCCGGTTCTAGTTCGCTGCTTGTTTGGGGGCCGCGGATACTATGGTGGGTCATGCGATTGTTCGGACGGGAGTTCGCGTGCATACTAGGGAAGTGGTTAAGTTCCTCGTGGCGATAGATGAGGGGATGGGGTAGATTCAGATTTACTTGAGTGTCGGCCTGGCCCTCCTTTGGGGTATCGTCGCGGCGGGTGACATGTTCTCTATGTCGGCGTACTTTGCCACGGTGTTGCGGCTCAGGTGAAGTGCCCGGGCTATCTTGAACCCCGGGCGCCCGGCCGCCTCCGTCGACCGTATATCATTCACAGTGTCCAGGGGCACGGTCATCTCCCCATCCTTCCTGGGCGGCCTCGCCAAAGTTCCCGCCCGGGGAACCGTATGGCGAAGGCCGCGCTCCCGGTTCCCGGGGTACGGCCCTTCTGCTCAAACTGCTCAGTTTCGGTGCTCACGGTGCTCGATTGCCGGCGATCACGCGGACCTCTTTTTAGTGATCATTAACACCCGTCGACATGCTCGACCTGACGCCGGGGCTCATAGAGCCTGCGCGCGCCGAGATGGGCGATACCCCGCTGGTCTATCCTTAAGGTAAAACGGAATAGGCGGACCGAACGTCCGACTGGGTCTGGGAAGCGGTGTCAGGCGGAGGGCGAAGCATGGCCACCGAACCCATCGAAACACATCTCCACCGTTCCTCCAACTGGGAAAACGCCGCCCCCGGGGCCCACGGGGTCCGCGGGGGCGTCCGGATAACTGCCGGAACGGCCTATCGGTTTAATGTGATCGGCTGAGATCGGAAATCAACCGATGTTTAGCGATTGTGTATGATTTTCAACCGGATAAATGTTATCGAAACTCTTTTCCTCTCTATTTTGGGGTATCAAGAGTAGAAAGGGAGGTGATTTTATGAATCATAATCAGGCTATTGAATTGGAGAGAATAGTTAGAAGTGTATATGACTGCGACAGGGGCGGTATGGGTGGCTATATTGATGCTGATAATTTTTCCTTCAATCCTTTTGATGCGGCGTTGATTGCACTTGCTCCACTGTGGAAGAATGACCCAGATCGACAGGTTGAAAATTTCCTGTATAAATGGGACCACATTATTCGAGCAGAAGTCTCGCCATCGGATGATTCGGTTGAGTCCTACATTGTCGAGTTGGAGCGGATAGTACATGACTTGGGCGGCGCTTCTCTCTGTTAGTCTAAGATTGACTCAACTTGGTCTCAGCGCCTAATTCAATTGTGCAAACAATGGGGTCGCTTCGAAAGCATCGCTTCTCGAAGCGACCCCATTGTTTGTCTCTACTTGTGTGCCCCGAAGGGGTTCGTTCTTTCCAGATCTATTTGTCCCATCCGACCGAACGCCCTGTTCCCGAATCATTAACCGTTATCTAAACTGTTGGATTGATTTGGCTCTGTTAGACCATGATTGACATTCTGCCCCAATCATCTTTTTGAAATTGCAAGAAAATCGCCCCCTTGCCGGGTTTGAATCCGGTAAGGGGGCGATGTGCTCAAGATCTGTCGGGTCAATCGTGAGGGTCCCATCGCCCCAAGTCGATTTGCCGGCTATCTCGCCGTCTTCCCGTCGGGCGCCGGCGCCTTGACCCTCATCTCGAACGGCATCCCGCCCTCCCGGACGGGCGCCCTGAGGAACGCGTTGACGGCGGTGGACATGGACAGGCCGAGCTCGTCCAGGATGGCCGTGGCCTCCCTCTTGACCTCAGGGTCGATCCGAATCGTCGTGGCCGGTATGCTCGACGGCATGGCTGAGCCCCTCCTCGTGTATCTCGTTGCGTCCATTCTACCGCCCCTGCGCGGCAGGCGCGGCCCAGTAGTCCATGTAGGGCGGCTCCACGTTGAACATATCACGGATGCGGCTCCTGCAGGTGCCGTGCGCGAGCTGCCGCGCGACCGTGCGCTCGGCGGCGCCGGAATCGGTCGCCATGAAGGTCCGGCACCACCTGAAGCAGGCGAGGTAGGCATCGAGGTGCTTCGTCGACACGCCCTTGAACGGCCCCATGAAGGCGCCGAGGAGCGAATGGACGGCGTTGACCCGGTTGATGGTCCCCCCCCGGAGCGGTCCTTGGAATCGTGGGCCGCGTGCGCGGCGACCTCGAGCTCGGCGAGGACGCCGACGTAGGCGGCCGCCCTGTCGGTCGCGACGACCGAGCCGGCCGCGATGCGGCCCCTCAGCGCGTCCATGGCGCGCCCCCTCGAAAGGGCGCCCCGCCCCGTGACCTCGAGGAACGTCTCGTTCGGGTCGTTCACGCCGGTCATGACGCAGATCAGCTCGCGCGACAGCCCGCGCCTGTGCACCTGCTTGCCGCGGTGCCGGGAGGGGCGCGGCATCGTGAACGACCCCTTCGCGTGGTTGCCCTTGAACGACTCGGGGAAGTAGGTCTCGTCGAGCTCGCAGCCGCAGCCCCGCTCGATCCTGAACGAGGGGGAGTAGGCCGAGAGGCACTCGATCAGCCTGTGGCGCATGGTGTAGGCGGTCTTGAGGCAGACGCGGCAGCGCCTCGCGCACTCGCGCAGGGGCAACATGAGCTCGAAGCACTCGGCGTAGGCCATCCAGGTCTCCTTCGGGAGCCTGCTCGCCCCCAGGATGCGCTCGCTGCCCATGCCGAAGGTCCTGCCGCAGCCCCGGCAGAGGTAGCGCTGCTCGCCGTTGTTAGCGCCGGAATAATTTAGCCAAATATAGTCGGCCGAGATTGACCAATC
>DXZR01000021.1 GCA_019419555.1 Collinsella sp.
CAAAGGAAAGCACTTAATGTGCTTTCCGTCTTGCGCAGGACTGTAGAGCAGGAAACTTAGCCCGTGCCGGGCCCGCTGAGACCAGACCGGCGGGATAGACCAGTTCAGATGGGGCTTTGATGCATGGGTGGTCTGTTGGTGGGCAAATGGGTATCATACTGTGGTTACTGCGTCGACTCTATGATGCATGTTTGTACGTTCCCGACGGTCGGTTTGCCAGAAGCGCCCCGTCGGTTGTTTCAGACCCGTTTCGAAGAAAGGAAACAACACTAACCTATGGCAGCTAAAAAATCATCTCCCTTGAAGATCATCCCGCTCGGCGGCCTTGACGGCATCGGCAAGAACATGACGGTCTTCGAGTGCGGCGACGACATGGTGCTCGTCGACGCCGGCCTCATGTTCCCGGATGACTCCCAGCCCGGTATCGACCTGGTGCTTCCCGACTACACCTATGTTTTGGAGAACGAGGAAAAGCTCCGCGGTATCGTCGTCACCCACGGCCACGAGGACCACACCGGTTCGCTTCCGTACCTGCTGCAGGACCTCAACAATAAGGTGCCCATCTTTTCGAGCAAGCTGACGCTTGGCTTTATCGAGGGCAAGCTTTCTGAGTTCCGCATCCGCGCACCCAAGTTCCGCGAGGTCAAGGGCGGCAGCCATGTCAACCTCGGCGGCATCTCGCTCGACTTCTTCTCGATGACGCACTCCATTCCCGGCGCTCTGGGCGTGTTCATCCGCACCAACCAGGGTACCGTTATGCACACCGGCGACTTTAAGCTCGACCAGACGCCCATCGACGGCGTCACGCCCGACTATGCCGCTATCAGCCGCTTTGCCAAGCAGGGTATCGACCTGCTGCTTTCCGACTCCACCAACGCCACGGTTCCCGGCTTTACCAAGTCCGAGGCCGAGGTTGGTCCCAACCTGCTGCACGCCATCAAGAACGCGCCGGGTCGCGTGTTCGTTGCGTCGTTCTCGAGCCACATCCATCGTTTGCAGCAGATCTGCGATGCCGCCCGCAAGTGCGGCCGTAAGGTCGTTGTGACCGGTCGCTCCATGCTCACTAACACCCGCGTGGCGCGCGAGCTTGGCTACCTCAACATCGACGACGCCGATATCATCGATGCCTTTGACATTGATAACCTGCCTGACGACAAGATTGTTGTCATGTGCACCGGTTCGCAGGGCGAGCCGCTGTCGGCCCTGTCCCGCATGGCCAATGGCGAGCACAAGACGCTCTCCATCCACGAGGGCGATACCGTTATCCTCTCGGCAACTCCTGTTCCCGGCAATGAGAAAGCCGTCCAGCAGGTCGTCAACAGCCTGGCCAAGCTCGGCTGCGACGTGTGGGATAAGAACCGCGCCCTCGTTCACGTTTCCGGTCACGGTAGCCAGGAGGAGCTCAAGCTCCTGATGGCCATGGCCAAGCCCACGTACTTTATGCCGGTTCACGGTGAAGCCGTGCATCTGCGCGCCCATGCCCAGCTGGCCCGCAAGATGGGTCTCAAGGACGATCATATCTTTATCCTCGACAACGGCGACACGCTCGAGATGCGCGGCGGTATCGTTAAGCGCGGTACGCCCGTCGAGTCCGGCGTCGTTTACGTCGACGGCCTGCGCATCGGCGATACCGACCCCATCGTCCTGCGTGATCGTCAGAAGCTCGCCAACGACGGTATGGTTACCGCTGTTGCCATCGTCTCGCTCAAGCACAAGAAGATCGAGGCCATCGAGTTCTCGGGCCGCGGCGTCTCGTTTGCCATCGACGACCAGTTCTCCGAGGATGCCTCCGCGTCCATTATGAAGACGATCGAGAAGGGCAAGTTCAGCTTTACGAGCAGCGGTTCCGATGCCATTCGCAAGGCCGTGCGCGATTCGCTCTCTAACTTTATCTGGAGCCGTACTCGCACCCGTCCGATGATCATCCCGGTCGTCATGGAGGTTTAGTTTGGCGCGCGGATCTGCACAAAACGCCAAAGGCAATAAGGCCAATAACCAACCGGCATCTGCTAAGGGTGCCGGTTCCCATCTGCGTGCCAATAAGGGCCACGAGTCCGAGTTCGATGATTTCGAGCCCTTGGTCGAGCCCTCGGCCAACCGCGATATCGCCGGCGTGGTCATTGCCGTTTTGGCGATTGCGTCCTTTATTGCCGTGATTTCGCCGGCGACTGCGCCCGTTACGGCTGCGGTTGCCGGTTTCTACCACTTGGGCTTTGGTCTGGGCGCCTACGTGCTGCCGATCGTCATTTTGCTGTTTGCCGCCACGCTCTTTTTAGGCGAGGACTCGCCGCTCAACGTGCGCTCGGTCGCGGGCGGAGCCGTGGTCTTTATCACCGTTGTCTCCATTCTTTCGCTGATGGTGCCGGGTACGAGCGACTCGTGTGACCTTATGTTCACGCCGCAAAATCTGTCCGCCTCGGGTGGCTACATCGGTGCGTTTATTGCGAGTGCGCTGCAGAATGCCCTGGGTAAGCCTATCGCGATGGTGGTCCTGTTGGGTCTGGCCGTCGTTGGTTTTGTCATCATCGGCTTTTCGGTGGGTGGCGTGCTGCGCTCTGCTCGCGACCGCGCGGCCGATTTTGCCGAGCGCCGTCGTGCCGATGTTAACGCGAGCCCGTGGGGTGACGACGAAGCCCTGTCGGTGCCCGGCGTTGCCCGTCCGCACCTGAGCATTCTTCGTCAAAAGGGCTCCGATGCTGCCGTGACCACGGTCATGGGCAACGATGTGGACCCGGTTTTGGACGATGACGACGAGGACGAGGATCCGTTTGTCGACGTATCCGATACCGTGGAGGCCGAGCGCGCTAAGACGACGCTGCTGCCGCGCCGTCATGTCAAGAAGGGCAAGGCCACGCCCAAGTTGAATACAAGCGAGCCCGACCCGTCTTGGTCCGATAGCGAGATTGAGCTTACCGAGGGCGATGACGAGGACGACGAGGCTCCGATTGAGACCGCAAAGACATCTTTGCTGCCGCGTCGCCATGCTAAGCGCGAACAGGTAACCGGCCAGCTTTCGATGGAAGACGACCCCGATAAGATCGACGAGTCCGAGCCGCCGTTTGCCGTGAGTCCTGTCTCGGCAACACCTCAGATTCCCGACTTCTTGAAGCATCCCAAGGTTGCCGATACGGCTGTCGCGGGCGCTGCCGAGGCGCCTACTCCTAGCGATGGGGGAGCGGTCAATGCCCCCGCGGATAACGAGGGCGAAGAAGAGGACGGCCTCAAGCTTCCGCCGCTCGAGATCCTGCACGCCAACCCGCAGTCGGCGTCCTCCGCGTCATCTGACAAGGAGCTGGAACAGACTGCCGAGTCACTGCAATCCACCTTGCTTGAGTTTGGCCGCAGTGCCCGCGTGGTCGGCTGGATCGCCGGCCCCACGGTGACGACCTTTAAGCTGCAACCTGGCGAGGGCGAGCGCGTGAGCAAGATTTCGAGCCTCGAGGACGATATCGCGCTTTCGCTCGCTGCTCAGTCGGTGCGCATCTTTGCCCCGATCCCCGGTACCTCGCTTGTGGGTATCGAGATTCCCAATCGCAAGCGCCAGAACGTCAACCTGGGCGACGTGCTTCCCTATGTGAAGGGCGGTCCGCTCGAGCTGGCCATCGGTCGAGATGCCGAGGGCACGCCGGTCGTCGCTGACCTCGCCAAGATGCCCCACCTGCTGATCGCCGGCACGACCGGTTCTGGTAAGTCGGTGATGATCAATTCCATCATCACGACCCTGCTCATGCGAGCCCTTCCCGAGGACGTTCGCCTGATCATGGTCGACCCCAAGCGCGTCGAGCTTGCGGGCTATAACGGTTTGCCGCATCTCTATGTGCCCGTGGTGACCGAGCCCAAGCAGGCCGCGAGCGCTCTGCAATGGGCCGTGTCCGAGATGGAGCGTCGCCTGAAGGTCTTCGAGCGTCTCAACGTGCGTAAGATCTCGACCTACAACGAAAAGCAGGCCGCCGGCGAGTTTGAGCATTACGACAACCCGCCCCAAAAGATGCCCTATCTGGTCATTATCATCGACGAGCTTTCGGACCTGATGATGGTCGCCGGCAAGGATGTCGAGGCCTCGATCGTTCGTATCGCCCAGCTGGGCCGTGCCGCCGGTATACACCTTATCGTGGCTACGCAGCGCCCCAGCTCCAACGTGGTGACGGGCCTCATCAAGGCCAACATCACCAACCGCATCGCCTTTAACGTCGCCACGGGCATCGACTCGCGCGTCATTATTGACCAGATGGGTGCCGAAAAGCTCACCGGTTTGGGCGACATGCTGTTCTCCAAGGTCGACTGGGGCAAGCCTCGCCGTATCCAGGGCTGCTTTGTCTCGGATGACGAAATCAACGAGATTGTCGAGTTCGTCAAGTCGCAGAGCGAGCCCGACTACCACGAGGAGATTCTGTCTGCCGTGGCGCCCGCTTCCATGTCCATGGCGGGTGGCGGCGGTATTGTCCGCACCGGAGTAGCCGAGCCGCAAGACGATGATCCGCTCATTTGGGAAGCCGCCCATATTGTGGTGGAATCGCAGCTTGGCTCCACATCTGGCCTGCAACGTCGTCTGAAGGTTGGCTATGCGCGTGCCGGGCGTATTATGGACATGCTGGAAGAAAAGGGTGTCGTCGGCCCGCCCGACGGTTCCAAGCCGCGTGAGGTCCTGTTGGACGAGGAGGGGCTTGCCGCGCTGGAATCTGTCGACGCCGAGATGGCACGTGAAGATCGTGAGTTTGGAGGATTCTGATGGCTGCACGCTTTGGTGACATGCTGCTCGAGCAGCGTCGCCGGATGGGCCTTTCCATTCAGCAGGTCGCCAACACCATCAAAATCAGGCCGCAGATCATCGAGTTTTTCGAGACCGGTAACTTTGCTTCGATGCCGCCGCGCGGCTATGCGCAGGGCATGATTTCGAGCTATGCTCGCTTTTTGGGCCTCAATCCGCGCGAGGTCGTCAATGCCTACTTTGACGACCTGATGGCATACGAACGCGAGACGTCGCAGCAGGGCGGTCGTTTTCAGGACGCCGCCGGCTACGTCAATTCGCGTTCCTCGGTCGATAACGGGCGCTTCCTGATGGTTCAGGGCGGTCGTTCAACCCGCTATGGACAGCGTCCTCAGCAGGCCGGTTATATTACTGAGACGGGTTCGGGCGAGGAGATTCGCTCACAGCGTGACCGGTTCCGCAGTACGCCGATGCCCGAGGACCGTGCACTTCCCGCTGCCCGCGGCGTGGCGCGTGACCCTCGTGCCGGCTACGGCGACGGCGGCTATTCCGATCGCGGTTACCGTGGTGCCTCTATGGGACGCTCTCGCGGTGGCTATTCGGATGCCGATACCACGCAGGTGACGCCGCGTCTTCGCTCTCAATCACAGCCGTATGGCCAGCGCTCTTCGGCTCCGCGTTCGGTCCAGCGTGGCTATCAAGGCCGCGGTGAACTTGCGCCCCGCTCGGGTCAGCGCAGCCTTCAGGGCCAGGGCGGCTATCGCGGCCGTTCCGATAGCAATCGCGGTCGTATGCCTCAGGGAAGCGGCCGCAGCAGTTCCGGTCGTGGACGCGGCGGATCACGTACTCCTCAAAACAACGGGCTCGATCCGCGTATCGTCTACGCCGGCATCGGTGCCGTTGTGCTGCTGTTGATTGTGCTCATCGTGGTGCTTCTACGTGGCTGCGCATCTTCGGCGCCCGAGAACACGCCCGAGACGCCCACTGCTACCAAGATGACGACCAAGAAGTCTTCTAAGAAGACCGAAACGGTCGACGAGGACGATGACACCGATGAGGCGACGGATGAGTCGACTGATTCGGACGCTACCAAGACGACGGCCAAGAAGGAAGAGAACGAGGTCACGAAGGTCAAAGTCTCCGTTGCCAAGGGAAAGACCGCGTGGATTGAGGTCAAGGTTGACGGCAAGTCGGTCTATGGCGCCCAGGCGACTGGCCCCTTTGAGCAGGAGTACACGCCCGAGTCTTCGATCGAGATCACCACGTCCAAGCCTTCCGATGTCACCGTTACCAAGAACGGTGAAAAGGTTCGTTACGATACCAAGACCTCGGGCGTGGCGCGTGTGACGATCACCGTTCCCAAGAAGGAGACGTCTGATTCCGAGAATGGTGAAAGTTCTGATGGTACCGACACCACCGATGGTACCGATGCCACCGACGGTACCGATGCCCAGTCCACGGATGGCGCCGATACCGCAACTGACGGTCAGACACCCACCGATTCTACCGACAATTCGTACGATAGCTACTAGGCCGCTCGTACGCGAAAGGAAACATCATGGCTAAAGATTCCAGCTTCGACGTCGTGTCCGAGGTCAACATGCAAGAGGTCGACAACGCCTTCCAGCAGACCACGCGCGAGATTTCCCAGCGCTATGACCTTAAGGATTCCGGCGCCACGATCGAGCTTTCGAAGGGCGACAAGCTCTTTACGATCAACGCCCCGGCCGACTTTGTCTCCAAACAGATTGTTGACGTGCTGAGCTCCAAGCTCATCAAGCGCGGCATCGACCTCAAGGCTGTCTCGTGGGATGCTCCGCAGGCGGCATCGGGTGGCACCGTGCGCGTGCTCGGCCATATCGTCGAGGGTATCGACCAGGCGACCGCCAAGAAGATCAACAAGGACATCAAGGATCAAAAGCTCAAGGTCAAGGTGACCATCGAGGCCGACAAACTGCGTGTTTCCTCTGCTTCGAAGGACGCGTTGCAGACCGTGATTCAGTTCCTGCGCGACCAGGACTACGGCCAGCCGCTGCAGTTCACCAACTACCGCTAATATCAATCGAAAGGACCGCTCTCCAACATGGATACACCGTTGGGCTCCGTGCTCTACATCACCCTCGGGTGCGCTAAGAACGAGGTTGACACCGACCG
The DNA here is from genome assembly GCA_019419555.1 of Collinsella sp. GTDB lineage: Bacteria > Actinomycetota > Coriobacteriia > Coriobacteriales > Coriobacteriaceae > Collinsella. Next base: position 6,863 of record DXZR01000021.1, read on the forward strand.
CATGCGTTCTCTTTTGACCGCCGCGGGCTACGAGGAGGCATTCGACCCGCAGGATGCCGATATCGCCATCGTCAATACTTGCTCGTTCCTCGCCTCCGCAACGTCCGAGAGCATCGAGACCACGCTCGAGCTCGCTAACGAGGTGCAGGACGGCGTTCGCGCCTGCCCCATCGTCATGTGCGGTTGCGTGCCGTCTCGTTACGGCGATGACCTGCCCGACGAGCTTCCCGAGGTCGCTGCCTTTGTGAAGGCCGATGAGGAAGACGGTATCGTATCTGTCATCGACAACGTTCTTGGCGTGGAGCGCGAGATCGCGGCCTATATCCCGCAGGTCAAGCGTACTGTCGAGGGTGCCGTTGCCTACGTCAAGATTTCCGATGGCTGCAATCGTTTTTGCAGCTTCTGCATGATCCCCTACATTCGCGGTCGCTATCATTCGCGCAATGCTGAGAGCATTATCTCCGAGGTACGCGACCTGGTTGCCGGCGGTGTGCGCGAGATCGTGCTGATCGGCCAGGACACGGGCATTTGGGGCACCGACTTTGCCGACGAGGACTTCGCCGAGGGCTCGCCGCGCAATCTGGCGCAGCTGCTGCGTGCCGTCGCCGAGGCTGTGCGCCCGCATAACGTCTGGGTCCGCGTGCTCTATCTGCAGCCCGAGGGCATGACCGACGAGCTTATCGAGACGATTCGCGATACGCCCGAGGTGCTGCCCTATATCGATATCCCCGTACAGCACTGCGATGCGCGCATCCTCAAGGCCATGCGTCGCTCCGGTTCGCGCCAGGAGCTCGAGGATCTGTTCCGCGACCTTCGCGAGCGCATCCCCGGTATTGTGATTCGCTCCACGGCCATGGTTGGCTTCCCGACCGAGACCGACGACGAGTTTCGCGATCTTATCGACTTTATGGACACCGTCGGCTTTGACTACACGAGCGTTTTCGCCTACTCGCGTGAGGAGGGCAGTCTGGCCGCCAAGATGGAGGGCCAGGTCGATGAGGAGGTCAAGCTCGAGCGTGCCCAGGAGGCCATGGATCTGGCCGAGTCGCTCGGTTTTGCCGCCACGGCGGCCCATGTGGGCGAGCGCGCCCAGGTGATCGTCGATGGCATCGAAGAGACTGAGGACGGCGCCGAGCTGATCGGTCACGCCTGGTTCCAGGCGCCCGATTCCGATGGCGCGGTGCATCTGGACGCCAGCGAGGCGTCCGTGGGCGATATTCTGACCGTCGAGTTTACCGATAGCTTCTGCTATGAGCTTATCGGTCATGTTGTGGAGTAGGAGAGCGTCGTGGCAAACGAGAGTAATAAGGAACTGACGAGTGTTTGGACGCCCGCCAACATCGTGACGTGCGTTCGCATCGTCTTTATCCCGGTGTTTATGATCGTCTCGGCCCTGTCTCACGCGAGCGTTGCCGGTACGGACTGGAGCACCTTCGACGGCCCGCTCGCCGCCGCTGCCTTCATTCTGTATGTGATTCTGTCGTGCACCGATAAGGTCGACGGCTATCTGGCGCGCTCGCGTAACGAGATCACCGATTTCGGCAAGTTCTTAGACCCCATCGCCGACAAGCTGCTGGTGTTCTCGGCCCTGCTGCTGTTCTTGGATTTTGGCGCGGTGACCGTGTGGTCCGTGTTCATTATCCTGTTCCGCGAGCTGCTGGTGAGCGCTCTTCGCATGGTCGCGAGTGCGGCCGGCGTGGTTGTTGCCGCCGATAAGCTCGGCAAGTACAAGACGGCGACGACGATGGTCTCCATCTGCGGTTACCTGTGCGTCTTTGCTATGACCGGCCTCCAGTTGGGGCCTGCGGAGCTGTTGCTCGGTGTCTATGGCGTCTCACGCTTCCTGTACGCTGTTGCCGTTGTCCTGACCGTTATCTCGGGCGCCCAGTACTTCTGGAACTGTCGCAAGATCGTCTTTTCGGTCTAGGTCCTGGTGGGTATGACGGACTCTTTTGAGCAGATTTCCGCACATAACGAGGAGCTGGCGCGCGATATCGTCGAGCGTGCGAGCGCCCGTGGTGTGACGGTGTCGACGGCGGAGTCGCTGACGGCGGGCATGATCGCCTCGACGATTGCCGATATCCCGGGTGCCTCGGCGGTGCTTCGTGGCGGTGCGGTGACCTACTGCGATGAGATCAAACATCGCGTGCTTGGCGTCGAGCAGGAAACGCTCGATCGGTTTAGCGCCGTGTCGCACCAGACGGCGCGTGAGATGGTCGCGGGCTCGCTTGACCTCTATCAGAGCGATATAGCCGTGAGCGCAACGGGCTACGCTGGGCCCGGTGGTGGCACCGAGCAAGACCCCGCCGGTACGTTCTATATTGGGTGGGCGTATCGCCCGGCCGATGGGGGAGTGCCGGTTGTCGAGTCTGCGCGCTGTCATTACGAGGGCGATCGGTCGCGCGTTCGGGCCCATGCGGTCACGGAGGCTTTGGAGCGCATTGTCCGCGTGCTCAATTCTATGGAATAGACGTGGTTTAAGGGGCCTTAGGGCCCCTTAATTGTGGAGATAGGGACCTTTGACGATTTTGCCGTTTTAGCTGGTATATGGCCTAAATTTGTTCGAGTGGTCGTATTTGTGATTGGCATGGTCAAGCGTTTGGTCGGTGATTGGTCGGCGTTTGGTCGGGTTTTGGAATGTACGGGTGCATATGATGAATCTGAACGGTTGACCACGAACAGCCGTTCGTTTATTATCGTTTCAGGTTGTTAAGAGGAGGGCTATTCATGGCCAAGAATTCAGGTCCCGTACGTACCGTTCATGCACGCACGACGGGTAAAGAGCGCGATGAGATGATCGCCACCACCAAGGCCGAGATCGAGAAGAAGTTCGGCCAGGGCTCTATCATGAGGTATGGCGACGGCGGTCCCGAGCTCGAGGTCGAGGCTATTCCGACGGGCTCTCTGGCGCTCGATGCCGCCTTGGGTATCGGCGGCGTGCCGCGCGGCCGTATCGTCGAGATTTATGGCCCCGAGTCTTCCGGTAAGACGACGCTTTCGCTCGAGATCCTTGCAGAGGCGCAGGCCATGGGCGGCGTCGTGGCATTTATCGATGCCGAGCATGCGCTTGATCCCACCTATGCCGCGCGCATCGGTGTCGATATCGACGAGGTCCTCATTTCCCAGCCCGATACGGGCGAGCAGGCGCTCGAGATCGTCGATATGCTTGTGCGCTCCGGTGCCATCGACGCCATCGTCGTCGACTCTGTTGCCGCCTTGACTCCGCGTGCCGAGATTGAGGGCGAGATCGGTGACACGACCGTGGGCCTGCAGGCTCGTTTGATGAGCCAGGCACTCCGCAAGCTCGCCGGCTCGCTTTCCAAGTCCAACACGACCTGCATCTTCATTAACCAGTTGCGCGAGAAGATCGGCGTCATGTTCGGTAACCCCGAGACCACCACGGGCGGCCGTGCGCTCAAGTTCTTCTCTTCCGTGCGAATCGATATTCGCAAAATCGATACCATCAAGCTCAAGGACGAGGTTATCGGCAATCGCGTTCGTGCCAAGGTCGTTAAGAACAAGGTGGCGGCTCCGTTCCGTTCGGCCGAGTTTGACATCATGTACGGCACCGGCATCTCCAAAGAGGGCTCGATTCTGGATATGGCCGTCGAGTGCGGCATCTGCAAAAAGATGGGGTCCTGGTTTGCCTATGGCGAGGATAAGCTCGGCAACGGTCGCGAGGCCGCCAAGACGTTCCTGCGCGAACATCCCGATTGCGCTGACGAGATCGAGCACAAGGTTCGCCTTGCCTGCGGACTTGAGTTTGATGACGATGCCCCCTCCGAGGTTGAGTTGACCGATCAGCCCGCCCCCGAGGAGTTTGATGAGCTGTACGCCATCGATGGCTCCGCGATGCTCGACGATGACGACGAGTAGCGGATGCCGACATGTCGTATACGGTGACCGAGGCTACGGTCGTCTTTCCCGATAAGAAGGTGGCCTCCTCGTTCTCGAGCGGTTATGCGTCTAAAAAGCCCTGCGCGCATATCGATTGCGATCTTGAGGGCGGTTTCGAACGTTCCATTTGGATTCCCGTGCGCGTGGCGCGCCTGTACGTTAAGAACCGCCCCGATCTTCCCTGTGATTGGGATGACTTTCGCGAGGCGGTGCAGCTTATCGAACGCAAATGTGCACTCACCATGGTGACCGAGATGCTTTCGCGTCGCGATCATGCCACGGGCGAGGTACGGGATAAGTTGGCTCGCTATGGCTTTCGACAGCCCGCGATCGATTTTGCGGTTGCTCGAGCGACCGAGTATCGGTTTTTGGACGAGAACCGTTTTTGCTCGTACTTTATCGAAGAGCGCAAACGTCGCGGCTGGGGACAGCGCAAGATCGAGGTTGAGCTCAAGCGTCGTCATGTCGTGCTTGACGATATCCCCGGGTATCCCGAGGCATATTTTGCCGTGGATGACGACTTGGCCCGCGCTTCGGCCTTGCTCGCTAAACGTCGCGTCCCCGAGGTCCGTGCATTCGAAAAGCTCGTCAGATTCTTGATGGGTAAGGGTTTTTCGTATCACATCGCCGCCGATGCCGTTAAGGCACGTCTCGATGCTTTAAGCGAGGAGTGTGCCGTGTAAGCGTGCACCTGTTACGCCCCTGCCGTTCACCGCTCGATTGGCGCCGTGCCGGGTGCGTTTATTTGACAGTTGTTGCGGTTCAACGTAGGATAATTACCGTCATTTGCTTTGTGATATGTGCTCATCTGTGATGAGTTTGTTTATATGTTTATCTGTATCCGACCCGCATAAGCTGTGCCCATATTACTCAAATGTCGCGAGCCGTTCGTAAGGACGGTTCGCTTTGCTGTGTAACGAATCCATAAAAAGGAGTGAGCATGCCTATCATTGCAGCGCTCGTTGGCCTCGTTTTGGGTGCCATCGCCGCCATTGCCTACATGCGCACCGCCAAGCAGGGTAGTCTTCGCGAGGCCGACGAAAAGATTCAGTCGGCACACGCGCAGGCAGAGTCCCTGATCGGTGATGCAAAGCGTCAGGCCGAGACCCTCAAAAAAGAGGCTCTGCTCGAGGCTAAGGAAGAGATCATCAAGAACAAGCAGGCCGCCGAGGCCGAGGACAAGCAGCGTAAGAGCGAGATTCGCACGCTCGAAAATCGTGTGATGCAGCGCGAGGAATCGCTCGATCGTCGCAACGATGCGCTCGATAAGCGCGAGCACCAGCTGTCCAGCCAGGCTGGCCAGGTCGAGAAGCGCTCTCGCGAGCTTGAGGAGCTCTGCGCCAAGCAGACTTCCGAGCTTGAGCGTATTGCCGACCTTACGCGCGAGGACGCTCACAAGGAGCTGCTCGACAAGGTCCGCGGCGAGGTTACCCACGAGGCGGCCACCATCATCCGTGAGTCCGAGCAGCAGGTCCGCGCCGAGTGCCACAAGACCGCCCAGGAGATTCTCTCTCTGGCGATTCAGCGTTGCGCCGCCGACCATACCGCCGAGGTTACCGTCACTTCCGTGCATATTCCCTCCGATGACCTTAAGGGCCGCATCATCGGTCGCGAGGGTCGCAACATCCGCACCTTTGAGCAGGTGTCCGGTGTCAACCTCGTGATTGACGACACCCCCGAGACCGTCGTGCTTTCGAGCTTCGACCCAGTCCGTCGTGAGACTGCCCGCGTTGCACTTGAGAACCTCATTGCCGACGGCCGTATTCACCCCGCCCGCATCGAGGAGATGTATCACAAGGCCGCAGACTTGGTTCAGCAGCGCGTGCGCGAGGCCGGCGAGCAGGCCGCCTTCGATACCGGTATCCACGACCTGCATCCCGAGATTGTCAAGACCCTGGGCGCTCTGCGCTACCGCACCTCGTTTGGTCAGAACGTGCTGCAGCACTCGCTTGAGGTTTCCGACCTGTGCGGCGTGATGGCCTCCGAGCTTGGTCTGGATGTTGTGACCGCCAAGCGCGCCGGTCTTCTGCACGACCTGGGCAAGGCCATCGACCACGACGTTGAGGGCCCGCATGCTGTCATTGGCGCCGAGCTTGCCCGCCGATATGGCGAGAAGCCCGTTATCGTCCACGCGATCGAGGCCCATCATGCCGATGTCGACCCCAACACGGTGCTCGACGTCCTGGTCCAGGCTGCCGATGCCGTTTCCGCCTCTCGTCCCGGCGCTCGCCGAGAGTCTGCCGAGAACTACATCAAGCGCCTTGAGAAGCTGGAGGAGATTGCCAATTCACATGACGGCGTCGAGCGTACCTATGCCATGCAGGCCGGTCGCGAGGTTCATGTCATGGTCCAGCCGGACAAGATCTCCGATGCCCAGTCCACGGTGCTTGCGCACGATATCGCTCATCAGATCGAGGAAGAGATGGAGTATCCCGGTCAGGTGCGCGTTGTCGTGATTCGCGAGAGCCGTGCCGTCGATATCGCTAAATAACATGAACGACGCGAACGAGCTCATCTCATTTATCGCGTCGATGTCGGGGGAGGGCAACCTTCGCGTCGAGGAAAACCTTGGCGAGGGGTATGTCCGCCTCCGCGTTTCGGAGGCCGAGCGCCGTCAGGCCAAGCATGACATTCAGCATGTAGAGGACATTGTCATCGAGATGCTGCGTAATGCTCGTGATGCCGGAGCCGATAAGGTCTATCTTGCCACGACCAAGGAGGAGGGTGTTCGCACCCTCCTCTTCCTGGATAACGGTTCGGGCGTGCCGCAGGACATGCAGGAGCGTATCTTCGATGCCCGTGTCACCTCCAAGCTCGAGAGCATGAAAATGGACCGTTGGGGTGTTCACGGTCGTGGTATGGCGCTGTTCTCTATCAAGCAGAACACGGATGAGGCACGCGTTGTTACATCGGGCGTCGATTTGGGTTCCGCATTTAAGGTGTGCGTTGCTACCGATCGCTTGGGTGAGCGCGCCGACCAGTCGAGCTGGCCTCAAGCGGTTAAAGACGAAGACGGCCGCTATGTATGTGCTCGCGGCCCCCACAACATCATTCGCGCAGCCTGCGAGTTTGCCCTTGAGGAGCTGCGTTGCTGCGATGTGTATCTGGGCTCCCCGTCCGAGATCGCTGCGACCCTGTACGCTCAGGCTTCGAGTCGTCTTGATACGTCACGCCTGCTCTTTATCGACGACGAGTGCGAGCTTCCGGTTATCGATCGTTTGGGCCTTGCCTCGGATGCCGAGGACTTTATCCGGATCTGCTCTGGGCTGGGTCTTGAGATGTCCGAGCGCACTGCCCACCGTATTCTGTCGGGTCAGATTAAGCCCGTTCGCGGCGTGACCGCGCGCCTGCTGCGCGAGCGCGATTCTACCTCGCATGCGCCGGCACCCGTCGATCTTGCCAAGGACCGTCGAGGTCTTCGTATCGCCAAGGATGATATGGCGCAATTTTCGCGTGCGGTCGAGCGTGACTTTAACGATCTCGCTGCCCGGTATTACCTCAATCTGTGCGGCGACCCTAAGATTCGCGTTTCGCGTGATCGCATCACGGTGACGTTCGATCTTGCCAAAGAGGAATAAAATCTTTACCGAGTCCGCTCGGTACGATACAGTTATTGCAGTTAAAACGTACTTTTAAACGCAGGAGTTTCTTCATGGATTGCCTGAAGGTATCAAGCAAATCATCGCCCGCGTCCGTTGCCGGCGCCATTGCCGGCATGGTCAAAGATGGCGTCCCCGTCAACATTCAGTGCGTCGGCGCCGGTGCCGTCAACCAGGCCATCAAGGCCGTCGCCATTGCGCGCGGCTTTCTGATTCCGACCGGCTTTGATGTCTCCTGCGCGCCGGTGTTCTCTGACATTCTCATTAACGGGGAGTCGCGCACGGCAATTCGTCTCTCTATCTACGTTCACCAGATTAATCGGGCTGCTATGGATAACGTCGTCATGGACGACGTTAAGCCTGTTGCGTAAGCGAGCCATCTGCACGCTTGTAGCACCTATGCGCCCCGTCGATACCATCGTTAGGATGTAAGCTCATGGACCAGCGTTCCGTACGCGATATTCTTGCCGGTAAAACCTACTTTATCCGCACATTCGGCTGCCAGATGAACCAGCACGACTCCGAGCGCGTGAGTGGTTTGCTCGATTCGTATGGCTGTCTTATGGCGCTCGATCCCGAGCATGCCGATATTGTCGTGTTCATGACGTGCTGTGTGCGCGAGGCTGCCGATACGCGTTTGTATGGTCAGTGCAATTCCTGCAAGAGCCTTCCTCCTTCACCTTCAGGTAAGCGCGTGGTCGCTGTGGGCGGCTGCATCGCCCAGCGTGATGGCGAGGGCTTGCTCACCAACGTTGATAACGTCAATGTCATTTTCGGCACCCATTCCATTGCTCACGTGGCGGAGCTTATCTCCGAGGCGTTTTTGGATGGCAAGCGCCATATCCGCACGAATGAGCATGAGGATACCGACGCCATGAGCATGCCGTGGCATCGCGAGACGCAGTATCACGCCTGGGTGCCCATCATGACAGGCTGTAACAACTTTTGCACGTACTGCATCGTCCCGTACGTCCGTGGTCGCGAGAAGAGCCGTCCCTTCGAGGAGATTGTCGACGAAGTGACCGGGCTTGTGCGTCAGGGCGTGCGCGAGATTACGCTGCTGGGCCAAAACGTTAACTCCTACGGTCGCGATCTCTTTGGTAAGCCGCGTTTTGCCGATCTGCTGCGCGCCGTGGGCGATACGGGTGTCGAGCGTATCTTCTTTACCTCTTCGCATCCCAAAGATCTGCTGCCCGAGACCATCGATGCTATGGCCGAGACGCCTGCCGTTATGCCGCAGCTTCACTTGGCCGTTCAGTCGGGCTCCACGCGCATTCTTAAAGAGATGAATCGTCGTTATACGCGCGAGGATTATCTGGACCTGGTCGATCGTATTCGTAACCGTATGCCCGATATTGCCCTTTCGACCGACATCATCGTGGGCTTCCCGGGCGAGACCGAGGAAGACTTTGAGCAGACGCTCTCGCTTGCCGAGACGGTGCGTTATGCCCAAGCCTACACGTTTATTTACTCCAAGCGCGCCGGTACCCCGGCAGCTGAGATATATGATCCCACCCCGCATGAGGTTATCCTTGAGCACTTTAATCGTTTGGTCAAGGTTATCGAGACGACGGCGCACGAGTATAACCAGGGCGAGCTTCACACCGTGGTACCTGCACTTATTGAGGGTACGAGCAAGAAGAACGACGCTGTCCTTTTGGGCAAGAGCCCCAAGAACCAGACGGTGCATGCGCCGATTCCTGCTGGCTATAGCATCGATCAGCTCATCGGCAAGATCGTCGATGTTGATGTTGATGTCGCCAAGACGTGGTATCTGTCTGGCTCCGTCGTGGGTGAGCCTCGCTAATGGTTTCTCCTGGTGCAAGCCTTTCTGCTGTAGCGATCGTCGGTCCGACGGCGGTCGGTAAAAGCGATGTTGCCGATCGCCTGGCTGATCGTCTTTCGTCCGAAGTGCTGTCGTGTGACGCGATGCAGATCTATCGCGGCATGGATATTGGTACGGCCAAGATGATGCCCGAGGAGTGCTCGGTGCCCCTGCGCCTTGTCGATATCGTGGATCCGGGCGTCGCGTATTCTGCTGCGCTCTATCAGTCTGATGCTCGGGCGCATATCGAGCGTTTGCTTGGTGAGCAACGTCTTCCGGTGTTTTGCGGCGGTACGGGCCTGTATCTCAAGGCTGCACTCGATGAAATGGATTTTCCTTCGGGGGAACTCGAGGACGAACGCCGTGCGGGCTATCAAGAGCTTGCCGAGCGCATTGGCGAGGAAGCATTGCATGCACTGCTTGCTGAGCGCGATCCGGAATCGGCTGCCGTGATTCATCCCCATAACGTGCGTCGTGTGATTCGTGCGCTCGAGATGCACGATGACGGCGTGTCGTATGCCCAGCAGAAGTCGAAATTCAGTGTTCCGCGCGAGCGTTATCATGCCTTGTGGTTTGGTCTGACGCGTAGCCGTGAAGTGCTCTATGAGCGCATTAACCTGCGTGTCGACCTTATGTTTGAGCAGGGGCTGGTTGATGAGGTCCGCGGCCTGATGGACCAGGGCCTGGGTGATGCACTCACGTCGATGCAGGCAATCGGTTACAAAGAGATTATTGATGCCTTGCGTGGCGCTATTACCATGGATGAGGCTCGTGAGCTTATCAAGATGCGCTCACGTCGCTATGCCAAGCGCCAGCTATCCTGGTTTAAGCGTGACGATCGCATCGTGTGGTTCGATATGGATGAGTTTACGATCGATGAGGTCGTTGATGATATTTACCATCGCATCGAGGCTGCCTAATGGCTCGTTTCCCTTTGGTCCCCACGGCGCCTGAACCCGAGCGCGCCATCTTGGTTGGTGTTGAGTGGCGCGATAACGCCTGGCCGCTCGACCGTTCGCTCGACGAGCTCGAGCGTCTAGCCCACACTGCTGGGGCCCAATGCGTTGCCCGCTTGTCTCAGCGCCTGGTCAAGCCCTATCCCAAATCGTTTATCGGCTCCGGAAAGGTCGAGGAGCTGTGCGGTTTGGTGCATCGCATGGATGCGGATGTTGTTATCTTCGACGACGACCTGACGCCCTCGCAGCAGTCCTATCTTGAGAAAGCCGTGGGCGAACCGGTCAAGATTATTGACCGTACGGCATTGATTTTGGATATCTTTGGCCTTCATGCCCAGACTCGTGAGGGTCGCTTGCAGGTGCAGCTCGCACAGTTGCAGTATCTGCTGCCTCGTCTGCGAGGTATGTGGAGCCATCTTGCTAAGGAACAGACGCGTGGCGGTATTGGCTCGCGCTTTGGCCAGGGCGAAAGCCAGCTCGAGGTCGACCGTCGCCTAATTCGTAACAAGATCGCAGCTCTTCGACGCGAACTGAAACAGGTTGAACAACGTCGTGATGTGCAATCGAAAAGCCGTATTGAATCGCCGGCGTTTCGCGTGGCGTTGGCTGGCTACACCAATGCCGGCAAGTCGACGTTGCTTAATCGTTTGACGGGATCCACGGTACTTTCGCAGGATAAGCTGTTTGCCACGCTCGATCCTACGACGCGCTCGTACCGTTTGCCCGGTGGCCGTGGCATGACGATCACCGATACCGTCGGCTTTATTCAAAAGCTGCCCCATGGCCTGGTCGACGCGTTTAAATCTACGCTTTCCGAGGTGCTCGGCGCCGATTTGATTCTTAAAGTTGTAGACGCTTCCGATGAGGATTACGAGCGTCAGCTTGAGGCGGTTGATCGTGTCCTTGACGAGATCGGTGCCGGTGAGCGCTTGACGCTTACCGTGTTCAATAAAATTGATCTGCTCGATAGCGTCGATCGCTTGAGCTTTCGCCGGCGCTATCCCGAGGCGGTGCTGTTCTCGGCTCAGACGGGTGAGGGTCTTGATGACTTAGTCGACCGTATCGCTCGTGAAGCGGCCGCTACGGACGTGTTGCTCTCGGCCGATATCCCGTATCGAGAGGGCGCGTTAATCACGCTCGTGCACGAACAGGGAACCCTTCTGCACGAGGAATACCTCGAGGACGGCGTTCGTATTGTGGCAAAGCTTCCGGCCCGTATCGCACCACGTCTTGAGCGTTACCGAACGGAATAAATCAGCTCCAGTACACCCAAGATAACCGGTTGATGAAGCAGGTAGAACGGCAGTGCATGGCGTCCGAGGCTTGCGAGCGCCGGGATGGGATTTTCATAGGCCCATGCTGGTGCCTCGCAGTTTGCTTTCTGAGCCGTGCGTGCGGCAAAGAAGCCTGTGAGGTACATAAATAAGAAGGGTATGAGCGGATAGTAATCACCGGAGACAAAGTCTGGACCTGGGAAACCCAGCCAAGCTAGATAGGGGATAGGGTAGTCCGCTTTGGGAATGCTCCAGGTACAGGCAAAGAGTATGAGGCAAATCGCTATACCCCATACTGCCGGCACCCTATCGAGAACCGGGCGCGCGAGCGCGACAATGGCGGTGCACGCCGCCATGCAGAAAATGATGCCGAAGTTCACCGAGTCATCGACCGAGACGAGCGTCGTTGCGACCCATACAACTAAAGCGGCAACGGCATATTTGGCGGCACGCTTGATGTTGTTGCGCGAGAGGGTGCACATCCAGCCGGCAATAAATAAAAATACCCAACTGATGCTGGCGCGCCAGATGTCCTGGAAGATGGTCTGGGTAAACCAAGGCATATTCCAGCCATATAGGTAAGCAAGGTCGTAGCAGGCATGAAATCCCGCCATCGACAGCATGGTAAACCCGCGAATGGTATCAAAGACGGTGATACGTTTTCGCATTACGAGAACCGGCGCATTAAACCGACGACCTTGCCCAGAATCGTGGGATTTGTCGCGTAGATGGGCTCCATGGTGTCGTTTTCGGGCTGCAGGCGAACGCGCCCCTGCTCCTTGTAGAACGTTTTGACTGTTGCGGCGCCATCGATCATGGCCACGACAATCTCACCATTCATGGCGCTCTTCTGCTCGCGAACGATGATGTAGTCGCCGTTATAGATACCAACGTTAATCATCGAATTGCCGTGGACCTCGAGGATAAAGGACCCCTGGTCCGTTGCGATCTCGGTCGGGATGGTAAAGGTGTCCTCGATATTCTGCTCGGCAAGGATGGGAATCCCCGCGGCGACGCGGCCCACGAGAGGTAGTGATACGGTGCCGCGGGGTGCCGTGGGTTCATCGGACTTTGAGATGGAGACGGAAGATCCATCCTCGTCAAAGAGCTCGAGGGCGCGAGGCTTCGTGGCGTCACGCTTGAGCAGACCGCGTGCTTCGAGCGCGGAGAGATGCGCATGTACGGTGCTAGGGGAGGACAGGCCCACAGCCGAAGCCATCTCGCGCACACTGGGCGGATAGCCCTTCTCCTGCTGATATTCCTTGATGAAGTCGTAAATTTGCTGCTGACGCTTGGTAATTTTGCGAGCCATCAGGGATTCCTCTCTACCCAGACCAAACAAATGTTCTATTTTTGCTTGACAGGAACAACTGTTCGAAGATAATAATAACCGAACACTCGTTCTCGCGCTAGACTTTTTTGTCCCCGCGGCTTGATAAAACAGTTCTCGTCAAAACAAACGAGAGGAGAACAGAATGAACGCAGCTAATATGGTCCAGGGAAACCTCGCTCTTAAGCTTGAGGCGCCTGCTTCGCCTGCCTTTACGGTCGTGAAGGGCGGACGCTCTCATTTTCAGGCCGTGGCCACTAAACCCGTTCGCACCCAGCGTGCGTCCGTTGCTTTGGCTCCTGTTGCCCTAAAGGCCTCGACGATTGTTTCTATTGCTGTAGCGTTCACCCTGTTCTTCGTGCTCGCCACGTCAGTTTTTTCTGCTCGTCAAGCAGCATATGCCGATTCCGTAGCCAACGTTACCTACGAGACGGTTCGCGTGCAGTCGGGCGACTCCCTGTGGTCGCTTGCCCAGGAGCATCCCATCGATGGTCTTTCCACGCAGGAGACTTCCGACATGATTCGTAGCGTCAATCACCTCGATCGCGGCTCTCTTGATGCTGGTGCAGTTCTGAAAGTTCCGGCTCGTTCGTAAGATTTCGGTTCGGTCGCATGGTACCCTTGTTATCGTTTAGGAGGAGGTACCATGCGCTGTCCCAAATGCGGCAAGGCACATACCCGCGTTGTCGATTCCCGTATGCAGGAATCGAACAACACTATCAAGCGTCGCCGCGAGTGTTGTTCTTGCAATTATCGTTTTACGACGTTCGAGCGCTGCGAAGACCCCATCGAGGTCATCAAATCCGACGGGTCAAAGCAGCGGTTCGATCGCAACAAGCTGCTGGTCGGCCTGATGCGCGCCACGATTAAGCGCGATATCGATACGAAAAAGCTCAACGAGATCATCGATGATATCGAGGTGGAGCTGCGTTCGCGTACGCTGACGGCTGTAACGTCCCACGAACTGGGCGATATGGTGCTCAAGCGCCTGGCCAAGATCGACAAGGTGGCCTACATTCGCTTTGCCTCGGTCTATCGCGATTTCAAAGACGTCGACGAGTTTTTGCAAGAGCTCGACAAGCTAAGGTGATTTCATGTCCAACATTACCGTTAACATTAAGCGACTCGATCCCACGGTCGAGCTTCCCAAATACGCTCACCCCACAGATGCCGGTCTTGACCTCCGCGCCAACGAAGACTGCACCCTCAAGCCCTTTGAGCGTCGTTTGGTCTCCACTGGCTTGGCCATTGCGCTGCCCGATGGCTACGCCGGCTTTGTCCAACCCCGCAGCGGCCTAGCCATTAAGCAAGGCCTGTCTATAGTCAACACGCCCGGTCTCATCGACGCCCACTATCGAGGTGAGCTTAAGGTCATCCTCATCAACCTGGATCCCACCAACAATATCCAGATCAACAAAGGCGACCGCATTGCGCAGCTCGTCATCCAAGAAGTTCCCACGGTCAATCTCGTAGAGGTAGACGAACTAGACAAAACCGACCGAGGCAACGGAGGCTTCGGCTCCAGCGGCGTTGCTTAATCATTTTCAAGATGTAGGGTTGGCCTCTCACCCGGGGCCCACACATATCATCCCGTGCTCAAACATTCTCGCTACGCTGCGAAACTGCGCGCGGGACGATATGTGTGGGCCCCGGGTGAGAGGCCACATGCTTGAATATGCATTTCGACTTGCGCGATAGGCCTCATCAATATAATTACGACTTGCTTGTTGTTCCGACTCTCCATTAGCTGGATTACATCCTTGCAAATCCTAACTAGGAATGTGTTTTAGATTCTAGTTAGCCGGCGCGACAAAGTGACGCCCCCTTTGTCGCGTCGGCTATCTATATTTATATTTTCCGGTTTCGCCTTTGCAGATTCTAGTGGTGGGGAATCTGGTATTGCTACTAGTACGGTTAACGCAGCTTACCTGTGGGAGGCCCCTATATATCGTCCCGCGCGCAGTTTCGCAGCGAAGCGAGAATGTTTGAGCACGGGATGATATATAGGGGCCTCCCACAGGTAAGCGGACATTTAGACGCTAGCGGATATGCGCTGGTTTTTCGCCCCAGTAGAAGCGGCAGAAGGCTCGTTTGCGCTTTTGGGGTTTGCCTGCAAGTTCCATGGTTGCGATGGCGATATCCTCGGCTGCATGTGGACGGCGCAGCACTTCGCCGTTGATGAGCAGAGCCTTGAGCGACTCGGGATGATCGTGGAGATGGCGCAACGTCACGATGAGCTCTCGTGCGGTGGTGACATGCATGCTGGCGCCCATGCCGGTGAGCATGGTGGTGTTGGCCTTTTCCTGGCCATATGACTTGCCCAATAGGATCATTGGCAGGTGTGCGCACAGGCATTCGGTAACAGTGAGTCCGCCAGACTTGAGGATTGCCAGGTCACAGCCGTGCATAAGCGCTGCCATGTCATCGACGTAGTCAAGAACCGTGACGTTCTCGAGTTTCATGGCATCGAAAAGCGTTTTGAGACGGGTGGCATATTCGGCATCCTTGCCCGGCAAAAAGACAAAGTGCATGTCCTCGAAGCTGCGCAGGAAGGGGAGGGTGCGGTCCATCTCCGCGCGAAAGCGAACGTACGGTTGAGGCAAACTGGCGCCGGCCATCACCAGCACAACGAGCTTATCTGTGGGGAGATTGAACTTCTCGAGTTCTTCCTCGCGGTTGTAGTCCGTATCAAACCCGGCGCGAATGGGGATGCCCGTAATGCGGATCTTTGCCTCGGGAACCTTACGGGGTCGGAGTGTTTCGGCCATAAACTCGTTTGCTACGCAGAATAGGTCGGTGTCCTTATGGGGCCACCAACCCTCGACCTCGTAATCGGTCGGTACGCAAATGACGGGATAGTCGATGCCCGTAATGACGCGCGCGCCGACGGCGACGTTGGCTGCCGTGATATGTGTGGCTACCACGGCAATGGGCCTGCGAGTTCGAACGTATTCGTTAAATGCGGGGAACATGATGCGCGACCATGCCGTGCCACCGCCCCAAAGCAGGTGTCCGGTAAGGGTATAACGCCAGGTCAAGTCATAAATTGGGCGCGTGGCGCCGGTAAACGAGGCGGCCGTTTTGTTGCCGTCGAATTTTATGCGTCCAAAATTAAGGATATCGAGCACTTCAATCTCAACATCCTCGGGGATGCCATTGGTGCCGCGGATGTGGTCGAATGCCTGCGCAATCGCATTTGCGGCGGCCTTGTGGCCCGAGCCGACCGAGGCGTGCACGATAGTCACGAGAGGTTTTTGCTGAGCCAAGAGCGTGGTTTGTCCCGATTGGGGAGTGCTGTGCGTGAGCAGGGGAGCGTCATCGCTCGTCTGCGTCTGATCCATCGATATCTCCCCTTCATCTTTGTTTCACAGAGAATCATTGTAGTGCATGAGTGTCACGTTCGCATAAATTTGGGTATGAGCGCAAAGAACGCCAATCTTTCGACAGGAGGTCTCTTCATGACTACTCATCAGCCGATCGATGTTGCGATTATCGGCGGCGGGCCTGCGGGCTATGCTGCAGCCATTTACGCGGCTCGCGCCAACCTAACGACGACCGTGATTGAGCAAGGTATGTCGGGAGGACAGATTGCCACAACCAATGAGGTCGAGAACTATCCGGGCATTCCGCTCTTGAGTGGCGCCGAACTCGGCGAGCGGTTTCAGCAACATGCAGAGGGCCTGGGAGCACAGGTTGCATGGAGCATGGTTACGGGTATCGATTACGATGCGGATGCGGCGCTGTTTACGGTGCGTCACGATATGGGCGATACGCTTGCCTCGAGCGTTATCGCTTGCATGGGTGCCACGCCGCGATCTGCTGGTTTTGTTGGCGAGGATACGTATCGCGGTCGTGGCGTTTCTTATTGCGCGACGTGCGATGGCATGTTCTTTCGCGGTAAACAGGTCTTTGTTATCGGTGGCGGTAATGCTGCCTGCGAGGAAGCCCTGTTCTTGTCAGAAATCGCCAGCAGCGTGACCATCGTCTTGCGCCGCGATCAGTTCCGTGCCCCCGATGGCGTGGTTCAAAAGGTGCTCGCAAAAGATAATATTTCAGTTAGGTACCAAACTAGTATTGTTGAGCTTTCTGGTGAGGCAATGCCCACGACAATCACGTTTAAGGACAATGCGACTAGTGAAATGCACGCTGAGTCCTTTGATCCTGGTTCGTTTGGCATCTTTGTCTTTGCTGGCACGCAGCCCCATACCGAGCTTGTAGAGCATCTGGTGGATCTGGCGCCCGACGGCGGTATTATGACCGATGAATCGATGGCTACCCGCATGCCTGGCTTATTTGCTGCCGGCGATATCCGTTCCAAGCGTTTACGCCAAGTTGTGACCGCTGTTTCTGACGGAGCTATAGCAGCCACCAGCGCATACGCTTTCCTACGCGGATAAGTACGATAATATATCTTATGTAAGGTTGTTATGTTACTTAAACGTCCAGCGGTAACGAGCTTGAGGCAACGTTGCCGCTGGACGTTTTGTTGTGTAAAAAATGAGCCAGCTATCCTGCGACCTGACCCGAGCCAAAGCCGACGATCATACCGTTCATTATGGTATGCAAAACTAGATAATCTAGAATACAATATTGAAAACGAACGGAGGCACCATATGAATCACGCTAAACATGTCATTCCTATGTCCGATACGTCGGTTAGCATTAGCCCAGAGGATATTCAGCCAACGGTGCTACCTGATGCATTTATCCAGTCTGATATTGTCCGCAAACTCAATACGCTCAGTCTGCCGCGCTATAACCAGTTGCCGAATGTAACGCTCTACCGTGACCAGGTCATTGAGTACATCGAGCTGTGGATGGAGCCGCTTTCGATTTGTGTGGAGCAGCCCGTCATTACGCCATCGATGATCAATAACTACGTAAAGGTCGGCCTTGTTCCCGCTCCGGTTAAAAAGCAATATGGTCGCGAGCAGATTGCGCGTCTCATCTCCATTTGTATCTTTAAGCAGGTGCTGCCCATCGCTGCGGTTCAGGCGCTCTTTAACATTCAGCGCCTGAGCTACGATGCACCGACCGCCTTTGATTATGTGATTGATCAGCTCGAGGCATCGATTCGTGCGGCTTTTTCCATTGAGCAGGTTCCTGTACCCGATACGGCTCATCAGGTCACACGCGAGTCGCTGCTCGTACGCAGCGCGGTATCGTCTTTTGTATCGAAGGCGTATCTAATGAGCTACCTAAAGTTCAACGGGTTTAATAGCTAGCCGACGTACAAGACGGGCGGGACAAAGAGTCATCAGACACTTTGTCCCGCCCGTGTTTTTGTTTAGTTGGATTTTATCGGCCCGAAGCAACGCCCATGCCGTAGCCGATAATGAGCCCGTGCATCTCGGCATAGTATGAATCCAGTCCGTTGCAGGGCATGATGATGGTCTTGGAACCGGGCCAATGCTCCACAATGCGGCTGGCAAGTGCCTGGGCGCCCGCCTCATTTTCGACATGGTCGATTACGACCTCGCCGCCGGTAAAGCCCTCGACCTCCATGGTGTCGACAATCTTTCCAAGCATCTTCTTTTCGCCACGGGTGTGACCGATGAGCTTGATCTCCCCTGCCTCGCTTGCCGTGCCTAAAACTCGAATGTTGAGTTTATTGGCGATAACCCCAGCTGCCTTGGGAATACGTCCGGCCTTGGCGAGATTTTCGTAATTGCACAGGCTAAAGAGGATCTTGCTGTTCAGTTCCAGCTCATCAAAATAGCTGCAGGCTTCCTCAAAAGAGACGTCTGGATTGCTTGCGAGATAGCGGTCGAACAGCAGGAAGATCAGGTCCATTTTGCCGCCGGCTCCGCGTGAATTGACCAAATGAATCTGACGGTTCGGATCCTCGGCAAGAACCAAATCGCGTGCCGTGGCGGCGGCATTGTAGCTTCCCGAGACGCCCTCGGAGATGGGCATGCAAATTGTCTTGTCGGCAAGCCTAAAGAGTTCGGTCCACTCGCCTACGCTCGGACAGGCGCTCGAAGAAGCGCTCGACTCCGCCTGCACGGCGCAATTGAGTTCGTGAACATCGAGCGTGAGGTCATCGACGAACTCGCGCTCCCCCACTCGAATTTTAAGGGGTGCAAATGCAAAGGTGGTATGGGGCGCGGTCGGTTGCCAATCGCGGAGGTTGCAGCTCGAATCGGAGATAAGTGCCCAGCTCATAGAGGGTCCTTTCTAGATGTTTCTCATTTATTATAGCCATCTTGCTTACCTTTGAAACGTGCATCTAGTATTGAAAACTAGCTCATTGGGATCATGTATGGAGCACGGTCACAAATAAATGAACCCCGCAGCCCAAAGGCCACGAGGTTCACATTCGTTTGCTATACAGAGTGACTTAGTAGCGCACGAAAATGTAGTTGTTGTTCATGCCGGCTGCGACGGAGCTGATGATGACGCCCGTCTTGTAGTCGGAAGCATGGATCATCTGACCATTTCCGATATAGATGCCAGTATGGTAGGAGTTAACCACGACATCGCCTGGTTGCGGGTCGGACACGCGGGTCCAACCCATGAAGGTGCCGGTGTTGCCCAGACGGCAGTAGCGGCCCGTGAGACAGTAGCTTACAAAACCGGAGCAGTCAAAGCTGTCCGGTCCAATGCCTCCCCAGGAATAAGCGCAACCCAGCTTGCTGTAGGCACGCGAAACAACGGAGCCGCCGTCAACAGACTGGCTCGGTGCGGAAGGCGTCGGCGCCGGAGCCGGAGCCGGGGCGGGCTGCGGCGTAGGGGCCGGAGCGGGCGTAGGAGTGGGCGCGGGCGTATTGCCGCCATCGTTGGTGTTCTCGGTCGTACCGGCGGTGTCTTTGCTCACCGTGGCCTTTTCGGCAGTGCTGGCATTTATGCCAGCCTGCAGCGCGGCATTGGCTTCAGCCTCGGCGGCAAGCTCGGCCTGCAGCTGAGAATCTAGGGAGTTCACGATGCTCTGGGCTTCTGCCTGCTGGGCGTTGAGCTCGTCGACTTTCTTCTGCGTCGCGGCGACGTTCTTCTCCTGCTCGGCCTGCTTATCAGTGAGCTGCTGCTTAAGGTCCTTGACATCCTGAATGGTCTGGGCCTGCTTGTCGGAAACCTTGCCGTAATAGAACAGACGGTTGAGCATGTCGCCCAGATCGTCGACGCCCGTCAGAACCTGAAGGAGACTCAGACCGCCGGTCTTGTACTCACCGGCAACGTAGCTCGAAAGCTTTGCCTGGCCGTCGGCAATCTCTTGCTGCTTTTGCGTGATCTCGCCTGCGGTCTGATCAAGCTCCTGCGTCTGCGCGGAGAGTTCTTCATGAATTTGCTGGGTCTGCGTGCCGATCTGCTCGAGTTTGGTACGAGCAGCGGCAAGGTCGGATGCGGTATCGGCATAGGCCGGAGCCGCGAGGCCCAGGCCCAAAACACAAGCGAGGGTTGCCGTAGCAGCGCAGCGTGCCATGTTTTTGTGCGTATTTGCTGTGCGCATGGAGCTTCCTTTCCGGTATCTAAGGGTAGCGGCTAGTCCACCGTTACCAGGCTAAAGAGCTCGACGTCCTCGTTGGAAGGCGTGAGCTTCTTGCGCGGGTTAAGAAACGCAAGTTCGAGGATACAACCGTAACCCACAAGCTTTGCGCCCATATCTCGCACCAGTTTACCTGTTGCCTCGACGGTTCCGCCCGTCGCGACCAAGTCGTCCAGAATCAACACGGTATCTTTAGAGGTAATGGCATCGGCATGGATTTCGATAGAGTCGGTGCCATATTCGAGCTCGTAGCTCTCGCTCACCGTCTTGCGCGGCAGCTTGCCCGGTTTGCGTGCGGGCACAAAGCCGGCGCCCAGGGCGACGGCCACGGGCACGCCGACCATAAAGCCGCGAGCCTCGGGACCCACAACCTTGGTGATGCCCATGCCGGCAAAATGCTCGGCCAGGGCATCTACCATGGCCTTTAACGCCTCGGGATTACCAAAGAGTGGCGTGATGTCCTTAAAGACGACTCCGGGCTCGGGATAGTCGGGGATGTCGACGATGTGAGATTCGAAGTCGTACATGGCATGACCTTTCAGGGGAGGCTGGTTTGTAGCAGCGTCTATTTGGCCGCGCTGGCGGTGCCGGCGCGTGAGGGGGCGACAACCTTGAGCGGCTGCACGAGGGATTCCTCACGCACGGGGACCGCGGAGGTAGATGCCTCTTCGCTTTTGGCCTTGGTTGACTCGGAGCGTGCGATCTCCTCGTCGAGGGCATCGATATCGGCATCCTCCACCACGGCGTTGAGTGACTCAAATACGCGGTTCTTGAGCAGAGCGGTATGGACGCCCTCGGTGAGGTCATGCAGCTTTTTAAATGCACGCTCGAGCTTGGCATCGCGCTCGTCGTCGGAAGTATCCATACCGAGCATGCTCACGAGAACCTGCTCAAACATCGAGGACTCGCGGTTTGCGGACGATACGTACTGGCGCAGGTTGCGCGGCTCGATATGGAAGCGCGAAAGCTCGGAGCAATAGCGGATGATCGGGAAATCGCGACCATCGACAAGCTCGCGGTTCTGCGGGCTCTTGATGATGCGAATGAGGTCGTTTTCGGCCAGGGAGCGGATAAACGAGATCTCGACGCCGAGCATATCGGGGATGGTCTCGATGGGATGCAGCTTTTGCTTAGTCTCCTTGGGTTCCGTCTTGAGCGGAACATCGGACAACAGGCCCACCTCGTAGGCGAGCGTAGACAGGTCCGTGGCGTTTTCCAGGCGCTGCTTGATCACGTTGAGCGGCATGTAGCGAGTCTTCTGGAGGTGCAGAATGACCTCCAGGCGGTCAACGTCCTCCTTGGAGTACTGACGATAGCCCTTAGGCGTGCGATGAGGGGTGATGAGCCCCTCATCTTCGAGAAATCTAATTTTTGAGTTCGAAAGATCGGGGTATGCGCCTCGAAGTAGATTGACGACCTGGCCGATACTCAGATAATTGCGTTCGGCCATGCCCTACTCACCGGTTTCGATGCGCTCCGGCGTGCTCTCGTGGTAGATGAGCGTAAACGTACCGATCTGGACGGAAGAGCCATCGTGCAGCGGTGCGCCGTTGACGATAGCGCCGTCAACCCACGTACCGTTGAGCGAGCCCAGGTCCTCGATGCGGGCACCCAGACCCTCGCGAATAATGCGCGCATGGCTACGCGACACGGTCATGTCGTTGAGGAAGATGCCGTTAGCGGGATCGCGGCCGATGGTGGTCACATTATCCTCGAGCTCAAAGGCTGCACCGGTTTGAGGGCCTTTGACGATAGATAAGACGGGCGCGGTGATGCGCACGTTGGCCATGAGGTCGGGAACGGTGACATCGCTCGAAGGAACGCGGAAAACGCAGGTGGCGTCTGAGGCCTTATCGTTCTGAGGCATATTGTTAACCATGTTGTCCATGACAACCCCTAACTTAACGCGGACATGCCGCAAAGAATGAACTGTACGTAATCATACCCCAATGGCTTAGTCTTCGATTTCGGGGTTAAGAAAGTCGATGTCTTCGTCCTCGGGATGCGCGACAGCCTGTTTAATGGCCGCTCCACCCTTAATGGAATAGATGACAGCGGTGAGCATGGAGAAGATGACGCCGCCGTACACAAAGAAGATGCCAAGCGGTACCGGGCTGCCGTTGAGACCCGGGAAGGCCGTGAACGTAGCAGGCAACAGATGCCAGCCATCCACGGTGGGAAAGCCCAACAGCATGAGCGAGAAGCCGGTCATGAGCAGCGCCGTGGCAATCTTGCCGGGAAACACCACGTCGATGGGACGGCGGTGATAGTGGCGCACGATAAGCGTGCCGATTCCCAGATAGATATCGCGGCCGATGATGAGCACGCAGACCCAGATGGGAAGCTCGCCGCGGACCACCAGGCCCAGTACGCCGGTAAATAGCAGCGCACGGTCGCAGATGGGATCCATAACCTTGCCGAGCCACGAGACCGTTTTGGTCATGCGGGCAATCTGGCCGTCCATCCAGTCGGTGGAGGCCGCGATGGCATAGATGACGATGGCGACGACACGGTTGTTGTCCGTCACAAACAGGTACAGGAAGACCAGCGTGAGGATCAGGCGCGTGAAGGTAATGAAATTGGAGATCGTGAAGATCTTATTCGACGGGTAATCGGAAGTGCCGATAAGCTCCTTTTTGATCTTCTTTTTGATGCCCACAGGACTCCCCCGCTGGTAAACGACAAAACTTTCGATACTATACCCGTTCTGGCGATGTCTATCCAGCGTAAGCATAGAGAGTCCAGACATGTGGAGGGCGCTTTTAGGCGGCGGGGATTTCGCATTCGTGTACATCAGCCTCCAAACATGTCGAAAAATGTCGATTTTGGTGGCTGATGTACACGTTTTGATTCGGTGATTACATCGAGTGGGAACGTTGTTGCTTTAAGCAAAATAATCATGGTGATTAAAACAAAAAAGGTCAGGCACTAGGTGCCTGACCTGCAAACTTCTGGTCGGGACGACTGGATTCGAACCAGCGACCCCTTGACCCCCAGCGAGGTCAGAATGACCCTGACCTGTGCTTATTTTGTTAAAACACGCGCAGATAGCGCAAGTAGCGCATTTCCGCATTTGCATATTTTACCAGCTCAGCGCGGTCTGTCCAGATAGCATATTTTCGGCTTCGAGGAGCGCGGTGCAGCCGATGATTTAATCAACGGGGGTAGGAGCCCCGAATCGTCGCCTCTCCGGGTTCCCGCAGGTGGGCCCGCCTGTTTCTAATCAACTGCGGATTTAGGAGCAGACATGCAGAACGAGAAATGCAGCAATAAAACCTTACGCGTATGCGGAGCCGGCGGCGTGAGGAAGAACAAGGGCAAATGGCAGGCTGTCGTGACGGTGGCCGACGAGATGACCGGGAAGAAGGTCCAGAGGACCAGGAACACCCGCGTGCCCTGCCTGAAGCAGAGCGCGCGGGGAAAGGCGGCGGCGATGCGCGTCCTCGCGGAATTCAGGTCGGAGGTCGAGCTGGAACTCGCCGAGGCCGAGGAGGCGAGGGCCGCTATCGGCGCCGGGCTTCCCGCCGAACAGCGGGATGACTACGCCGCGCTGCCGCTTTCCGAGGCGCTCGAGAAGTTCATCGACTTCTGCCTGGAGATGAACAGGATCACCCCGACGACCCGCGACGACTACCACTACAGCGCCCTGCACATCGAGCGAGACGAGCTGGGTCTGGTCCCCGTGAACGAGGTGACGACCGACGACGTCAACGCGTGGTCGAGGCGCAGGATCGCCCTGGGCACGGCGCCGGACACGCTCAACAAGTCATTCAAGCTCGGCAAGCGGCTCTACGCCGTCCTGCTGAAGCGCAGCAACGACACGATCGGGAGGAACCCGTTCGACGGCGCCCTCGCGCCCAGGGTCATTGCCAGGCCCAGGAACGCGCTGCGCTCCGACCTCGTGCCGAAGCTCAACTCGGTGACCTCGATGATGCCGGACTCGACCTTCAGGCGGGCGGTCGTGCTCGCCCTGCACACCGGGATGCGCATCGGCGAGGTCTGCGGCCTGCGCTGGTGTGACGTCGACTTCGAGTCGGGGCTCATCACGGTCAGGCACTCGGTGGCCTACGTCAAGGACAGGGGCTCCTTCATCAAGGACACCAAGAACCACGACTTGAGGACGATCCCCGTCGACCCGGTGGGCCTGCTCCCCTTCCTGAAAGAGATCCACGAGATCGATTCGCAGAGGCTCCGGGAGGCATCGGCCCTCGGCCTGCGCGACCTCGCGGACAGCTACGTCGTGTCGCGGCCGGACGGCTCCTTCGCCACCACCAGTTACATCCGCAGGGCGTTCAAGACGTTCTCGGAGACCAACGGCCTCATGGGCACCAACGACGAGCTGATCACGTTCCACGGCCTGCGCCACACCTTCGCGAAGCAGTGGATCCGCCACGGCGGCGACATCAAGGCGCTGCAGTCGATCTTCGGGCACAAGGACGCCATGGTCACGCTCAACGTCTACGCCGACATCGAGCCGATGTCCAAGATCCAGAACATGCTGCGCGTGTTGCCGAGCCTGTGGCGAGGCTACCTCGGCCTGAGGGTGGACCCCGGCCCCATGTTCCAGCAGAAGATCCGCGAGGCGATCGAGACGCTCGAGGCGTTCGGCTACGGCATCTCCGAGCCTGACGACCGCAACGTCCTCATCCGCGACGTTCAGACGATAAGCCGCCTCTACCCCACCGAGTACGCGGCAGTGCTGGGGGCCATCCCGACCGAGGCGACCGTGGTCGAGTAGAGGCTGAGACATGCGCTTTCCCAAATCCGTAGCGCAAGTACGGGAATGTGGAATAGCGTTCAGATATATTCTACCCGGTCATCTCGGTGACGCAAATGCGGCACGGGTTTCCGCGAACGCGGATGCCCGTGCCTATCTTTTTATGATTGTGAATACGCCTGCGCGAATGTAGATGAAGCCCCGCGGTTCAGGCCGGGGATTTTCAGCCGCGCCGCCCGATTTCGAATAAAGGCCTGCAAATGCAGACGGCTTTCGGGGGGCCCGACGGCACCTCTCTCAAAAATGGGAGTATGGCCCGAGGCCGCACCTGTGCCCCAGCTCCGCCACGAGGGCATCGTTGTCGGTCACCGAGACGATGGCGTCGCCGTCGTAGGGCGCCTCGATGTAGACGCGGTCGAGCGAGTTGGCCGTCCCCGCCCAGAGCGTCCTGGTGCGCCGGACGCCCCGCACGTGGGCGTAGGGTATCACCGAACGCGTCCCAGCGTACACGACGACGAGGCGGTCGCCGTAGAGCTCGAGGCGATTGCTGCGGACGGGAAGGGCAGCCAGGGCCACGAGGGCCGGGATGGGCAGCAGCGCGAGCCAGCCCCATAGGAGCGCGGGACTCGAGCTCAGGAAACACGCGATACACGCCGCGGATAAACCGCCCGCCACAATCACCATGGCCGCTATGAACCACGGGTCTGTCCTGCCGGGGAACACCCGCTCCGGCCGCTCGTCCTTCTCACCCATTACGGTCTCCCTCCCGACGCCCTCCCTGGCGGAGCGTGGGGCCGGAGAGTGCCTTGAACCCGTCGCCGACCATCTCGCCCCCCGTTCCGTGGGCCTTCTGTAGTGGTGTGTACCCCCGACTGTTCGACGGATGTCGTACGATTAAAAGTTTGTCTAACCTTTTAAGACGGGTGCAGCAAGATCGAGCAGATTGTCCGTGCGAGAGGCTTCCCGCCGCAGCGCCCGGTCTCGGGTTCGATGCATCGACATCCGTCTCAGGTGGTATCTCCGCTGCGCGGCATTGCAGGGTGCAAAGCCGCGCAGCGGAGATACCACGGAGTACGCCGAGGCTTTGCTCGCGTGGGCTGAAACATATTCCCAATCCGGGAATGCATATATATAAGTGCGATCGTTTTGCCGTAGATGGAAAACCCGTCGGCCGGGCGGGACCGGAGAGCCGGGCGGGACCGGAGGGCCGGGCGGCGAATGCGAAAGGCCGGATGCAGCCGATGCCCTGAATGAGGTCCCAACACATGGGAGGGGCAGGTGAATCCATCTCTTTGGCCGCTCCCGAGGGCATGGATTTCCCAGCCCTCGCCCCCGAGGACATCTTGCAGACGATTCGCAGGTCTCCGAGCGGTAGGTACCTGATGGAGCAGAGGGCCGCGCTGGCGTAGTTGCCGCACTTCGACGATATGGACGATGACGAGCTCCGCCAATTCGCCGCCCAAGTCAGGCCGTGATTTTATAGAATTCAGGGAGGACCGCTGTCACGTTCGCCGTTTAAGAAGGTGCCGCTTTGAAATATCTCGTCGAGGATTTCGATGATCCGGCAGATCCCGTCCAAGACTACGCCGAGGCCAAGCAAATCGTCCGAAAAGTACTCGGCTCCCACCCATCGGTGAGACAAGCTGCCACATGGCCATGGAAGCCTCATTTATTTGCGAAGAACATCGGCTAGCCGCAGGATTGAAATCATCGACCGATAAGTGAGTTCCACCTTTTCGCCCGCAAGCAGTCGTTTCGAGCCAATCTCATCTAGCCCCACAAGCCGAGAAAACAGCGGGCCGCTCATCGTGCCCTCGTCAATTGACTCCCTTATGGTCTTCAAAACGTCCGTATCATGAAGCGATGCCGAGCTGTAGGGGGCAACACGAGCGGAACTCTCAATTAACGACGAGACAAAAGGATGGAGATGCTTTGGACATAGTCCATCAAACACCACATCCCCATTGTCATCCGAGCCGACCAGGCGCCAAGTATAATGATCGACCCAGTCATCTCCGTCATATATGGCGTCCATGAGCAACTTCCCGTCTAGAGAGAGAAACCTATTTGGACATCGGGGCGCAAGACCGCAATCCATATCGGGCCTGCAGCAGCTCCAACCCAACGCACCACATAGTTTCCCTTTCGTACATGTGTATCAATCTCCCCGAAATGCCGGAGAATGCAATTCCAGACCCGTTTGTCGGATAGCAATCGACGTATTTTTGTTTTCCGCTCACAACCTTGTATAGATATATCGTTCCAGCAAAAGAGAAGGTATCGTGACTATTTTAGATCTATATGGCCAATTCGAGCCCTCACCATGGCAATTGTGGCAGCTGGGTTTCTTTTCATTAAAATTTCACTTTGTTAAATCCCTGCCCCTAAGCATTAAACCCGAAGTCCACCGAGTGGGCGAAAGTAAAAGAGGGTCGAATCCGAAGCAGTTCCCAGACAATTGGCGTCCGGCCAGACACTTCGGTTTGGCCCTTTCTTTCCAGGACTCTATAACAGCAAAGCACCTGCTAGATGGGCTTTTTGTGGGTGGGTAATTGTAACAGCTGATTGAACTGCAACGCGCTGGGGCCAATAGGGCGAGGCAAACTGGCGAGGTGTGTCGTCGCGAGTGCAATCGCCACGGTCGACGACGCGGTCGTCCAGCTGCCGCGGCACGGCGCCACCGCTGTGTGTCTGGCCCTCGGCGCGACAGAAGGAGACACTGTTGTGGCCGATGGGCTAAGACCGTTGCCGACCAAGTGCCGTTAGCGGCCATTGGCACATGTCAGCCAGACTGATTCTGTGGGTATAGGGTGGCATTTCACTAAGGTCGGAAACTCCCGCAACCATTGATTGATTTCGACATGTCCGAAATTCATATTACGTATATGGGTAACAATCATTTATAGGATCCCTCAAGTAACCTTAGTAACCGAACCGGGGCAGAAGGGCCTACAAACAAGCCGCGACTAACAGCTTCTTCCGCATTTCTTTAGGCAAGCGAAAAGAGGGATGGCATGACGGCCTAGAGCTACGTAAAGATCGTTATTGTTGGCTCTGCACTTTGTCTTGCAATGGTGCTATGTGCATCATTTGCGAGGTATAGGTCCGAGCAGTCGTTCATCGATGGCGCTGAAAACGGTTTTGGCATAGACGGGATGTATGTCAACGATGGCGCGACCAGGCCGTCTATGGCGATTCTTGCAGGCGAAGACATGGAATGGCAAATCTGTAATGACGATGGCTCTTGTCTGAGTGGTCGTTTGGCCGCAACGAGCGACCCGAATTCGTTCGATCTTCTCGACAATGATGGATCGGATTGCGGTTCAGTTCACCTGTCGTATGCATCACGAGACGGGATGGACGGCATTCTCTACGTCTCCCACGAGACTGGCGATTTCAAGATGCGCAGGACTAACCGAGTGCCGGCTTTTATCGAGGAGTGAGAACTCCCGGCGGTCTGCCGATCAGGCCGCCGGGGTATCGAACCCCGCATTCATCCGTACACACACGGATGAATGCGGGAAGTGTCCGGATGAAGTTGATAATCAAGGAAACAATGCCGTTCTGCCTGGGACGGCTTTGGCCTGGACTTTAACTACAACATCGCGATCGACACTTATCAGCTCGCGCGACGCGCATGGCCAGATCTCGGACGCTGGTGCATGGAGGACCTTCGAGATTTACTGTACATCCAAAACGACGACGCACACCGCGTGCTCGCCGACTGCGAAGACGAGTTGGCTGTCTACAATGCGATCAGAAACGGCGTGAAGTCCGGAGAGCTTTCTGTCGAACCGCCGCGCCGTCGCGCGAGCCGACCGGGCAACCCGGGCGATCTGGTCCTGGCTCTCCCGATCGTATTCCTACGATATCGCCCCTAGATCACCAATGTGTCAGATAAAGAATGAGGCAATGGCTGTGATCACGCCTACGGCGGACGCAACGACTGCGCCTTTTTTCCTCTCCTTTAGTCCGATGAATAGGGTTGCCGTAAAGTAAAGGGCGGAAATGCAGTCTATGGCAAGCAAAACGAGTTCCTTGGGCGGTTTCAGCAAAAGGTCGCTAGCAAAGAGTGATGCGAGCAGGGTAAAGCCGATTGGGACCAAGTATCTCGAGTGATTTTGCGACAGCATGGCAACCGCCTTTTAGAACATGTAAGTGAAAAGTCGGTACGATGTCATTGCGGTTGCAAACAAGCCGCCGCCAGGACCGGTTGTCACGAGACCGGCGATAACGCATTTTCTCGGTTTCCAGCTCATGACAGGCCTCTCTCTCATGGTGCAACGCATACATTATGAGATATGCACATTATCTCGCTAATTAATTTCAATATCCATCATCCAACTAAAGAATACTGACTCACTGGTTCAGCGACGATGCATTTTTACCCTTGCGTTCCCACTCGCCGCGTCGGCGGTCGGAAGGGTCTCCGTCTCGCAATCAGCAACCTTGTAACCGTATCTGTCGAGCCAGGCGGCAAGCGCATCCCAATCGACGCGCTTCCAGTCGCCGCCCAGCGCGTACTGCATCACGAGGCCTCCGGCGACCATGAGCGCGTGGACATGCTCTCCTTGCAGGCCAGCGATGATTCCGCCGGTGCATACGATGCTAGGTCGCTGTGCCGGCACTGCGCAAACGTATTGGCCTTTGTACCCCTTTTGGCAACTTTAGCATGGCTGTAGGTTAAACCAACCCACAGCCATGAGCACGTTAACGTAGTACTATGCTAATTACACGGATAAAGCAGGGGTATTTTTCTTTGGCGAATAAATTTGTATTTTATGGCAAGGGGAGTGGCGTTAAGGTTTTCATCGCTATATCAGTTGCCGTGTTCGCATTCTCTGCGCTATTTCTAAAAGTGGAGCGTTGCCAAAAAGATAGCGGAGGTGACTATTCACATTTGTGGTTCGTGAGCGGATTGGTGTTGAACGTTGACAGCTCTGGCGATTTTACCATGTCGGTCGAAAGCGAAGATCCATATAACGACGGGTCTGATCGTCTGACCATTCTGGTTGATTCAGAACATACGCGCTATGTAAGCGATAGCCCCGTGAGCGTTGGGTCTAAAGTCAAGGTAGGCTATTTTCTCGATTCCCGAAAGAAAAATACGATTCGCTGCTCTTCTGTGGATGTGTTGGAATAATTTTTGAGTAACTATCAGTAAAAAGCTGCGAGCAAAGGCCGCTCCACGTGGGGCGGCCTTTTTGGTGGATAGACGTTGCGGAGGATGATTGATTGACGTTTTTACTCCGCATGGAAATCGAGTGAGGATTCTGTTCCGCGAGGGGCGTGTTTTGAGGCTCTTGGCGGTACGTAATTCTCGTTCGGCGTCTTGACGGGACAAAACCCTCGGTTGACTTTTTGAAGCGTTGTTAGCGCCGGAATAATTTAGCCAAATATAGTCGGCCGAGATTGACCAATC
>DXZR01000022.1 GCA_019419555.1 Collinsella sp.
CGGGTGGTTTAAAGCTGGCCGCTGCGCGGCCAGCGGACTAAAGTCTTGAACAAAATGGGTCCCGCACTTGCGGGACCCTTTTCAAGTATTTATGCGGTTCGTGATTAGTAGCCCACGATGCCCTGCGGGAAGAAGAACATGCACAGCACGACGCACACGGCAAACACGACAGCCATGATGACGGTCAGGCGGTCAAGGTTCTGCTCCATAACGCCCGTGGCAGAGCTGGAGTTATACAGCGAGCTGGCAATCATATCCGAAACGCCGGTACCCTTACCGGAATGCATCAGGACGAGAATCGTCAGCGCCACGGCAGAAACAGCCCAAACGACAAACAGAAGAATCTGGAACGGACCCATAGATAAGCTCCTTAATAGAACAGTTCAAACTCCAGTACTGTACCACAATCCCCCGCTCTCCCCTACCTGCCACTCAAGGACGGGGTGGAAATGGCAGAAATACCAAAAAGGGGGTTGTCCGGTTGTGGACAACCCCCTTGCTAGAAAACGGTATTTGTTTTCTATTAGGCCTCGGTAGCGAGCACGCGGCCCGTCATCTCGGCGGAAGGCTCAATACCAGCCATGGTGAGCATGGTCGGAGCGATATCGGAAAGACGGCCGTCCTCGATACCGGTGAGCTTGGCCTTCTCATCAACGATGATGAACGGCACGCGGTTGGTGGTGTGAGCCGTAAACGGATGCTTGGAGCCGTCGGAAGCAACGTCAAACATGTGATCGGCGTTGCCGTGGTCGGCGGTAATCAGTGCAAAGCCGCCCTTGGCGAGAATCGCCGGGACAACCTTGGACAGGGCATCGTCAACAGCCTCAACGGCCTTAACGGCAGCGTCGAAGACACCGGTGTGACCAACCATGTCGCAGTTCGCGAAGTTCACGATGTAGAAATCAGCGCGATCCTCGTTGATGGCGGCGACGAGCTTCTCGGTAACCTCGGGAGCGCTCATCTCGGGCTGCAGATCGTAGGTAGCAACCTTGGGGGAAGCGACGAGCACGCGCTCCTCGCCCTCCTTGGGCTCCTCGATGCCACCGTTGAGGAAGAACGTCACGTGGGCGTACTTCTCGGTCTCGGCAGTGTGCAGCTGCTTCAGGCCATTGGCGGCGATAACGTCGGCCAGGACGTTCTCGGGGAACGTCTTGGGGAAGGCGACCTCGACGTCAAACGTCGGATCATACTCGGTCATCGTCACAAAGTGCGAAAGCTTGATCTGCTCGCGCTCAAAGCCGTCGAACTCCTTGTCCGTGAACACGCGGGTCATCTGACGAGCACGGTCGGGACGGAAGTTGAAGAAGATGGCCGCGTCGCCCTCGTGAATGCCCTCGTTGTGGGCAGCGAAGGGCTCGACGAACTCGTCGCCGCGCGGGTCCTTCTCGTAGTAGGCCTTGATACCGGCAACGGGGTCGGTATCAGCATCGGACGCGTTGACCATGACGTCGTAGGCGCGCTGGATGCGCTCCCAACGATTATCGCGGTCCATGGCCCAATAACGGCCCGAGACGGTGGCAACGCGAGCGTCGCAACCGGTCTCCTCGGAGATCTTAGCCAGGAAAGCGCAGAACTCACTCATGTAACCGGCACCGGACTGCGGGTCAACGTCGCGACCATCCATGAAGGCGTGGACGCGAACGGTCTTGACACCGTGCTCGGCAGCCATCTTGACCAGAGCCTCGACGTGGTTCATGTGAGAATGAACACCGCCAGGGCTCATAAGGCCCATGAGGTGGAGAGTCTTACCGTCAGCCTTGACATCGTCCATAGCCTTGACGAAAACCTCGTTCTTGGCGATGGAACCGTCCTTGATGGCATTGTTGATGCGCGAAAGCTCCTGGAACACGATGCGGCCGGCACCGATGTTGAGGTGACCCACCTCGGAGTTACCCATCTGGCCGTCGGGAAGGCCCACGTCCTCGCCCGAAGCACCGAGCGTGGTGTGGGGGTACTTCTCGTACAGGCCATCAAGGAAGGGCGTCTTGGCAGCGGCGACGGCGTTCTCGCCATCGGCCGGAGCAAGGCCGCAGCCATCCATGATAATCAGGAGTGCAGGAAGATGACGTTGTGCCATATGTCCTACTCGCCTGCCTTGACGACCATAGAGGCGAAGTCGGCAGCCTTGAGCGAAGCGCCGCCCACGAGGGCGCCGTCAACGTCGGGCTTGGCGACGAGCTCGGCGATGTTGCCGGGCTTGGCGGAACCGCCATACAGCACGCGGATGCCGTTAGCGAGCTCCTCGCCGAACATCTCCTTGAGGGTCTCACGGATAGCACCGCAGACCTCCTGAGCGTCCTCGGCGGTAGCGGTCTTGCCGGTGCCGATGGCCCAGATGGGCTCGTAGGCGACGACGACCTGCTTGGGGCAGGTGATCTCAAGACCAGCAAGGCCAGCCTTGACCTGGTTCACGACGTGCTCGACATAGGTGCCAGCCTCGCGGACCTCGAGGGACTCGCCGCAGCAGAAGACGGGAACAAGGCCGGCGGCAACGAGAGCCTTAGCCTTCTTGTTCTGGTCCTCGTCGGTCTCGTGGAAGTAGTCGCGACGCTCGGAGTGACCGATGATGCAGTAGGTGCAGCCAGCGGACTTGAGCATGTCGCAAGAGGACTCACCGGTGAAGGCACCCTTGGCCTCCCAGTACACGTTCTGTGCACCGAGGGCAATGGGGGCAGCCTGAATACGGTCATGAACCGTGGTGATGTCGATGGTCGGAGGGCAGACGAGCACCTCGACGCCGGCCGGAACCTCGGGCAGAGCCTGAGCCAGCTCGTCGGCGAGCTTGGCGGCCTCGGCGACGTCGTTGTTCATCTTCCAGTTACCAGCGATAAGAAGGGTGCGATTAGGCATCGAGAAGCGCCTCCACTCCGGGCAGGGCCTTACCCTCGACGAGCTCCATGGAAGCGCCACCACCGGTGGAGATCCAGCTCATCTTGTCGGCCAGGTTGAACTTGTTGACAGCTGCGACAGAGTCGCCACCGCCGATGATCGAGGTGCAGTCGGCATCGGCGACAGCCTCGGCGATAGCCTGGGTGCCGTGAGCGAAGTTGTCGAACTCGAAGACGCCCATGGGACCATTCCAGAACACAGTCTTGGCGCCCTTGACGGCCTCGGCGTAAAGCTCCTCGGTCTTGGGGCCGATGTCCATACCCTCACGATCGTCGGGGATAGCGTCGGAAGCGACAACCTCGGGGACAGCGTCCTCGCCAAAGTGATCGGCAACGCGGTTGTCGATGGGGAGCAGGATCTTGACGCCCTTCTCCTCGGCCTTCTTGAGCATCTCGCCAGCGCGCTCGACCCAGTCCTCTTCCTTGAGGGACTGACCGACGGACAGGCCCTGAGCCAGGAAGAAGGTGTAGGCCATACCGCCACCGATGATCAGGGTGTCAGCAGAGTCGATGAGGTGATCGAGAACGCCGATCTTGGAGGAAACCTTGGAACCGCCGACGATGGCGACGAAGGGGCGCTCGGGCTCGGCGAAGATGCCGGTCAGCGTGTCGACCTCCTTCTCGAGCAGGAAGCCGGCGACGGCAGGCAGGTAAGCGGCGGGGCCCACGACGGAACCCTGGGCGCGGTGAGCGGTGCCGAAGGCATCGAGAACGAAGACGTCACCATAGGAAGCGAGCTTCTTGGCGATCTCGGGATCGTTCTTCTTCTCACGCTTATCGAAGCGGACGTTCTCGAGAACGAGGACCTTGCCCGGCTCGACGGCGGCAACAGCCTCAGCAG
Source organism: Collinsella sp. (assembly GCA_019419555.1). Lineage (GTDB taxonomy): Bacteria > Actinomycetota > Coriobacteriia > Coriobacteriales > Coriobacteriaceae > Collinsella. Next base: position 3,730 of record DXZR01000022.1, read on the forward strand.
CCTTCTCGCCGTAGGTGTCGGCGACAAAGGCAACGTCGAGACCAGAGAGCTCGGCGAGCTTCTTGGCGACAGGCTCAAGGGAGAGCTCGGGCTGGAAGCCGGTGCCCTCGGGACGGCCGAGGTGGCTCATGAGGATGACGCGAGCGTTGTGCTCAACGAGATAGTTGATGGTGGGCAGGGCAGCCTTGATACGGGTGGTGTCGCCAACGACGCCATCCTTGATAGGCACGTTGAAGTCAACGCGGACGAGAACGCGCTTGCCGTCGACATCGATGTCGCGAACGGTCTTCTTGGTAAAGGCCATGTTTGCTTCTACCTTTCGTACGTGTCTGCCTCCCATTACGGCAGACGATTTCTTATAAAAAGGGCGCGACCCTAGGGTGTAAGCCCTATAAGGCCGCGCCCTTCTTTAGACGCTCAACGAGCTATTCGCTAAAAGCTAAATTAAGCAACGAACTTCTCGAAGTACTTGATGGTGCGGACCATCTGAGAGGTGTAGGAGTTCTCGTTGTCGTACCAAGAGGTGACCTGAACGAGGGTCTGACCGTTGCCGAGGTCAGAGCACATGGTCTGAGTGGCGTCGAAGATGGAGCCGTGGGTCTCGCCGATGATGTCGGTGGAGACGATGTCGTCCTCGTTGTAGCCGAAGGTCTCGGAGATGGTGGCAGCGTAGGCCTTCATAGCGGCGTTGACCTCGTCGACGGTGACCTTCTTGTCAACGACAGCGTAGAGGTTGGTGATGGAGCCGGTCGGCGTCGGGACGCGCTGGGCGGCACCGATGAGCTTACCGTTGAGCTCGGGGAGAACCAGGCCGATAGCCTTGGCAGCACCGGTGGTGTTGGGGACGATGTTAACGGCGCAGGCGCGGCTACGACGCTTGTTGCCCTTGCGCTGCGGGCCGTCGAGCGGCATCTGGTCGCCAGTCCAGGCGTGAATGGTGGTCATGATGCCGGACACGATGGGAGCGAAGTCGTTCAGACCCTTGGCCATCGGGGCGAGGCAGTTGGTGGTGCAGGAAGCAGCGGAGATGATGTTGTCCTCAGCGGTCAGCGTCTCATGGTTGACGTTGTACACGATGGTGGGCAGATCGCTGCCAGCCGGAGCGGAGATGACGACCTTCTTGGCGCCAGCGTTGATGTGGGCCTGAGCCTTAGCCTTGCTGGTGTAGAAGCCGGTGCACTCGAGAACGACGTCGACGTCGAGGTCGCCCCAAGGCAGGTTGTTGGCGTCGGCCTCCTTGTAGATCTTGATCTCCTTGCCGTCAACGGTGATGGAATCCTCGCCAGCGACGACCTCGTGATCGCGAGCATAGTTGCCCTGCGTGGAGTCGTACTTCAGCAGGTAAGCGAGCATATCGGGAGAGGTGAGGTCGTTGATAGCGACGATCTCGGAGCCCTCATGACCGAACATCTGGCGGAAGGCCAGACGACCGATGCGACCGAAGCCGTTAATAGCAACCTTTACTGCCATTGTGTCTCCTTTCGTAAGGCCCCCGCAAGCTACAGCGCCTGCCGTTGAGGCCCACAAACTAACCACTCGCCTAATATACCTTTTTTTTGGCTTGAATTTCACGAGAATGCTCGAAATTGAAAATCAAATTTGCGTTAAAACGCTTTAACGTATAAAACAGCAGTTAAACCACCATAAAAGCTATTGCGTTAAACTACCCGCTTGCTTCAATGAGCTTTTCAAGGCGCAAAACACGGTGATACAAGGCCGACTTCGACAAAGGAGGGTCGGCCATTTCCCCCAAATCTCGCAGTGAGAGATCGGGGTAACGCTCGCGTAAGTCACAAAAAACTGCCAGAGCGTCCGGCAGCGTTTCGCGCAAACCGCGCCGATCAAGCTCATCGATGAGCGCAAGCTGATGTTGGGCGGCACCGGCACTTCTGGTCTGGTTGGCAAGCTCTGCGTTCACGCGACGATTCACGTCGTTCTTCACCAGCTTAACCGCGCGGGCCTCTTCAATCTCGGCAACGCTGCGCTTGGCGCCAATCAGCTGTAACAGACGTTTAATCTCCTCGGCACTCTTGATGTACACGGCATACGAGCCGCGACGCGCATTGACGCGGGCGTGAACTCCAATCTGCTCCAGAAGGTCGCAAAGTCCCTTTGCATACTCCTCGCCCTGAACCGCGATCTCCAAATGAAAATCGCCACGCGGGTCGGCAACAAAGCCTCCGGCAATCAGCGCACCGCGAATATAGGCGAGCCTGCAGCAAGGACGGGCGACGATGTGGCGCGGCACACCCGCGACGAGCCCTCCCCTACGGTCGAGAATGCCCAGCAGCACCAGAGCCTTATCCAAATCGGGCTGATCGGGCAAGGTGATGAGATAGTTTCGTACCTTGTGCAGGACCGACTTACGAACCGTGAATTCGGTCTTGAGCTTAAGGATACGATGCGTCAGCGCAATCATCGTGCGCGCCACAGCACCCGTCTCGGTCGCGACCGTCAAGCGGTACCGTCCCGAGCCCGCCAGCGAAAGCGTGCCGCTCACACGCGTTAGCGCAGCAAGCGTCGACAAATCGCAGTATTCGCATTCTGGTTCGCAGCGCGCAAGCTCGTCACGCACCTCAGCGGTAAACGACATGTAAACCTATGCCTTCGTGTTGGCACGCGACAGGTCACGGTGGGAGATGCTCACATGATACTGAGCACCCTCCAGGTAGCGGGCCGTGGCCTCGGCAATGGCGACGCTACGGTGCTGTCCGCCTGTGCAGCCGATAGCAATGGAAAGCTGCGGCTTGCCCTCTGCGATATAACCCGGCATGACCGTATCGAGCAGCTGAGTCCAGGCCTTCCAGAACTCCTGGGTCTTGGGGTGGTCCAAGACAAAATCGGAGACCTTCTTATCGAGACCGGTCATGGTGCGCATCTCGGGATCGTAGAAAGGATTGGGCAAGAAGCGAACATCGATCATGATATCCGCCTCGATGGGCATGCCATGCTTAAAGCCAAACGAGAACACGTGGACATCCATAAGCTGCTGGTCGGACAGCTCGGAAAAAGCCATGCGCAGCTTGTTGCGCAAGGCAGAAGTGCGCAAGCGGCTCGTGTCGATAATCATATCGGCTCGATCGCGAACGCCCTGCAGCTGCAGACGTTCACGCTGAATAGCGTCGGCCGTGGTCTCCCCCGGCTTTGCAATGGGATGGCGACGACGGTTTTCGCTATACCGGCGAATCAGCACCTCGTCAGACGCCTCGAGAAACACAATGTCGCAGCTCATCTCGCGCTCTTCCAGTGCGGCAACAGCATCGAGCAGTTCATCGAACAAGCCCTGGCTACGCAGGTCGCAGGTAACGGCAAGGTGCCTGCCCACGCCCGTATTGATGCCAACGAGCTCAGCAAGCTGGGCAATCAGGCGTGGGGGCAGGTTGTCGATACAAAAATAGCCCATGTCCTCAAACACATGCATGGCTTGCGTTCGGCCCGAGCCGGACATTCCGGTGATGATAACGATATCGGGGATACGCTCCGAGCGCTCCGCCGCATCCATGGCATCTCCCTTTTGCATGTGTGCCTCCTAAAATAAGCGCGGGACCCGGCCAGCGGATCCCGCGCGATCAATTGCCTTTATTGAGTATACCGCCCCAAGCGGATACAAGGCCCGTCTTACGCCTCAAGCGCAGCCTTGAACCAACTTGTAATACTCGTGGGGTGCGTGATAGCGGTGCCGACGACAACGGCCCACGCGCCGGCGTCGATTGCAGCGCGAGCCTCCTCGGGCGTATGCACGCGACCCTCGCAAATGATGGGAAGGCCGGGAAATTCCTCGGTCGCCTGACGCAGGAGCGGCAGGTCGGGGCCATCGGCCATGGTGCAGTCGATGGCGGCGACACCGTGAGAGAGTGTGGTGGATACCAGGTCGAAGCCCATATCAACCGCACGGCGAATGTCCTCGATGGTGGCACAATCCGCCATCAGGAGCACACCCTCCTCGTGCAGCGGGCGGAAGGTATCCTCGACCGACTTGCCATCGGGACGCGGACGATCGGTGGCGTCGATCGCCACGATATCGGCACCCGCAGCAACGCAGGCACGAGCGTGACGCAGCGTCGGCGTGATGTAAACGCCCTCGTGCCCGTCCTTCCACAGACCGATGACGGGAACCTCACAGCGACCCTTAATGGCGGCAATGTCGGCAAGGCCCTGGCAGCGAATGGCGGCGGCGCCGCCAAGCTCGCAAGCGCGAGACATTTGAGCCATGGTCTCGGGCGTACGAAGCGGCTCGCCCATATACGCCTGAACGCTCACGACGAGCTTGCCCTTCAGGGACTGGATCAAAGGATCAACGGTCATGTTCGACTCAACCTTTCTCAAAACAGCCTTCTGAGACACCGCACCTTGACGTTCAAACCGTCGCTCGCGTACCGAAGTACGCTTCGCTCCTCTTTCACGTCAATCTGCGGCACCTCAGAAGGCGCACTTGGTAGTTATGTTTACTTCAACGATGCAAGAAGGTGTTCGGCGGCACCGATGAGCGGCGCGTCGCCCTCCAGAGAGCCGATGAGAATCGGCGTGTCCTGAAGCGGGTCGAGCGCCTGGCTGGCATAGCCCTCGTGCACCGAGTCCTTCCACGTCTGTGAACGCCAATCGGGACCTTGGTGAATCACGCCGCCCGAAAGCACGATGACCTCAGGGTCCAGGATGTTAGCGAGCGAGCCCAGGCTGGCGCCCAGCGCAAAGCCGGCGTCATGAATGACCTCGGTCGCCTTTGCGTCGCCTGCGCGGCACAGGTCGTTCACGTCACGGCCGACCGAAGGACGGCTGGGGTCGACGCGGCCAAAACGCTCATCGTACATGCGCCCGATTGATGTTCCGGAAGCAACCGACTCCAGATGGCCGGAACGCCCGCAGGCGCAGGGAATGCCGGCGGCAGCCGAGCACTCGATGTGGCCCATATGGCCGGCAGCACCATGGAAGCCCTGCATCACGCGGCCGTTCTCGACATATGCGCCGCCGATGCCCGTACCGATGCCCAAACACAAGACGGAGAACTTGCCCTTGCCGACGCCCCAGTGGGCCTCGCCCAGAGCATGAGCCTGCACGTCGCCTACAACGGCAACGGGAAGGCCGAGGTCCTCGCGCAGACGCGGCCCCAACTGAACGCCGGACCAGCCGGGCATAATCTCATTGGCATACGCGATGGCGCCCGTCTTGGGGTCGACGACACCGGCAGCGCCGATGCCAACTCCGAGGACCTCGACATCGGGATTTGCCTCAAGAGCTGCCTTGATAGACGCCTCGATGCGCTGGAAGACCGCTTCGCCACCCTCCTGGGCCTCGGTGGGAACCTCAGCCTCAAAAACGGGATGGGGCACACCGCCGTCAGCCGGGTACTCCATGATGGCAGTCGCGATCTTAGTTCCGCCGATATCGACAGAGCAGACGTACTTGTTCTCCATGTCGTTCTCCTTCGGAGACAAAACAACTACAGGAAATGCGCCTTCAGGCTAGCCGTCACAGCGCGGTAAAGGTTTTCCAGGTGCCCGAGATCGCCGAGAAACCGTGCGGCCATTGGCCTAATGGGTCATGGCCGCACGGTTGAACGGCGAGGTCGGGTGCCTGGGAAAGCTTTAAAGGAGACCGTTGTCCTGGAGGACCTTGCGAATCGCCTCGACGTTCTCACCGGTCATGGCCTTCACCGGGCGCGGCATGGTCGGGCTGTCGAAGATGCCCATGAGGTTCATAGCGGTCTTGAAGGCGCCGACGCCACCGGCATAGCCCTGGACGCCCGAGGTGACATCCCAGATGTGCGAAATCTCATTGAGGCGATCCTGCTCGGCCTTGACGGTAGCCCAGTCACCAGCCTGAGCGGCCTTCCACTGACGAACGTAGCCCTCGGGCTCAACGTTGGCGAGGCCCGGAACGGAACCGTCGGCGCCACCGAGATAGGCACCGTCGACGACGACCTCATGGCCGGTAAGGATGCTCATCGGATGGCCGTTCTTCTCGTTCTCCTGAATGAGGTAGCGGAACGAGATGTCATCGCCCGAGGAATCCTTGACGCCAGCCAGGACGCCCTCGGCGCCGAGCTTAGCAAGGAGCTTCCAGGGGAGCTTGGTGTGGACGCACACGGGGATGTCGTAGGCGAAGATGGGCAGGTCGAGTTCCTCGTGAAGGATGCGGAAGTGCTCCTCGACCTCGGTCATGCCCTGCAGGGCATAGAACGGGCAGGTGGCGACGAGCGCATCGGCGCCCAGCTCCTGAGCGACCTTGCCGTGCTCGATCATGCGCTCGGTCTCGGTGTCGATGATGCCGACCAGAACGGGAACGCGGTGGTCGACGATACGGACGGCCTCTGCGACAATCTGGCGACGGCGCTCGTCGGTGGAGAAGACGACCTCGCCCGAGGAGCCCAGGAAGAACAGGCCATCGACGCCGGCATCGATCATGCGGTTGATGCTGCGCTCAAAGGAGGCAACGTCGAGCTGGTGGTCTTCGGTATCGGGAACAACGACGGGAGGGATAACGCCGGTGAATTTCTGAGTTGCCACAAGAATCTCCTTAGTTGTCTGGCGGGCAGCCCTATGCCGCCCACTCTTGTTGGCGGTGTCCAGGCCGTCTAGGCCAAAGAACACGAATAGAACGTTTGGTTAAAGAAGTCGACGACTTCGTTTTCGAACGCATTGATGCGCTCGTGAGCGTATTTGGCATAGATGATATGCCTCCGGTCACACTCAAGACCGTTGAATACGGCAAACTGGCCCTTGGGATCACTCACGGTATCCATGAGCGATGTGCCCATGAGCACCGAGCCACGAACCCGAGGCGACAGCGTCTCGAGACCGCTGGGAAGCGGATTGGCAAGCGCCGTGCAGGCAAGGCCCCGCTCGTCCAGAGCAGAAACCGCCAGCGCGACACCGCCGCCAAGGCCCTCGCCCCATGCAAAGATGCGGTCGGGATCCATGCCATCAAGGTTGCGCGCAACCTTCGCCAACGCGCAGCCCCAACGGACACGCTCGACAAAAGCAGGCGAGGTAATCCCCTGCTGCAGATCGCTGGATCCAATAGTCTCATCGTCCAGCGCAAGCACGGCATATCCCATGGCGGCAAACCGCGTCATGTGATGCCATCCCCGCACGGGTCGGTCGATGTCATGGAACATCAGACACAGCGGAACAAGCTCGGATCTTCGGGCGCAACCAGAGGGCTCAATCAAACGGCCGTGCACGACATACCTGCCGAGCTCAAAGGAAACCTCGGAGTAGCGCGCGCACGGATTGGCGAAATCAATCGCCGTAACGGTCAGCCCGCAAACCTCAAGGTCCGAAGCGGCTGTCTCCAACTCGGAAACATCCGCAGAAGCATCGCCGCGCCAATCCCGGAAATCAGAGAGCCTTGACGAAACCGTCCCAGCAATTCCCGCAAGCTCGGGGACAATCAGCTCATCGATATTGCTCTCGCACTTAGACATGAGCCTCCCCTCCCTTGCAGAAAAATGGAATGATCAGATCGTCAAAATCCTGAATCTCCTCGTGACCGAAGCCTTCAAAGAACTCATGACGCTTTTCACAGGTCAGGTTGTTGTAGACTGCAAACTGCGTCGCCGGAGGACAGACGATATCGGCTGTGCCCGTGCCAAACAGCACGGGGCATTTGACTATGGGGGCAAAGTTCTTGGAATCGAAGTACGCCAGCTTGGCATAGGCCTCGTCAATACGAGTCGAGTCCTCGTCAAACCAGCGAGACCAATAGCGCAGACCCTCGTAGGCAATGTCGTCGGCATCCAAATCCCAGACCAGGCGGAAATCCGACAGGAAGGGATAGAGGATGGCGGCGCGATTGATAAGCTCGCTGTTAAGCGCACAGGTCGCAATGCCCAAACCGCCGCCCTGCGATGCGCCGTTCACAAATACACGGGCAAGATCGATGCCCTCGAGCTCACGAACAATACGGCAAAGAATGCGGATATCTTGGTGCAAGCGGACATAGTAGAGGTTGGCCGGGTCGCCGTCGATGCCGGCGACGATATGCCCGGCAACCGTTGTGCCCTCAAATCCACCAATGTCCTCGGAGGGACCTCCTTGGCCGGGGCAGTCGAGGGCGATGAGTGCCATGCCCATGCCCGCAAACGACGCCTGCTCAAACCAGCTGCGGCTTGCACCCGGATACCCATGAAACTGAAGCACCAATGGCACGGGCTCGTCCGAGACGGGTTTAAGGTACTTGGCATGCAGGCGAGCGCCACACATGCCGGTATACCAGAGGTCGAAAAGCTGGCAGGTCGCGGCATCGGTGACCGATGCCGTCTCGATCGCATAGTCAAGCCCGACGGCGTCGGCCTCGGCCATGCGATCCTTCCAAAAGAGATCGAAATCTGATGGACGGGGCATGGCGCCTCGATATTCACCAAATTGATGTTGTAGCTCCTGAGCACTTGGCATGGCTCGTGAACCCAACCTTTCGAAATCGCAACGGAGGTGCGCCCGGCAAGGGAACCGGGCGCACGGGAGGGAAAGCGAGGTTACTCGCCGAGCTTGGGATGCAGCAGCGACGGCGCAGCGCCGAGCAGCATCTTGGTGTAGGGGTCCTGGGGGTGCTGGAAGACCTGCTTGGCCTCGCCCTGCTCGACGATCTTGCCGCCATTCATAACGATGATGTCGTCAGAGATATAGCGGACCGTCTGGATGTCATGGCTGATGAACACCATGGCCAGGCCGAGCTCCTTCTTAAGGTCAGTCAGCAGGTTCAGAATCTGCGCGCGGACCGAAACGTCCAGAGCCGAGGTGGGCTCGTCGGCGATGACGGCATCGGGGTTCAGCGACAGGGCACGGGCAATTGCGACGCGCTGACGCTGGCCGCCCGAAAGCTGGCCGGGAAGAACCTCGGCAGCGGAGCTGGGCAGACCGGTGAGCTCCAAGAGTTCCTTGACGCGCTTCTCCTGCTCGGCCTCGGTACCCAGGTTGTGGACGCGCATGGGGTCGAGCAGCTGCTCGCGAACGACCATGCGGGGGTTGAGCGCCGTGGCCGGGTTCTGGAACACGACCGAGATGACGCGACCCATGTGGCGACGGTCCTCGGCGGTACGTTTGGTAACGTCCTTGCCCTTAAAGTAGACCTTGCCGCTCGTGGGGGCCTGCAGGCCGCACATGACGTTAGCGGTGGTGGACTTACCGCAACCGGACTCGCCGACGATGCCGATCGTCTGACCGGGCATGAGCTTAATCGTTACACCCTGGACGGCGTGAACCAGGTTGGGGTGCAGAATCGAGCCGGTACGGGTCCTAAAGGTGACGTGGACGTCATCAAGGAAGATGATCGGCTCGACGCCGTTGACTGCGGTATCGCTCATCTACATCACCTCCGCGTGAGGGGTCAAACCATTTGCCTTGAGCACCTCGTCGGGGAGCTCGGAATAGAAGTGCTCGGTGCCGGGCACGCGCTTGAAGACCGGACGGGTATCCAGGCCAATACGCGGATGGCTCGAGCGGGGTGCGAAGCGATCGCCCTTGGGGAAATCGCGCGGGCTGGGAACGGCGCCGGGGACCTGGTGCAGACGGCCCGAGCCGCTCTCGATGGACAGAACGGAGCCCAGAAGACCGCGGGTGTACTCGTGGATCGGGTTGGTGAGCAGCTCCTTGGTGGGTGCCTGCTCGATAACCTGGCCAGCGTACATAACCGTGATGTTATGGGCAACCTCGGCGACCAGAGCCAGGTCATGCGAAACAAAGATCATGGCAAAGCCGAGCTTGGCCTGAAGATCGTTGAGCAGCTTGATGACCTGCTTCTGGACGGTAACGTCCAGAGCGGTCGTGGGCTCGTCGCAGATGACCAGCTTGGGGTCGCGGGTAAGGGCCATAGCGATCAGGACACGCTGACGCTGGCCGCCGGAAAGCTCGTGCGGATAGCTCTCGAGCGTGCGCTTGGGATCGAGGCCGACGAGCTCCAGGAGCTCCTCGGCGCTGCGGGTTCCGCCGCGCTTGGTGAGCTGCTTCATCTGGGCAGAGATGAGCATGGAGGGATTAAGCGAGGACAGGGCGTCCTGATAGACCATAGCGATATCGGTACCGCGCAGGCCGAACCACTCCTTCTTGCTCATCTTGAGCAGGTCGCGACCCTCCCAGAGAACCTCGCCGGAAAGATGCTCGTCATCGTCGGTCAGGCCCATGATGGCCAGCGTGGTGATGGACTTACCGCAACCGGACTCGCCCACCAGGCCCATGGTCTGACCAGGACGAACGTCAAAGTTGACATGGTCGACGACGTTGATATCACCGTGATGCTCAAACTGGATGCAGAAGTCACGGACCGAGAGAATCGGCTCAACGGACTCGTCGGGCACGTGGCGATCGTCACGCTTGAGCTCGACATCGCGCAGGGCGCCAAGGCGAGCGGAGAGGGACTGGGCCTGCTCCTTGTAGGCGCGAACGGGGTCGGAGACCAGCAGGTCGGCCTCGCGACGCTTGGAGGAATCGGTAGGATCCAGGGCAGCGGAGGGAGCAGCGGCCATGGCGTCGGTAATGCCCTCGGAGAGGATGTTGAGCGCCAGGCAGGTGATCATGATGGCTAGGCCCGGGAACAGCGCCTGCCACCAACGACCGGCGAGCACGCCGCCGCGGGCGTCGGCGAGGATGTTGCCCCAGGTAGCGGTGGGCTCCTGGATACCAGCGCCGATGAAGGTCAGCGAGGCCTCGAAGATGATGGCGTCGGCGACCAGGGTAACGGTGAAGACCATGATCGGGGCGATGCAGTTACGCAGAACATGCTTAATCAAAATCCACGGAGCCTTGGCGCCGGAAACGATGACCGCGCGGACATAGTCCTCGCCGTACTCGGACACGATATTGGCGCGTACGATACGGGCAATCTGCGGAGTGTACATAAAGCCGATGGCGAAGATGATCGACGGCACGGAGTTGCCCAGGATGGAGACGAAGACGGCCGCGAGGGCGATGCCCGGGATGGACATGATGATGTCCAAGATACGCATGATCGTCTCGGAGACGGCCTTGCGCGAAACCGCTGCAAGGGCGCCCACGACCGAGCCGCAGACCAGAGCCATGGCGGTGGCGCCAAAGCCGATAATCAGCGAGTAACGACCACCGTAGAGCATACGCGACAGAATGTCGCGACCCTTATCGTCGGTACCGAAGATAAATCCGTTGCCGGGAGCCTGGCGAGCCGTAAAGATCTCGACCGGGCTATAGGGGGCAAGAAGGGGCGCCAGAATCGCAGTCAGGGCGACCAGCACCAGCACGACGGCGGCAATCTTAGAAGACAGCGTCATCTTCTTCCAGCCACCGAGCTTGAGCCCCTTGGAGGCAGCCTTCTCGAGCTGCTCGGTTTGCTTCTCTCGAATCTTTACCATAATCTACACCGTCCTGATGCGCGGGTTGATGAGCAGGTAGAGCATGTCAACCACGATGTTGATGATGATGAAGGCAAGAGCAACGACGATGACGACGCCCTGAACCAGGTTCGCCTCGTTGCCCTGAACGCCCTGCAGAATCGCGGTGCCCATGCCGGGGAGGTTGAAGATAACCTCGATGACGACGGCGCCGCCCATGAGGTAACCGATCTTAAGACCGAGGGTGGTGACCGGGGTGATCAGCGCATTGCGAAGAACGTTGATGCCGACGACGACCTTCTCGGGAACGCCGGCGCCGCGAGCCATACGGACATAATCCTTGTCGAGCTCCTCGACCATGGCGGTACGCACGATACGAGTCATCTGGCCCGTCAGCGGAAATGCCAAGGCGATAGCGGGCATGATCATACGCCCCAGATAGCCAACCGGATTCGTGGTGAAGTGAGGCAGAGCGCCCGATGCCGGGAGCACCTTAAGGTAGGAAGAGAACAGCAGGATCAACAGAACGGCAAGCCAGAACGACGGGGTTGCCAAGCCGGCGATGGAAAAGACACGGATTACTTGGTCCGGCCATTTGTCGCGATACAGTGCCGCGATGACGCCGAGCAAAAACGAAACGACCGCACCGATGGCAAGACCGATGAAGGTCAGCTGCATCGTGACGGGCAGGGCCGTGGAGATGCGCTTGGCAACGGAGTTGCGGGCAGCACCATAGGTGCCCATGTCGCCATGGATCAAATCGCCCATATAGCGCACGTAGCGCACGGGCCAGGGGTCGTCCAGACCATACTTCTCATGGTACTCGGCAACCGCCTCGGGCGAGGCACCGTCACCCAACGCCGTGTAGGCGGGGTCGGTCTTGGAGAACGACATAAGGAAGAACACCAGGACGGTGACGCCCAATGCCATGATCGGCAGCGCCACAAGACGCCTTCCAATCAAACGTAGCAAGTTGTTCACGTTCTCTCCCCTTTCTTTTGTCGGTAGGACCAACTGGTATATGAGTACGGATACTCATTACAAGACCCGAGCGACATCGTTGCCGCCCGGGTCTTTGTTTCAACTATGAGGATACGGTCCCAACGACCGACATCCTGCATATAGACTCAAGCGAGTCTTACGCCTTGACGGTCGCAACGCCCCTGAAGGACATGCTCGTCGTGCCGATGCCCTTGAAACCATCGAGGGCCTCGCCATTGGGCGCAGTGGACGGATCGTCCCAAGAAGCGGAGACGGTCTTGACGTGGACAACGGGGTACAGAACGGCGTTGTCGGCAATGATGTCGAAACACTCGTTCCACTTCTTCTGCTGCTCGTCGCCCTCGGCGGCAAGAGCCTCGTCCATGAGACCGTGGAGCTTCTGCCACTCAGCGGACTCCTTCCACGGGCAACGGGTCTGCATCCAGACGTTGTCGCCGTACCACCAGTTGAGCAGCAGGTCGGGGTCGGCGCCGAAGCAGGAAGGATCGCCAGGGGCAAGGAGGATATCGTAGGCCTCGCCGCCGTCGATGGCGGCGTAGGTGGCCGGCGAGGTATCGGTCTGGATGGTCACATCGAAGCCGAGAGCGTCGAGGTCGTTCTTGACCTGGGCGGCCATGCCCTTAATCTGCTCGTTGTCGGTGGTGCGCAGGGTGATGGCACCCGGGGTGATGCCAGACTCCTCGATGAGCTTCTTAGCCTTCTTGGTGTCGGTCTTGTACACCGTGGAAGCCTCATGATAGTTGGTGAAGCTCTTGGGCAGGTAGCAGCTGGCAGCGGTGGCAAGGCCGGCGAAGGTGTTGCTGACCATCTTCTCGGTGTCGAGCGCATACATGACAGCCTGACGGACCTTGACGTTGTTCCAAGGCTCCTTGGCGACGTTGAACATGATGAAGCGGGTGCCGAAACCCTGAACGTTGTCAATCTTGCAGCCGGCGCTCTCGAGCTGGTCGACGGCGTCAGCGGTAACGAGCTCCATAACGAGCGTGGAGCCCTCCTGCTGAGCGGTAACGCGAGCAGTGGGGTCGGTCAGGATGCTGTACTGGATCTTCTTATCCTCGGCAGCATACTCACCGTTGTACCCGGGGTTGGGAACCAGGGTGATCTCGGTATCGGAGATAGAGTCGTACATCCAGGGGCCGGAGCCGATCGGCTGCTTGGCGCGATCCTCCTCGGTCTGGGTGGCCGGGGTAACGCGGACGATGGCCAGACGATCCTTGAGCAGGGAGAAGTTGGGGACCTTGGTCTTGACCGTCACGGTGCTGGCGTCCTTGGCCTCGATGGACTCGAAGGGCTGGAAGAACGGAGCATAGGTAGCGGAAGCGGCGCAAGCGGTGTAGGAGGCAACGACATCGTCAGCGGTGACCTCGGTGCCATCGGAGAACTTGGCGCCCTTGCGGATGGTGACCTCGAAAGTGGTGTCGTCCACAGACTTGGGATCGTCGGTGGCGAGCTCGTTGAAGGTGCTGTAGTCGTGGTAATCGATGCCGTAGAGGCCCTCGACGACGTGCCAGTTAGCACCCAGGCCCACAGCGGAGCCGGTGCTGGCGGGATCGAAGCTGGACGGAGCGTAAGCGGAACCAGCGGTGATCACGCCGCCGCCACGGTTGGCGGAATCGGTGGAGCCGGAAGCGGAACCCTCGTCGCTAGAGCTGCCACCGCAGCCAGTGAGACCAAGGCCGGCGACAGCAGCGACGCTGCCGGTGAGGCCGAGGAACGAACGCCTGGACATACCCTTGTTGATGATGGCCATGTCTTCTCCTATCAATAGAGAATCTTACTCGGGAGCACCTAGACTTGCCCCCGCGCAACTTGCGGACGATATATACCTTACCTACCGACGAACCCAACTGAGGTGCCGCGCTCGGCGACCGATACATACATACGCTTGAACGGTATTTACTACCGTTCACCGAATTCATTGACAAATGATTCGCCAGACAGTATGTATCGACGAGGTGAGATATCAGTCTTCGTCAACCCGCAGGATAGCAGGGTTGTTCACCATGACTAGTCAAACGTTTTAGCGTTAATAAAACCCGAAACCAGCATGCAATCATGGCGAAATAAATGGTTGAAAATCACGCAATCATGTATATCAGTAGTTTAGGCTCGTGTTTAGCTATCGGAATGGCCAGCCGCCGCCTCGGCGCGCTCGGCATTCCACGCAACGAGCGCCTCGTGGACCGCCTTGGCAACATCGGCAGGTATGCCGCGAACTTCCGCGATCTCTTGCTCGCTCGCCGCGCGCAAACGCTTCATCGAACCAAAATGGCGCATAAGGGCACGTTTTCTGGTGGGTCCCACGCCTGGAACGTCATCGAGTACCGAAACTGTCATGGCTTTATCGCGCAACTCACGATGGAATGTGATTGCAAAACGGTGCGATTCATCGCGCACCTGTTTAATTAGATAGAGCGAAGCAGACCCGGTCGGCAGCACGACGGGAGTCTCGTCCCAAGGCACAAAAACTTCCTCATCGGCCTTTGCCAAGCCACAAACTGGTATATCGAGCCCAAGAGCCTCAAGTTGCTTGATCGCAGCGGTCAATTGCGGCTTACCGCCATCGACAACGAGCAAATCGGGGCGCGAGCCAAAGCGCTCGTCGGCCATGCGCTCGGGAGCATAGCGTCGTCCCAAAACCTCGGACATCGACACGAAGTCGTTTGCCTCGTCCAATTCGGCCTGAATTTTAAAACGACGGTACTGGCTCTTGTCGGCGCGTCCGTTGGTAAACACCACCATCGAGGCGACGGTAAAGGTTCCATGCAGCGTCGAGATATCGAAGCACTCGATACGCATCGGCGGCGCCGGCAGCGCCAGCGCGCTTTCGAGCTCCAGGAGCGCTTGATTGGTGCGGTCGTCAGCGTACCCCGTTCGCATCATGTAGCGCATGAGGGCATGGCGCGCATTTTTGGATGCCATATCGAGCAAACGGTGCTTTTCGCCACGCTGCGGCCTATGGAGATGGCAGGAACGCTCGCGCTTGCCTGCAAGCCACTCCCCCAGCGCCTCCGCATCCTCAAGCTCGACAGAGAGGTTTATCTCAGCTGGAATATCGGCCGTCTCGTCGTAATAGCGCTTAAGAAAGCCCGACTGGAGCTCTTCCTCGTCAACATCAAGACCCTTGTCAAGAATGAACTCGCAGGTTCGAACCGTTCGACCCTCACGCACGACAAAGACGCAAGCGGCGGAGATGGTCTCCTCGCGATAGAAACCGATGACATCGATATCGACACTGGAGGGAAAAACGACTTGCTGACGGTCGTCCAGACCCCTGATGACCTCCAAACGACGTTTGACGCGTGCCGCGCGCTCAAAGTCGAGCGCCTCGGCGGCATCCGTCATCTCGGAGGTCAGCTCAT
Source organism: Collinsella sp. (assembly GCA_019419555.1). Lineage (GTDB taxonomy): Bacteria > Actinomycetota > Coriobacteriia > Coriobacteriales > Coriobacteriaceae > Collinsella. Next base: position 19,390 of record DXZR01000022.1, read on the forward strand.
CGACGACATCCTTGCGATGGCCCGACAAAAAACGTTCGACACGTTTGACGTTCTTGGCATAGTCCGTAGGAGAAATCGCGCCGACACACGCACCCGGGCCGCGCCCGACATGGTAGTCAAAGCAGGGACGCCCGTTTTGCGCGCAAATCATATTGACGATGTCTTCCTCGCCCCTGTGGGACTCGACGATACGACGACAACGACGCCACTCCGCACAGGATGCGGAGCAGATGGGGATAACCTTGCGCAGCGTATCTATCGTCTCACGTGCCGCACGGCTATCGGTATAGGGACCAAAATAACGCGTTCCCGGCTTATGACGCTCGCGCGTATATTTGATAGCGGGATACAGGTCGCCCTTTGTAATGGCGATAAAGGGGTAGCTCTTGTCATCCTTGAGGTCGACGTTAAAGTACGGATGGTACTGACCAATCAAATTGCGCTCGAGCACCAACGCCTCGTGCTCGGTCTCCACCACGATATAGTCAAAGCTCGCCACCAGCTGCATCATCAGCGGGATCTTTTGACGCTCATCCTGCAGTGTCACGTACTGGCGCATACGGGAACGCAAGTTTTTTGCCTTGCCCACGTAGATGACATCGCCCTTGGCATCCTTCCAAAGGTAGCATCCGGGCTGTGTGGGAACGCGCGAAACCTGCTCGGCAAGCGTTGGAATGTTGTCGTGACCGGCCACACGCACCTACTTGCGACGAAGCAGCGCCGAGACCTCAGGCATCTTAAGGACGACGGCAAGGCCAAAGGTAACAGCAAGCGAGACGACACCCGCAACGCAAACGTAGCCAAGAGTAATCAGAATCGAGCCGCCAAGTGCCCCGACAAAGTGTTCAAGCACCCACATGACGCCGGCGCCTGCGGCAGCACCTAGACCACCGAGCAAAAGGCCAAAGAAACCGCCATGCAGGATAGATTTGACCTGAAGGCCACGCAGGCGACGACGCAGCCACCACAGCGAACAGCCGACCAAGATCACGTAGTCGACAACATACGAAAGCGCGATTGCCGGCATACCGAAGCCCAGCACAACGCCAAACAGCAGAACCGAGCCGGCCTGGCCGATGGCAGAATACAGGCAATAGCGGCTATAGGGCTTCATGTCGAGCAAGGCAGAGAAGCTCTTCTGCATCAACACGACCACGCCGTAGAGCGGCAGCGAGAGCGCTAGGTAGACAAGGTACTCGGACACCAGCGCCACTCCGGATTCATCGAACTTGCCAGCACAGTAGATCATGTTGAGCGGACGTGCGAAGACAATCAGGTACAGTGCGAACGGAATCAGGAAGAACAGCATCTGGGCGACGCCACGCGAAATGCCCGTGCGTACGCTGTCGTAATCCTTCTCCTGTGCGTCGTGAGAGAGCTCGGTATAGAGCGCCGTCGAAAGCGAGGCGGCAATCAGCGCGTAGGGCAGCGTGTACCACAGGCGCGCATAGGCGATGACGGAAGGACCAGTCTCGGGCTGGACCACCAGCGCGGCAGCGTTGGTGATAGAAGTCGAGACAAACATGCACACCGTGGCGAGCAGCGTCGGGATACCGAGCGCAATCGTCTGGCGCAGCGCGGGGTCCTTAAAGTCGATATGGATATGGGGATGCACGCCGTGCTTGCTAAGCGCGGGAATCTGACATGCCATCTGAACAAAGACACCGAGGGTCGTACCGGCCGCAATCAAGATGATGCCGGCACGTTCGCCAAACTGTGCGGACACGGGCGCAAAACCCATAAAGCTCGCAATGACGATCACATTGTTGAGGACCGGGGCAAACGTCGACCAGAAGTAGTCGCGGTGTGCGTTGAGAACGCCCGAGAACACCGAGCCCAAACCATAAAACAGAATCTGGATGGCAAAGAAACGGAACATGAACGCAGCGGTATCCATGCTGCCGCCGTCACCCGAAAGGAACGATTGCGTCCAGATAAAGCCCGGGGCGAACACGGTCCCCAGCAACGAAATGCCACCCAGCACCAAAAGCAGAATGCCGAGCAGGTTGCCCACGTACTCGTTCGAGGCCTCGCGACCCTGCTCACGCCTCACGCCCATGTACACGGGCAAAAACGCCGTCACGAGCATGCCGCCCATCACGAGTTCGTAGAGCATATTGGGCAGGTTGTTGGCGACCTGATAGGAGGACGAAAGTAGCGACATGCCGATAGCGGCCGCCATTGCCCACGTGCGGATAAAACCGGTGACGCGAGACACAATGGTCAGGATGGTCATAAGCCCGGCGGAACGACCAACCGTGGAGTAGTCCGACGAGCCCATGTCGTCAGTGTCATCTCGCGACGAAGAAGCTTCGGATGAGGGTGTCTGAGGCGCAGATTCTTTTGCAAAATGAGCTCCGCGCTTCAATTCTTCCTGCGGCATCGCTCAGTCCTCTCTCGTGATCGGGGCAACCGTCGCCCCGCAAAATGCAACTAAGTCATCGGGAGCAAGCTCAAGCTGATAGCCGCGCTTGCCACCCGAGATAAAAATGGTATCCCAAAGGACGCATGTCTCATCGATCAGAGTCCGGAAGCGTTTTTTCATACCGACCGGACTGCAACCGCCGCGGACATACCCCGTCGCGGCAAGCAAATCTTTGACATGCATCATGGTCAGCGACTTTTCGCCTGCGGCGCGCGCGGCGGCCTTGAGGTCGAGCTCGTCGGCAACGGGAATGCAGCACACGACATGGTCGTTGGACGGCGTCGTGCAGACCAGGGTCTTAAATCCCTGACCGGGCTCCTCGCCAAGCTGCTCGGAAATCGCGACGCCCAGCCCCGACGATTCGTCGTCATCGTCTTCGTACGTATGGAGAACATAGGGGATGCCGGCGCTTTCCAGCTCACGCATGGCGTTGGTCTTTGGCGTCTTCACGGCCTTCGGCATGGCATATCCTTTCCCTCATATAAGAACGCAATTTTTAAGTATATGTCCATTTGCGCGGCATACGCTATCTCGACAAAGAGAGCGCCACCGAATCGCAAGGAATCGGCGGCGCTCATGTTTCAAAAACACCTATGTATTAGGCATCGAGTTGCGCTTGACGCTCCTTATCGCGTTTGAGCAACGGCGCCAAGAACTTGCCGGTATAGCTCTGCGGGCATGCCGCAACCTGCTCTGGCGTACCCGAGACCACGACAGTTCCGCCACCGTTGCCACCCTCGGGACCCATATCGATCAGACGGTCGGCGACCTTGATGACATCGAGGTTGTGCTCGATCACCAACACCGTATTGCCCGCATCGACTAGACGCTGCAACACATCAAGTAACTGGCGAACGTCCTCAAAATGAAGACCGGTCGTAGGCTCGTCCAAAATATAGAACGTCTTACCCGTCTGACGGCGATGAAGCTCCTTGGCGAGCTTTACGCGCTGCGCCTCACCACCCGAGAGCGTCGTGGCGGGCTGGCCCAAGCTCACATAACCTAGGCCGACGTCATACAGGGTTTGAAGCTTTCGCTTGATCTGCGGAATATTCCCAAAGAAAGCCAGTGCCTCGGCCACGCTCATGTCAAGTACGTCCGAGATAGTCTTGCCACGATAGGTAACCTCGAGCGTCTCGCGGTTATAGCGCTTGCCGCCACAAGCCTCGCAGGGAACATAAATATCGGGAAGAAAGTGCATCTCAATCTTGATCTGGCCGTCGCCCTTGCACGCCTCGCAGCGTCCGCCGCTCACATTAAAGGAGAAGCGTCCCGGCGAGTAGCCACGCGCCTTCGACTCCGGCGTGCTCGCAAACAGCGCGCGCAGATCATCCCACAGGCCAATATAGGTCGCAGGGTTCGAACGCGGCGTGCGACCGATCGGCGACTGGTCAATGTCGATCACCTTATCGATGCACTCGATGCCCTCAATCTTCTTGTACGGACCCACGGGACGCGTCGAACGGTGGATGGCATTCGTAAGCGCGGGCGCAATCGTATCGGTGACCAGGGAGCTCTTGCCCGATCCCGAAACACCGGTAACGACTGTGAGCGTACCGAACTCAATCTTGGCGGTAACGTTTTTGAGGTTGTTGGCGCGGGCGCCCGTGATCTTAAGGCAGCCGCGGCCGGGCTTGCGGCGCTCGTCTGGCACGCGGATCATCCGCTTGCCGGTCAAATAAGCACCCGTCATGGAATCGGGGCACGCCATGATATCGGCAGGCGTTCCCGCGGCGACCACGTGCCCGCCGTTGACGCCCGCGCCTGGCCCCATATCGATCACATAGTCGGCAGCGCGAATCGTGTCCTCATCGTGTTCAACGACGATAACGGTGTTGCCGATATCGCGCAGGCGCTCGAGTGTCTTAATCAGCCGCTCGTTGTCGCGCTGGTGAAGACCAATCGAAGGCTCGTCCAGAATATAGAGAACGCCCATGAGGCCCGCACCGATCTGCGTAGCCAGGCGAATGCGCTGCGCCTCACCGCCGGAAAGCGTCGCCGAAGCACGATCGAGCGTCAGATAATCAAGGCCGACATCAACCAGAAAACGCAAGCGTTCCAGGATTTCCTTGACGATACGACCGCCGATGAATTGTTGACGCTCGGTGAGCTCAAGGTCCTCAAAAAACTCGAGCGACTCGCGGCACGACAGGCAACAAACCTCATAAATGGACTTGCCGCCCACGGTGACGGCGAGCATCTCGGGGCGCAGGCGAGCACCATGGCAGCTCGAACACGGCTCCTCGCGAATGTACTTCTCCAGGCGCGCCTTAGTGTTCTCGTTGGTCGTCTCGGTATAGCGCTCGTACAGGATATTGCGCACGCCCGAAAACTTGGTGTCCCACTGGCTGCGACGACCGTCGAGCTTTTGATAGTCCACCGAAATCTTCTTGTCGCCCATGCCATCCAAAAATGCACGGCGCACTCGCGGAGGTAGGTCTTCCCACGGTGTATCCGCGCTCACCTTAAAGTGCTTACAGACCGCGGCGAAGATCTGGGGGTAGTAGTTCGAATTGCCGAACAGGCTTCCAAAGACCCCATCGGCAATCGACTTCGACGGGTCCTCAATCAGCGCCTCGGCATCGACCGTTTTCTTAAAGCCCAGACCATCGCACTCGGGACACGCACCATAGGGCGCGTTGAACGAAAAGTCGCGGGGTTGTAGGTCGTCGATGGAGTGCCCGTGCTCCGGGCACGCCAGAGCCAACGAATACTCCAGCAGCTCGCCCTCGGTTCCCTCGGGAGCATCGCGATCGGGCAGCATGTACACGTTCACATTGCCGTGTGCCAAGGCAGTCGCCTGTTCAACCGACTCGGCGATACGGCCCAGAGAGTTTTCCCGAATCACGATGCGGTCGACTACGACCTCGATATCGTGCTTGAACTTTTTGTCCAGATCGATGGGGTCGTCGAGCGAGCGTACTTCGCCGTCGACACGCACGCGGCTAAAGCCCTCAGCCCGAAGATCCTCGAACAATTTTGCGTACTCGCCTTTGCGCCCGCGCACCACCGGTGCCAGCACAAACGCACGACGACCCTCTCCCGCTGCCAGGACCTTATCGGCGACCTGGTCGGTGGTCTGGCGTTCGATAACGCGACCGCACTCGGGGCAGTGTGGCGTGCCCACGCGTGCAAAAAGCAAGCGAAGGTAGTCATAAATCTCAGTTACAGTACCCACCGTCGAGCGCGGATTCTTGGACGTCGTCTTCTGATCGATCGAGACGGCCGGCGAAAGGCCGTCGATCGAGTCTAGATCGGGCTTGTCCATCTGGCCTAAAAACTGGCGCGCATAACTCGACAGGCTTTCCACGTAGCGACGCTGACCCTCGGCATAGATCGTGTCAAACGCCAGCGAGCTCTTGCCCGAGCCCGAAAGACCGGTAATGACCACGAGCTCGTCGCGCGGGATGGAAACATCGATATTGCGCAGGTTGTGTTCGCGCGCACCACGGATAACGATAGAAGAATCAGACATGGAAGCTCCTTGCCTCCTATAACCTCAAATCACACTGTCGATGAGTTTAACGCACTCAACGCGCACAGATGTTCGTAATACAAGATTCGCAGACCTTTTGCTTTGCGTGTCGGGTGCTTTGTTTCTCGAAATGCCGTGGAAAGGTTAGAGTAATCTAAAACTGAACTTAATTTGCTGTAACAGAGGAACGTCCATGACCGAAGATATCCCCCTTGAAATCACTTCGAGTGGCATGGCCAATCTGCCCATATTCATCGCCGTCCTTATCGTGGCCGCCGTCGTCGTGCGCGTGTATTTTTCAATCAGACACAACGAAAAACCGCCCATTGCCCGCGTCTTTTGGTGCGCGATGCTCCTCATCCCGCTCGGCATGGTAGCTGCATGGATTACGAATCAATTGCTCGTAAATGAGGACTGTTCCCTATGGGTCCTTTCTTATTCGGCGCTCGGTGCTGCCGCCGTCATACTTCTTGTCGAGCCCTTGGTTTCGGGACTTATCGACCAAACCGATCTTGCGACGGGAACGGTTGCCTGTATTTGCCGCGACATCCTTGTCGTCGCCGCTGTTTCAGCGCTCTCGTTCGTTTCACTCGAAATTGCCTGCAACGAAACGTTCTATCGCATTCCCGCCAACTCATTCGGGTTTTCCGTTGGGCTGCTCGCGACGGTTCTGCTCTCCCTTTATTTGCTGGGACAGCGTCATGGAGGCGTCATGGCCCTCGTGCCCGTCGTCTGTTGCACCCTTGGCATTGCCGAGCACTTCGTCATAACGTTTAAAGGCGAGGCCATCCTGCCGAGCGACATTTTGGCATTGGGCACCGCAATGGAAGTAAGTGAGGGATATGAGTTCACCTTCACTGCAGGAATCGTAACCTCACTCGCCCTGCTGGAGATTTCCCTGGGGCTTCTTTCGCTTATCCGACCGCGAAAGCTCCGTACGCCCGCCCATGTCTTCCCCGCAATCGCCGCTAACCTCTGCGCTTTTCTGCTAGTGACCGTTGTGGGGCTCTTGGGCTTTTCCAACATCGACTTGGAGCAGTCGCTGGATTTTGGATTTGACCGTTGGCAGCCCATCACCACGTATGCGTCTCAGGGTTTTATCACTTCGTTCACCGAAATGGTCAACGAGTTGCCCATTGAAAAGCCCGAAGACTATACGCCCGATGAGGCGCAGAGCATCGAACAGGAGCTCGCCGCCGCCTACGACAGCACGTATGGCTCGAGCGAGCAGCGCGCGGCGGCCGTTGCCCAGTTCAATGAAATCAAGCCGACGATTGTTGCCGTCATGAACGAGAGTTTTAGCGACCTTTCGTGCTTTGAGCAGCTCCAGGCGGCCGGGTACACCGGTCCCGCATTCTACAACTCGCTTCCCGACACACTTGTTCGCGGCACCATGCTCGCTTCGGTCACCGGTGGCGGAACGGCGAACTCCGAATTCGAATTTTTGACCGGAGCGACAACGGCCTTTGTCGGATTAGGCAAAATCCCCTATCAGCTGTATCAGATGAATAGTGTCAACAGCCTGGCAAAGGACCTTAAAGAGCTTGGGTATACTACTACTGCTATGCACCCGCAAAACCCCGTCAACTACCATCGAGATAAAATCTATCAGCAGCTGGGTTTTGGAGACTTTCTTTCAATCGGCGATTTCGAAGGTGCGCCCTATTACCATGCCGGCGTATGCGACTACGCCACCTACGACAAGATACTCGACCTGCTCAGAACCGACGAAGCCCCGCAGTTCATCTTTGACGTCACGATGCAAAATCACGGCGGCTACGACTATGGCACCGTTCCCGCCGAAGAGCTGACAAACTATTGGGTCGAGGGAGCCAGCGAGGGCGCCAATAGCGCGCTCAATACCTATCTCACCTGCATCAATGCATCCGACCGGGACCTCGAGTACTTTATCAATGAGCTCCGCAATATCGGCAGACCGGTTGTTCTTGTCTTTTTTGGCGACCATCAGCCGAGCGCCGCAACGACTCTCAACGACGAGCTGTACCCTCAGGAAGATACGGCAAGCCACGCTTTCCGTATCTATCAGTCGACCTATTTCGTCTGGGCCAACTATGAAATCGCCGGCAATACCGAGCTCAACGTCTACGACACCGTCGGGGCAAACGAGATTGCAGCTATTACCCTTAATAAGATCGGCGCCCCGCTCACTGACTATCAAAAGGCCCTGCTTGCAACAAGGTCAGATGTGCCCACCATCAATGTCGCCGGCTATATTGGTGCCGACGGGCTGCGCTACGACTTGGAATCTGAAGACAGCCCATACGCCTCGACGATCGACAAGCTGCAGCGCATGCAATACCTCGAGTTCGCCAGCAAAGTTCAGTAAGCCCGCCCATTCGCTTGGACCCATCGTATTGCAAGCACGCTCGGCCCAAATGCATCGCAAATGACTCCCGCTCGCAAACGAGGGTACAATGACGCTCGTGTCACACCGCGGGGCTCCGGCCCCAACATATACAAAGGAGTCATACATGGGTTGCGAGCACGCACAAGCAGCCGGCGGACAATCAACGCCGTCGCAATTTGAAGAGAATACGCTGTCGGAGGTCAAGCGCGTTATCGCTGTGCTTTCCGGCAAGGGAGGCGTCGGCAAGTCGTTTGTGACGGGCGCCATCGCAACCGAGCTCGCCCGCCGCGGCAACAAGGTTGGCATTCTCGACGCCGACATCACCGGCCCCTCCATCCCCAAAATGTTCGGCATGAGCGGACGCCATGTCCATGCCCTCGGCAACCTCATGCTGCCCGAGATCTCCGAGCACGGCGTCAAGGTCATGAGCTCCAACCTGTTGCTCCAAAACGAAACCGATCCCGTCCTTTGGCGTGGCCCGGTTATCGCGGGCGCCATCAGGCAATTCTGGAGCGAGACCTCGTGGGGCCCCATCGACTACCTGCTGGTCGATATGCCTCCGGGAACGGGTGACGTCGCGCTCACCGTTTTCCAATCGCTGCCCGTCGATGGCATCGTCATCGTCACGAGCCCGCAAGACTTGGTCTCGATGATCGTCGCCAAGGCAGTCAACATGGCCGAGAAGATGAACGTCCCTATTCTGGGCATTGTCGAGAACATGAGCTATATCGAGTGCCCCGACTGCGGCAAGAAGATCGAGGTCTTTGGTAAGAGCAAGCTCCCCGAAGTCGCCGAGCGCTACAACCTCGACATCTTGGGTCAGCTTCCCATCAATCCGTCACTCGCCGAGGCCTGCGATAAGGGTGAAGTCGAGACCGCACTGCCCGATGACATGCTGCCCAAGGCCGTCTCCGCCGTTGAGGCCATCGCCCCGCACAAGACAGACGAGGCCTAAGTGAACGCAAGCGCCTTCTATGACGTCTTGGTGATCGGCGGCGGGGCCTCGGGCCTCGCCGCCGCCATTACGGCGGCGCGTGTCGACAAAAGGGTCTGCGTCGTCGAGCGCGACGTCGCCTGCGGTCTCAAGCTGCTCGCAACCGGAAACGGCCGCTGCAACCTCTCAAACGAATCCATCGACATTCGGCGATATAACCGCCCCGCCTTTGTCGAATCCATCATGGGCCCCCAACCCGAGCAAGATCTCGAGAGTTTTTTCTCCTCGCTGGGCATCATGACGATCCGTGAGGAAGGCCGCCTATACCCGCGCTCCCTTCGCGCCGAGTCGGTTCGCGATGCACTCCTCAATGCATGCGAGCGTTTGGGCATCACCCTACTCTGCGGAACTAACGTCATTGCGGCTCATAAGGCTTCCGAAGGCTGGACGCTTCAGATCGACCGTCCCGCTCATGTACTCAAACCCAAAAAGCACGGCGACCGAAAGACGGAGCTCCGTTCGCTTCGAAAGGCGTTAGCCGATACTCCTCGCACGAGCGATGCCCTGCAGGCAAGGGCCGTGGTTATCGCTACGGGCGGCAACCCCACCGGCATCGCCGAGGTGTTTAGCCTTCCCTTGACGCCCCTGCGCCCCGTCCTGTGCCCCGTATCGGCATCAGTCGTCGGCGACCGGACGGCACTCGGAACTCTGGATGGTCTGCGCGTCCGAGCCCGCTTAACGCTCTCGCGCAGCCACGAAGAGCTCTGGCGAGAAGATGGCGAAGTGCTGTTCCGTGCCTTCGGCATCTCAGGCGTCGCCGCCTTCAATCTCTCTCGCCGTATCAACCAGGGCGACACTGCTCTGATCGACTTCTTTCCAGATTTCTCCAAAGATGAGCTGCTCGATACGCTCGAGCAGCGTGTCAACGTGCTCGGCGATTTTTCGCCCCGAAACTCCCACTGGCTTGACGGCATGCTCGCCCCGCAGCTCTCACACGTCGTCTGTACGGCATTCGAGCGGTGCCATCCCGGCTCGCGCGATGTCATCCACCTGGTCTCAATCCTCAAGCACTTTAAACTGTCCGTCGAAGGGACGGCAGAGGAGCGCTCAGCACAGGTCACGCGTGGCGGCATATCTATCGAGTGCGTCTCGACACCCAATCTTTACGTGAACAGCACCACAGGCGCCCCGCTTTACGTCTGCGGAGAAGCGCTCGACATCGACGCCGATTGCGGAGGCTTTAACCTTGCGTGGGCCTGGATCTCGGGTATTCGCGCTGCAAGCAGCCTGTAGCCGCGCAGTCTATAATCAAAAACGCATTCGGGCCGTCTGGGATACCGGACGGCCTCTTTCTTGCCTCTAAGGAGACCTCGATGATCGAAATCACCCAAGTCAACGCGACGCTCGATGAGGCCGGCGACGAAAACGCCTGCCTTGCTATTGGCAGACGCGCCGTCAAACGAGCCCTGCGATGCGAGGATTCCCAGATTAAAGCCATTGAGCTCCATCGCAAGTCAATCGACGCCCGTAAAAAGCGAGATGTTCATTTTATTTTGAGCTTTCGAGTTGAGCTGACAAGCTCCCGACTCGAACAGGAAGTGGTCGACCGCGTCGCCGAGCGCAACCGCTCGCGCATCCGCATGGTTGACGGCGAGGCTCCTTCATTCCCCAACCCCGTCCCGAATGCACCCAAGGGGCGTCCCGTCGTTGTCGGCGCCGGTTGCGCCGGTCTCTTCGCCGCCCTGACCCTTGCCGAAGCGGGCCTTAAACCCCTGCTCATCGAGCGCGGCGACCCGGCATTTCGCCGCTCACATGCGATCGACCTCTTTCTAAAGGAGCGCATCCTCGACCCCGAGAGCAATATCCAGTTTGGTCTGGGCGGCGCGGGGACCTTCTCGGACGGCAAGCTCAATACGGGAACCAAAAATCCCGCCCATCGCCTTATCCTCGAGACCTTCGTCGAAGCGGGCGCTCCCCGCGATATTCTATGGGATGCAAAACCGCATATTGGCTCCGACATCCTCCCCGCCGTCGTTACCAGCATCTCCCAGCGCATTGAACAGCTCGGAGGAACCGTTCGCTATCGAACGAAACTCGTTGACATTCACACTGACACATCTGGCGCCATTGTCGGTATCGACATCCAGTCGTCCCACGACGCGACAAGCGAGTCAATCAACACAAAGCATCTCATCCTTGCTTGCGGTCATTCTGCCCGCGACGTATTCGAGGTTCTCAAAACCCATGATGTCGCCCTCGCTCAAAAGACGTTTGCCATGGGCGTTCGCATCGAACACCCGCAGTGTGATATCGATCGGGCGCAATATGGCCCCGCGGCGGGTCATCCCGCGCTCGGAGCAGCCCCCTATAAGCTCGTTACCCATCTTCCCAACGGCCGCAGCGTATTCTCATTCTGCATGTGTCCTGGCGGACAGGTTGTCGCAGCCTCTTCAGAGCCCGGCCATCTGTGCGTCAACGGCGCCAGTCTCAACGCCCGCGCCGGCCGCAACGCAAACGCCGCTCTCCTCGTTAACGTCACGCCCGACGATCTCCCCAGCGACGATCCTCTTGCAGGCGTAGAACTCCAGCGCATTTGCGAGCGGGCTGCCTATCGCCTTGGCGGCTCCAACTGGAACGCACCGGCACAGCTCGTCGGCGATTTCCTTGCAGAACGCGCCAGCACGACATGCGGCAAGGTAAAGCCCACCTATCCGCTCGGCGTGACTTGGACAGCAATCGATGAGTCATTGCCGCAACATATCATCGAGTCGCTTCGTCTGGGAATTCCCTTACTCGGCAAAAAACTGCGTGGCTACGACCATCCCGATGCCGTCCTCACCGGTGTTGAGACACGCTCGAGCTCTCCGGTCACCGTTACTCGAGACCGTCAATGCCACGCTGTATCGACCCCGGGGCTCTACCCTTGCGGCGAGGGGGCCGGATATGCCGGAGGAATCATGAGCGCAGCTACCGATGGCATCCGTTGCGCCGAAGCCCTGATCGCAGACCTCTAGCGCACGAATTCCAGCACGCAAAAGACACAGGCCCCGAGCTCCACAGGGAACTCGGGGCCTGTTCGCTATTTCTTAAACCGTGCACCCTGGCGTTTTCTGCCCGATGCGAACGTGGAACCCTTGCGGGCCTGCGAACGTAAGCGCTCGATCGTCTCGTCCTCAGACGCACCCTCGAGCATCGCCCGAATCTGAACGACAGCATCGCGCAGGCGCGCCGCCTCCTCAAAGTCCATGGCGGCAGAAGCGTTGCGCATATCCTCTTCCATGGTTTCGACGATCCGCACAAGCTCGTCATGCGGCAGTTCTTCCAACTGCTCCGCAAGTGTCTGCTCGGGTGCCACCGTTTCCGGCACGCCGCCCTCGCCCGACTCATCGGGCGTATAGAATGCGCCATGGCCAAGGGAGTCGCCCTTCGAGCGCCCCTTGGAACCCACAGTCTTTTCGGCCTCGGCAATAAAGCTCGAAATGTCGTTAATGGCCTTGCGGACCGTCTTGGGCACAATGCCATGCTCTTCGTTATATGCCATCTGAATCTCGCGACGGCGCTGCGTCTCCTCGATGGCTTCTTTCATCGAATCGGTCACAACGTCTGCATACATGATGACCTCGCCGTCGGCATTACGGGCCGCACGGCCAATCGTCTGAATCAACGAACGGCGATTGCGCAAGAAGCCTTCCTTGTCAGCGTCGAGAATTGCCACCAGCGAGACCTCGGGGAGATCCAGACCCTCGCGGAGCAGGTTGATGCCAACGAGAACATCAATCTTTCCCTCGCGCAGCGTTCGCAGGATCTCGACACGGTCCATCGTCGCTGTATCGGAGTGCATGTAGTTGACCTTAATGCCGGCATCGAGCAGGTGATCGGTCAGATCCTCGGCCATGCGCTTGGTCAGCGTGGTCACCAGCACGCGCTCCTTACGGGCCACGCGCTCGCGAATCTCGTCCTCAAGATCGTCAATCTGGCCTCGGACCGGACGAACGTCGATTTTGGGATCGAGCAGGCCGGTCGGTCGAATGATCTGTTCAACATCGTTTTGACTCACACGCAACTCATAGTCGCCTGGCGTGGCCGAGACGTAAATGAACTGCGGAATCCTCGCCTCAAACTCATCGAAACGAAGCGGGCGGTTATCGAGCGCCGACGGAAGACGAAAACCATGCTCAACAAGCGTAACTTTGCGCGAACGGTCGCCTTCGTGCATACCGCGAATCTGCGGCACCGTCACATGGCTCTCGTCGATGATGCAAAGCATATCCTTGGGGAAGTAGTCAATCAAGGTAAACGGCGGTTCACCCGGCTTACGTCCATCCAGATGGCGCGAGTAGTTTTCGATGCCGTTGCAAAAGCCCATCGTCTCGAGCATCTCGAGGTCATAATCGGTCCGCTGCTGCAGACGTTGCGCCTCGAGCAACTTGTCGGTCGCCTTGAGCTCCGCCACGCGCTTCTCGCACTCTTCGCTGATTGATTTCAGGGCCGCCTTGACCTTTGGCTTCTCGGTCACGTAGTGCGAAGCCGGCCACACGGGAATCGCTTCGTACTCACGTAGCATTTCGCCGGTGACCTCATCGATCTCGGCAATCAGCTCGACCTCGTCGCCAAAGAACTCAAAGCGCAACGGATGCTCGGCATAGGGCGGATATACGTCGACAACATCGCCGCGCACGCGGAAGGTGCCACGTGCCAGGTCATAGTCATTGCGGTCGTATTGAATGTCAATGAGCGCATGGATGAAGTCGTCGCGCTCGAGCGGCACCTTCTTATCGACGTTCGGCGCCAGGCCCGCATAGTCCTCGGGAGAACCGATGCCATAGATGCACGAGACCGATGCGACGACAATCACATCCCGTCGAGAAAGCAGCGATGCCGTCGCCTGATGGCGCAGCATCTCGACCTCCTCGTTAATCGAGGAGTCTTTCTCGATATACGTATCACTCTGCGGTACATATGCCTCGGGCTGATAGTAGTCGTAGTACGAGACGAAGTAGACCACGGCGTTGTTGGGAAAGAATTCTTTGAGCTCGCTCGCGAGCTGGGCGGCGAGGGTTTTGTTGGGGGCCATGACCAGCGTTGGCTTACCGAGAGCTTCGATGGTCTTGGCCATGGTAAAGGTCTTGCCCGAGCCGGTTACGCCCAGCAAAACCTGATAGCGGTCTCCGTCCCTCACACCCTGCACAAGCGACTCAATGGCCTTTGGCTGGGAACCTGCAGGCTCATAGGGAGACACGACCTCAAACGGCACCTCAGAGCCCTTAACGCCAAAGCGTTTGAGCTCTCCGCCAACACGCTCAACTTCAAAATCCGCCATGGATACTCCTAACTCATACATCTGCAGTATACGCAGGCGGCAGGCATAGTCCTATACGAACCGGTCGGGATAGAGGGTCTTATAGCGAACCCAGGCATTATTGACACGAATCAAATAAGCTTGCGTCTCGGGGAAGGTAATCGCGTTATGGAGCGATGTGTTTTGCTGCGCCCACCCATCGACATTGCCCATTCCGGCATTGTAAGCAGCAATAGCGCTATCCGTCGAGCCATTGAAATATGTCAGCAGGTACGAGAGATATGCGCACCCAAATTCAATATTCGAAGCGGGGTCATTCAGGTTATCGGCAGAATACTCGTCCCCGTCGACAAGGCCCTTGGCGATCATATCCTGAGCGGTTTCGGGCATAAGTTGCATGAGACCTTGGGCGCCCTGGTTTGATTCCGCCTCGGGATCCCAGTTTGATTCCGACTTGATGACGGCACATACCAGATACGGATCGAGATTATGCGAAATGCTGGACTGCTTTACATACGCCTCATAGTCAATCGGATAGAACGGTTTAAAGAAAGCGGCGGGAGCACACGAGTAAACGAGCGAGATAAGGCCAAAGACGAAAACGACAGTCAGGGGCACAAGGCGATACCACGTAAAGAAGCGCGTCTTAGGCATCTGTCGTCCCCTTATCCGTAGCGTCCATAAGGCCATGGCGGGCAAGCCATGCGTCCAGTTGTACAAAGAGCGAGCTATCGCCCGCCGCGTTATCAATCACGGTAGTGGCTAGACTGCAAAGCGAAGACTCATCGGGCTGGCAAGCACAGCGAGCATCAAAATCGGATGCCTCCATACCACGGTGAATAGCGCGTTCGCGACGGACCTCCAAAGGAGCGCTAACAACCATAATTTCATCCGCAAGGCCAAAGGCGTCCTCAAAGCCAGCTGGAGCAGATACTTCGACCGCCGCAAAGGGATAGCGAGGAGTCGAAACCGTACAGCAGACAGGATCGAGAATCCTCAGCGAAAGCTGCTCAATGAGAACGGGGTGCACAATGCTATTGAGCCTTGCAACCGCATCAGGAGAGGCAAAAGCTCGAGAAGCGAGGATGTTACTTCGAACGCCGCCCTCCTCGTCCAAAATATCCCAGCCAAACTCTTCAGCAAGAGCATTGACGATATCCGACCCCGGCACGTACAGCGATTTGGCAAGAACGTCTAAATCGATAAGCAGGGCTCCGCGAGATTCCAGATAGCGGCAGGCAGTCGATTTACCCGAAGCAATATTGCCCAAAACAAAAACGGTAAACATCAAGCCCTCCCTAACGTCAATGCGAGATATTATCGCGCAAATACAAAGCGACAGTTCAAAAAACAGCCAAACAGTAAGAGAGTCAAAAGAAGGGCCCGTTCACAAGGGACAGCTTGTATATAACGCAAAAAAGGGGGAGGCCGCGAGGCCTCCCCCTTCTACATTCCCAATGGCGGCTCGGTGCCGTCCACCGGTCAGCGGCGCCCTGGCCTCCCACGGGCTGACCCC
>DXZR01000023.1 GCA_019419555.1 Collinsella sp.
AGCGGTCGGCGGGGCCATTGTGGCTCTTGACAGCGGATTGGGTCATATGAGCGAAAACCCGCCAGGGCGAGCAAGGTGCCTTGAAACGAGGCGGCATTGACCTTTTGGTCATGCCGCCGAAGTTGAAAGGCAGATTGCCGCTCTGGCGGGTTTGCAGCGTCGAGTCGTTACGCGGTTTGGTAAAACCGCGTAACTAAATCAACTTGAAGCCCTTGCGCTTGCCTACGGAGAGGGTGTCGCCCAGCTTGAGGGCGCTGGGATCGATGTTATAGCTTTTGGGAGCCACGGCCTTGCCGTTGATCTTGACGCCGCCGCCGTCGATATCGCGACGAGCCTGGCCGGCGCTCGCCGAAAGACCCAGGTCCTTGAGCAGGCCGGCGAGGTAGATCTGGCCCTCGTCGTTGACGGTCAGCTCAACGTGCTTCTCGGGGAAGTCGGCGAGCTGGCCCTCCTTGAATACGCGGTCGAACTCGGCCTGAGCCTCGTCGCCGGCGCCGGCGCCGTGGTAGGTGTCGCACAGGTCGCGGCCCAGAGCGCGCTTGAGCTCGTAGGGGTCGGCGGAGCCATCGGCCAGGGCGGCGTCGATCTTGTCGACCTCGGCAGGGGTGAGCGAGCTGGCCAGACGATAGTACTTGCCGATCATCTCGTCGGGGATGGACATGGTCTTGCCGAACATATCCTTGGGGGCGTCGGTCAGGCCGATGTAGTTGCCATAGGACTTGGACATCTTACGAACGCCATCGGTGCCCTCGAGCAGCGGCATGGTGAGCGCGATCTGGGGCTCCATACCCATCTTCTCCATGAGCTCGCGACCAGCGAGCAGGTTGAAGAGCTGGTCTGTGCCGCCCATCTCCACGTCGGCCTTGATCTGAACGGAGTCGAAGGCCTGCATCACGGGGTACAGGAACTCGTGCAGGGCGATCGGCGTCTGAGACTGGTAGCGCTTAGTAAAGTCGTCGCGCTCAAGAATGCGGGCGACGGTGAACTTGGAGCATACCTGCAGCAGACCGGCGAGATCCATCGACAAGATCCAGTCGCCGTTGTGCACGATGGTGGTCTTCTCGGGATCCAGGATCTTCATGGCCTGGCTCACGTAGGTCTCGGCATTGGCCTCGATCTGCTCCTGCGAAAGCTGCGGACGGGTGGAATTCTTGCCCGAGGGATCGCCGATCAGCGCGGTACCGTTGCCGATGATGAGGGTGACGTTGTGGCCCAGGTCCTGGAACTGACGCATCTTGCGCAGCGGCACGGCGTGGCCCAGGTGCAGGTCGGGGCTGGTGGGGTCGACGCCGAGCTTGATGTTGAGGGGCTCGCCCTTCTCAAGCTTCTTGCGAAGGTCGGCCTCGGGAACGATCTGCGCGGCGCCCGAGGTGATGATACGCATTTGCTCGTCAACAGACAGCATTGGGTATCCTCCTTTTGCTATAGCACCCTCGCCGAAAACGGCGGTGCTGGAAGTCCATAAACTCTCATATGATAACAAACTGACGCGACACGGCACCTACGACAGGAAAATCCTCGTCCTGCCGCATGCGTCAATGGCAACTGGCAGACGTGTACCGTCACGCTCGACCAGATAGCGTACCTGCCGACGACGCAAGCAGTCGCGGCAACGGACCTGCCCCGTCGCATCCGTAGCGCAGACGCCCTCGGCGGTCAGCAGGCAGTGCTCGCACACCATGAGCTCGGGGCAATCGGCATCGACAGGGCCCAGAACACCTGGTTCGGCCGTCAGTTCGGCAATACGCTCTGCATCATTGCCGAGCAACTCGGCCGGCAAGTACACCCGCCCCGCACCGAGTTCGCGCAGCCAGGTAAGCGTGGCCCGATTCGCGCAGAACACCGGCGCCGCCACGTCAAACGTCACGCCCAGCTCGCGAGCGGTCGCCACCTGTCCCAGGTTGCGGCAGACGACGCGCCCGGCACGCTGTATCAGTGAGCGGGTCCGGTCAGCGTCACCCGTGCGGCACACCTCGTCAAGCACCACAACGGCGTCGGACAAATCGAGTTCTCCGCGCGGGTCGGCATCCATCAGCTGCCAAGCAAAAACCATGCGAGTGGGAACCGCGCACTCCACCAACTCCGTCGACGCACCGCCATCCACCACAACGTCCTCAAAGGGCAGTACCTCAACGGCACGTGCAACGGGCGCAATCGCATCCGCCTCGGCCCGTATGCGTTCCAACACCGCCGCCGTCTGATCCAACACGCCGGCGCTGCGAATCAGGTGTACCTCGCAGCCCGTGTCCACCTTACGCTTGCAATGCACGACGACGCGCTTCCCCGCTGCGGCATCCACCGGGCAGGGCACCTGCGGCCAGCGCTTGGGCACATCGGGACGCGCGTCGACACCCGGATAGAACCGAATCTCGAGCGTGTCACCCGCCGCCACGGCGGCGTCGAGCTCAACGGTCACCTCTTCGTGGCCCACAGCGACCAAGCGTCCCACGCGCACGCCCTGGTTAATTGCGCGCTCAAAGCTCATAAGCTCGTCGCCCGAACGCCCTCGCAGGTACGCATCGGTAAACCCACGGTTAAACGACCGGCCCAGCTCGCGCTCAAGCTCTTCCACGGCACCGGGGTTCCACGCGCCGTCGCACAGCATATCGAGTGCCCGGCGCCACACCCGCACCACGTTGAATACGTAATCGGGGTTCTTCATGCGCCCCTCGATCTTGAGCGACGCCACGCCGGCATCTACAAGCTCGGGCAGATGCGCAATACCCAGATAGTCGCGCGGACACAGCAGGCGATCTCCCTCGACGGCGACAACGCTCTGTCCCGCCTCGTCCACTAGGTCGTACGCCAGACGGCACGGCTGTGTGCAATCACCGCGCATCGCAGAGCGCCCACGCCGCAGGGCCGAGAACTCGCACGCCCCCGAATATCCGATGCAAATCGCACCGTGGCAGAATACCTCGATGGGCACGCCCGTGGCACATAGCGCCGCAATCTCGTCGACCGTCAGCTCGCGTGCCGTCGTCACGCGCTCAACCCCCAGCTCATCGGCGGCAAGCCGCACGGCACCTTCGCTATGAACGCCCGCCTGCGTGGACAGGTGAATCTCGACCCCGGGAATCGCCGCGCGCAGCGCGCAGGCCAACCCGGCATCGGCGACAATCAGAGCATCGGCGCCCAGCCCCAGCGCATGAGCTCCCAACGCCACCGCGTCGGACAACTCATCGTCAAACACGAACACGTTGAGCGTCACGTACACACGCACGCCATGGGCATGCGCCACGGCGCAGCCGCGCGCAAACTCGTCATCCGTAAAGCCATGGGCGCTCACACGGGCGTTAAAGCCGCCCAACCCCGCATAGATGGCATCGGCACCCGCGGCGATGGCCGCAAGCATCTGGTCGAGTCCGCCCGCCGGCGCCAGCAGCTCGGGCAGCGCCGCACCGGCAGCATCCAATCCTGTCTCGTATTGTCCGCTCGGCCCCATCGTCCGAATCGCCATCGGCAAACTCCTTACCAAGGTATGCATTCACTCTGAAAAATGCCGTCTTCCAGCATACACGAGGCCTCGCGCGCCCCGTTTGGTTTATCGTGTAATAACTTATGTCCATCCTGCCCCGACGGTACATCCACCGTCCGGCACGACATACCTGGAGGTCAATATATGGGTCCTCGCCAACGACAGGGACGCAGCCGTTCAAAGACGCATGCTCTGCCCATAATCCTGCTCTCGTTTTTGGGCTTTCTGCTGATTGCGGGCGTGGCATTTGGCATCGGCATGGTCGGCAACGTCAACCGCTGGCTGTCCGATCTGCCCGACTACACCGACGCCAACGCGTATCTGGTGAGCGAGCCCACCGAGATCGTCGACTGCAACGGCAACAAGATCGCGAGCTTCTACACGCAAAACCGCAAGTCCATCACCAAGGACGAGGTCTCCCCCTACGTGCTGCAGGGCACCGTTGACGTCGAGGACGAACGCTTCTACGAGCACGGCGGTATCGACCTGTGGGGTATCGCGCGTGCTGCGGTGGCAACCCTCGGCGGCGGTCACGAAGGCGCCTCGACTATCACCCAGCAGCTGGTGCGCAACACCATCCTGCAGGAGGAGCAGTTCGACTCGACCATCGAGCGTAAGGTGCGCGAGGCCTACATCGCCGTCAAGATGGAGGACATGTACTCCAAAGACGAGATCCTCATGATGTACCTCAACACCATCTATTACGGCCACGGCGCCTACGGCATCGAGGCCGCAGCCGAGACCTATCTGTCCAAGAGCGCCGCCGACCTCACCCTGAGCGAAGCCGCGCTGCTCATCGGCCTTCCCAACTCGCCCTCGCAGTACGACCCCACGGTCAACCCTGACCTGGCGCTGTCCCGTCGCAACAAGGTCCTTGACAACATGTTGCGCCTGGGCCACATTACGCAGGAGGAGCACGATGCCGCACAGGCCGAGCCCATCACCCTCAACGTGACCGAGATTTCGGGCAGCGGCGTCGACGTATACTCGCAGCCCTACTTTGTCTCCTACGTCAAGCAGCTGCTGGAGCAGGAGTTCTCGACCGACGTGCTCTTTAAGGGCGGCCTGACCGTCAAGACCACCATCGACCCCACGATGCAGCAGGTGGCAGAGAATGCCGTCCGCGAGCAGCTCGACACGCTCTCGCTCGACGGCCTGGACATGGGCATGGTCGTCGTCGACCCCAAGACCGGCTACATCAAGTGCATGGTGGGCGGCTACGACTACAACGCCGACGAGAACCACGTAAACCATGCCACGGCCAAGCGTCCCGTCGGCTCCACCTTTAAGGCCTTTACGCTGGCAACTGCCATCCAAAACGGCATGAACCCCAACGTCACCCTCAACTGCAACTCGCCGCTCAAGGCCAAGGGCACCACGACCGAGGTCCAAAACTACGCCAACCATAGCTATGGCAACATCACGCTTAAGCAGGCGACGGCATACTCCTCCAACACCGGCTACATCCAGGTGGCGGAAGCCGTCGGCAACAGCAAGATCATCTCGCTCGTCAAAAAGCTCGGCATCGACCCCGCCAAGGACAACATCGAGGACGTTCCCGTCATGACGCTCGGCACCGGCTCGATCTCGCCGCTCGAGATGGCCGCCGCCTACGCGACGTTTGCCAACGGCGGCTACTATCGCCAGCCGATCGCCATCACCGAGATTGACTCTCGTACCGGTTCGGTGCTGTACCAGCACACCGACAATCCCTCACAGGTGCTTACCGAGGGCGAGGCCGCCGCGGTCACCGATGTTCTGTCCGGCGTCATGCAGGGCGGCGGTACGGGTGCTGCCGGTGCCCTGAGCGTCAACCAGCCCTATGCCGGCAAGACGGGCACCACCGACAACACCACCAACCTGTGGTTCTGCGGCTATACCCCGCAGCTGGCGTGCGCCCTGTGGACCGGCTATTCCGCGGGCGAGATCCCCATCCAAAAATACGGCACAGACCTGCTGGGCGACAGCACCAACCTGCCTGTCTTTAAGCGGTTTATGAACACCGTTCTGACCGGTACCGAGCGCGAGGAGTTTGCGACCGGAACGGCTCCCACTTACAAGAACAACAGCGTCTGGAAGTTCTACGGCACCAACAACACCAAGAAGACGGAGAACGACGACAAGGACGAGAACAAGGACGAGAACAAGGACGAAGAGGAAACCACTACCACAACGACTACCACGACGACCACGACCACCGAGACCACGGGCGGCGACACCACCGGCGGCACCGGTACGACCGGTGGCTCGACGGGCGGATCCACTGGTGGTTCGACCGGCGGCGATGGCGGCACGCCTACGCCCACGCCCACTCCCGACCCCTCGCCCACGCCTGACGATACGGTCGGCTAGAAATCATCCGGCCATAAGCAACAAGGCCCCCGAGCAGCTTATTAAACTGCTCGGGGGCCTTTTTAGTTTAAAGCGACCTGGTGGTGGGCGGTCTTTATACCGGCAGACAAAAAGGGGGTACCGACCAACGTCGATACCCCTTACAAGCCACTATGTCAGCGCGCACAGTGCCGAGCGCACGACCCGCACGCCTACTTGCGAGAATTGCTCAGCTTATTGATCAGCGCCTCAAGACGCTCGCCGTCCTCGGCCGTCTGGGCAATAACCAAAATCGTATCGTTGCCGGCAAGCGAGCCAAGCACATCGGGCAACTCTGCCGCATCAACGGCAGCGGCAATGCCGGAAGCCGTGCCAGGCTGAGCCTTGATCATAACCAGATTATCGGTACGTAGAACGCCCGTTACGAGCTCGGAAACCATACGCTGCAGATGCAGGTCCTCTGCCAGAACATAGATGCCCTCAGGGAGCTTACGCAGCCCCATATCGGCAATATCGCGAGAGACAGTCGCCTGCGTGCAATCAAAGCCCATAGCACGGAGCTCATCGACCAGCACGCGCTGCGTGCGGACGTCCTTATTGCGTACAATATCTCTAATGGCATCCTGGCGCCCATTGCGTTTTTTAGCCATACAAACCCTCACTCCAAAAGATGGCGGAGACAATCACTCAGTGATTGAATAGTTTAACGCTATTTGAAGGCTTTTGTGTATAAGAACGCATTTCGAAACAATTCTATGCAAATTTATTTCGTAATGAGCCGTTTAGGCGGTTTTTGCGCCCGTCCGGTTAAGAAAAGCTGCCAGATGCGTACACATCACGCAGCGCGCGGGCTTGGCGCTGGCAATCGGCCCAAACAACAGGCCGAGTCCCCGATGGTTGTCTTTGAGCGCGGCGACCATCTGACGGGTTCGAGGCGCATCGAGCATATCACGCATGCGGGCGGAACGCTCAATTGACGACACCCCATGCGGGCTCAGACACAAATTCTCGATGCAGGCGACCAGTCCGGCAAAGTAGAACTTTTGGCTTGCCAGCTTGAGCCGACCACCGCTGTCTGCTTCCGAGAGAGAGTCCGCAAGCTTGTCGAGCGCTCGAGTGTCATCGGATATCCTGGCATACATGGTGGGATCAAAGGCATCTGTAAGCTTAGGTGCCGCCGCGTGGAAACAAGCGTCGCCGCAGCCGGACACGAATCGTGCCTGCGAGAGCGCATAAGCCATAAACTCAACCGTACGGTACGCCTTGCCGCGCGACAGGCATGCCTCAAACAGCGGACGGCTATACATCACGCCAGAGGTCTGAGCGACTAGGCCGCCCAAAATCAACTGGGGCAGCCCAGTCACCATAGAAGACTCGTCTTCTATGGCAATAGAGGCAGCATCCAAGACGCGCGAATGACGCTCGCGATGCGCATCGTAGCGATCGAGCGACACCGAGGGGAGCACAATGTCTGCCGCAGTATCGCACGCGATATCGACCATCTTGGAAAGGGCCTGCGGAGCAAACCACTCATCGGCGTTCATGGCGATGATTTGAGAGCCGCGCGAGGTATCAAAACCGGCACGAAGACAAGCACCGCGCTTCGCGTCCTCGACGTCAATCAAATCAATATGAATGTCCCTGTCGGCAGCAACTTGAAGCGAATGGCGCACACCGGGCGCAGTATCGCGGCAGACAACGACAATCTGCAAATCGTAGAGGTCTTGGTTCTGGATACTCTCGAGCGCACGCATCGCATAGCTGGGCGAACCTTCTACCACAAGGATCACCGAAAGTCGCGGATGCGAGCCACGTCGAACCAAGTTATCCGTCCTCTCGACAGCAATGAATCAAACCGTGGTTCATGGTACACCCCGGCAATAAAAGCAATGAGACACCGGTTGTATTGCACGCCAAGAACAGATGTTGAACACGCGCAGCCCACAGATGACGGATGTCGACGCACGACGCGTCGAGCCCTCCCCTAGTCGAGCACGACGAGCTCGGCGGGATCGTAATCCACGCCCATAAACGTAAGGCCGCAGGCAGGAGCCGTGGGGCCCGCAGCGGTACGGTCGCAAGCATCGATGACCTCGCGCATCCACTCGGGTTCACGGCGATGCATGCCAATCTCGACAAGCGTGCCCACGATCGTACGGACCATCGAATGCAGGAACGCATTGCCCTCGATGGTAAACGTCAGGATGTCCTCGCCAAACGCAATCTCATGGCCAAACTCGGCACGCATCACGCAGCGATGCGTGGGCTTGCCAACGGCCGAGGCAACCTTGCAAAAGCTTTTAAAGTCCTGCTCGCCCAGCAGCGCGGGGCAGGCAACAGACATAGCCTCAACATCCAAGGGATAGCGATGCCACCACACGGCACCGCGGGACAGCACGGGGCGCACATCTCGATCGGCAATACGGTACGTATACGTACGGGAACGCGCGTCAAAACGTGCAGAAAAGCCTTTACGGGCCCTGTAGACCTCGTTTATGGCGATATCTTTGGACAGCAGGGCATCCATGGCCCTCAGCCACCTACGGCGCGTCAGGACAAGCTCAGCGTCCGTTACGGGCACACTAATGTACTGCGCCACCGCATGCACGCCGGCATCGGTGCGCCCTGCGCACGTCAGGTCGATCGGACGGCGCAGGAGCGTCTCGATAGCGCGGCGCAGCTCACCCGCAACCGTCGTCTGTCCCGGCTGCTCGGCAAATCCGCTATACGACGAGCCATCATAGGCCACGCGAAATACGAGCGTGGCGTCAAGCTCGGGGGTCGAATTGAAATCAGACGGCGCAGTCATGGGCGCTCCCAACAAACAAGTAACGGTATCGCGACAAAAAAAGAGGGGTACGCGAACGTACCCCTCGAATATAGCCTATGCAGACGGAATGTCTACTCAGCGGTCTCCTCAGCAGGAGCCTCCTCGACAGCCTCGACCTTCTTGGGAGCAGCGGCCTTCTTGGGGGCCGGAGCAGCCTTCTTGGCCTTAGGCGTGCAAGGCTCGGTGACGAGCTCCATGATAACGATGGGAGCGTTGTCGCCCTTGCGGTTGCCGAGCTTCATGATGCGGGTATAACCGCCGTTGCGGTCCTGCCACATGCCCTGAGCAGCCTTGTCGAAGATCTCGGCAACGAGCTGCTTATCGCCGAGCTTGGCGATAGCCAGACGACGAGAGTGCAGGTCGCCCTTCTTGGCCCAGGTGATGATCGGATCGACGACCGAACGCAGCGCCTTAGCGCGGGTCTCGGTGGTCTTGATGCGGTCGTTCTCGAAGAGGGCCTTAGCAAGGCTCTTCTTCATGGCCTTGGTGTGGCTCGCATCGGTGCCGAGCTTCAGGCCCTTCTTAACGTTGTGACGCATGGTCTAGTTTCTCCTCAAATATGCGAAGCATTAAGCCTTCAGGCTCAGGCCCATGGACTCAAGCTTGTCCTTCACTTCCTCGATCGACTTAACACCGAAGTTACGGATGTTGAGCAGATCGTTCTCCGAGAACTCAACGAGCTGACGGACCGAGTGAATGCTGGCGCGCTTAAGGCAGTTGTAGGAACGGACGGAAAGGTCCAGATCCTCGATCTGCTTGTCCAGCTCGGCGTTGTCGTTGGTGACCTCGGGAGCGAAGATCGAAGCCTCCTCCTCGACCTCGGGGGTCTCGGCAAGGTTCATAAAGGCGGCCATATGCTGGTTGATGATATTGGCAGCCTGGACCACGGCGTCGCGCGGGGCGATGGAGCCGTTGGTCTCGATCTCGAGGACAAGGCGGTCGTAGTCGGTGTGCTGACCGACACGGCAAGCCTCAACGAGCTTGGCGCAACGGGAAACCGGCGAGTACAGCGAGTCGACGTGGATCACACCGATGGGATCGTTGTCGCGCTTGTTGGCCTCGCCAGAAACATAGCCGCGGCCATAGCCGATGCGCATGCTCATGGTGAGATGGCCACCCTCGGTGAGCGTTGCGATGTGCTGCTCGGGGTTGACCAGCTCAAACTCGGACGGAATAAAGAAGTCCGCACCGGTGACCTCGCAGGGGCCGTCAACCGAGATGGTGGCGGTCGCCTCGTCGGTCGTGCCGAGAGCCCTGAAGACAAGACCCTTGACATTCAGGACGATGTCGGTGACATCCTCGACCATGTTAGGGATGGTCATGAACTCGTGCTGCGCGCCATCGATCTGAATAGCCTCGACGGCGGCACCCTCGAGCGAGGACAGAAGAACGCGACGAAGGGAGTTACCCAGCGTATCGCCGTAGCCACGCTCGAGCGGCTCGACGGAGACACGAGCAGACGTCTCGTTGATCTCTTCGACCTGAACCTGAGGCCTAATGAATTCTGACATGTATTACCTCCAGCCTCAGCAGCCCGGATGGACTACTTAGAGTAGAGCTCGACGATGAGCTGCTCGTTGATATCACCGCTGATCTGCTCACGCGTCGGCAGAGCGAGCACGTTACCAGACAGCTTCTCGATATCGACCTCGAGCCAGCCAGGGACCTCAAAGCGCTCGGAGGAAATCAGGGCCTCCTTGATGGGGAGGAGGTCACGGAACTTCTCGCCGACAGCGACAACGTCGCCGGCCTTGACGCGGTAGGACGGGATGTCCACGCGCTTGCCGTTCACGGTGAAGTGACCGTGACTGACGGACTGACGAGCCTCTTTGCGGGTGCGGGCGAAGCCAAGACGGAAGACGACGTTGTCGAGGCGAGACTCAAGGATGATCATGAGGTTCTCACCGGTGACGCCGTTCATCTTGCGGGCCTTGTTGAAGTAGCCGTGGAACTGCTTCTCCAGAACGCCATAGATGAACTTGACCTTCTGCTTCTCGCGCAGCTGCATGCCGTACTCAGATTCCTTGCGACGGCGCTTGGGCTGACGGATAGATTCCTTCTTGCTGCTGTAACCGAGCTCAGCGGGATCGATCCCGAGCTGACGGCAGCGCTTAAGAACAGGAGTCCTGTCGATTGCCATATTGATACGATCCTTTCAGTTACACGCGGCGACGCTTCTTGGGGCGGCAGCCGTTGTGCGGAATGGGGGTCTTGTCCTGGATGCTCGAGACCTCGAGGCCAGCAGCCTGGAGGGAGCGGATGGCGGTCTCACGACCGGAGCCGGGGCCCTTGACGAAGACGGAAACCTTCTTCATACCGTGCTCCATGGCCTGCTTGGCAGCAGCCTCGGCAGCCATCTGAGCAGCGAACGGCGTGGACTTACGGGAGCCCTTGAAGCCCACCTGGCCAGCCGACTTCCAGGAAATGACGTTGCCCTGGGGATCGGTGATCGAAACAATCGTGTTGTTGAACGTAGAACGAATGTGAGCCTGGCCCACGGAAATGTTCTTACGGTCCGCGCGCTTCAGACGGGCAGCGCGAACGTTCTTCTTAGCAGTAGCCATCTATCTAGCGCTCCTTATTTCTTCTTCTTAGCACCGATCTGACGCTTCGGGCCCTTGCGGGTACGAGCGTTAGTGTGGGTGCGCTGGCCGCGGACCGGGAGGCCCTTGCGGTGACGAAGGCCGCGGTTGCAGCCGATGTCCATAAGGCGCTTGACGTTCTGGTTGCGCTCACGGCGGAGGTCGCCCTCAACCATGATCTGGTTCTTATCGATATAATCGCGGATGGCGTTAACCTCATCCTCGGTGAGGTCCTTAACGCGCGTATCCACGTTAACGTTGCACTCGACGCAAATCTTCGTCGCAGTGGTGCGGCCGATGCCGTAAATGTAGGTCAGACCGATCTCAACGCGCTTCTCACGCGGGAGGTCGACACCATTAATACGGGCCAACGTAGTCTCCTCTCTTAACCCTGACGCTGCTTATGACGGGGGTTCTCGCAAATGACGAGGACCTTGCCATGGCGCCTAATGATTTTGCACTTATCGCACATCTTCTTGACCGAAGGACGTACCTTCATCGTTCTTCCTTTCGGTAGCGCTCAAACTACTTCCCTACTATCTACTCGCCCAGCCGCAGGCGTTTAAAACTATGGCTGGTCTTCACACACAATCCGACCGTAGGTTGAGCTAAGCCTGCAGTCGGAAATGGAGTGCGTGTATGCGTGCCGCTATTTGTAGCGATAGGTGATGCGGCCGCGGGTCAGGTCGTACGGGGAAAGCTCCACGACAACCCTGTCACCGGGGAGAATACGGATGTAATTCATTCGGATCTTGCCAGAAATGTTGCACAGAACCGAATGACCGTTCTCGAGCTCGACATTAAACATGGCGTTGGGCAACGGTTCCTTTACCGTACCCTCGAGCTCAATTGCGTCTTCCTTCTTCACAAGCAATCATCTTTCTCTAGAAAACGACAGCGATTGAGTATTCTACAACACGTATGCACGCATCGTAATAACTTCGTAATGGCTCCACAACTAAGTGGAACTTGTTACATTTCTCCGCCTTGGAGCGAACACCAAGCACCTTGGGCATCCGTGGTCAGAATCACCGGACCGTCATTGGTAATGGCGACGGTGTTCTCGTAGTGCGCGGCGGGCAGGTGGTCGTTGGTCGTAACGATCCAACCGTCGGAGCCCGTGCTCACATGGTTGGAACCCATCGTAACCATCGGCTCGATGGCGATGACCATACCAGCCTGAAGGCGAACGCCTCTCCCCTTCTTTCCATAATTTGGAACGTTGGGGTCCTCGTGCATCACACGGCCGATACCATGCCCCACGTAATCGCGAAGCACGCCGTAACCGTGAGACTCGGCGAGGGACTGAACGGCATAGCCGACGTCCCCGATATGGTTACCGGGAACAGCCTGCTCGATGGCAGCCTTAAGGCAATCACGCGTGACCTCGCACAAAGCCTTGGCTTCGGGCGTGGGGGTGCCGACGAAAAACGTCCAAGCGTTATCGCCGACCCAACCGTCGACAACGGCTCCCGTATCGATGGAGATGATATCGCCATCGCGCAGGATCATGTCGGGGTTGGGAATACCGTGGACCACGGCATCGTTGATCGATGCGCAAATGGTCCCCGGGAACCCGCCGTAACCCTTAAAGGCCGGGGTGCCGCCATGCATGCGGATAATCTGCTCCGCGAGCTGATCGAGCTCAAAAGTCGAAACGCCGGGACGCACCATGGCTCCAACGTGGCGGAGCGCCATCTTAGATAGCGCTCCTGCCTTCTTCATCTGCTCGATTTGCGTTGCAGACTTAATCTTGATCATAGACCGAGAGCCTCTTTGACATCCCCGTACACAGTCTCGCGAGCCTGGTCACCGTTGACCGACTTGAGCAGACCCTGGCCACGATAGTAGTCGACGAGCGGGCTCGTGGACTTCTCGTAGACGTCGAGACGGTTCTTGATGGTCTCGGGCTTGTCGTCGTCGCGCTGATACATCTCGCCACCGCACTTGGGGCAGGTGGCATCGGCAGCGGTGCCGGTGTAACCGCAGGCGCGGCAGGTGCGACGCGAAGACAGACGATCGATAATGACCTCGGGGGCCACATCGACCAGAAGGGCACAGTCGATCTCGCGACCCATGGCGGAAAGCTCGGAATCGAGCGTCACAGCCTGGGCGGTGTTGCGCGGGAAGCCGTCGAGGATGAAGCCCTGCTGGGCGTCATCGGCGGCAAGGCGCTCCTTGACAAGGTCGATCACGAGCTGGTCGGGAACGAGCTCGCCAGCGTCCATGTACTTCTTAGCCTGAATACCAAGCTCGGTGCCACCCTTGACGGCAGCACGCAGCAGGTCGCCCGTGGAAATATGGGCGACGCCAAACTCGGCGACGAGCTCCTGTGCGACGGTGCCCTTACCGGCACCCGGAGCTCCGAGCAATACGAGGTTCATGAGCAATCCTCCTCTAGCCTATTTAAAGAATCCATCGTAATCATACATCTTGATCTGACCTTCGAGCTTATCGACCGTGTCGAGCACGACGCCGACCATGATGAGGATGGACGTGCCGCCAAATGCCTGGATCAGATGGTTACCCGTGAAGGAGAAGATGATCGAAGGCACGATGGCGATGAGCGCCAAAAAGACAGCGCTGGGAAGCGTGATCTTGTTGAGCGCGTTCTTGATGTAGGCCGCGGTAGCCCTACCCGGACGGACGCCCGGAATAAAGCCGCCCTGCTTCTTAAGGTTATCGGCCGTGTCATCGGGGTTGAACACCATGGAGGTGTAGAAGTACGCGAAGAACACGATGAGGACAACGTTAAGCACCCAGTTGAGCCAACCGGTCGAAAGCGCGGAGGCAACTGCCTGAATCCAGCCGATGCCGGGGAAGAACACGGCAATCTGAGCCGGGAAGTACAGCAGCGCCGAAGCGAAGATGATCGGCACGACACCCGCGGTGTTGACCTTGATGGGCAGGTAGGTGGTCTGGCCACCCATCATGCGACGGCCCACGACGCGCTTAGCGTAGGAGACCGGGATGCGGCGCTGGCCGCGCTCAAGGAAAACAATCAGCGGGATAACCAGCAGGATGATGGCGCAGATGATCACCATGGTGATGATGCCACCAGCATTGCCCTCGGTGCTGGAAAAGATAGCCTGCGGCAGACCGGCCATGATGTTCGCGAAGATGATCAGCGACATGCCATTGCCGATACCGCGCTGGGTGATGAGCTCACCAATCCACATGATCAGCATGGCGCCCGCGGTGAGCGTACCGACGATCATGAGGTCGAAGATGATCTCGGGAGCGCCGGCGCCATTGAAGCTGATGCCGAAGCTCTTAAAGAGGAAGAGGTAACCCACGGAGTTGAGGATTGCCAGAGCCAGGGTGAGGTAACGCGAATACTGCGTAATCTTGGTCTGACCGACCTCGCCCTCGCGGGCAAGCTCATGCAGGGAAGGCACGACGGCCTGGAGCATCTGGAGGATGATCGAGCTGGTGATGTAAGGCATGATGCCCAGCGAAAACACCGACACATAGCTCAACGCGCCGCCAGAGAAAAGATTCAGGAGGGCCATAGCACCTGCGGCGACCGAATTGTTATCGGTCGAGAAAAGGCCCAGCATCCCCTGGAAGGGAATGCCGGGCACAGGAACGTGCGCACCAATGCGGTACACGACGAGCATAGCTATGGTAAAAAGAATCTTTTCGCGCAATTCTTTGATGCGGAAAGCATTCTTAAGACCATTTAGCACGGCAGCTCGACCTTTCCGCCGGCGGCCTCGATCTTGGCCTGCGCAGAAGCGCTGACCTTGTCGACCTTGACCGTGAACTTCTTGGTGAGCTCACCATTGCCGAGCACCTTGACGGGCTCGAACTCGCTCTTGGTGATGCGAGCGGCCTTAAGAGCGGCACCGTCGATCACAGCGCCGTCCTCGAACTTACGCTCGAGACGCTCAACGTTAACAGCGGTGTACTCGATACGACGGGGGTTACGGAAGCCCGGAAGCTTGGGCAGGCGCATAGCCAGCGGAGTCTGGCCACCCTCGAAGCCGGCACCCTTGGTGCCGCCAGAGCGGGAACCCTGGCCCTTCTGACCGCGGCCAGAAGTGGTGCCGTGACCCGAAGAATTGCCACGGCCGACGCGCTTGCGGTTCTTGGTGGAACCGGGCGCGGGAGTAAGATCGTGAAGCTGCATTTGCTACTCCTCTACAATCTCGACAAGGTGCTTGACCTTGAAGATCATGCCGCGGACGGACTCGTTGTCAGCAATCTCGCGAACCTCGCGGATCCTGTGGAGACCGAGGGCACGGACAGTACGGACCTGGTCCTGCTTGCAACCGTTGGTGCTGCGGACCTGCTTGATCTTGATGGTGTCAGCCATGCTTAGTTCTCCTTACCGACGAACATCTCGGAGACCGTCAGGCCACGGCGAGCCGCGACGTCCTCAGGGCTGGAGAGCTCCTTGAGGCCCTCGACGGCAGCCTTGATGATGTTGAGGCCGTTGTCGGTACCGAGGGACTTGGACAGGACGTTCTTGATGCCAGCAAGCTCGAAGAGGGGACGCACAGCGCCGCCGGCGATAACGCCGGTACCCTCGACAGCGGGCTTGATGATGATGCGGCCGGCACCAAAGTGGCCGAGAACCTCGTGCGGGATGGTGCCCTGCTCGGTCACCGGCACGTGGAACATGTTCTTCTTGGCATCGAGAGATGCCTTGGAGATGGCCATGGGCACCTCAGCGGACTTGCCCATGCCAACGCCGACGTTGCCCTTGCCGTCGCCAACGACGACGAGAGCGACGAGGCTCATGCGACGACCACCCTTGACGGTCTTCGACACGCGGTTGATGTAAACGACGCGCTCCTCGAACTCGGAGGCCTCGCGCTGCTGCTTCTGATTACGAGCCATGTGCTACATACCTCCTAGAACTCGAGACCGGCGGCACGAGCACCGTCGGCGAGGGCCTTGACGCGGCCATGGTAGATACGGCCACCGCGATCGAAGGCGACCTTGGTGATGCCGGCCTCGATGGCACGCTTGCCAACGAGCTGACCGACCTTCTCCGCAGCCTCCTTGTTCGAGGTGTGGGTGCCCTTGAACTCGGCCTCGAGGGTCGAGGCAGAGACGAGCGTCAGGCTGGAGCCCTTGCTGTCGTCGATGATCTGGGCATAGATGTTGGCGTTAGTACGGGTCACGCGAAGACGCGGACGCTCGGAGGTACCCGAGACCTTGCCGCGAACACGACGCTGACGACGCTTGAGGCCTTCCAGCTTCGCCTTATGCTTGTTCATACGTAAACTCCTAAAAAGGTTGATCTTGCCAGCACCTGACGGGGTGCTGGTCTTATGCGAGTGAGTCGGTTACGACTACTTGGCGGCCTTACCCAGCTTGCGGCGGATGTGCTCGCCAACGTAGTGGATACCCTTGCCCTTGTAAGGCTCGGGAGGACGATGGCCGCGGATCTCAGCGGCAATCTGACCGACCTGCTGCTTGTTGATACCCTTGACGTTCACGTGGGTGTTGTCGGGAACCTCGAAGGTGATGCCCTCGGGAGCCTCGACGATCACGGGGTGCGAGAAGCCCAGGGAGAACTCGAGGTTCTTGCCCTTCTGCTGCACGCGGTAACCGACGCCGGCGAGCTCGAGCTTCTTCTCGAAGCCCTCGGAAACGCCAACAACCATGTTGTGGATGAGGGCACGGGTGAGGCCGTGGCGGGCACGGGTCTCACGCTCGTCGTCGGGACGGGAAACGGTGAGGACGTTGTCCTCGACGTTGATAGCGAGCTTCTCAAAGACATCGAGCTCGAGCTGGCCCTTGGGGCCCTTGACGACAACGTTGTTGCCGTTGACTGCCACTTCGACTCCGGCGGGAATCTGGACAGGCTTATTACCGATACGAGACACGGTGATCTCCTTTCCTTCTACCTACCGAGCGAATTACCAGACGTAAGCGATGATCTCGCCGCCGACGTTGTGCTTGCGAGCATCGCGGTCGGTCATGACGCCATGGCTGGTGGAAATAATGGCGGTACCAAGGCCACCGCGGACGCGGGGCATGTCGGCAACGCCGGTGTACTTACGCAGGCCCGGCTTGGAAATGCGGCGGATGCCGTTGATGACCTTAGCCTTCTTGGGACCATACTTAAGCGTGATGTGCAGAGTCTTCTGGGGAACGGTGTCCTCGACATCGTAGCCCTCGATGTAGCCCTCCTCGTGCAGAACACGAGCGATCTCGACGAGCTTCTTGCTGCTCGGCATGGAGACCGTGGCCTTGTTCACAGAGTTAGCGTTACGGATGCGCGTAAGCATATCTGCGATCGGGTCTGTAAGGTTCATACAGATTCTCCTTCGTTCTTGATGAACACGTGCTCTTGGTTCTTCGCCGCCCTTAACGGCAAAGCCTTTTTAGCGCGTTTTCCCTGTTCCAAACTGATGCTTGAAACGCTGGTAGTGACTTACCAGCTGGCCTTCTTAACGCCGGGAAGCTCGCCCTTGAGTGCAAGCTCGCGGAAGCAGACACGGCACAGGCCGAACTTGCGGTACACAGAGTGCGGACGGCCGCAGCGCTGGCAGCGCGCGTACTCACGAGTAGAGAACTTCTGCTTGCGATTGCACTTGACGATCATCGATGTCTTAGCCACTTATATCCTCCTCACATAGAGTATTGTTCGCCCCAAGCGCCGCCCCCTTGTGGGAACGGCGCTTATAGGGCAGGTGAACCTATTTCTTGAACGGGAAACCGAAGGCGTCCAGAAGGGCCTTGGCCTCCTCATCGGTGTTGGCGGTGGTCACGAAAGTGATGTCCATACCACGCTGGTGATCGACGGAGTCGAAGTCGATCTCGGGGAAGATGAGCTGCTCGGTGACGCCCATGGAGAAGTTACCACGGCCGTCGAAGCTCTTGGCGGAGATGCCGCGGAAGTCGCGGATACGGGGGATCGCGACGGAGGTCAGACGATCGAAGAACTCCCACATACGGTCGCCACGCAGGGTAACCTTGCAGCCGATCGGCATACCGGCGCGCAGGCGGAAGGTAGCGATGGACTTGCGGGCACGGGTGATCATCGGCTGCTGGCCGGTGATGGCGCGCAGGTCGCGCACGGCACCGTCGATGGCCTTGGAATCGGTAGCGGCCTCGCCGACACCCATGTTCACGACGATCTTCTCAAACTTGGGGATCATCATGACGTTCTCGTACTGGAACTTGTCCTGAAGCTGCTGCTTGACCTCGTTGTTGTACTTGGTCTTCAGACGCGGCACATACTTCTCTTCTGCCATTGTTCACTCCTTCTTGGGGTTTTAAGCACGGGGCGTGGCCACAATGGGTTGTCCTCGTGCCTCCTGGCTGCATCCGCGCCGCTCATGGCATTTCGCGGTTTGGACTCGACGCAGCAGGAGCCGACAAAACAATCGGTACTATACGCGCATCGGGAGCGTATTTCCAGAAAAACCTCGTCTGCCTGCACAACTCCACAACTCCCCCGCACAAATGGGTCCCAACAAGCAGTTGCGGTGAAATAGGGACTGTTTGGCGGCCTAACAGGCTTAAACAATCCGTATTTCACCGCGACTTATTGATGGGGATGCGATTAGCGCTTGCGGGGGACGAGTTTGGTGCGGCGCAGGTGGATCATCTCGGCGGCGATGGAGATGGCGATCTCCTCGGGATCCTCCGCCTCGATGGCAACGCCGATCGGCAGGTGCAGCCCGTCGATCTGGTCCTGCGTAAAGCCCTCCTGCTCCAGGCGGGCGCGCACAAAGGCCGTCTTGCGGCGCGAGCCCAGGCAGCCCAGGTAGGCGGGCTTGGCGCGCATCGCCTGGATCACCACGTCGATATCGGACTTGTGGCCTGCTGTGGCCACGACTACCAAGTCGCGCGGACCGATGGGGCACTGCTCGCCCAGGTTCTTGTAGTCGACCAGACGACGGTCGTAGACACCGGGCACCCATTCGGGCGTCAGCGTGCCGGGGCGGTCGTCGCACGCCACGACGGCAAAGCCCGCCGCCGTGAGCACGCGCGCCGTCGCGGCGCCCACGTGTCCGCAGCCAAAGATGTAGGTCAGGCCCTCGGGGCAGAGCGTCTCGATGTGCGCCGGGGGAATCTCGGAGGCGGCGTTGGTGTAGGTGACCTTACTCCCCTCCTCCACCAGCGAAAGCTCGGGGCAGCCGGCAATGGTATGGCGCGATGCCCCGCCATGGTACTCGGCCACATCGCCCTCGAGCGCGTTTGCGATAAACGGTTCAAAGTCGATAACGAAGTCGCCGATGCGTCGATACGCCAAGACGTCGGCAACCGACTGGAACAACGGTGCCTGAGTCGCATCCAAATGCAGGTAGCACAGGCAAATGGCTCCGCCGCAGATCATGCCGGTATCGGAGTTCTCGCCGCCCATGGTATAGCGGACCAGACGCGACTGTCCCGCGCTCAGGAGCTCGCGTGCCTCGTCCAGCGCAAAGAGCTCGATCTTGCCGCCGCCGATGGTGCCCGCCTGGCTACCGTCGGCAAAGACGGCCATCCAGGCGCCCACGCCGCGCGGCGACGACCCCGCCGTGCCGGCCACGACCACCAGCTCGCACGTCTCGCCAGCACGCAGGGCGGCAAGCGCCGCATTCACAACATCGAGCTTTTCCATTGCCGCCTTCTATCCTCTAAAGACATCGGTGAGCATAGCGAGTGCCTCGAGCACGCCGCCGCCGACCGACGTCGCCTTGTCCGAAATGTAGTTGATATAGCTGGCATCGCCGCGCGGATCGACATCGGCGCATTTAAAGCCCTCAGTCACCTGCACGCCGTTCGCCAAAAGCCCGCGCAGACAGCCATCGATCTGCGTGCACATGGGTGTATCGCCCGCGTAGCCAATCACGTCTCCGGCGCTCACGATGTCGCCGATTGCGCGGTC
Organism: Collinsella sp.; assembly: GCA_019419555.1. Taxonomy (GTDB): domain Bacteria; phylum Actinomycetota; class Coriobacteriia; order Coriobacteriales; family Coriobacteriaceae; genus Collinsella. Next base: position 20,058 of record DXZR01000023.1, read on the forward strand.
GGACCGAAACACGCCAGCGGCGGGGCTGTGGATAACACGCTCCTTGCCGTATCCGCCGATAATGCCCGGCACGCCCGTGTTGGGCTGGGGCGAACCTTGGGTAATGACACGGCCGAGAAAATGCCCGCGCATGGTCTCGACCACAGCGTCGCAGTCAACCGGCGCGGTAAAGCCCGGCCCCACGGCGATAACGGCAGGCGCCATGTCACGCGTGGTACCCAGGTTGCGCTTGGCCAGAATCGCGTCGACCACAGCCGCGGGTTTAAACTCATCGAGCATCTTGGCCTGAGGGTCCACCACGACGGCAACATCCCCCGCTTGGGTAATCTCGAGCGCCTCAGCCGGCGTCTGTGCCAAGCGAGCGCGAATGCCTTCGACCTCGACCTCGCCCAGGCGAATGGCCTCGCAAAAACTGATTGTGCGACGGATGCACGTGGGAACCGCGATATCGGCCATGACAACCGACACGCCGGCGCGCACCAAACGGGCAGCGACACCCGTGGCGATATCGCCGGCGCCGCGAACATAAACGAGCATTCCCGGGGCACCTCCCTGTGCTACGGTTTGAGCAGAGCAAAAGCGGTTCGACCGCTACTCTGATGATTATTTATTATCACAGTATTATACGGCGGTGAACAGATGGAAACGACGAGCGGAAACCTTGCCTCCGCGCTCAAGATCGAGCCGGGCATTACCGCAATTATCGGCAGTGGCGGCAAGTCGACATTGCTGCGTGCGTTGGGTCTCGAGCTCATGCGCGCCGGCGGCAGGGTGCTTCTCTGTACCACCACGCACATGTTTCCCGTCGCCGGCGTACCATGGGACGGGTCGAATCGTCGCCTGGACGCCGCGCCTTGGAAGCCGGGGGCCCTGCATGTTCCCGGCTGCACCTGCGAGGCATGCGCGGGCATGAACCGCGGAAGTATCTGCCAGGCGGGTGTTTTGGGCCCGGAGACAGGCAAGCTCTCCGCCCCCGTTGAGCCGCTCAACGAGCTGGCGCAGCGCTTTGACTATGTATTGGCCGAGGCAGATGGCAGCAAGCGACTCCCGCTCAAGGCGCATGCCGCCTGGGAGCCGGTAATTCCCTCCGGCACGGCCAACGTCATCTGGCTCGTCGGCGCCTCGGGACTCAGCAAGCCCATCAACGAAGCCGTCCACCGCCCCGAGCTCTTTTGCGAGCGTTGCGGCTGCGAGCTCACCGACATCGCCACGCCCGAGCGCGTCGCCCAGGTGCTCAATGCCGAGATGCAGGCGCTGAAACTCAGCGCCGCACGCGTTATGCTCAACCAAGTCGACGCACTCAGCGACCCCACGATGGCCGACCGCTTCGAGGCAGCCCTCGGCCGCCCCATCGTCGCCACCAGCCTCCAGGGGTAGCTAATTTGGCGTCGTCCCTGTTAGCGGGGCACGTAGCGACCGGGCTGGGCTCCGGTGGGCTCGCCGTTGCGCGCCGCCAGCACGCCGTTCACAAACACGGCCTTGGCACGACCATGCGCCTCAAAACCCTCGAGCGGCGTGTAGTCCACGGCCTGATGCTGCGTAGCCGCGCTAATGGTCCAGCGCGCCCTGGGATCCCACACGCACACGTCGGCATCGGCGCCCTCGGCAAGACAGCCCTTGCGCGGATACATGCCAAAGACGCGCGCCGGGTTCTCGCTCATCAAGCGGCACAGATCCTCGGGTCCCAGCTGGCCCTCAAAGCTCGTGGCAATCGCGACGGGACGATGCTCCACGCCGGGCCCGCCGTTGGGAATCGCGCGGAAATCATCGCGTCCGCGGTCCTTTTGCCCGTGCAGGTTAAAGCTGCAATGATCGGTCGCAATCGTATCGATCTCGCCGGCCACAAGTGCCTCGCGCAAGGCCGCACGGTCGCCGGCATGACGCAGCGGCGGGCTCATCACATACTTGGCGCCCGCAAAGCCGTCCTCGCCCTGCTCCAGGTAGCAAGTATCGTCGAGCATCAGATACTGAGGGCAGGTTTCGACATAAATGTTCTTCTGCCCGCGCGCCTTGGCAGCGCGAATGGCCTCGAGCCCCAGCTTGGTCGAAAGGTGCACCACGTTGACCGGAGCGTCCCCAGCCAAGTGAGCCAGATACAGCAGGCGGCTCACGGCCTCGGCCTCACACACGTCCGGACGGCTGAGCGCATGGCCCTCAGGCCCGTGGATACCCTGCTCGTACACGCGCTTCTGCAGCTCGTTCACGAGCGTGCCGTTTTCGCAATGCACGCACAGGATACCGCCAATACGCTTGAGCTCCTCGAGCACCTCGAGCGTCTCGGCGTCGTCCAGGCGCAGGTGGTCATAGGCAAAGTAGGTCTTAAACGACGACACGCCCGCCTCGCGCATGGCCGAAAGATCGGCGCGGTTGCGCTCGTTCCACTCGGCGAGTGCCATATGGAAGGCGTAGTTGGCCGTGCAGGTGCCGTCGGCGCGATGATGCCACTCGACCAAGGCATCGGGCATGGTCACGCCGCGATCGGCCGTCGCGTAGTCCACAATGGTCGTCGTGCCGCCGCAGGCAGCCGCGCGTGTGCCGGTCTCAAAGCTATCGGCTGTCCAATCCATGCCGGTCCAGCACTGCATGTGCGTGTGGCCGTCGATAAAGCCGGGGAACACCCAACAGTCGGTAGCGTCCTGGACGGTATCGCCCTCGCCCGGCTCGATTGCCGCAGCAATCCGCACAATCTTGTCGCCCTCCATGGCAAGATCGGCGCGGCGAAGCCCCTGGGGCGTCACGAGCGCGCCGTTTTTGATAATGATCATGTTGCTCCTTATTGATTAATACAGTTGGCCACGCGATCAAAATACGAGCAGGCCGCGATATGCTCCGTTATGCGTCGCTGCCCCTCGGCGGTATCGACATCCCACAGTTCATAGGCACGCGCTTCGACCAGTGCAACGTCGACGCGGCCTTTGAGAATCGAGCCCCCGCCGTCCTTGCCCTCAAGACACATAAGTGCATCGAACAGTTCCGCCGGAAAGAGCACCGGGCTCGAAGGCTCACCGTTGCACGCAAGGCGCACCGGGTGCTTGCGGCCACGCTCGTCAAATGCACGAACCATGGCCTCAAAAGAATCCGCGCTCACAAGCGGCTGGTCGCCCGGCAAAAAGAGGCAGCCTTTCCAGTTGCGTTCGACTCCCCACGAAAGGCCCGCACGGACGCTTTCGCTGCGCAGCTCGCCATCGTGCAGCACGCACGGGCAATGCTTGTCCTCGCAAATCTGGGCGACCTCGGGCCAACGCGTCGAAACCACGACATCAAAGCCCCGGGGAACCGAATCGATGGTCCGGGCAATCAGCGGCTCGCCATAGATATCGGCAAGCATCTTGTTAGAGCCAAACCGCTTGCCCTCGCCCGAAGCCATAATGACGCATCCAAGTTTCATGGTGATACCTCCCCTGAAACCATCGTACCCATAACTCGCGCCGCGGGCGTCCACATCGAAAGCGCTTATTCCGCACGCCCACGATGCAAAAAGGGGGCACCCCGCCGGTTGGCAGAGCGCCCCCTTTACATGGCTTACCTCAACCCGGCTTTAGGCCTGGAGCCAACGGGCGGTGTTGCGCTCGTCGAGGGCCTTGAGGGTAGCGGCGGGATCGGCAACCTTCTGCAGGAACATCATGGCAGCGATGGCGTACGGCTTGTAGCTGGCCTCCTTGTACATGCCCACGCGGTGCATGTCGAAGACGTCGGCGTTAACCTCGCCGTGCTCGCAGGAGACACCGGAGATGTCGGCGGGCAGCGGGTGCATAAAGATGGTGTCCTGGCCGTTGGCAGTCTTCTCCATGAGCTCGGTCGTGGAGCACCAGTCCTGATGGGTGGCGTTCTGGGCGAGCAGCTCCTTCTCGAGCGCTGCGATGCCGGCGTCGTCGCCCTCGGCGTACAGGTTGGTGCGCTTCTCCATGGCGGCAAACGGAGCCCAGCTCTTGGGGATCACGATGTCGGCGCCCTCGAAGGCCTCGGCCATGGTGTTGACCTGCTTAAAGGTGGTGCCGGACTCGGCGGCATAGCCCTTGGCGCGCTCGACGACCTCGGGCATGAGGTCGTAGCCCTCGGGGTGAGCAAGGGTGACGTCCATGCCAAAACGGGGCAGCAGGCTGATCAGCGACTGCGGGCAGGACAGCGGCTTGCCGTAAGAGGGCGAATAGGCCCAGGTAACGGCAACCTTCTTGCCCTTGAGGTTCTCGAGGCCACCAAACTCGTTGATGAGGTAGAGCATGTCGGCAGAGGACTGCGTGGGGTGATCGGAGTCGGACTGCAGGGAGATGAGCGTGGGACGGTGATCCAGAACGCCGTCCTCGTAAGCCTGCTGGACAGACTCGGAGACCTCGGCCATGTAGGCGTCGCCCTTGCCGATGTACATGTCGTCGCGGATGCCGATGACGTCGGCCATGAAGGAGATCATGGTAGCGGTCTCGCGGACGGTCTCGCCGTGAGCGATCTGGGACTTCTTCTCGTCCAGGTCCTGCAGCTCAAGGCCGAGCAGGTTGGCGGCCTTAGAGAAGGAGAAGCGCGTACGGGTGGAGTTGTCGCGGAACAGGGAGACGGCCAGGCCCGAGTCGAAGATCTTGGACGAAACGTTGTTCTCGCGCAGCTCGCGCAGGGCGTCGGCGACGATGTAGAGAGCCTTGAGCTCATCGGTGGTCTTGTCCCAGGTGTGCAGGAAGTCGCTGCCGTACATGCCCTTAAAATCGAGGCCGTTCAGCTGCTCGACGAGCTCGGTAAACTTAGTGTCCATGGAAATGTCCTTTCTAAAGATGAAACGATCGCAATGAGTAGATGTGCTCCGGCATGCGCGTGTGGCCAGAACATGCAGAGCACCATGACGAGGACCCGCCACCGTTGAGGAAGCATGGGAGATAACGACCGCGGGCCCCAAGTCAACAGGGGGTGCCGGGGACACGAGCGGCCCCCGGCTCAACAAAATCGAGGAATGGGACTAATCGATCTTGTTGTTGGTCAGACCGGCGCGGAACACGGTGGCGTCGCCATCGGCCTGGCTCGGATCGTAGAGGTTCAGGGCAGCCACGTACATGGCGGCAGCGGTGACCAGGTCGTCCTTGTAGGTGACCTCGTTGGGAGCGTGAGCCTGAGACTCGGCACCCGGGCCAAAGCCCACGCAGGGAATGCCGTAGCGGCCCTGGATGGAGACGCAGTTCGTGGAGAAGGTCCACTTGTCGCACAGCGGGCGACCGGTGCGCTTGTCCATGCTGGGCTCGCAGCCGATGCGCTCGTCACCAAACATGGCCTTGTGGGCGTCGACGAGGGCCTTGACGTGCGGAGCGGTCTCCTTGTTGATCCACGTGGGGAAGTAAGCCTCGGTCTCGTAGACCTCGCCGGTCCAGGACGGACGGTCGTACATGTACATGGAGACCTTCACGTCGTCGCCGTACTTCTTGGCGGCCGGCAGGTTGCGGATCTCGTCCAAGCAGGATTCCCAGGTCTCACCGGCGGTCATGCGACGGTCGATGGAGATGGCGCAGGAGTCGGCCACGGCGCAGCGGCTGGGGCTGGTGTAGAAGATCTGGCTGACGGTGCAGGTGCCGCGGCCCAGGAAGCGGGCATCCTCGAAGTGCTCGGGGTTGTACTTGGGGTCGAGCATCTTGACGAGACCCTTGATGTCAGTCGACTCGTCGCAGCCGTTGTTGTTGAGGGCGCGGACGTCGGCGATGATGTCGGCCATCTTGTAGATGGCGTTGTCGCCGCGGTCGGGAGCGGAGCCGTGGCAGGAGGTACCGTGAACGTCGACGCGGATCTCCATGCGGCCGCGGTGACCGCGGTAGATGCCGCCGTCGGTGGGCTCGGTGGAAATGACGAACTCGGGCTTAATGCCGTCCTTGTTGTAGATGTACTGCCAGCACATGCCGTCGCAGTCCTCTTCCTGGACGGTGCCGACGACCATGATCTTGTAGCCCTCGGGGATAAGGCCCATGTCCTTCATCATCTTGGCAGCGTAGGTAGCGGAAGCCATGCCGCCCTCCTGGTCGGAGCCGCCGCGGCCGTAGATGATCTCGTCGGTCTCGTAGCCCTCATAGGGATCGGCATCCCAGTTCTCGATGTTGCCGATGCCGACGGTGTCGATGTGGGAGTCGATGGCGATAATCTTGTCGCCCTCGCCCATAAAGCCCATGACGTTGCCCAGGCCGTCGACCTTGACCTCGTCATAGCCAAGGCTCTCCATCTCGGCCTTGATGCAGGCGACAACCTCACCCTCCTCGCAGGACTCAGAGGGATGGGAGATCATAGCGCGCAGGAAGCGAGTCATATCAGCACGATGGGACTCAGCAGCGTTTTTAATTGCCTCGAAATCGAGTTCTTTAGCCATTGTTCATAACCTTTCAAACGAAGGAATCTACCTGTGAGGTGGCGGAGCGATACCTATTTACTCCGCCCCAACGATTAGCAAGTGGGATATTCGCCTTCCCAAACAATGCGGCGATACTGGTCGGGGTCCGTGTCGCCCTCGGTGGAGAAGCAGAGCACAGAGCTCGTCTTGTCCAGGCCGATGAGCTCCTTGAGCTCGGCGTACTCGGGATCGAGCATGAGAGTCTCGACCAGGCCGGTGGTCACTGCGCCGGACTCGCCGGAGATGACGCGCGGGTCGCCCTTCTCGGGAGCGCCCAGGGTGCGCATGCCGCGAGCGGTGACCCAGTCGGGGCAAGACACGAAGGCGGTGGTGTGGTTGCGCAGGATATCCCAGCCCAGAATGTTGGGCTCGCCGCAGCACAGACCGGCCATGATGGAGGGCATGTCGCCGTCCACGATGCGCGGATCGCCGTCGCCGGCGGCAGCGCCCTTGTACAGGCAGGCGGCAGGCGCGCACTCAACCACGACGAAGGTGGGCGGGTTATCGGGATACAGGTTGGTAAAGTAGCCCACCACGGCGCCGGCGAGCGAGCCTACGCCAGCCTGGACAAACACGTGCGTCGGACGGTTGATGGCCATCTCGCGCAGCTGCTCGGCAGCCTCGGAAGCCATGGTGCCGTAACCCTCCATGATCCAGGACGGGATCTTCTCGTAGCCCTCCCAGGCGGTGTCCTGAACGATGACGCCGCGCTCGCAGGCGTCGGCCTCGGCGGCGGCCATGCGCACGCACTCGTCGTAGTTGACCTCTTCGATGGTCACCGTGGCGCCCTCGGCGGCGATGTTATCGAAGCGGGGCTTGGTGGAACCCTTGGGCATGTGCACGACGGCCTTCTGGCCCAGCTTGTTGGCAGCCCATGCCACGCCGCGGCCATGGTTGCCGTCGGTGGCGGTAAAGAAGGTGGCCTGGCCAAAGTCCTTGGCAAGCTGATCGGAGGTCAGGTAATCGAAGGTGCACTCGGCAACGTCCTTGCCGGTCTCGTCGGCGATGTAGTTGGCCATGGCAAACGATCCGCCCAGAACCTTAAAGGCGTTGAGGCCAAAGCGATAGCTCTCGTCCTTAACGCACAGGTTGGACAGACCCAAGCGCGCAGCCTGACCGTCCAGGCGGGCAAGCGGGGTGACGGTATATTGAGGGAACGACTGGTGGAAGGCGCGGGCCTTCTTCACGTGGTCGAGGCTCATGATTCCCAAGTGCTTGTCATCGCTCTTGGGCATCGTGTTGCCCGCCCACTGGATCTTATCGGCCATACGGTGAACTCCTTAAGTCCTCTCTTGCCGGCCCCCGCATACGCGTTTCAGCCCGATCCCATTCACACGACTGAACTTTTATGTGGATGCCAAACAAAAAGTTTGTTAGTAATGTTCTATCACACTTTTTGATTGGTATATCTAACGAATTGTTTGTTGCCGTAATCGGTACTTTTTCGCCGCCGAACGGTCATGAATTGCCTTGTTGATGGATTTGTTTGCGGTCAAGTGTGGTTTATGGCACAGTGAGCCCAAACTAATTTTTAGGAAGGTACCCATGACCCCCGCACAGATTGAGTTTTACAAGCGCCTCGCACACGGCCTGGCGCTCCAATTTGGCCCCAACTGCGAAGTCGTCGTCCACGATCTGGAGACCGAGGACGTAGACCACTCCATCGTAGTGATCGAAAACGGCCACGTCAGCGGGCGCAAACTGGGTGACGGCCCCAGCCATATCGTGTTTGAGTCCATGCACGAGGGCGCCACCGATGTACACGACCGCGAGCCGTACCTCACTAAAACCACCGACGGTAAGCTGCTCAAATCGTCGACGATCTTTATCCGCAACGACGAGGGCAAGCCCGTCGGCATTCTGGGCATCAACTTTGACATTACGCTCATGAAGGCTTTTGAGCGCTCGCTCGATGCCTTTACCGGCACCGGCGGCACGGGCTATACCGAGCCCGAGCCCATTACCAAGAACATCGGCGACCTGCTCGAGGACCTGCTGCACGAGTGCGAGCAGTTTGTGGGCAAGCCCGCGGCACTCATGACCAAAGACGAGCGCATTCGTGCCATTGGCTACCTCGACCGTCGCGGCGCCTTCCTCATTTCCAAGTCGAGCGAGCGCGCCTGCGAGTTCTTTGGCATCTCCAAATACAGCTTCTATAGCTACCTCAATGAGGCCAAGGCGGCGGCCGGCGACAAGTAGGCACTCGCCTGGATTGCCCCTCCCCTTTTGGGCGCGAGTTCTGGAAAGCGTGAATCCAAGACCGAGCCGCTTGGGAAGTTCCATATAATCGATGTCATTAGTATTTCGAAAGGATGGAACAGAATGGCGTTGAGCAAGGCATCATGCACCGGTCGCGGATTGATTCCGGCAATTGGTGGACATGTGCACCGCATGTTCGATGAGGGTGAAGACGACCTGTTTTCGCTGAGCCTTGACGACGTGATGGATGATCGCCCGTGGACCACCGACGAACTCATGGGCGGCGGGGCTCGCCCGTCAACCCCCAATCCCGCACTTGCGCCTAAGTCCGCACCTGCGCCGACTCCTGCGCAGTCGCCTGTTTCGACGCCCGCGCCTACGCCCGCACCCACTTCGGCGCCCAAGACCGCTCCCCGCCCCGCAAGCGACCCGTCCGAGACCGCGGCATTTCTCGCTGCAGCGACGCAGGGCAAATCGGCCGACAGCACCGTTATGTACAGCGCCCAGCAGTTGCCTGTTCCTGCGGCACGCAAGCCTCCGATCGCAAGGCTCGACGAGCCCGTTGCCCATCAGGTTGCCTACGATTCCTGGGCCACAGCCGATCTGGATGAGACCTCTACCGGCATGCCGGCGCTCGACGTTCCAGTTAACCCGCTTTTTGCCACCAACACGAGCGCCGTGGACTATGAGGGCGGTGCAGCATATTCCGATTATTCCGATGACTATGCTGGCAATGGTCGCATCGAGACCGAGGGTTATGGCACCGCATCAAGCGATTATCTCAACGATCCGTACGCCGCCACGCCTGCGCCGGAATATGACCCGGAGGCCGCGTCCGCGCCGGCGTATACCAAAAGCACGGGCGAAGAGCGCTTCGCCGATTATTACGCCGAGGAAAAGGAGCTGCGTTTCTCGGAATTTCCGCAGGCAGTCAAGGTTGCCTTTATCGCCATTATCATTGCCCTGCTCGGCGTCATTGCGTTTGAGGGATTCCAGCTGTTCCGCGGCCCCACCCAAGCGGAGTCGGAGACCCAGCAAAAAGAGGACGATAACCAGTACCTGGACATCAACACCCTCAAGGGCGACCCCAACGACGGAGACGACGAGTAGCGAGAGCTGAAGGCGGCCGCTGGATCCCGCATCCAGCACCGGCTTCTAAGTGCTGTTTTGTCATCCAGCTACACTTTTCCGAAGTTTTAAGGTGCCTATTTCGACACTTTTCCGGATTTTATACTCTGTCCCTCCAGATGCGCTTTACGGTGCAGGCATTGGAAGAAGGGCCATGTGCCGCTGGCGGCCCACATGTTCTGCAGATCAAGCTGCTCGGAGACGATTCGCGCGAGCCATCTAGCTGGAAGCTCTTCGCCGACGGCGCGTGCGTTGCGGACGGATCCGGCGCCTTTGCCCGCGAGTGCTTCTGCGAGGGCGCCGAGGTGTTTTTGGACCTGTGCCGAGATGCCGTCGAGGCTGCCGAGCTGCGTCAATGGAGCCAGAGGGAATACGAGCTGCTGAGCGCCGCGCGTGGGGTTGCTATGGCGTAAGCGAGAGATCTCAGCAGTGTTACTAACGAGCAGAATCGATTTTTGCAATCAAATCGTTCGCCCATGCCACGGCATCATCGACAGTCGGCAAAACGTTAAGTCCTTCCGCCTGGGAGAAATACAGTGAGTCCCAGCCCACTCCCCTCGAGATCATTGGAGGCCACTCCTGCTCCGCACGATACGTAAAGAGTCTGATACAAACCTCTCGAGTTTTTAGGTAATCAATTTCCCCGTTGGAAATTGCAATCTGGAGATCTATCAGATCATGGGCGCGCTCGCTGCCGGGGCTGCTCGCAGCATGAAGTTTCTGGGCAATCTGATGCTCGAGCCTCATGCACGGAACCGGCCCCGGTTCGGGAAACCCGAGACCTTTCAATATTGCCGCAGCTTCAGGCGAGGAAACCATATCGGGATCGTCGGCGTCGCCGATTTCGTTATGACCGACCTCAAGCGGCAGCGTCATCCACGATTTACCATTGTAGGCAATCTTGATTTCGAACGGACGCATGACGTAAGCAGTTGGAATTCCCTTCGGAGATGCGGGCTCCCTCGGAACAATGGCACCCGAGAATCCGTTCCAGCCTATAGTGAGCGAATCTTCAAGCTTCGTCATGTAATCGTTCAGTGAGGATGCCCTAGCGGTATCGAGGTCGCGCGAGAACCGCGTGACATCCTTCCCAAAGCGAATCTTCAGGGCATTTCCACCCTTTGCGGCTCCATCGGGTAGCATCTGCCCAACAACAACGGCCGCAATGAGCCTTTTAACACGGCCCGGTTCTTCGCCCAAATCAGTGCAGAGTCGGTCTATCGCTATGTCAAGGTTACGTCTGCTGGTTGGCTTCTTGACTTCCTTCACGACAGCTCCTTCATCAGTCTCTCATGCTCATTGGAGGTAATAAGGCCCTCGGCTTGAGCGTGCTTGGTTGCCTCGATGAGGCGTTCGGTCATAACGGACCCCTTACAAGCCTCAATCGCATCAGCAACGCATTGAGAAGGGATTCCTTCATAGAACGTCGTTTTCGCATTCTCTGGAGCGGGCACTGTTTTTACCCAAGCTGGCAGTTTGCGGCGAATACGCTTTGGTGTTGCCACGGTCACGGCACGAGGATCAACAAGTGCAAGTGCATGCATAGAAAGCACTGATTCGCCCCACAGGAAACCCTCGTCACCAACAAGAGCCACTGCCTCCGCAAAGACGTCACGGGGCGTCGGAACCCATTGGGTGAGCTTGTACACTCCATGTCCTCGGCGCATCAATTTCCCAGTGGCACACCATCGGCTCAGTTCTCCGGTGGTTACGCCAATCTCGCGTGCCTGCGCAGCAGTCACGATGCCGTAGCCATCTGCCGCCAGTTCGAATATTTCATCAAAGTGTTTCATGTCAAAAGACTAACACTTTTGTATGTCTTTTGACATAGACATGGTCTTAATCAAGCATTAGAGATCTATTTAAATTCGTATAGCATTGCAATCGCCCTCTCTGAATTCGAAGCCCGCGCCGACAGCATGCGGAACTAAAAAGTACCGGCAAGAACGATATCGAATGAAATCGCTCCCGCTGGCATATATCTTACCATATAAACGAACACGTGTTCGTTCTCATCAATTATCGATTTATCACACGCCCGCTTTAGCCGCTGCCCGCGCGAATCGTCTAGCCGATAGCTCTTCGCCGACAGCGCGTGCATCGCAAGCGGCTCGGGTACCTTTGACCGCGAGTGCTTCTGCGAGGGCGCCGAGGTGTTCCTGGACCTGTGCCGCGACGCCGCGCACGCGGCCGAGCTGCACCAGTGGAGCCAAAGGGAGTACGAGCTGCTGAGTGCCGCGCGCGGGATTGCAATGGTTTGGAAACAGAGCGGTGGCGTTATCGAACTGTCGGCGCCGCCGCCTCACCAATTAGGCTGAAAGCAATCCACTCCACGTGAGCTCTGCAAGTATCTCCCAACCGCCGAACACTCACCGATCGCCATCGATCGTTCCCCAATCAGCCGGCAACTGAATCAGCGGCACAGGGTGTAAGGTAAAATGTGTAAACGGATTCAATCATTGCCAAGGAGCGAGTCGATGGGATCATTTTTCAACAAAGCACTCCAGTTCCTGAGCAAGAACTGGAAGAGAATCGTCACATCACTTGGCACCCTTGCTGCGGGCCTCTTCCTCGGAAAAAGCCTAGAGAAGCACGAAGCAGAGAAAGAGTTTTCGAAGCTCCAAAAAGTAATCAGGAAGCAAGAAGCCAAACTCATAGCGCTTGAGTCAATACAGAAGAAAAGTTTCAGCGATCAAAGAAAGATACGAGAACTCAAAACAAAAATTAGAAAGCTCGAGACGCAGAAGGATTCGCTTTCAAAACCGCCAAGGAACTAGGTTGAGAGATCTCCAATGTTTAGGAAAAAGAAGGACCCGCTTAGGGAAGTCGATGCGATCCTCCTAGATCATGAGAATCGCATCGCCGCACTCGTAGCAAATGCTGCGCTTCTCGAAGAGACAAATGTGGAAGATAGCCTCACTCCCGAGGATGAAACTGGGGTCGAGGAATGCGCACCGTCACCCATTGTCGTTCCAACCTGGAATGAGATGGTGGCACGAGCGAGCAAATTCGCTTCGGAAGAGGATAGCCTCGACAGCCTCCTGACACAGTCAGACTGTGATGAAATAGACAGCAAACTCGCCGCTCTGAATGAGGAATTCGCCGCACAGCATCGCCTTGACAAGTTTGACATCGGCATTGCAGTGATGTCGGGAATTCTAGCTGCCGCAGTGGACATGTTCCTAGTCGGCGTTCCCGCTAGAACTCACGAACAAGGCTTACGAGCACAACCCCTTGAGAACTACGTCCGCGACCAGTTTAAGAAATGGCTTCCCGAAGACGAAATGAAAAAACTCGCCGCAACGCCTGCAGCAAAGGTCCCGTATGACGCACAATACAATGCCGGCTTTACCGAAACGTGGGTTGAAGGACTATACCCTACGATGCACAGGCTCTACTCGCTAGGCCATGACCCGCTGCTGGGTTTTGTAGTGGGCGTGGGAGACATCCTCAACGGAACCATTACCACCGTCGACAAGACCGGCAACGTAGTAGTTCAACAAATTGGCAGATACACAGATCGCAAGGCATCGACCGTTGCCGAAGCCCTCATCAGGCAGTTCATCCATCTCAAAACCGATGTGAACACCGCCATGGGTCTCCCGGCGCCCCTCATGGGACTGTTCAATATTATGCAGTTTGGCGAACTTGGGACGGAGAAGCAAACAGTTGCCGAGATTGTCCAAGGCATGTACTACGAAGGCTACGACTTCGAACACTTCTGCGCGCAGAGCATCCCCACCATGCTCGCCGAGATCGCGGTGCGAGTCTCATACTTCTCCAAACGAATCCATGAGGGGCATAGCGTGAAGGAGTCCATCCCGTTCTCCAAGAACAGGGAGAAGCATCCCAAGCTCGCCACTATGCTGTTCCTGGCACATTCAGTTGCCGCGGGTATCGATGCCGGCAGGATATACTTCTCGAAGAATCCAATGGAGCTCAGCTACCCTGAGATGGCCACCTTTGCCGTTTACGCCATGGGACAGCTGAAGTGGTCTTTGGTGAAGAAGCCCAATCTCAGACACAAGCACATCATGCAAGCACTTGATCTCGAGCTGCAGGAACTTGCGAAATCATCCGAAGAAAGGCTTGAAAACATGAAGGGTTTTGAGTTCATCTTCGCTTAAAACTGAGAAGTTGAACCTTTCCGATTTTATTAAAGTCGGAAGCTCCCTCCGGCACATAGGCAGCATAGGCCCGACGTCGCCCGTTTGCAAACGGAGAACCGTCTCGCAGTCTAGCCATCTTCCGGCTGGACGTTTCACGTGCGAGATTGCAATGACGCAATCGGCATCAGTCGTGGCATAGGATCCGCCTGCAATAGCCGCTTGCCGACACGCTCCGTTTTAACGACATTTAGGTGGATATCGTAAAACTAATCGGCCATCTGCTTCAACAGCACTGAAAGGAGCCAGTCATAGGCTTCACACTCGCATCGCGTAAAGTTACGAGTATTTCGGAATACGTTCACAAAGAAATGAGCACCCACATTGAGTCCATCACCGTCGACAGAGGGGGCACCTTTATCTTTAAAGCCTGGACCCCGATGAACGTGAATCAGATCAAACGCGCCTGTGCTCGGTTGGCCAAGGAGCAGGCCGGGGATTGCTGATTGATCGTGAAATACCTGACCGCTTTGATCTCGTCCCTCACGGCGCTCATCGGACTTTCCGAGGCGCCCAAGCAGCGATCGAAGCAAAGAAAGACGATATGAGAAAGCCATTTGGGTCGCCTCCCCCGCGGCGCAGCTTCTTTCCGCGGGCTCGGGATGCCACAATGGGCTTTGAGTATCGGCCCGTGCGGTAGCCCTTACCGCACCTGCGGGGAGGAGGCTTCCCATGCCCCATGTTACCTCCATCGGCCTGGACGTCCACGCGCGATCGGTCGCCGCCGCGGCGTTCAACCCCTTCACCGGCGAGGTGGTGCACCGTGACTTCGGGACGGACGCCGCCGAGATCGCGGAGTGGGCCCTCGGGTTCGAGGAGCCCAGGGCCTGCTACGAGAGCGGCCCCACCGGCTTCCACATGGCGCGCGAGCTGCGCGCGCTCGGCCTCGACTGCGCCGTGGCAGCCGTCTCCAAGATGCAGAGGCCAGCGGCGGACGCGCGCCGCAAGAACGACCGGCGCGACGCCGAGTTCATCGCCCGCATGCTCGCCACCCACAACATCGTGGAGGTCCCGCTGCCCGATGCGGCCGTCGAGGCCGCCCGGGACCTCGACCGCGCCCTCGACGACGCCACGGCGGAGTACCGCCGCGCCAGGCAGCGCCTCAACATTGTTAGCGCTAATCTAAAATTGACCACTTTCGCAAACGCATCTCGCCGAATGCGC
>DXZR01000024.1 GCA_019419555.1 Collinsella sp.
GTACCTCGCCCCTGTCCGTCTCCCCCGCCGGAGACGTGGCTACATCGGGCTCAATCACCACATGCGGTGCCACCGCACCGGTGGCATCCACCACGCCACCAGCTCCAAATGCCCCACCAGCAGGCGCCATAAACCGCGCGGAAACAAGCGACCCGCCCGTGCACGCAACGCCGCCGTCGGCACCGGCCGCATCGAGCCACGAGGCAGCGACGGAAAGCCGGCAGCCAGCCGCGCCAGCACCAATGCCCAGATCCTGCAGATATACGCCGTAGGCGCGCACGCCCGCTCCGGACCCGGCTCCCGCGGCGACGACGCGCCCGCGGCCGCGCACGGCCATGTCGCCGGCGATCACGCCGGCCACGGCCTCGTCCGTGACGTCGGCCCCGTCCGCCCGGGCATCGACGGCGCAGCCGTCCACCACGAGCGCCCGCGAGACGTGGATCGCGCACTGCGAGCCCGATGCCGCCAGGGACCCGGTGCCGCGAAGCGTCAGGCTGCCCCACACCTCCATGCCGCACTGCGTGATGTCCGCATCGGGCGCATTCGACTCCGTCACCGAGTTTTGCCCGGCGAGCGTCACGACCAGGTCGCCGTCGGCGGCGGTGGCGTCGCCCGCGTAGCCGTCAAGCTCCAGATGGCCGGCATCGGTCCAGGCCCAGCCGGGGCCCGACACGCCCGGCTCGCAGTACGTCGCGCCCGCGATAAACAGGCTCTCCGCGCCCGCGGCACAAGAAGGCCCGCCCAGCAAAACGCATAGGCAGGCCATGGCAGCGATCGCGATGTGATGACGGCCGGTGTGGGACTCGGCGGCAAACATAGCCGCTCCGATCTTCGCAGGAGCCAATAGAATATGCACCAGAAAAATGCCCTGGTAGCAGCACCTATTAGTTTAGCGAGATCGATGCGGGAGCAAAGAGAAATCGCGTGGGCAATGTCCACAATTAGGTGTAAATCGTTTTGCCAGCCGGTGAAAGGGAGAATCAGCTTCCGAATTCGCCCTTCACGTTTCTGATGATGTTGTTTGATAAATGGTTCCGATAGTCCATAAAAGATGGTTCATAATAGATTTAGATGAAAAACCTTCGGATTTGTAAGGCGGGGTCGCTGAGACGGTACCGCCTAGTTTTATCAGCGTGCGCCTAACGATCGAGATCACATTCACCCTCGCGCGCGAAGAAGTCTTGCCCTGCGAAGACTATGATCGGTTGGACAGGCCCGGCGTATATCGCGTACTTCCGTAGTTTTTCTTCGGAATATCCGTATTAAAAATACGGGCAAATTGACCAATTTGCTAAGCTACTTTATCCTGTGTTTCAAATAGACTCAGAAAGCAGAGGAGCCGTGCCATGCTCAAGAAGTTTTCGGTTTCAAATTTCAAGTGCTTCAATAAGCGAATTACATTTGATCTATCCGATCCCGCCAACTATTCATTCAATCAACAGGTAATTCAGGATGGCATTAAGGCAAAGGGCATCATATATGGTGCGAATGGCAGTGGAAAGTCCAATTTCGCCCTCGCGATATTCGACATTGTTCTGCATCTGACCGACAAGGAAAAGCTGCTCAAAAAATACTCGCCATACCGGTGCCTTAATTCAAAGAGTTCAATTACAGAGTTTCAATACGATTTTGTCTTCGACAATATCGAGGTCGTATACCGCTACGGGAAAACCGACCCACAGACGCTTGTATACGAGAGTCTGTACATTGCTGGCGTGGAGGTCTTGAGCTACAGGTTCGACGCTCAAACGGGCCATGTTGACCTGCCGGGCGCCGAGTCCCTCTCGCTTTCTACCGATCTCCCCACTGAGTCCGACAGGCTGTCGCGTGTCAAATATGTCAAGAGCAATGCAATACTGCGAGATGAGCCGTCTGCCAGGGCGTTTAGAGCCTTCACCTCCTTTGTCGACAACATGCTCATGTTCTACTCGCTCGATGAGCGTGGATATCAGGGGCTTTCGGTTGGCTCGGATATCTTTACCCAGGGCATTATTCGCGAAGGAAAGATGGAGGACTTCCAAGAATTCTTGCGCCAGCAGGGAATCTCCCTGAACCTCGTATCCGTGGACGTGAATGGAGTTCCCGAGCTTTATTGCAGGTTCGAGGGCGGTACCGTTCCGTTTGCGTCGGTCGCCTCGACAGGCACCATGTCACTTGCTCTGTACTACTACTGGTATATCAAGATGAGCAAGGCTTCCTTGGTCTTTATCGATGAATTCGATGCCTTTTATCACTTTGAATTGTCCCGGTCGATCGTGGAGATGCTACGGGACCTTGAGGGTGTCCAGGTTTTCATTACGACGCACAACACGGACCTTTTGACGAACGACCTCATGCGTCCCGATGTCTATTTCATTCTCAAGGAGGGGGAGATTCGCTCGCTGGAAAAGCTAACACCCAAGGAGCTCAGATTGGCGCATAACCTCCAGAAGATGTTTAAGGCCGGTGCTTTCGATGGCTAGCCCGGTCACGCTCTTCATCGTTGAAGGAGAGTCGCGTGACCTGCGCTTTGCGGAGAAGATGAAGGATCTTTTTCTGAAAGGGAGAGATGACCTGAGGGTGATCTGTCTGCCAGCGGCGCAGAACATCTACATGCTTTACGAGCGGCTTGCAGAGGAGGACTTCGATCTGGATGTTGTGGAGGTACTGAGAGAAACGGTGCCTTCTGCTGCAAAATGTCTAGAGGGCGTGGAGAGGGATTCTGTTGATGAGGTCTTTCTCTTCTTTGACTACGACTCTCATCAGAACAATGCGCCTGGATGCGAGTCCGATGCCCTTGTGGAGGCGATGCTCCTCGCATTCGATAACGAGCACGAGAGCGGAAAGCTCTATATAAGCTACCCGATGGTCGAGGCACTGTACGATTATCGCGCAGGGCAGTGCCAGGCGCATTCAGGCTGTTTTGTTGACAACTCGGAAATCGCTCAATATAAAAATAAGTCGGGAGAGGGAAACGTTAACGTGGGGAAGCACATGGAGCTTCCCCAATGGAAAGATGCAATCGCTGCCTTCGTATTGAGATGCAAGTGCCTGCTCGGTCTCGATGAGGTTTCATTTGAGACGTATCGAGAGCTGGTTACGGTCGATGCGATCTTCCGCGAGGAGAAAAGGATGCGGATCGAGGACGGTTCGGTGTTTGTGCTATCGGCTTTTCCAGAGTTTCTGCTCGACTATTTCGGTGATAAGTTCTTTAATTCCATGGCTCCGATGCGCCACCTTAAGTTCGATGATTGCCACCGAGGAAATGGATGAGACGCAATTAATCTCGCGGGTACAGGTTCTCCTGTCTAAATTGTGAACTCGGCATAAGAGACGTTGTTGGCCATGCCCCGGACAGCATCCAGTCGATGAAGTTCCGTT
This sequence comes from Collinsella sp., assembly GCA_019419555.1. Taxonomy (GTDB): domain Bacteria; phylum Actinomycetota; class Coriobacteriia; order Coriobacteriales; family Coriobacteriaceae; genus Collinsella. Next base: position 3,361 of record DXZR01000024.1, read on the forward strand.
GAAGTGCAGTACGCAGGCGTTTCTTAGCGACCTCAAAATCGAATATTGATTTGTCCGTACACACGATTGTGCTCTGCGAGTCGTGAGTGCACTTCAGCACGAACTTTTCCGGCAACTCATCAATGTCGATTTCTTCCACCGAATCGTAGACGCCATAAAGCGGAACAAGGTACTCATCGCCGATACGCTCCCTTACAAAGGATCGCACTTCAAACTTGTCAACAAGTGTGGTCAAGACTGGATTGTGATAATGCAGTTTGCACCACTGGAGCTTCTCATTGAAGGTCCTGGGATGATCAAGATCGAGCTTATAGTGCAGCTTTGCTCTGAAGCACATGCGAATAAAATCCTCGTCGGGGATAAAGCGCAAGTTGTTCCTCAGAGAAAGCGCGAATCTTTTCTTAAGTTTCATCGTACGCCTCCAACGCCATCGATGTAATCGGAAAGGTCGGCGCAGAACCGCGCCGCGTTGCTCTTGTAGGGCAGATAATCCTTAGAAAGTACCCGCGCATAAGCGGCGGGCAGGTCGGTAGGGTCCATACACGGCTCAATCAGCCCCATGTCCCCGAACTGTCGAACAATCTCAATCTGGTGATCATCCACATGTTCGCCGTATTTTGCTAGACGCGGAACAGCGATGACTTTCTTGTTGTCCTTAACGGCGCCGATGATGGCGCCGGTACCTCCATGGGTTACCACGACATCGCAAGCATCCATATGAACGCGGAAGGAATCACGATCGAGAAATGCCTCGTGTTCCAAATACTCAGGAATGTAAGTGCAAGCACCCGTCTGAGCAAAAGCTCCATCCTCAGCAACACCGCTCGCAACGAGAGCATCTACCGCCCTGACCAATCTGTCGAATTGGAACTTCTGGGAGCCTACGGTAACGAATACCATGCGACCACCTCCCTAGTACACGCCGCCGACAAAGCGGGCATTGGGGTACACGGATAGCATCGACTCCCACTGCACGTAAAAACGATCGGCGCGTTTGCTCAGCAGCTTTCCCGTCATGGTTGGTGAGTCAGTTTTCGCGAAAGACTCGACATACACAAGCTTGGCGCCCATTGCATGCCCGATCAGGCAAAACGGTATGGTAGCCAGTACCCCCGTACACACAATCACGTCGGGGTGTTCAGTGAACCAATAACGAAGAGACGTCACGGCATTGAACGCCATTCGAGGAAGAAAGCTTGCCTCGTGTCGATTCACCTGGCGCACATAGCGAGCCCGCACAGGTAGCTTGGCATCGTAGGCAGTCTTCTCGGTGAGGATGAAACTGTCGTAGCGCTCCATCAAAGGCTTAAGCGCAAGTAACTGCTCCAGATGCCCACCAGATGACGCAGCAAAGCACACTTTTATGTCCTTACGACACCCTGTCATGAACTAATCCCTCTTAAACAAATCCCTCGTGTACACCTTGTCCGCCACGTCCGCGAGCTCGTCGCTCCAACGGTTGGCGACGATCACGTCGCAGCCGGCCTTGAAGGCCTCCAGGTCGTGCGTGACCTCGGAGCCGAAGAACTCCGGCGCGTCCAGCGTGGGCTCGTAGACCACCACGGGCACGCCCTTGGCCTTCACGCGCTTCATGACGCCCTGGATGGAGCTCGCGCGGAAGTTGTCGGAGTTGGACTTCATCGTCAGGCGGTAGACGCCCACGACCGGCTTCTCCTTGCCGGCGTACACGCGGTCCCACACCATCTGCAGCACCTCGTCGGCCACGAAGTCCTTGCGGGTGCGGTTGGCCTCCACGATGGCCTCGATCAGGTTCTGCGGCACGTCCCTGTAGTTGGCCAGCAGCTGCTTGGTGTCCTTGGGCAGGCAGTAGCCGCCGTAGCCGAAGCTGGGGTTGTTGTAGTGGCTGCCGATGCGCGGCTCCAGGCAGACGCCGTCGATGACATCGCGGGTGTTGAGGCCGCGGACCTCGCAGTAGGTGTCGAGCTCGTTGAAGTAGGCCACACGCAGCGCCAGGTATGTGTTGGCGAAGAGCTTGACGGCCTCGGCCTCGGTGGTGCCCAGCACGAGCTCGGGGATGCCCTTCGAGCCGTCGGCGTTGACGCGATCGAGCTCGGCGGGGTCGGCGCCCTGCGCGAGCAGGCCGGCGAACTTCTCGGCGGCCGCGACGGCCTCTGGGTCGTCCTTGGGCGCGCCTACCACGATGCGGCTGGGATGCAGGTTGTCGTAAAGAGCTTTGCTCTCACGCAGGAACTCCGGGCTGAAGAAGATCTTGGAATCGCCCAGCCTCTCGCGAAGGCCCGCGGTGTAGCCGACGGGGATGGTCGACTTGATGACAATCCAGGCGTCCGGGTTCACCGAGCGCACGGCGGCGATGGCGGCCTCGACGGAGCTCGTGTCGAAGAAGTTCCTGTCCGAGTCGTAGTTGGTGGGCGTGGCGATGACGGCGTAGTCGGCGCCCGCATAGGCCTCGGCCACGTCCACGGTGGCGCGCAGGTCGAGCTGCCGCTCCCCCGCCTTGGCCTCCGCCAGGAAGCGCTCGATCTCGTCGTCCTGGATGGGCGATACGTAGCTGTTGATCTTCTCGACCTTCTCGGGCACGATGTCCAGCGCGTGCACCTCGTTGTGCTGCGAAAGCAGGACGGCGAGGGACAGGCCGACGTAGCCGGTTCCGGCGACGGCAATCTTCATTTTCTTCTCCGATTCGAATCGGGTATTAAAGTTAGGCATTAGTACGCATCGCTTCCGTTGAAGACCTCCAGAACCGTGAGGAGGACGATCTTGAGGTCCATGACGATTCCGCGCTTGGCTATGTACTCGAGATCACGGCGGACCATGCCGTCGAACCCGGTGGAGTTTCGCTCCGTCACCTGCCAGAGCCCCGTAATACCTGGCTTCACTGCTAGCCTCTGCAGGTCGTACTCGGTGTACTCAGCGACCTCGTTGGGCAGCGGCGGGCGCGGGCCTACCACGGACATCTGGCCCAGGAACACGTTCAGGAACTGCGGGAACTCGTCGATGGAGTGCTTACGGATGAACCTACCGATCCTGGTGACGCGGGGGTCCTCCTTCATCTTGAACATGGCGCCGGCGATCTCGTTCTGCTCCTTGAGCTCGGCGAGGCGCTCGTCGGCGTCCTTGTACATAGAGCGGAACTTCCACATACGGAAGGTGGACAGGCTGCCGTCGGGGCGGGTCTGGCCCACGCGGATCTGGCTGTAGAACGGGTTGCCCTCGCTCTCCAGGCGGATAGCGGCAGCAAGAATCAGACTGGGGATAGCGATGGCACCAAGCACGACACCGCTGAACACGATGTCGAAGGCGCGCTTGACGGCCCTGTACGCCATGCGCGAGCGATCCCAGTCCATGATGGATTGCATGGCCTTGTAGCGACCGGCCCCCTCACGCCGGTCCATTGCCTGAGCAATGAGTGCCGCCCCCGCGGGCGCATCCGTTGCATATTCTGTTTTATCCGACACGTTCTCTTCCAACACTTCGTCCCCGGGTCGGGGATCCTCCCTGTTCTGTGTAGCGACCGCCCGCAGTTAGGCGATTGCCTTTTTAAGGTTTCGCATTGCGCGCTGCTCGGCTGAAAGCACGGCAAGGCCAACGCGCGTAGTAACGCGTCGGCCGCACAGCTCAAGCTCCAAATAAGCAGTGCTCTTGCGTCTGTTAATGGTTTTGATAAGGCCTTCGTGGCCCAGCAGCGGACCTGCCGTAACTACGACCTGGTCACCGACTTTTAGGGCCTCGCTCATGGGCACTACGCGGTCTCCCCTATGCGTAAAGCCACCAATAAGCTGGACCTCTTCTTTTGCCAGCGGCACAAACTGACCGTCCTGGGAGAGTACCCGGGCAAAGTCATCCATGCGCAGCAAATACTGTTGAACGGTGCGGGGGTCTGCCGTATCGCAGATGGGATAACCAGAGAACAACGGCTTGGTCGTATTGACCCATTCGCCGTGTACTTTGATCTCGGTTTGAAATTGGGGATAAAAGAGCTCCTGCATGGCACCAGCCGGCACCATGCGCTCGATGCGCTCGCGCATTACGTCTTCGCGACCGTTAATGACCTGAATCACATACCACACGAGCACCACCCCCTTGCTGTCTTACGTGTGGCTCACAGGGTTTGTGTATGGCTTCGCCAGGGCGCTTGTGCGCGAAGGCGCTCCATATTCAAACCCTGAGCCCAGTTAGACAAGCACGTGGCTCTGCCCCACCGTGAACGGTATATAAGTGCAGTTGCTAGAGACGCGGACGTGTATCGCAAAATGACCGCGACTCCAGCTGGCTGCGTGCGAACCAGTCAAGCGGGTACAAAACTGGACCGTACGCAAACAACTGAAGACTGCTTAGGTTTGCCGTAGCAACTTAATGCACTACCCAATGCGAACTTTTAAATGCCCGCAAAAACAAGTGCAAAATCGCGCATGGCAATCGATATTGGAGCTCGTGGTTTATCTAACACCGCCGTTACGGCCGGATGCTGATCGACCCTGCGCTTTATGGCTTACTGGAGCCGCGAGCACAGTTGAACTCATGTAACATTGGGTATCCTAGCACAAGCTGGTAGCGAAACTGATTTGGCTAATGGCGGACAACATTTCGTTCATTTAACGTGTTCAAGGGGGTTGTTTTGGGATGTTGTTCACGTTGACGCAGGTTATTGGGATGCTGGCAATAATTGGGAGCGTTCCTGAAGCCCAAATGGAGAAGCGAGCTGCACTGGAAATTGCGTTTGGATAACAAACTATGTACAGACATGGGAAATAAATTGTGCAACTTTTTGTTGGTGTGGATTGGGTTTGTGGCGCGAGGCATTTTGGCATGAAAAAAGGCCTTTGGAATTCCGAAGGCCTTTGCATTCACGATGGTGGAGACGAGGGGGATCGAACCCCTGACCTCTTGACTGCCAGTCAAGCGCTCTCCCAGCTGAGCTACGCCCCCGTGACGAGGAGATACTATAGGGGAAGTTGACGCGGCGTGCAAGGACTTTTTTGGGTCAGACTCTAAATGTCTCTTGATATAGGTAAGCAATGGCGGTGCCGGTGTGGACTTGGATCGTGGCTGTTGACCTGACGACGTTGCTGATGCCTGTGTCCGCCAACAGGTCCAGGGGGCTGTGGTCTAGCTCCCACTCTAGGCCGTGTTCGCTTACCTCGGTGTTGGGGGCAATGCCGATGATGGAGAACGTCTTGCTCTCGGCGCCCTCAATGGTCCAGGATTCGCCTTCGTGCAGAATGCGAGCTGTGGTCGCGTCCTCGGCAATCCAGACGGGGGCGTCTTTGTAGTTGGCTAGTAAGCCTAGGACGCTTAGGGCCATATCCGGGCGGCCGCCCGTAGCGCAGGTCGCAACCACTTCGGCGCCCGGCCAGCGACGGCGGACGGAATCGAGCGCCAGCGCCAGATCGGTATAGTCCTTGTACGGGTCGTGGCGCTCAACTTCAAAGTCCTCAGCGGCATCAACAAGAGCGCGACCGGCTTCGCTTACCGTATCGGCGTCCCCTACATACACGTCGCAGCTCAGGCGAGCGCCCAGCAGCGCGTCGAGACCGCGGTCCACGGCGACAACGTGGTCGCACTCCCCTACTAGCCTACGCAACAGATCCGCGCTCGCCACCAAGGGCGAGCCGCAAACCACTAATACCTTACAAGCCACAGCTCTCGCCTATCCCTCAAACGCAAGCAGGCGGGCCAGATCCAGCTCCTCGTAGCTGTCGATAAAGATATCGCAGTTGGCGCGCACATCGTCGCGCTTCATGCGGCCGTGCGGGTCATAAATACCTACACGCTTAAAGCCGGCGACCCCAGAACTCCTTAGGCCAAAGACGGCGTCCTCAAACACCCACGCGCGCTCAAACTTGTGCCCGTGGCGCTCTTCTAGGCGGCGCAGCGCCAGCTCGTATACGTCGGGGAACTGTTTGGAGCGTCCTGCCTCGCCCGTCGTGGTAACAAACTCCATGTACGCGTCGAGCCCGGCGCCCGCAAGCGCAGACGTAACCAACTCGGCCGGCGTGGACGTGGCAACGCACAAGGCAATGCCCGCCGCATTCGTCTGCTCCAAAAATGCCAGGAGCCCCTCGCGCGGCGGCACCTTGGAGTACCCATCGATCAGGATGTCGCTCAGCTCGCGATACAGCTCCTCGCCATTCGCTCCAATGCCCCAGGTGTCGTGGTAGGCCTGGCACTCGTCCTCGAGCGACAAATGCTCAAACTGGGCAAAATCGTCGACCGTCACGTCAACTCCGTGGCGGTGCAATAACTCGGGCTGGGCATAGGCCCAAACGGGGGTGCTATTAACCAGCGTGCCGTCGCAATCGAAAATAAAAGCGACATTGGGAGCGGCGGTCTGGGACATAAAAGTACCTTTCGATGTCAAATGGTAAACAACCTGCTAAAAACGTTTTACCAAACGTCAAACCAACAATCAAAAAACCCTTATTGGTAAAACTGTCAAGAGTTTTACCATCGCAATTCTGCCAGTGGTCTAAACATGGCGCTTACCGATTAAACGCCGCCCAAAAACCACTTTCCTTCATAAAAGTAACGTACAGGTGTTATCGTAGTTTCTGCCGAAAGTTCCACCGAGCACGCGAGGTGGAACGAATCATAGAACTATCGCCGTCCCTTCGATTCGTGCAGCCTTGGACCTTTCGCATCTAGTCACCAAGGCAACACGCTGCCGCGTCATGATGGGATCAAACGTGAGCGATACAAAGCTAAAGCCAACGGCTAAAAAGCCCGCAACCCGTAAAGCCGCCCCGCACGCACCGGAGCTCACCAAGGACGATGTCTATCTATTTGGCATCGGCACGTGGGAGCGCAGCTGGGAAAAGATGGGCGCGCACCCCGACACGCAGAACCGTACGCGCGGCTGGCGCTTTTGCGTTTGGGCGCCCGATGTAAAGAGCGTGCATGTCATTGGCGAATTTAACGACTGGGATGAAGAAGCCAACCCGCTGGTGCCCGTGCATACGAGCGCTATTTGGGAAGGCTTTATTCCTGGCGCCGAGCAGGGCCAGCTCTATAAATACCTTATCGAGACCAACGAGGGTGAGAAGCTCTACAAGGCCGATCCGTATGCCTTTAAGGCCGAGTGCCCTCCGGGAACGGCGAGCGTGCTGTGGACCCTCGATGGCTACAAGTGGAACGACGCCGCATGGCTCAAGCACCGTGCCGGCCATAACCACATGTCACAGCCCCTTAACATCTACGAGGTGCATATTGGCTCGTGGAAGCGCCATGGCGACGCACCGCAGGGCGAGCCGGACGAGTACGGCAACTACCCCGGCCCCATGGATCCCTTCCCCGCGCAACGCGGCGAGTTCTACACTTACGACGACCTGTCGGTGGAGCTCGTGGACTACGTGCGCGACATGGGCTACACACATATCGAGGTCATGCCACTTATGGAACATCCCTTCGATGGCTCTTGGGGCTACCAGACGACCGGCTACTATGCCGCCACGTCGCGCTACGGCAACCCGCAGCAGCTCATGCACTTTATCGATGCATGCCACGAGGCAGGCATCGGCGTGATCATGGACTGGGTGCCCGGCGGTTTTTGCGCCGACTCCCACGGCCTTGCCACCTTTAACGGCCACATGCTGTTTGAGCACGAGATTCACCCCAACTGGGGCACGCACAAGTTCGACTTCGCCCGTGGCGAGGTCCGCTCCTTCTTGGTCTCCAACGTACTGTATTGGCTCGAGAACTTCCATGTTGACGGCATTCGCATGGATGGCGTATCCAGCATGCTGTACCTCAACTTTGGCATCGATGATCCCGGCCAAAAGAAGTTCAACAAGTACGGTACCGAGGAGGACCTGGACGCCAGCGCGTTTATCCGTCAGGTCAACTGCGCTGTGGAGGCGCACTTCCCCGACGTGATGATGATGGCCGAGGAGTCCACCGCGTGGCCGCTCGTGACCTACCCGCCGCAGGACGGCGGCCTGGGCTTCCACTACAAGTGGGACATGGGCTGGATGAACGACACCCTGCACTACATGCAGACCGATTTTCCGTGGCGCCCCGGCAACCACGGGCTGCTCACGTTCTCCATCATGTATGCCTTTACCGAGAACTTTATTTGCCCGCTGAGCCACGACGAGGTCGTCCACGGTAAATGCTCGCTGATCGGCCGTATGCCGGGCGACTGGTGGCGTCAGTTTGCCGGCCTGCGCACGCTCGCCTTCTACCAGATGACGCACCCCGGTGCCAAGCTCAACTTTATGGGCAACGAGATCGGCCAGTTTATTGAGTGGCGCTACTACGAGTCCATCCAGTGGTTCCTGACCGAGGAGTACGAGACCCACCGTCATCATCAGGCGTTTATCAAGGCGCTCAACCACCTGTACACCGCCGAGCCCGCCCTGTACGAGCGCGGCTACACCGACGACGGCTTTACCTGGATTGACGCGGACAACTCCAAGCAGTCCATCGTGAGCTTTGTGCGCCAGGGCGAGGACGTCGATGACGATCTGGTGATCCTGATCAACTTTGACCCGGCGAGCTACGAGAGCTTCCGTGTTGGCGTGCCGCGCGAGGGTGACTGGGAGGTCATCTTCGATTCCGACCGTCCCGAGTTTGGCGGCAGCGGCTATGCCGGCAAGGAGCCCTACACCTGCTCGAGCGAGCCCTATCCCTGGAACGGGCAGATGGACTCCATCGAGATTAAGGTGCCCGGGCTGGCTGGCGTGGTGCTTAAGCGCCGCGGCCCCAGCAGCTATAAGCCGCCTGTGGTCGAGGAGCCCAAGAAGGCGACGCGCAAGCGGGCGTCCTCGGTGAAGCCCAAGCCTGCGGCTGCCAAGAAGGCTCCGGCTAAGGCGAAGGCCACGACGACCAAGGCCAAGGCCAAGGCTGCCGCAAAGCCCGCTGCTAAGGCCGCAGCCAAGAAACCGGCTGCCAAAAAGGCCGCTACCAAGGCCAAGTCTGCTTCTGTTAAGCCGTCTGCCAAGGATGCGTAACAAAACCGTTACAGCTGTAATTAACCGCCCCGCGGGGGCGTAGGATACATGTCATAACCGTTCCGGGAGAAACATCCCCGGGGGAAAGGAACGTATGAATAAGATCTTCGACAACAAGCAGGAGTTTACCGAGCTCTATCGCGATGCCGTCATGAGCATCAGCGGCAAGAGCGTCGAGGCCGCCAGCGACCTCGACCGCTTTAACGCCCTGGCCAAGCTCGTGGCCGAGAAGGCGCGCACCGTTGCCACCAAGAGTGACGCCCGCGTCACCGCCGAGGGCAAAAAGCGCGTGTACTACTTCTCGATCGAGTTTTTGATCGGCCGCCTGCTCGACAACTACCTGCTCAACTTTGGCGTGCGCGACATGGTCGCCGAGGCGCTCGACGACATGGGCTTTGATCTGTCCGTCATCGAGAACCAGGAGCCCGATCCGGCGCTGGGCAACGGTGGCTTGGGCCGCCTGGCCGCATGCTTCTTGGATTCCATGGCAGCCGAGGGCATCGCCGGCTACGGCAACGGCATGCGCTACCGTTACGGTCTGTTTAAGCAGGAGATCGTCAACGGCAGCCAGGTCGAGGCCACCGACGAGTGGCTCACCCACGGCTATCCCTGGGAGGTCCGTCGTCAGGATAAGGCCGTGACCATTAAGTTTGGCGGCCGCGTCGAGGGCTTTGAGGAGAACGGCCGCACGTTCTACCGCACGGTGGACACGCAGGACATCCTGGCCGTCCCCTACGACATCCCCGTTGTGGGCTATGCCGGCGAGACCGTCAACAAGCTGCGCGTCTGGGCCGCCGAGCCGGTCGAGGAGCACTTTGACCTGGAGGCCTTCAACCGCGGCGACTATGCTCTGGCCGATGCCGAGCGCGCTGAGGCCGAGGCCATCAGCGCCATTCTCTACCCCAACGACGCCGGCGAGCACGGCCGTCTGCTGCGCCTGAAGCAGGAGTACCTCTTTGTTTCGGCCGGCATCTACAGCCTGCTCGACACCTTTGAGAAGGAGCACGGCGCGAACTGGGAGTTGCTGCCGCAGTTTGTAGCCATCCACACCAACGATACCCACCCCGCCATGTGCGGCCCCGAGCTCATGCGTATCCTCATCGACGAGAAGAAGCTCGAGTGGGATGACGCCTGGAACATCGTGACGCAGGTCGTGAGCTACACCAACCACACCATCCTGCCCGAGGCCTTGGAGAAGTGGCCTATCGGCACGTTCTCCAAGCTCCTCCCCCGCGTGTACCAGATCATCGACGAGATCAGCCGTCGTTGGCACGAGTCGTTCGACACCACGAAGGAGGGCTGGCAGGAGCGTCTGCGCCAGACCGCCATCCTGTGGGACGGCGAGATTCGCATGGCCAACCTGTCTGTGATCTGCAGCCACAGCGTCAACGGCGTTGCCAAGATCCACTCCGACATCATCAAGAACATCGTGCTCAAAGACTTCTATGCCCTCACGCCCGAGAAGTTCAACAACAAGACCAACGGCATCTCGCACCGTCGCTTCTTTGCCGAGGCCAACCCCACCTATGCCAAGCTCGTGACCGAGGCCATTGGCGATGGCTGGCTCAAGGACGCCTATGAGCTGGAGAAGCTTAAAAGTTTCCAGAACGACACCGAGTTCCTGAAGGCCGTTGGTGCCTCCAAGCGCGCCAACAAGGAGCGTCTGGCCGCCTACGTCAAGGCCGAGACCGGTCTGGTTATTGACCCCAACACCGTCTTCGATGTCCAGGTAAAGCGCTTCCACGCCTATAAGCGCCAGCTCATGAACATCATGAAGGTGATGGACATCTACAACCGTCGCATCGCCGATCCTAACTTCCACGTGACGCCGACGACCTTCATCTTTAGCGGCAAGGCTGCCTCGAGCTACACCTTTGCCAAGGAGACCATCCGCCTCATTAACTCCGTTGCCGACGTCATCAACAACGACGCCCGCGTCAACGAGGTCATGAAGGTCTGCTTTATCCCCAACTTCCGTGTGAGCAACGCTCAGCTCATCTACCCAGCCGCCGAGATCTCGGAGCAGATCTCCACGGCCGGCAAGGAGGCCTCGGGCACGTCCAACATGAAGCTCATGATGAACGGCGCCATTACGCTGGGCACCCTCGACGGCGCCAACATCGAGATCGCCGACCTGGCCGGCCGCGAGAACGAGGCCATCTTTGGCCTGACCGCACCCGAGGTCGAGCAGCTCTGGGCATCCAACAGCTACTTTGCGTGGGATACCCTCAACGGCGATCGCGAGCGTCTGGGTCGCGTTATGGAAGAGCTCAAGGACAACACCTTTGCGGGTCTTTCGGGCAACTTCGAGAGTATCTACAACGAGCTCATGAACAACAACGACCCCGACCTGGTCATGGCCGACTTCCGCAGCTACGTTGATGCATGGGAGAACCTCACGGGCAGCTACGGCGACCAGGAGACCTGGAACCGCAAGGCCCTGCTCAACACCGCCTCGAGTGGCTGGTTCTCGTCCGACCGCACCATTCGCGAGTATCGCGACGAGATCTGGCACGCATAAAGCGCGCGAGCCCCCTTTGCCGCACGGCATTACTCGACGGGCGTGACAGTGCGCCGCGCCCGTCGCTAATGGGTTAGGAACATCGATGACAGAAGGAGAAATCGATGAGTAAGAAAGAATGCATCGCGATGCTCCTCGCAGGAGGACAGGGCAGCCGATTGGGGGCACTCACCCAAAAGATCGCCAAGCCGGCGGTTAGCTTTGGTGGCAAGTTCCGCATTATCGACTTTTCGCTGTCCAACTGCTCCAACTCGGGCATCGACACGGTAGGCGTTCTGACGCAGTACCGTCCCTACCTGCTGCATGCCTACGTGGGCTCCGGCGAGGCGTGGGATCTGGACAGCCGCGACGGCGGCGTGTCGATCCTGCCGCCGTACGAGACGCAGACCGGCGGCGCCTGGTATGCGGGCACGGCCGACGCCATTACGCAGAACCTCGACTACATCAAGGCCAACGACCCCAAGTACGTCCTGATTCTTTCGGGCGATCACCTGTATCGCATGGACTACCGCAAGATGCTCAAGACGCACATTGAGAACAACGCCGACCTCACGGTGAGCGTTATGCCCGTTCCGTGGGAGGAGGCCAGCCGCTTTGGCATCCTGACTACCGACCCCGAAGACGGCCGCATCACCAAGTTTACCGAGAAGCCTGAGAAGCCCGATTCGAACCTCGCGTCCATGGGCATCTACATCTTCTCGGCCGACGTGCTGATCGAGGCGCTCGAGGAGGACGCTCTGGACCAGCGCTCGAGCCACGACTTTGGCAAGGACATCATCCCCAAGCTGCTCGGTGAGAACAAGCGCCTGTACAGCTACGAGTTCCACGGCTTCTGGAAGGACGTCGGCACCATCGCCAGCTTCCATGAGACCTCGATGGACCTGCTGGGTAACAACCCCGAGTTCGATCTGTTCGACAAGAACTTCCCCATCATGTCCAACATCACCACGCGTCCGCCGCACTACATTGGCCCTGACGGCCGCCTGGACGACTGCCTGGTCTCCAACGGCTGCAAGATCTACGGCACCGCTCGCCACTCGATCCTTTCGACCGATGTCATCATCGAGGAGCGCGCCGTGGTCGAGGACTCCGTGCTGCTGCCGGGTGCGCACGTTAAGAGCGGCGCGCACATCTGCCGCGCTATTTTGGGCGAGAACTCCACGGTCGAAGAGGGCGTGAAGCTCGGCTCTGTCGATACCACCAAGGATACGGCCGTCGTTGGAAATGACGTCGTTATCGGGAAGGGGGAATGATCCGATGATCAATCGCAAGGCCATCGGTTATATCACCGCTAACTACTCTTCGACCTACGGCAGCGTGCTGCTCAAGGACCGCCCCATCGCATCCGTTCCATTTTTGGGCCGCTACCGCCTGATCGACTTCCCGCTGTCCAACATGATGAATGCCGGCATTAAGACTGTCGGCGTCGTCATGCCGGGTAACTACCGCTCGCTGATCGACCACGTGGGCTCGGGCAAGGACTGGGGCCTGGACCGCAAGAAGGGCGGCCTGTTCATGGTGCCCGGCAACGCGTATGGCACCACCAAGGGCGGCATGCGCTTCCTGCTGCGCGACATCATCTCCAACAAGACGCTGTTCCAGCGCTCGGACATGCCCTATGTTGTGATGATGGGCACCAACATCATCTTTAACATGGACCTCAACACCATCATCGAGGCGCACGAGAACTCCGGCGCTCAGATGACCGTGGTGTACTGCAAGGCCACGCGCAACGTCGATGACGAGACCAAGCTCGAGATTAACGAGAACGGCCGCCTGACGGGCGTGAGCGCCGGTGTCGTGTACGGCGACAACGCCTCCATGGACTGCTGCATCGTCAACCGCGAGACGCTGCTCGAGATCATCGACCACTACCAGGCCGCCGACTATCTGGACCTGCTCGAGGCACTCCAGGGCGACTTTGGTAACATCGACGTGTGCAGCTACGAGTACAAGGGCGAGGTCGTGGGCGTGTTTAGCGAGAAGTCGCTGTATCGCCGCAGCATGGACCTGCTCGACCAGACCGTGGCCGACCAGCTATTCGATCCCGAGCGCCCGATCCTGACCAAGGCTCACGACGTGCCGCCTTCGCGCTATGCGACCGGCAGCCACGCGTGCAACTCGATCATCTCGGCCGGCTGCATCATCAAGGGCACCGTGCGCAACTCGATCCTGTCGCGCGGCGTCGTGGTTGAGGAAGGCGCTTCGGTGACCAACTCGATCATCAACCAGAGCTGCATCATCAAGAGCGGCGCACGCGTTGAGAACGCCATTCTGGACAAGAACAACGTGGTCCCCACCAACACCGAGCTTCGCGGCACGCCCGAGAACATCCTGGTGCTGGGCAAGGCTCCGTTAACTTCCGACACCACCATCGTACGTTAACGTTGGCACCGCAACATCGCTCGTAACATGTAGAATAGCCGCCCGGTTAGCGCCAGGCGGCTATTCTCGAATTGCAACATGGGAGACAATATGGCTGATTCCAGCAAAAAGATGCAGATCGTGTTTGCCTCGGCCGAGTGCGCACCGTTTGTGAAGACCGGTGGCCTGGGCGACGTGGCAGGCTCGCTGCCTGCGGCGCTTGTGCGCGCCGGCGCCGAGGTCATCGTCATGGTGCCCAAGTACGCCACCATTAAGGACGAGTACAAGGCGCAGATGGAGCACTTCTCCGATTTTTACGTGAGCCTGGGCTGGCGCAACGAGTACTGCGGGCTCGAGAAGCTCGAGCGCGACGGCGTCACCTATATGTTCGTCGACAACGAGCGCTACTTTGCGCGCGACTATCCGTACGGCTTCTTTGACGACGGCGAGCGCTTTGCGTTCTTCTCCAAGGCCATCACCGAGAGCCTGCAGCACCTGCCGGCCGGCTTTGAGTGCGACATCCTGCACTGCAACGACTGGCAGACGGCACTAGCGCCCGTGTTTTTGCGCGAGTTCTACCAGGGCCTGCCGCTGTATGACCGCGTCAAGACCGTGTTCTCGATCCACAACGTGGCGTTCCAGGGCCAGTTTAGCGACACCGTGATGGAGGACATCCTGGGTGTGGCGCATATTCCCGCTGCTGCCTCGCAGCTGCGTTGCGACGCATGCAGCGTCAACTATATGCTGGGCGCACTGCGCTATGCCGACGCTATCACCACAGTGAGCCCCACCTATGCCAACGAAATCCAGACGCCCGAGTTTGGCGAGGGCCTGGACGGCGTGCTGCGCGAGCGCTCGTACGCGCTGCAAGGCATCCTTAATGGCATTGATGTGGCGGGCTTTGACCCGGCGACCGACAAGCGCATTGCCGCCAACTACACCGTGGAGGACCGTTCCGGCAAAGCCGTATGCAAGGCAAAGCTGCAGGAGGAACTGGGGCTCGAGGTTCGCGACGACCGCCCGCTCATGGTGATGGTCACGCGCCTGACGCGCCAAAAGGGCATGGACCTGGTCATGTACGCGCTCGACCGCATTCTGGCCGGCGGCGTGCAGGTGGCCGTGCTGGGCACCGGTGACCGCGACTACGAGGACGGCCTGCGCTACTTCCAGGACAAGTACCCCGGCACCATGGCCGCGCGCATCGAGTTCGATCCCGCGCTGTCGCAGCGTATGTATGCCGCTGCCGACATGTTCCTGATGCCTTCGAAGTTTGAGCCCTGCGGCCTGTCGCAGATCATCGCCATGCGCTACGGCACCCTGCCCATCGTGCGCGAGACCGGTGGCCTGAAGGACACCGTGCAGCCGTACAACGAGTTTACCGGCGAGGGCACGGGCTTCTCGTTTACCAACTTTAACGGCGACGAGATGGGCGACGCGGTGTTCCGCGCGGCGCGCCTGTTCTGGGACAACCGCGATGCCTGGAACCAGCTGGTAACGCAGGCCATGAGCCAGGACTTTAGCTGGACGCGCTCGGCCGACAAGTATCTGGACCTGTACTTCTTTATGCATCCGGAGATTGAGAGGCCGGCGGCTGTTGTCGACGAGCCTGAGGCTGTTGCTGAGCCGGTGGCCGCTGAGGAGCCCAAGGTCGAAGAGAAGCCGGTTGAGGCTGAGCCAGCAAAGGCCGAGCCTGAGGTGAAGGCTGAGGTTGCTCGCAAGGCAGAGGTCGAGGTCAAGCCTGCTGCAAAGCCCGCAGCTAAGAAGACCACGACCCGCAAGACGACCGCTAAGAAGGCTACGACGACCAAAGCTGCCGCGACTAAAACAACGGCTGCCAAGACAACGACCACGCGCAAGCGCACGACCGCCGCTGCCAAGAAGGCCGCCGAGGCCGAGGCTGCTCCCGAGGTAAAGGCCGAGGTCGCTGAGGCCAAACCGGCCGCCAAGGCTCCGGCAAAGACCGCTGCCAAGAAGACAACCGCGACCGCCAAGAAGACTACAGCTGCCAAGAAGACCACGGCAACGAAGTCGACGGCCGCCAAGGCTACTGTGACAAAGGCCGCTCCGAAGGCTGCCGCAAAGCCCGCCGTCAAGGTCGAGGAGACGCCTGCCGAGCCCAAGGCCGAAGCAGCTGTCGAGGCCAAGCCGACCGCCAAGACCACCACGCGCAAGCGCACTGCAACGACGGCCAAAAAGACCACGACCGAGGCTGCTGCTCCTAAGGCGGAAGCTAAGGCCGAGGCCAAACCCGCAGTAAAGGCCAAGCCCGAGCCCACAATGGAGACCCCGGTCTCCCCCGCCGCCGCAACCGAGAAAAAGGCGCCGTCGAAGAAGACTTCCGTCCGCAAGGCAACGGCCACCCGCAAGCGCCGCTAATCCCGACGATCCAAAACCTCATCAAACCCTAAGCAAGGGGCGCTCCAACCGGGCGCCCCTTCTCTGTAGGTAGTGGTAAAACGATTTTCTAGGACAACCGTTCGCCGATGGTAAACGGATGTTGTTTATACACCCTGTGTACTACAGATATACTTACATCTTAGGCGTAAAACCCATGGCCCGCAGGCCATGATTCTATTGAACTGGACCGTACTATGAGATTGATACACAACAGCCGTCTACCGCAGTTTCGCACTCCGTTTGGCGCTGTGACCACTGGAACTTCCGTTGCACTCTCGGTGATTTTGGAGGATGCCGATCCCAACCAGGCAACGCTTACGCTGCGCACCTGGGTCGATGAAGTCGGCGAGACCCTGATCCCAATGGAGCACGAAGGCGATGGCATTTTTACCGGCGAGCTCAAATGCACTGAACCGTGTCTTGTGTGGTACAGCTTTATCTGCAATATCGAGGGCCAGCCCGAGGTCCGCTTGGGCGCACCGCAGGGTCGCACCGGTGGCGAGGGCGTAACTTACGACTACGCCGAGGTGCCGTCCTTCCAGATTACCGTCTATAAGCACCGCGAAGTGCGTCCCGAGTGGTACGAGCGTGGCATGGTCTACCAGATCTTCCCCGATCGCTACGCCCGCGACGAGCACTGGCGCGAGCGCACGCTGGCCGAGGTCGAAAAACCACGCAACGGAATCCAGCGCCGCATGGTCGAGGACTGGAACGAGCCGCCCGTGTACGAGCGCGCCGAAGACGGCTCCATCAAAACCTGGGACTTCTACGGAGGGTCGCTCAAGGGCATCCAGGAAGACCTGCCTCGCATCGCCGAGCTGGGCTTTACAGCCATCTACCTCAACCCCATTTTTGAAGCCGCGAGCAACCACCGCTACGACACGGCCGACTACACCAAGATCGACCCGATCCTGGGCACCGAGCAGGACTTTACCGAGCTGTGCCAGGCGGCCGAGAAGCTGGGCATCTCCATCATTCTGGATGGCGTCTTCAACCACACGGGCGATGACTCGATCTATTTCAACCGCTACGGCAACTACCCCGGCGTGGGCGCGTGGCAGAGCGAGGATTCTCCATGGCGCGATGCGTTTTATTTCCACGAGGACGGCTCATACGACTGCTGGTGGGGCGTGGGCAATATGCCCGCCATCAATGAGAGCTCTGAGCTGGTACGCGAGCGGCTCCTGGGCAAGGACGGCGTGATCCGTAAATGGCTACGTGCCGGCGCTCATGGCTGGCGCCTAGACGTGGCCGACGAGCTTTCCGATGACTTCCTGGCCGAGATCAAAAAGGCCGTGCTCGCCGAGAAGCCTGATGCACTGTTGCTCGGCGAAGTCTGGGAAGACGCCTCCAACAAGATCAGCTACGGCCATCTGCGCCGCTATCTGCAAGGCTCCGAGCTGGACTCGGCCATGGATTATCCCTTCCGCGACATGGTCATCGGCTTTTTGATGGGCTACAAGAACGCCTACCAGGCAGCCGAGGATATCGAAACCCTGCGCGAGAACTATCCCCGTGAGGCCCTGTCCTGCGCACTTAATCTGCTTTCGAGCCACGACCGTCCGCGCATTATCTCGGTGCTCGGCGGCGGCCCCGATGAGTCGCAGCTGCCCGAGTGCGAGCGCAGCAAATGGCGTCTGGACGAGAACTCGATGGGCCTGGCCAAGAGCCGTTTTTGGCTCGCAACGCTCATGCAGATGACGTTCCCCGGTGTGCCATCGATTTACTATGGCGACGAGTACGGCCTTGAGGGCCTTACCGATCCGGGTAACCGCCGCACCCTGCCGACCAAGGACCAACTGCACGACTTCGACACGCTGGCTATTGTCAAAAACGCCTCCGCCGTACGCCGCGCACTGCCGTTTATGATCGACGGCGAGATCAAGGCCTTCGCGCTCAACGACGAGGTGCTGGCATACAACCGCACGGGCAAGGATGGCGAGGCCGCTACGGTTATCATCAACCGCAGCCTGCGCAATTCACACCGCGTGACGATTCCGGCGCTCGACGAATGTGCGAGCGATGTGATTAGCGGTCACGAGTGCGAGATTCACAATGGCACCGTCACGCTCGACCTGTATCCGCTGGGATCGTCGATCATCTATCACCACGCCGAGCAGCGTCTGCAGGAGCCGCTCGATTACGGTGCGGGCGTTGTGTGCCATATCACATCGGTGCCGACCGACGACGGTAAGCCCGGCACGATCGGCGCGCCCACGCGTCGTTTTATCGACCATATGGCCGCTATGGGCATGCGCTACTGGCAGGTCCTGCCTGTCAACCCGACGGACTTCTTTCGCTCCCCTTACGCCGGTCCTTCGGCCTTTGCAGGCAATATCGACCTGCTGCCCGAAAGCCACAAGGAGCTAGCCGCCGACTTTGAGACCTGGAAGGCCCACGGCGGCGAGGATGCCGATCCGCTGTACACCGCGTTTAAACATCGCAATGCCGATTGGCTCGAGAAGTACTGCGTCTATATGGCCGTCAAAAAGTACTTTGAGGGCGAATCGCGCCACGATTGGCCGGCAGATGTTGCGCGCTACAACGAGCACTTGATTGACGACAAGCGTTTCCACGACGAGGCCGAGCTTCAGGCGTACATGCAGTACCGCTTTGACCTGGCTTGGTGCGAGCTTATGAACTATGCGCACAAGAAGGGCATCGAGGTCATCGGCGATATTCCTATGTACGTGTCCGACGATTCGGCAGATGCGTGGAGCGAACCCGAGAACTTCTGGCTGTCCGATACCGGTAAGTCAATCGAGATCTCCGGTGCGCCGCCCGACAACTTTGCGCCCGAGGGCCAGGTGTGGGGCAACCCGACGTTCCGCTGGGACCACATGAAGCAGAACGGCTACCGCTGGTGGATGGATCGCCTACGTCGTGCGTTCTCGCTCTACGACCGCGTGCGCCTGGATCACTTCCTGGGCTTCCACAGCTACTTTAGCATTCCCGCAGGTAAGGCCTGCGCCGACGGGCGTTGGCTGGCAGGCCCGGGCAAGGACCTTTTCCAGACCGCCTATGACGAGTTGGGGCCGCTCAACTTTATTGCCGAGGACCTGGGCTACCTGACGCCCGGCGTTCGCGCCATGGCTTCGACCTGCGGCTTTCCCGGCATGGACGTGCTGGAGTTTAGCGACTACGACGTCCGCAACGGCGTGCACCCCACGCCGGGCAAGATCCTGTACACCTCGACGCACGATACGTCGACATTGGCCGGTTGGAGCACGCGTTCCTTTGCGGGCGGCGATGAACCAAGCGGTGTTGAGGTGGCGGCCAAGCTGATGAGCGACGCGCTGGCAAGCGACGCTCCCCTGGTGATGATGCCGCTGCAGGATGTCCTGGGGCTGGGCGACGACGCGCGCATGAACGTACCGGGCGTGGCCACGGGCAACTGGACCTGGCAGGCTGACGAGGCCGACGTTGCGGCCGCTGAGGGCAAAACCGCACAGCTCCTGCGCAACACGCATAGATTCTGGGACGAAGCGTGATAAAACGCCCGATATAGGGTACAGTTACAGACGTTTGAATTTTTGCGGGCAGAGTAATCTGCCCGCTTTGTGCTGAAAAGGAAGTATTATGGCGCGCTACGATTACAAGTGCACGAGCTGCGGCAACGTGTTTGAGGTTGAGCATCCCATGTCCGAGACCCCCGAGGTCGTGTGCCCCAACTGCGGCGCTCCGGCCGCCAAGACGTTCTCGGCCAGCGGTATTAAATTTGAGGGCAGCGGCTTCTACAACACCGACCAGCGAAGCGGCGGCTCCAGCACAAGCGCCACGAGCGGTTGCTGCGCCAACTGCCCGCACAGCCACTAGAAACCAAACAGCCCCGCGACCGGCACCGATCGCGGGGCTGATTCTTTGCGCTATAGGTAGCTAATTAATTTTTAATAATTAGCATAATTTAAAATCCGCCCATACCGGCAGAATAGGGGTCGTCACAGGTACCATCGCTATACCAATGAGTCGATCCAACATAGTAACCATTTTCGTCATAAACGTCCATGGTTTTAATGACTACTTTGCCGCCGCCGTTAGAGGAGCCGCCAGAATAACCACTATTAGAGGAGCCATCAGAATAGCCGCTACCGCCAGAATAATTACTACCAGAATTACTGGAATAATTGTTTTGCTGAGAAGCCTGCTGCTGAGCCTTAGCTGCTTCTTCTTGAGCCTTAGCCCCATCTTCAGCCTTGGCCTTATTTACATCATCAATACGAGTTTGATAACGACTGATCTGTTCATTGATTTGATCAATGAACTTCTTAGAATCCTTTTTGGCATCTTCAAAAATAAGCTTCTGATTGTCTTTATTAGAAATATCATTAAGAAGGCCATTAAGGCTATTTATATGCTGTTGGAGAGAGTCGGTATCTTCAGTAGAATTTACATCAAAATTAACATGGTCAGCTAGAGAAGTATTCCACTCATTATTTTGAGCATTACGGCAGTCTTTAATGATGGAATCGTATTTATTAAGCAACTTCGTCCAATCAGGGGAAGTACCATCAGCATACTTAAATTTGTCATCAGAGATTTCTTTATTCAACATCTCTTTATTGTTTTGAGCATTTCTAATGGTATCAAGACGTTGCTCAAATGTTAGTAGCCTAGGATCAGCTTTAAAGGCAACAACACTATCGCTAGCCTTTGAATACAAAACTTCAACCTGCTGATTATGTTCACTACATGCTTGTTTGTAATTGTAACCAGCATAACCAACGACACAACCAGCAATAAGCAGAGCAACAATACCGGCACCAATAATTACCCGCTTTTTAATCGAAGAATTTTTAACTTCTTCATTTCCCTGAGTTTTATCTTCAGGATTGTCAATCTTGTCATAGTTAAGATCGGTCATTTTAACCTCTAAATATTAAATCCGCGAGCGGTTCATGCAACTAGAGACCTACCGAACCCAACCGCTTGCTTTCATACCCGATTTATTAATCCCCGTCCCAGAAAAATCCTGAGTTGCGGTGAAATAAGGACTTTTTGGCGGGTAGATGCCGCTATTCAATCCCTATTTCACCGCAACGTAGTAATTACTTGTGGACCAGCCTGGCGCAGAAGTGGCCGTCGTAGGAATCGGCGTTTACCGGCACGCTTTGGAAGAGGCCTCGATCGTTCTGGCGTACGGATACGAGCTTCTTGGCCTGATCGAACTCGGGGAGTTGCAGAATCTGCGCATCAGAGAGCGGCGCCACGGTAAAGCCGGCGCCCTCGGGAGAAGCCAGGAAGGCATCCACGACCTGCGTGTTCTCCTCGTCGAAAACCGAGCACGTCGCATAGATGAGCTCGCCGCCGGCAGCCACGCGCGCAGCAGCCTCTTTGAGCATCGTAAGCTGCAGTTTGGGCAGCTCAACCGTCACATCTTTTTCGGTCAGGCGCCACGGTATCTCAGGATGACGGCGCATGGTTCCGGTGCCAGAGCACGGCGCATCGATAAAGACCGTGTCGAACTTAACCGGCTCGCCAAGCATGGCATCAAACGATGTGAGCACCTCATTAAGCTCGCAGGCATCACCCGAAACCGTGCGAACGCCCTGAATACCGGCCTTATGCAGACGAGCGAGATTCAGATCGCACTTGCGATCATGCAGATCGAGCGCCGTATGCTGACGCTCATAGCCCGCACGCTTGGCCTGGCACATCATCACATAGGTCTTGGTGCCACGGCCGGCACCAATCTCAAGGCAGCTGCCAGGGCGCGTGGCAGCTGTGGCGATAAGCTGGGCGTTAAGGTCCGAGGCCACGGCAGCAGCACGCTCAAATACGCCCGACGCAACCGTAACCTGAGCATCGACCGGAGCATGGCAACCCGGGAACACGGGTGCCACAAGCTGCGAGATATACGGATCGGGCTTGGACGCAAAGGCGTTCTCATGCAGGGCCAGCGGTGCGGGGGCCAGATTGCCGGCAAAGTTAAGCGCACCCTCTGGAGTGTCAAACGACGCCATAATGCGAGCGCATAGCCAGCGAGGTAGACCCATCAGGCGCGACAGACGAACCAAACGTCGCTCAGACTCATCCACATCGGACGCAGTAGCAAAGTCCTCAACATTGTCTGAAACCTTATGGAGTACAGCATTGGCCAAGCCAGCGGCGGACTTAGCACCGCAGCGAACCAGCTCAACACCCTGACTTACGGCAACGCGGCCCGGCGTATGCAGATAGAGCATCTCGAAGGCCGAGATACGAAGCGCCATGCGAACACGCGGCGCAACCTTTTTAGGCTTATCGAGAAACTGATCGAGCAGCTCATCCAAAATACCCTGGGTGGCCGCAACGCCAAGTGCCAAACGAGCTGCAAAAGCAGAATCGCGCTGGTCAATGGCCTTGGCCGAAGCACGGGACGAGAGCACGTCGCGCGCGTACATGCCGCGGCGATCGGCTTCCATCAAAACATCAAGCGCGAGCTTGCGCGCGGGAGACAGTTTACTCACGACAAAACACCCCACGAAAGATCGGCACCCTGCAGGCCGGCAGCCCAGGCAGAAGCAGCCATAGCACGCTTGCCATCGGGCTTAACCTCGAGCAGCTCGACCGCGCCATCGGACAGGCCAAGGTAGACACGCTTGGCCTTAACGAGAACCTGACCCTCGCCGAGCGACACATCAGCCGCCGCAGCATCGAGCACACGCACGGTCTTGCCGGCAATCACGCAACGAGCAGGCGCGGTATCGGACGAAGCCAGCATATGGCGCACGCAATCAAGCGCCGCCATGTGCGGATCCAGGCGCATCTCCTGCTTAGAAATCTTGGCAGCATGGGTAACGAGTGCCTCATCCTGTTCAGTCCACACGGCGGTGCCATCGGCAAGAGAAGGAAGCGTATCGGCAAGCAGTTTACCGCCAAGCTCACCAAGCTCCATGGTCAGCGCCTCAGCATGCTTACCGGCAACTGACGTTGAGGCCTGGGCGCAATAAGCGCCGGTATCCACGCCATGCCCAATACGCATGATAGAAACGCCAGCAATCTCGTCGCCAGCGAGAATCGCACGCTGAATAGGAGCAGCCCCACGCCAACGTGGCAGCAGCGAAGCATGAACATTCACAATACCAAGCGGCGCCATATGCAGCACCTCATCAGGCAAAATGCAACCATAGGCAGCCACACAGAAAATATCGGCATCGGCAGCCTCGAGCTGATCGATGACGTCCGGCGTCATACGATTAACCTCAATGACCGGCAACCCCAGCTCCAGTGCCTTAGCCTTAACAGGAGACGGCTCAAGCTTCTTACCACGCCCACGAACAGCATCAGGACGAGTAACAACAAGCGCAATTTCATTCCCAGCCTCAACAAGCGAAGTCAAAGAAGGCACAGCAAAATCGGGCGTACCCATAAACACAATACGCATAAAGAACGTCTCCTCTCAACCAAAGCCGAGACGGCTACAAAGAACAGCGGAAAGCCAAGTCACCAGCCCATCCGCAATAACATTTCAACAAGAACAAATATACCCAAAACCAAAGAAAGAGCCGCAATATAAGCAGCTCTTTCAGCAAAGCACCTATCAGCGAAGACGCCCATCCCTGGCCCGACGGCGCCCCGGGGACGGACAAACCTACTCAGTCTCGCCCGGTCGAGCGCCGCGGGCCAGGGCGTCCTGGTACTCCTTGACGGCCTTGATCCTCTGCATAGGCTTAAGGCGCTCGAACATGGTGTTGCCATGCAGGTGATCGATCTCGTGCTGCAGGCACACGCAGAACAGGTCGCCCGTAGCCTCGTAGCGAATCAGGTTTGCGTCCAAGTCGTACGCCTCGACGACGACATGGTCGGGACGCTCGATCTCGCAGCTAATGCCAGGGATGGACAGGCAGCCCTCGCTAAACGGCACCAGATGGTCGCTCTGCTCCACGATCACGGGGTTGATGAGCACGTACGGGTCATAGTCGTTCTTGTCGGTGTAGTCGCAGTCGATGGTGACGAGCTGGATGAGCTCGCCGATCTGCGGGGCAGCAAGGCCGCAACCGCCGTTCTCGAACATCATCTTCTTCATCTTCTCGGCAAGCGCCTCGATCGCCGGAGTGATCTCCTCGATGACGGCGCACTCCTGACGCAGACGGGGGTCGGGCGACAGTACGATTCCGTTGGCTTCCATGGCCATCCTTTCGGGTTGTTACATCAAATCATAGGCGTCGACGTCAACACTCACGCTCACGCCGCGCACGGAGCCCACCTCTTTGAGGCAGGCGTCGATATCGTCAGAGACATGGTACCCCACGGGCGACTTCACAAGCAGGTGGAAGCGATAACGGTCCTTGGCTCTCTCGATTACACACGAAGCCGGGCCCAGCACCTGCGGCACGGCACTCCCCGCCCGCAAAAAATCGGGCGCGGCGGCATGCCAGCGGCGCTTAAGAAGCTTTGCGATACGCCCAATGTAGTCCTGCGCGTCATCCGCGTTCGTCGACCACACCAAGATGTTGACCAGGCGCACAAACGGCGGGTACAGCGCGTCGCGACGCTGGTCCAGGTCGGAGTCGGTAAAGATCGAACGGTCGTGCTCGGCGACGGCGCGAATGACCGGGTCCCCGGGCAGGTAGGTCTGGATGATGACCTCGCCAGGGCGATCGCCACGACCGGCGCGGCCCGCGACCTGCTCCAGCAAATCGTAGGCGCGCTCCCCTGCGCGGAAGTCCGGCAGCTTGAGGGCGAAGTCGGCATTGACCACGCCCACGAGCGTGACCTCGGGAAAGTCGAGACCTTTTGCGATCATTTGGGTGCCCAGCAACACGGCGCAATCGGCCGCATCGAACTGCTCGAGCAACTTTTTGTGCGCATCCTTGCCGCGCGTGGAATCGGCATCCATGCGAACAATGGCGACGTCCTCGGGCAGCATCTGGTGCAGCGCGTCCTCGATCTGCTGAGTGCCCAGCCCCATTTTTGCCAGGTAGCGACTGCCACATTTGGGGCAACGGCTCGTGGGCGCGGGATACGGCTGCACGCGCCAAGACGAACCGCATGTGTGACACTGCAGCGTGTGCGTGCGCTCGTGATACGTAAGCGCGGTGGAGCAGTGGTTGCAGGTGGGAACGCAGCCGCACTCGCGGCACATCAAAAACGGCGCAAAACCGCGGCGGTTATGCAGCAGCACGGCCTTCTCGCGGTGCTCTACAACGCGCTCCAAACCTTCAATCAGCGGTTTAGAGAACATTGAACGGCTACCGTGCGAAAACTCGCGGCGCAGGTCGGCAATGCGAACCGTAGGCAGCACGGCGTGTCCCGGGCGCTCGGGCATCTCGACGCGCGTCCAGTTGGCGCCGCTGTACGTGCCGCGGCGGCAGCGGTCGAGCGCTTCGGCAGAAGGCGTGGCCGAGCCCAGCACGAGCGGGCAGCGATAACGGCGCGCCATCTCGGCAGCAACCTCGCGCGCATGGTAGCGCGGACTGGAGCCCTGCTTGTAGCTGGTCTCGTGCTCCTCGTCGATGATGATGAGGCCCAAGTCGCTGAGCGGGCAAAAGAGCGCCGAGCGAGCGCCGACGACCACGCGGGCCGCACCGCTGGCAACCATATCCCACTGGTCCAGGCGCTCGCCGGCCGAAAGCCGCGAATGGAACACGGCGACCGTCTCGCCAAAGCGCGAGCGGAAGCGGCCGACGGTCTGGGCTGTCAGCGATATCTCGGGCACCAGTACGCAGGCTGAGCGGCCGGCCGCGAGCACGCGCTCGATAGCGGAAAGGTAGACCTCGGTTTTGCCGGATCCAGTGACTCCATCGACTAGGACCACGTCGCCGTGAGCGTCAAGGCGTGCGCGCTCAATCTGCGCGAGGGCCTGTCGCTGACCGTTGGTGAGTGCCATCGGGGCCTTGCCGCTCGCCGAGGACAGCGTGGTCTGCTCGTTGCAGCCACGCCAGGCGCGGCGCTCCTCCACAACCACGACGCCGCGTTTTTCGAGCGCCTTGATGGTCGCCGACATGCTGTTATAGAGAAGGTTGAGGTCGCGCGTCGTGACCGGGCCGCACTGGAGCGCCTCGATGAGTTGGCGCTGGCGGACCGCGGTCTTGGGCGGCGTATAGTCGAAGCCTTCGGGCGTGAGCATAACCCAGCGATTTTGGATGGGTTTGACGGCTGGACGTTCAACCGTCCACACGCCGTCGTCACCCTTGACCACACGCGGACTGCCGCCCGGGGGCAAAAACAGGCGCAGGCACTCGGAAAGCGTTGCGACGTACTCGTGGCTCATCCAGCGTGCGATACGGGCGGCTTCGGCGGTAAAGAGCGGTTTGCTGAGGATAGCCTCGACGGCTTTAATGCGCGCGGGGTCGAGGGCGTTGTTACCCTGCAGATCGCCCAGCTCAGGCGCAATGTCGACGACATAGCCCGCGGCGGCACGGTTACCAAAGTGAACCAGGACCGTAGATCCGATCTGCGCCTCGTTGGCAAGGGACTGGGGAATGCAGTAGGCGAATGGCTCGGACAGCGCTCGGGTAGGAATGTCGAGAACCACGCTCGCGTAGGCAGCGATGGGCTCAGGTGCAGGCTTAGGCTGAACCGAGGCAGCGGCAGGCATGAGCTTCACCAGAGCCTCCTCCGGTTCCGGCGAACCAAACAGCGACAGTTGTTGAGCCATACACCACCTCTAACGAACGGACCTGAAAGGACTGGGACAAAATAATCAGTAGTGTTTGTCCCATGGCCGATACGAGTGTCGAGCTTGTTGCGTCGCTCGAATATGGGACAAACACTACTGATTATTTTGTCCCAGCAACCCACTCATCGGTACAGAAACAAGAGCCCCGCTCGGGGTGAACGGGGCTCGGATACATGCATTTGCGCGTCTACTACAGCGCCATCGTGCGAGCGCGGTCGATACGCGCCAGGCAGTCGTCGCGGCCGACGAGCGCCATGGTCTCGCCCAGCGGAGGGCTCACCATGTTGCCGCAGACGGCGACGCGCACGGCCTGGAACACCACGCGCTTCTTGAGGTCCATCTGCTCGGGCAGCGGCTCAAGCGCGGCGTCGATGGCCTCGGCAGTCCACTTGTCCACGCCCTCGAGCGCGGCCTTGGCGGCATCCAGAATGGCGCCCATGCCTTCCTTAGCCAGGCCCTTGTTAACGGATTTCTCGTCATACTCGAGCGTCTCGGCCGTAGCAAAGATGGGAGCGGCGACGGTCACGGCGTCGGCCGGCATCTTGGTGCGCGGCTTGACGATGGCGGCAAGCGCATCAATCCAGTCCTCGCCGTACTCGACGTTGCCCTCGATGAGACCTGCCTCGTGCAGTTCGGGGACCATGATTTCATCGGCAAACTGCGCGTCGGACATGCCGTTGATGTACTCGGCATTGACCCAATCGAGCTTCTTGGGATCGAAGGTCGCCGGGTTCTTGGAGATGCGGTCGAGCGAGAACTTGCTGGCTAGGACATCGCGCGGGATGATCGTGGTCTCGCCGTCGAGCGACCAGCCGAGCAGCGCCAGGTAGTTGACGAAGGCGTCGGAAAGGTAACCGGCGTCGCGGTACTCCTCCACCGAAGTTGCGCCGTGGCGCTTGGAGAGCTTCTTACCGTCGGCGCCCAGGATCATGGAGATGTGGGCGAACGTGGGCACGGGCGCGCCGAGGGCCTCGTAGACCATGACCTGGCGCGGGGTGTTGGACAGGTGGTCGTCGCCGCGGATGACATGGGTGATCTTCATCATAGCGTCGTCGACGACGGTCGCGAAGTTGTACGTGGGCGTGCCATCGGAGCGGAAGATGACAAAGTCGTCGAGCTCCTTGGCGTCGAAGGTCACCTCACCGTGAACGGCGTCGTGGATGACGACGTCGCCGCGGTCCTCGGGCACCTTGATGCGCAGGACGTAGGACTCGCCGGCCTCGATGCGGCGGCGGGCCTCCTCGGGATCAAGATCGCGGCAACGACGCTGATAGCCCTGGAAGGGGTCCTTGCGCTCCTGCGCGGCCTTGCGGTCGGCGTCGAGCTGCTCCTTGGTGCAGAAGCAGGGATAGGCCTTGCCCTCGTCCCAAAGTTTCTGGGCGGCCTGCTTGTACAGGTCCAGGCGCTCGGTCTGGGCGTAGGGGCCAAAGTCGCCGCCTACCTCGGGACCCTCGTCCCAGTCCAGGCCCAGCCAACGCATGGCACGCAGGATGATCTGCGTGTTCTCGTCGGTGGAGCGGGTGGGGTCGGTGTCGTCGATGCGCAGGATGAACGTGCCGCCGTTAGCACGGGCGAAAGCCCAGTTATAGATAGCGGTGCGGGCGCCGCCGATGTGCAGCTTGCCCGTCGGTGAGGGTGCAAAGCGGACGCGAACGTCTGATGCCATGGAAATCTCCTCGGTTGCAGGATGGATGTCTAACCGCACCAGTATAAAGCATCAAAGCAACCTCCGCACAAAGGGCACCGACCCAGTCATTGGGTAGCTAATTTGGGACGGGGCTTTTTTAGCTACCCTATATCGAGATTGGTCTTAGGCTCCGAAGACTCCGGATTGGGTAGCTAAAAAAGCCCCGTCCCAAATTAGCTAACCAATGGCTCGGTGCGGAAAGGGTGTGAATGTTTGATTTACGCGCTATGATGTGCCCTTGCATAGAGAGCCCGGCGGAATGGTAACGGTCGCTGGGACACGTTTTTGAAAGGACAATCATGTCAGAAGAACTTCGTTCCATCCCACCCCAACACGGGTCCTTTGTTTTTACGTCGGAGTCGGTGACCGAAGGTCATCCCGATAAGATCGCTGACCAGATCAGTGACGCCGTCCTCGACGCAATCCTCGCCAAAGAAATAGAGCTCCAGGAGCAGGGCTACATCGCCCCCAACGGCGTGCCTGCCAACGTGGAGAACGTCCGCTGCGCCTGCGAGACCCTCGTGACCACCGGCACCATCATCGTTGCCGGCGAAATTCGCACCCAGGCCTACGTCGACGTACAGGAAATCGCCCGCGGCGTCATCCGCCGCATTGGCTACAACCGTGCCAAGTTCGGTTTTGACTGCGACACCTGCGGCGTTATGAGCCTCATCCACGAGCAGTCGCCCGATATCGCCCAGGGCGTTGACGAGTCCTTCGAGACCCAGACCGGCGCTACCACCGACCCGATCGACCTGATCGGTGCCGGCGACCAGGGCATGATGTTCGGTTATGCCTCCAACGAGACCAAGACCCTCATGCCCATGCCACACTACCTGGCAAGCCGCCTGGCCGAGCGCCTGGCCGCCGTGCGTCACGACGGTACCCTCGCCTATCTGCGTCCCGACGGCAAGACCCAGGTCACCGTGCGCTACGAGGAAGGCAAGCCCGTCGAGGTCACGACCATCGTCATCTCCACGCAGCACGCCGCCGAGATCGAGGACATGGGCAAGATCAAGGCCGACCTCATCGAGCACGTCATCACCCCGGTCATGGCCGCCGAGAACATGCCGTGGGACAACGCGGACATCTACGTGAACCCCACCGGTCGCTTTGTCGTGGGCGGCCCCATGGGCGACACGGGCCTCACCGGCCGTAAGATCATCGTCGACACCTACGGCGGCTACGGCCGTCACGGCGGCGGTGCCTTTAGCGGAAAGGACTGCACCAAGGTCGACCGCTCCGCCGCGTATGCCGCGCGCTGGGTCGCCAAGAACGTAGTCGCCGCCGGTCTGGCCGACCGCTGCGAAGTCGAGCTAGCCTACGCCATCGGCGTTTCCAAGCCCCTCTCAATCATGGTCGACACCTTCGGTACCGCGCATGTTGCCGAGGACAAGATCGTCGAGGCCGTAGAGAAGACCTTCGACCTGCGCCCGGGCGCAATCATCCGAGACCTAGACCTACGTCGCCCCATCTACGAAAA
>DXZR01000025.1:0-6835 GCA_019419555.1 Collinsella sp.
GCGCATTCGGCGAGATGCGTTTGCGAAAGTGGTCAATTTTAGATTAGCGCTAACAGGTTCGGCGGGGCGTGGGGGATCGCCCGCTCCGGGGCCGAGGGCCCGCGGGCCGAGGCCGCCGGGGAGGCCGCGGCCGCCTCCACCGCGCCCCCGCCGGCGCTCGTCGAGGCCGAGAACAGGCAGGTCAGGTTCCTGGCCGCCCGGATATCGGAGGCCCTCGACGAGGCCGGGGCCCTCGAGGCCGAGACGGCGGCGCTGCTCGAGGGCGACGAGACCTACGCGTGCCTGCTCACCGTGCCCGGCATCGGCCCGAGGACCGCGGCGCAGCTCGCGGTGTCGGTCGACATCGGGAGGTTCCCGGACCACGACCACCTGGCCTCGTACTGCGGCATAGCCCCGAGGGTGAGGAGCTCCGGCACGTCGGTGAGGTCGGTCAGGGCATCCAGGCGCGGCGACGCGAGGCTCAAGTCCCTGCTGATCTTCTCGTGCAACAGCCTGGTGAGGTCCTCGGGGCGCTACGGCGAGTACTACCGGGCCTGCAGGGCACGGGGCATGGGGCACGGGCGGGCGCTCAAGGCCGTCGCGAGGAAGCGGCTCAGGGCGATATACGCCGTGATGCGCGACCGGGTGCCCTACCGGGAGTAACCCCGACGGTTGACAAAACTATAGGAACACCCAACGACTACCTTTTGGCAAGTTTGAATCAAGGCAACGCCGATGTTTTGGTGAAGTCAGCGAAAACCCGCCAGAGCGAGCAAGGTGCCTTGAAACAAGGCGGCATTGACCTTCTGGTCATGCCGCCGAAGTTGAAAGGCAGATTGCCGCTCTGGCGGGTTTGCAGCGTCGAGCGGTTACGGCGTTTGGCAAAACGCCGTAACTTAATAAGTTTGGTACCTTGACATTGATTTCTCACGCTCCTAAATTGGTTAGGCACAAAACAATTCCACTACCTAACTAAAGAAAGGAGCAACACTAATTCATGTGCGATGAACCTCTTAACCTTTGTTCGCACGAGCCCGGCGGCGACCCGTCACAGCCGGCGGATGTACCCGAAGCGGTTAGCTCGGAAGACAAACTCGCCAAGCGTATCCTGAGCGGCCTGGGTTTTTGCGGCCATTACATGCATTTTCATGGCGGAGGCGTGTCCGGCAAGGCGCCCATCATCTGCCTGCTGGCCAAGCAGCCCGGTGGCGAGATGTCGCAGCAGGAACTCGGCATGCACTTTGACCTCAAGCCGGGGTCGCTTTCCGAGATCCTGTCCAAGCTCGAGGTCAACGGCCTCATCGAGCGCAGCCGTAACCCCGAGGATCGACGGCAACTCACCATTCGCCTGACCGAAACCGGCCGGGAAAACGCCCGCATCGACCAGGCGGCCCGCATCCGCTTTAGAGAACGGGCCTTTAGTGCGCTCACCCACGACGAGCGCGAGGACCTCGCCGAAATGCTCGATAAAATCCGCGTAACCTGGGAGGAACTGGATGATTAAATCCCTCATGGGAAGCATCCGCGACTATATGAAAGTCGCTGTTGCCACGCCATTGCTCGTGCTTGGCGAGGTGCTCTGCGAGGTGCTGATCCCATTTATCACCGCCAACCTGATCGACGCCATCAAAGACGGTGCCACCGTAGCCGAGATGCTTCCCACCGCAGGCTTTTTGGCGCTCATCGCGCTGACGTCGCTTGCTTTAGGCGCCGCTGCCGGCGTCACCTGCAGCCATGCGAGCTGCGGCTTCGCCAAGAACCTGCGTCACGACCTGTTCTATAAGATCCAGACGTTCAGCTTTGCCAACATCGATGAGTTCTCGAGCTCCTCGCTCGTCACGCGTCTGACCACTGACATCAACAACGTTCAGCAGGCCTTTATGATGATCATCCGTATCGCCGTGCGCGCGCCGCTGGTCTTGATCTTCGCTTTTACCATGGCATTTATCATGGGCGGCAGCGTCGCCATGGTCTACCTGGTCATCATTCCGCTGCTGGGCTTTGGACTGTTCTTTATCATCTTTAAGGTACGCCCCATCTTCTCGCGCGTGTTCCACAAGTACGACGCCCTTAACGAGTCCGTCGAGGAAAACGTCACCGGCATGCGCGTGGTCAAGAGCTATGTGCGCGAAGACTTTGAGAAGGAGAAGTTCGCCACCGCCGCGCGCGACGTCCAGATGGACTTCACCCGCGCCGAGAAGCTGCTCGCCTTTAACAACCCCATGATGAACATCTGCGTCAACGGCGCATTTGTCGTCATCATCTACCTGGGATCCAAGCTCATCATCACGAGCCAGGGCACGCTGTTCGACGTGGGCCAGCTCTCCTCGATCTTTACCTATGGCTTCACGATCCTCATGAGCCTGATGCAGCTGTCGATGATCTTTGTCATGGTGACCATGGCCGACGAATCGGCGCACCGCATTACCGAGGTGCTGACCGCCGAGCCCACGATCGTCGATCCCGCCGAGCCCGTGCTCGAGGTTGCCGACGGTTCCATCGACTTTGACCACGTGAGCTTTAAGTATTCCGCGCATGCGAAGCGCCAAGCGCTCGACGATATCGACCTGCACATTAAGAGCGGCGAAACCATCGGCATCATCGGCGGTACCGGCTCGGCCAAGTCCACGCTCGTTAACCTCATCGCCCGCCTGTACGACGCCACCGAGGGCACCGTGCGCGTGGGCGGCATGGACGTGCGCGACTACGACTTGGACGCCCTGCGCCACCAGGTGGCCATGGTGCTGCAGAAAAACGTACTGTTTAGCGGCACCATTGCCGAAAACCTGCGCTGGGGCGACCCGAACGCCACCGACGAGGAAGTCCGCGAGGCGGCACATCTGGCCTGCGCCGATGAGTTTGTCGATGGCTTCCCCAAGGGTTATGACACCTGGATCGAGCAGGGCGGCTCCAATGTTTCCGGCGGTCAGAAGCAGCGCCTGTGCATTGCGCGTGCCCTGCTGCGTCGCCCCAAGATTTTGATCCTGGACGACTCCACCAGCGCCGTCGACACCAAGACCGACGCCAAGATCCGCGCAGGGTTGGCAAGCTATCTGCCCAACACGACCAAGCTCATCATCGCCCAGCG
Organism: Collinsella sp.; assembly: GCA_019419555.1. Taxonomy (GTDB): domain Bacteria; phylum Actinomycetota; class Coriobacteriia; order Coriobacteriales; family Coriobacteriaceae; genus Collinsella. Next base: position 3,068 of record DXZR01000025.1, read on the forward strand.
CATCAGCTCCGTTCAGGACGCAGACCGCATCATCGTCATGGAGGGCGGTCGCATCGCGCAGATCGGCAACCACGACGAGCTGCTCAAGACGAGCGAGATCTACCGCGAGACCTTTACCTCGCAAAACAAGATGTCTGCCGAGGGCGAAGGGGCCGTCGAGGCCGACACCGAGGCATCCATAACGCAAGCCCAGACCCAGGAAGGAGGCGAGGCACATGAGTAAGGCAACGACCGCCGAGCGCGCGCTCAACCGCAAGGGCGGCACCATGTCGCGCCTCATCAAGACGCTCTTTGGCTTCTACCCCGTGCTTTTGCCCCTCGTCGTCGTCGGCGTGGTGCTCTGCGCCATCATCAACTCCATCGGCGCGACCTTCCTTCAGAGCGCCCTGCAGATCATTAGCGACTCGTGGCAGTCGGGCGACTGGACGACCGCACAGCCCAAGATTCTGCAGCTCGTGACCACCCTCGCCTGCATCTACGGCGTCGGCATCCTGTCCTCACTGTTCTGGAACCGCGCCATGGCCATCGTCACGCAGGGCTCGCTCGAGAAGCTGCGCGAGAAGATGTTCAACCGCATGCAGGACCTGCCGATTCGCTACTTCGACACGCACCAGCGCGGCGACATCATGAGCCACTACACCAACGACATCGACACACTGCGCCAGATGATCAGCCAGTCGCTGCCCAACCTGCTCATGACGACCATCGTCATCGTCACGGTGTTCTTTATCATGCTGTACTACAGCGTTTGGATGTGCCTGGTCATTGTGGCAGGCGTCGCCTTTATGACCTTTATGACCAAGCTGCTCGGCTCCAACTCCGCGCGCTTCTTTATTGCGCAGCAAACCGAGCTCGGCGTGGTCGAGGGCCACATCGAGGAAGTCATGAACGGCCAGAAGGTCGTCAAGGCATTCTGCCACGAGTCTGCCGCCGAGGCTGATTTTGACGAGCGCAACGAAAAGCTCTTCGAGGTCTCGCAGAAGGCCAACATGTACGCCAACATCCTCATGCCTATCCTTATGAACCTGGGCAACCTGCTCTACGTGCTGGTCGCACTGGCAGGCGGCATTTTCCTGGCGCTGGGCGTGCCCAACCTGAGCATCTCGGGCATGACACTGTCCATCGCCGTCGTGGTGCCGTTCCTCAACATGACCAAGCAGTTCTGCGGACAGATCGGTCAGATCTCGCAGCAGATCAACGCCGTGGTCATGGGCCTCGCCGGCGCCGACCGCATCTTTGAGCTCATCGACGAGGAGCCCGAGGCCGACGAAGGCTACGTGACGCTCGTCAACGCGCAGGTGAACCCCGATACCTGGCAGCTCGAGGAGGCCGACCACCACACCGGCATGTGGGCGTGGAAGCATCCGCACCGCGCGACCGGCGAGATCGAGTACGTACCGCTGCGCGGCGACCTGGTCATGGACAACGTCGACTTTGGCTACACGCCCGACCACGAGGTGCTGCACGGCGTGTCCGTGTTTGCTAAGCCGGGCCAGAAGGTCGCGTTTGTCGGTGCCACCGGTGCCGGCAAGACGACCATCACCAACCTCATCAACCGTTTCTATGACATCGCCGATGGCAAGATCCGCTACGACGGCATCAACGTCAACAAGATCCGCAAGGCCGATCTGCGCCGCTCGCTGGGCGTGGTGCTGCAGGACGTGAACCTGTTCACCGGCACCGTGATGGATAACATCCGCTACGGCAACCTGGACGCCACCGACGAGGAGTGCATCGCGGCGGCCAAGCTCGCGGGCGCGGACGACTTTATCACCCGCCTGCCCGACGGCTACGACACGATGCTCACCGGCAACGGCGCGCAGCTGTCGCAGGGCCAGCGCCAGCTGATTTCGATCGCACGCGCCGCCGTCGCCGATCCGCCGGCGATGATTCTGGACGAGGCCACGAGCTCCATCGACACCCGCACCGAGGCCATCGTGCAAGCGGGCATGGACAAGCTCATGGAGGGTCGCACGACGTTTGTCATCGCGCACCGCCTGTCCACCGTGCGCAACTCCGACGCGATCATCTGTCTGGACCACGGCCGCATCATCGAGCGCGGCAACCACGACGAGCTGATCGCCAAGCGCGGGTATTACTACCAGCTCTACACCGGAGCGTTTGAGCTGGAGTAGCTCAAAACAGCCCCAACGCTCCCAACGGAGTTCCCCGAGGGAGACGGGGTGTTTACTCCGTGCTCAAACATTCTCGCTTCGCTGCGAAACTGCGCGCGGAGCAAACACCCCGTCTCCCTCGGGGAACTCCTACGCGCAGCCTTTTCTCGCAGCCTAAAAAGAAGTGGTGAGGCCCTGGCCGTTTGGCCAGGGCCTCATTTTGTAAGGAGTCAAAAAAGTCCCGTTCCAGGTGAGCTACTTGAGGAGTTGGGCCATGGCGTTCACGAATTCTTGGACTTGGAGGGTGGGCTCGAGCGGGTAGTGCAGAAAGACTGGCACCTCGCGACCGCATAGGAACGGCACGCCCACAAAGGCCGGGTGCACCCCCGACCACGCCCCGCAGGTGAGCACCGCGTCGCCCTTTTCCTCCGCCTCGTTAAAGAGCGCAAAGTCGAAGCTGTCCACATCGATCACGTCCACGCCGCCGTCTGCCAAAAGATCGATACGCAGGCTGTCCATAGCGTCGTTGCCGTGGCGGAGTACGCGCAGACGCATGCCCTCCAGGTCGGCAACCGTAATGCGATTCTTGCGCGTCAGCGGGCTCGTGCGCGGCACGTCGATATAAAACGGTACGTTAACGATGCGGAGCTTTTGGCAGGCGTCGCCCCAGCGCGGGGTCGAAAAACTCGACTGCACTACATCCACCTCGCGACCAAGGCTGCGCATGACGGATTCGCGTTCGTCGTAGAGGTCGCTCACCGGCACGATCTCGAAGCGCAACGATGGCTCCAGCTCGTGTACGTCCGTCCACATCGACAGCGTTTGGCGCCCCGGGCACATCATCGACACGCCCAGACGCACGGCACCGCCATCGCCCGCCGCGCGTCGGGCGCGACGCAGCGCATCCTCGGACTGCCGCATGATCGAGCGCGCGTCGTCCACCAGCAGAGCGCCCGCCGGCGTCACCTTAACACCCGAATGCGAGCGCTCGAACAACGTGATGCCAAACTCGGCCTCGAAGCCCGACACCTGCTTGACGAGCGCCGGGGTCGACACGCGCAATTTTGCCGCCGCACGCGAGAAGCTTCCCAGCTCCGCGGCGGCCGATATGGCCTCGAGTCGTCGATCGTACACGTCAATCTCCCGTTTCCAGACGCATGGCAATGAACTGCCGAAGGGGGTCGTTTTGGCAGGTCACGCGCTCAATTGAGAAAAAACTGCATCGCACAGTGTAAACCTATGGTTAACGCCATTCTAACAAATATGCAATTCACCTGCGCAAATGCAAAGCATACGATAACCAGCGAAAACCACGTGGGTCGGTTAATGGGAGCGACCCACCGGGAGGCACAAGAAGGGAAGTTCCTATGAGCAACTGGCTTAAGCTCGAGGGCGATGTCTGCGCCGTGACCGGCGCACTCGGCGGTATGGGCGTCGAGATCTGCCGCGAGTTCGCCCGCAACGGCGCCAATGTCGTCCTGCTCGACCTGGACGAGGAGAAGGTCAAGGCCGCAGCCGCCGACCTCGCCGCCGAGTTTGGCATCCACGCCGAGGGCTACAAGATGAACGCCACCGACGAGGCCGAGGTTCAGGCCGCCGTCGACGCCACCATCGCCGACTTCGGCCGCGTCGACGTTCTCGTCAACACCGCCGG
>DXZR01000025.1:6845-32569 GCA_019419555.1 Collinsella sp.
CCGCCGGTATCCTGCGCTTCGCAGCCATGGAAGACCTGCCTCTGAGCGACTGGGAGCAGGTGCTCAACGTCAACCTCACCGGTTACTTCATCACCTCACAGCGCTTTGGTCGCGAGATGATCAAGGCCGGCCAGGGCCGCCTGGTGCACATCTCGACCGTTGCCAGCCACTCCCCCGAGACGTTCTCGGGCGTGTACAGCTCCACCAAGGCCGGCGTCAACATGATGTCCAAGATGCTCGCCGCCGAGTGGGGCCCCTACGGCGTCCGCTCCAACTGCGTCGAGCCCTGCTTCGTTAAGACCCCGATGTCGGCCAACTTCTACGCCGACCCCGAGGTCGAGAAGAGCCGCAGCCGCCTCATCGCCACGCGCCGCATCGGCGAGGTCAGCGATATCGCCAACGCCGTCATGTTCCTGGCGTCCAAGCGCTCGGACTTTACCACCGGCGACGCCATCAAGGTCGACGGCGGCTTCTCCAACATGATGGGCGACCTCACCGCCAAGCCCGGCGGCCGTCGCGCCTATGCCGACAACTACCTCAAGAACAAGGGTGTCGAGCTTTGGTCCGATGAGTCCGGCGTCGCCAAGCCGACTGACCAGTAAACCAACCTGACAGGGAGGCCCGCGGATACGCCCGCTCCTCCCCCGTGTCGATTAGAAAGAGTCCAATGGCTTCCACCAACTCCAACAAGGGTCGCGCCGTCGTGCTTTCCGCCGCGTGCGTCACCATGTTCTTCATCAGCTCCATTGCGCTGTATTCCGTCGTGAGCAAGAACCTGCTCGCCGTCTACCCCGAGTGGTCCAGCGCCCTTACCTGGGCTTTCCCAGTCTTTCAGACCATCATGGCCGTGACGGGTATCTTCGCCGGCCGCATCTCCGACAAGATCGGCCCGCGCAACGTCGTGATCGCCGCCGCCGTGTGCTACGGCCTGGGCTGGTTCATGTCCGGCACCGTCACCGAGCCGTGGCAGTTCTACCTGTGGTTCTCACTCGTCGCCGCCGTCGGCAACGGTCTGGGCTATAACCCGGCGCTCACCACCGGCCAAAAGTGGTTCATCGACAAGAAGGGTCTCGCCTCCGGCATCACCCTGGCCGCTTCGACCGCCGGTCCCGCCGTGCTGTCCCCGGTGCTCGCCTCGCTGCTCATCCCGAGCCTGGGCATCTTTGGCGCCCTTAAGGCGCTCGGCGTCATCTTCTTTGTGACGATCGCCGCCTCCGCCCTGTTCCTGAAGGCCCCCGAGGCCGGTTGGCTGCCCGAGGGCTTCGAGGCCCCCAAGGGCGGCGCGCACGCCGGCACCTTCGGCGACCTCACCCCGGGCGAGATGGTCAAGACCCCGCGCTTCTGGGTCCTCATCGTCACCTTCGCCTTTGCCGCCACCGCGGGCACCCTGCTCGTGGGCAAGGTTGCCTCCATCGCCGCCGTCCAGCTCTTCGCCGACCCCACGAGCGCCGCTGCCGTCGCCCTCGGCGGCGTGGTGGTCTCCGTCAACACCTGCGCTAACCTGGTTGGTCGTCTGTCCTTTGGCCAGATCATCGACAAACTCGGCGCCTACAAGTCGCTGCTCATCAGCCTTGTCGTCACCATCGTCGCGCTCGTCATCATGTCGATGAGCTTTACGCAGAGCATGTTCTTTGTGGCGCTCGCCCTGCTCGGCTTTAGCTTTGGCGCCCTGCTCGTCATCTACCCGCCGCTCACCGGTGGCGCCTTTGGCACCAGCAACATCGGCGTCAACTACGGCATCATGTTTTTGGGCTATGCCGCTTCCACCTGGATCAGCCAGCCCATCACCGCCGTGCTGTATCACGCCGAGGCCGGCAGTGCCGCCTACCAGCAGTCCTTCTACGGCGCCATTGTGATCGCCGCCATCGCCGTCGTGCTTACCGTCTACATGATGGTCTCCGACAGCAAGAAGAAGTCCGCCTAGTTTTACCGATGCGACAAAGGGACAGCCCCTTTGTCGCATTCCACCGGTCACCAGTATTTAAGGAGTCGAAATGTCTGAGCTCAACCCCGTCCGCATTGCCGTTATCGGCGCCGGCGCCATGGGCCGCAACCACATCCGCTTTGTCACCGAGGAGCCCGAGGCCGAGCTCGTCGCCATCGCCGACGCCTTTGAGGGCGCCCGCGCCACGGCCGAGGCCGCCGGCGTGCCGTTTTACACCGATCCCGCCCAGATGATGGACGAGGTCAAGCCCGAGGCCGTCATTATCGCCACCCCCAACGACCTGCACTTGGGCGTTGCCCGCGAGGCTGTGAAGCGCAACATCGTGCCGCTGGTCGAAAAGCCGATCTCCAACGATCTCGAGGACGCGCAGGCCTTCGCCGCCGAGGCCGAGACCGCCGGCGTGCCCGTGCTCGTAGGTCAGCACCGTCGCCACAACCCCTTCGTCAACAAGGCCAAGGAGATCATTGAGTCCGGCGAGCTGGGCAAGCTCACCGTATCGAGCTTCCACTACATGATCTATAAGAATGACGAGTACTTTGACGTCGAGTGGCGCCGCAAGAAGGGTGCCGGCCCAATCCTGGTCAACCTGGTGCACGACGTCGACCTGCTCCGCTACCTGCTGGGAGAGCCCGTTGCCGTCCAGGGCATGCAGTCCAGCGCCGCCCGCGGGTTTGAGACCGAGGACTCCGCCGTGGTCAACGTCCGTTTTGCCGATGGCGCGCTCGCGAGCATGACCATCTCCGACGCCACCGCCAGCCCCTGGAACTGGGAGGCAACCGCTCGCGAGGACCCGCAGTACCGTCCCTTCGACGCCGACGCCTACTTTATCGGCGGCACTAAGGGCGCCCTGTCGCTGCCCCGCCTGCACCAGTTCTCCTACGACGGTGCCTCCAACTGGCACAAGCCGCTGCAGATGGAGATTCCGGCCGTGGACCCGGCACTGCCGCACAAGATGCAGCTCAAGCACTTTGTAAAGGTCGTCCGCCGCGAGGTCGAGCCCGTCGTGACCCCCGCCGATAACGTCAAGACGCTCACGCTGCTTAACGCTATCAAGGAGGCCGCCGAGACCGGCCAGCTCGTCGAGCTGTAACGCTTTAGGGCGGGCCGCGGCAGAAACCCCATGCCGAACCCTTCGGTCCGCCACCAATAAGCCCCTCTTCTTTGCCCCGCGAGCAGCCTCCTGCCCGCGGGGCTTTTTGCTACCTTGCCGACGATTTTTCTAGGACGGGAGCTATTTTGCACCTCGGCTTGATTCGTTCGCCACGAAATGGACCTATCTACTACGTTTAACCGATTACCCTCGACCATGCCTAATTTCGCGAAATTAAAACCGCAGGTAGACGGCTTGCGTATTCTCGGAAAACCGGGGGATGGTCGACCCATACGGGTTAAACGTAGTAGACAGGCCGTTTTCATGGCGCGGCCCCAAAACAGTCTTTTGGGACGGGTGGTATCCTTGGTAGCCCTGTGCCGCAAACGCACCTCAAACGCAAGGAGTTTCATGGATCTTATCGCCCAGCTCGCCCGCGAGCTCAACCTTAAGGCCGCCAACGTCGAAGCGGCCGTCAAGCTCATCGACGAGGGCAACACCATCCCCTTTATCTCGCGCTACCGCAAGGAAGCCACGGGCGGCATGGACGACGTCGCCCTGCGCGCACTCGACGAGCGCCTGTCCTACCTGCGCAATCTTGAGCAGCGTAAAGAGGACGTCATTCTGCTCATCGACGCCCAGGGCAAACTCACGCCCGAACTCGAGCAGCAGATTCGCGAGGCCACACAGCTCCAGCGTGTCGAGGACCTCTACAAGCCCTACCGCAAAAAGCGCATGACCCGCGCGCAGAAGGCCCGCGAGGCCGGCCTGGAGCCACTCGCCAACATGATCATCATGCAGGCATCCGCCAAGGGCAGCGCGCTCGACACCGCCGCGGCCTACGTCAACGAGGAGGCCGGCTTTGACACGCCCGAGAAGGCGCTCGCCGGCGCCGCCGACATCGTGGCCGAGACGGTAGCCGAGGACCCCGAGAACGTCGCCGACCTGCGCGCCTTTACGCAAAACACCGCCGACATCGTCGTCGAGGCCACCGACCCCGCCGAGAAGACTCCCTACGAGCCCTACTACAACTTCGACGAGCCGCTGCGCCGTATACCCAACCACCGCGTGCTGGCTATCGACCGCGGTGAGCGCGAGGGCAAGCTCCGCGTGCGCGTGAACGTCGACGGCACTGCTGCCACGGCACGCCTCGGCAGCCGCTGGCCCCGTCGCCAGGGCGTGTTTGCGCCCGTCTTTGACGCCGCTATCGCCGACGGCTACAAGCGCCTCATGGCCCCCTCGCTGGAGCGCGAGGCCCGCGCCAAACTCACTGTCCGTGCACAGACCGAGGCCATCAACGTCTTTGCCAAGAATCTCGAGGGCCTGCTCTCGGCACGCCCCGTCCGTGGCGCCCGCGTGCTCGCGCTCGACCCGGGCTACCGCACCGGCTGCAAGGTCGCCGTCATGGACGAGACCGGCAAGCTACTCGACCACGGCGTGGTCTACCCCACCAAGCCGCGCCACGACGTCGCCGGCACCAAGCGCGAGCTCGCTCGCCTCGTCAAAAAGGACGGTGTCAACACCATCGTCATCGGCAACGGCACCGCTAGCCGCGAGACCGAGGAAGTAGTCTCGGAGTTCATTGCCGAGCAGGCGCCCAGCCTTCGCTACACCATCGTCAACGAAGCCGGCGCGTCGGTGTACTCCGCCTCCGAACTCGCAAGCCAGGAGTATCCCGACCTGGACGTCACCGTGCGCGGCGCCATGAGCCTGGGCCGCCGTCTGCAAGACCCGCTGGCAGAGCTCGTCAAGATTCCGATCCAGTCCATCGGCGTTGGCCAGTACCAGCACGACCTTGACCAGGCAGAGCTTTCGCGCACCCTGGGCCACGTGGTGGAGGACGTCGTCAACCGCGTGGGCGTCGACGTAAACACCGCGAGCGCGAGCCTGCTGGGATACGTATCGGGCATCACGCCGAGCGTGGCCAAGAGCATCGTGGCCTACCGCGAGGAAAACGGCGCCTTTACCGATCGCCGCCAGCTCAAGAAGGTCCCCAAGCTGGGACCCAAGGCATATCTCAACGCCGCGGGCTTCCTGCGCATCAGCGGCGGCAGGAACCCGCTCGACGCGACAAGCGTCCACCCCGAGAGCTACGAGGTGGCCACGTCCGTCTTGGAGCGCGCAGGCGTTAAAGCCAGCGAGCTCAGCCGTGGCGGCATGCCCGACATTGAGCGCCGTCTGGGCAGCATCTCGGCGCTGGCAAGCGACCTGGACTGCGGCACCCTCACGCTCATCGACATCGTCAACGAGCTCAAGAAGCCCGGCCGCGACCCGCGCGACGACGCGCCCGAGGTGGTCTTTAGCCGCTCGGCACTTTCTATCGATGACCTGGAGCCCGGCATGGAACTCAAGGGCACGGTGCGCAACGTCGTAGACTTTGGCGCCTTCGTCGACGTCGGCGTGCACCAGGACGGCCTCGTGCACATCTCCAAGCTGGCTAACCGCTTCGTCAAGCACCCGAGCGACGTGGTACGCGTCGGCGACACGGTAAAGGTGTGGGTGGAAAAGGTCGATCGCGACCGCAAGAAGATCTCGCTCACCATGGTGCAGGGGAAGTAAACCACCTAAAGCAAGGGTCCCCCCTCTCGCGACGTGCAAAATCGCGAGTATTCTGCAATTTCCGCCGCCCCGAACGCCCCTCAGAGGCAATAAAGTCAAAAACAGCCCCCGTTTTAGCGTCGTCAGAGCCAAAACGGGGGCTGTTCCGTGCTTCAGCTAGCTGATAAAAACCTTTACCTTGCTGAATACTCTCGATTTTGCACGTCGCAGGCGGGGGTACCTTTGTCCACGGCAGGATATGGAAGCCAAACACCAACCTACTAGCAAGTTCGTGTCGGCAGCCCCGGCCTTTCCTTTGCCTAGCGCGACCCTCGCGAAGCGCGTGAGCGATAGGGAAAGGAAAGGCCGGGGCGAACAACCCTCGGCGCAGCCAGCGTTCGCGTTACGGCAGGATATGGAAGCCGAGCGAGGCGATATCCTTGGCAAAGCCGCGCACGGTGTCGAGCGAGACCTCGTAGTGGTCACGGCCGATGTTCTTGCGCTTGGCCAGGATGCTGTTGGGCACCGTGATGATCTGGCAACCGCAAGCTTCGGCCTGGTAGATGTTGATGAGCTCGCGCGTGGACGCCCACAGGACCTCGCAGTTGGGCTTGACGGCGGCCTTCTTGACCGACTCCGTCACAAACGGAATGGGATCGACGCCGGTATCGGCGATACGGCCGGCAAAGAGCGAGATGATGGACGGCGTCTCGGCGTCAACGGCCTCGACCATCTCGTCGACCTGCTCGGGCGTAAAGATGGTGGTGACGTTGACCTTGATGCCATCGGCCGAAAGCTTGCGGACCAGCTCGGCGGTGGACTCGCCCTTGGTGGTCACGCACGGAATCTTGACGTAGACGTTGTCGGCCCAGGTAGCGATCTCGCGAGCCTCGACCTCCATGGTCTCGACGTCATCGGCAAAGACCTCAAACGAGACGGACACATCGGTGATGTGGGTCAGGACCTCCTTGGCAAACGCGCGGTAGTCCGTCACGCCGCCCTTCTTCATAAGGGACGGGTTGGTCGTGAAACCCTGAACGTTGCCGTTCTCGTACATGTCGAGCATGCCCTCGAGGTTTGCACCGTCAGCGAACACCTTGATTGCCATCTGCCTGATTCCTTTCGTTTGCATGCGGCCGATAAACTGCTAAACACTTTACCTATGTTTATCAAGGCGTGAGCTGCGGGTTTTTATCTTCTCGGCGAACGGTATAAACACCTCAGTGTTTGGATTGATAAATCGATTGAGCATGCAAAAGCAGAAAGTCGCAGTTCGAGCAAACGTCAGAACGCGGGATTCATTAGATGAGGCCGAAATGCTGCATCGCTGTGACGGTACCGTCGTGCGCGACATCGTCGGTCACGTAGTCGGCGACCGCCTTGACCTCGGGCATGGCGTTGCCCATGGCCACGGCTGTCTCGACGGCAGCGAGCATGCCCAGGTCGTTGCCCGAATCGCCAAAGCCAAAGGTGCGCGCATTTCCCTCGCGGCCCAGATACGCCAGTGCTCGCGCCACGCCCACGCCCTTGTCAATGCCCTTGGGGCTCAGCTCGCGATTCTGACCACCGGTATCGCACAGCTCAAACTCGCAATCGATAAAGCCGTCATCGTTGGCTACGCGAGCCAAACTGGGCGCAGTGAGGCCTACCTTGCCCACGCGCAGACTGCCGTCGACGCGCATCTCCTCGGTGCTGTGCGCCACAGAAGTGCCGATCAGAGACGACTGCTCAACACCCGCGGGTTCCAGGGCAAAAGTAGCCACGTTGGTCTCGAAAAAGGCCTCAATCCCTGCCGCGGCCATACGGCGTGCAAGCTCCTCGATAACGTCCTCGCCAAAGCAGTCCTCGTGTACCACGCGTCCCTCGACCTCGAGCGTGGCTCCCGCCATGGCAACGATGCCCGCGGGGTCGAGCGCACGCAGGCTATCGGCGATAAGCCACAGGGGGCGGCCCGTGCAGATAAATGCCTTGTGCCCTGCATCGCGCAGTGCACGGAACGCCTCAACCACCGTCTGCGAGGGGTGAACCGCCGAAAAGTCCTTATCGGTCATATCGTCGGGATCGAACGACGTCAGCGTGCCGTCCACGTCAAAAAAGAGGACGGCGGAATCGGGGCACGCATCAATCATATGGGTTCCTTTCGAGGATAAGGGCAAACGAAGCATCCATCATATAATGGAGCGACGCAACCAGAGAGGTCACCCATGGAGTTTTACGCAAGCTGCCCCGAGGGCTTTGAGTCCGCACTCGCCGATGAGCTTAAACGCCTCGGGCTTTCGCATGTCCGCCGCCTGAAGGGCCGCGCTACGTTTGAGGGCGAGCTTGAGCAGGGCTATCGCGCGTGCCTGTGGTCGCGCCTGGCGAGCCGCGTGTTCGTGGTAGTCGGGCGCTTTGAGGCGCAGGATGCCGATGAGCTGTACGATAGCGTTTACGACATCGCCTGGGAGAGCATCGTCCGCCCCGGCGCCACCATCGCCATCACAGCCCGCGGCGTGACCGAGCAGCTGCGCAACACGCGCTTCTCGGCCCTGCGCGCCAAGGACGCGCTGTGCGACCGCCTGGCCGAGACCACGGGACGTCGCGCCGATGTCGACGCCGCCGACCCCGATGTTCACCTACTGCTTTCGCTGCGCCAGCGCCGCGCGAGCATAAGCCTGGACCTTTCGGGCGACCCGCTGTTCAAGCGCCTGCCGCCCGCCGCGACCCGCGCCGGCGAGGGCGCGCACGTGCTGCGCCCCGACTACGCCGCCCTGGTGCTGGCGCAGGTCGGCTGGACTGCACTGTGCGAGCGCGAGCTGACGGCCGATGATTACGAAAACGAAGCGCTGCCTACGCTGATCGACGCCTCGTGCGCCGGCGGCGGTCTGCTGCTGGAGGCCGTGAATATTCTGACCGACCGCGCCCCGGGCGCCGCACGCGAGCGCTGGGGCTTTGAGGGCTGGCAGCTGCACGACGCCGCTCTGTGGGAGCAGTTGCTTACCGAGGCACGCGAGCGCGAGACGGCAGCACGCGAGCGCCAGGCACGCATCGTGGCCGCGGATGTTGACCCCGCCGCCCGCAAGACCGCCGAGCGCATGGTCAAGTGCGCCGGCTACAAGCGCTTTGTCGATTTTTGCGCCGCCAAGTCCGCCGCCGTGCTGGACCATGCGGGCGCCGTCGCCGGCGCCGCCGTGGTCGCAGACACCACCGAGACCCCGCTTTCGCTCATGCACGACGCCATGACGCTGGTCGGTGAGCTGCGCCGCGCGCCCGAGCTTGCCGCGGCGCAGCTCGCCGCGCTCACCCGCGACGGATTGCTGGCCCGCGCGCTCCACGCCGAGCCCGAGTGCGCGATCGCCGTCATGCCCAACAACGAGGAGGCGACCGTCGAAGTCTGGCCCTCGCTCGACCACGCCGCCGCGGCGTTTGAGGCTTCGACCAGTGCGGATGCCGAGGCCGAGGTTGCGGATGCCAACGAAGTCAACGACAACGCCGCCAACACCCCCATGCCCGAACCTGCCGCCACGCTCGACCTGGGCGACGGCAAGCCGCTGCCCGTGCTCATCCCCGAGTCGGAGCAGTTCGCCAACCGTCTGCGCAAGAACGCCCGCCTGCGTCGCAAGTGGGCCAAGCGCGAGGGCGTGAGCTGCTACCGCGTCTACGATGCCGACCTACCCGATTACTCCGCCGCCATCGACCTGTACGAGGGCTGTCCGCAGACGCCGGGCCGCTGGCTCGTCATCGCCGAATACGCCGCGCCCAAGACCATCGACCCCGCACTGGCCCAGGCCCGCATGCTCGACATCTTGGCCATCGCACCGCGCATCCTGGATGTTCCGGCCGAGCACGTGCACGCCAAGGCCCGCATGCGCTCACGCGGCGGCTCGCAGTACGGCAAGCAGGGCGCCGGCAAGGGCGGCTCGAGCGAGCGCGCTAACATCGCACGTCGCCGTCTGCCGCTCATCGAAGAGGGCGGCCTTACCTTTGCCGTCAACTTTGACGACTATCTGGATGTGGGCATCTTCCTGGATCACCGCGTCACCCGCAACCTGGTGCGCGAACATGCCAAGCAGGCGCGCCGCTTCCTCAACCTGTTCGCCTACACCGGCACTGCCACCTGCTACGCAGCCGATGGCGGCGTCGAGGAGACCGTGACGGTCGATCTTTCCAACACCTACCTGGACTGGGCCGAGCGCAATATGCGTCAGAACGGCTTTGTGGGGCCGCAGCATCACTTTGTGCGCGACGACGTGCTCGCCTGGATTCGTGACCAGCGCCAGACGCGCAACCGCTGGGACCTGATCTTTGTCGACCCGCCCACGTTCTCGAACTCGTCCAAGATGGGCCGTCGCACCTGGGATGTCCAGCGCGACCATGTCGAGCTTTTGGCCGGCGTATCGCGCCTGCTCGCACAGGGTGGACATGCCATCTTTAGCTGCAACCTGCGTGGCTTCCGTCCCGAGACGCGCAAGCTCGCGCGCGCGGGCGTGGTGCTGGAGGACATTACGGCGCAGACCATCCCCGAGGATTTCGCGCGCAACCAGAAGGTGCATCATTGCTATATCGTGCGCCGCCTGCCCATCGAGGACGCCATGGCCGAGGTCGGCTTTAGCGCCGAGGAAATTGCCGAGCGAACCGAGGAGCTGCGTAACCCCGAGGCCCGCAAGCCTCGTGCAACGGCGCCCGCGCACGCACAGGCCGGCGACCGAGGGCCGCACGGCAACGGCAAACCCTCCCCCGCCGGCAAGCCCAAAAAGAAGAAGTTCTACGCCAGCAAGCCCAAGGGCAAATAACAAAGTTGCGGTGGAATACGGACTGTTTTGCCTGGAATGAGGCAAATTAAGACCGTATTTCACCGCAACTCATATTGGGATGGTGGCTGGCGATCTAGCCTTGGGTGACCAATCGGTAACCGATACCCACATGCGTTTGAATATAGCGCGGATGCGCGGGGTCGGACTCGATCTTCTTGCGCAGCGTGCCCATAAAGACACGCAGGCTCGCCAGGTCGCTCTTAGTTGCCGTGCCCCAAATCTCGTGCAGGATAAACTGGTGCGTCAGCACTTTGTCGGCGTTATGCGCCAGCAGGCACAGGAGCTTGTACTCGATCGGCGTCAGATGCAGCTCCTCGCCATCCATCGTGGCGATGCCGGCATCAAAATCGATATGCAGCTCACCGGTATCGAACGAGCCCTCGGAGGCAACGCCGCCCGTTTGCGCATACGAGAGACGCCTGAGCGTCGTGCGAATGCGCGCGAGCAGCTCCTCGACCGAAAACGGCTTGGTCAGGTAGTCGTCGGCGCCGGCATCGAGCGCGCGAATCTTGTCCGCGTCCTCGCTGCGCGCCGAGACCACAATGATCGGCATGCCCGACCATGTACGCACCGACTCCACCACCTTGACGCCGTCCATATCGGGCAGGCCCAAATCGAGAAGCACGATGCTCGGCGTCTGCGATGAGGCGGCGGCGATGGCGGCATGGGCGGTCTCCACGGCCATATGACGCAAGCCGTGCGCCTCGAGCGCAGCAACGATAAGGTTGCGAACAGCTGGGTCGTCCTCAACGACCAAGATGAGCGGTTTTACGGCAGAGTTCGGCACGGCGCTACTCCTTATCAAACGAAACGTCAGCGACGGGAAGCTCAATCGTAAAGACCGAGCCGTGCGGGTCCGCCGCGGCAACCTCTATGCTACCGCCATGCGCTAACGCAATGGAGCGGCAGAGCGAAAGTCCCAGGCCCACGCTGCGGTGGCTGTCGGCCAAACCGTGGTTGGCGGTGTAGAACGACTCAAAGATCCGCTCGCGATCCTCGGGCGCGATGCCCGGGCCGTCATCGGCCACTGAGCACGTCACGTGCCCATCGTCAACGCCAATCGAAATCACGATATGCGAGCCTGCGGGCGTATAGGTGATGGCATTGTTCACCAGATTGACCACCAGCTGCACCATCAGGCGCGCATCGACGTTAACGAGCGCCGGCTCGTCGCACGCCACCACCTTAAGGTCGTGCTCGCGCACGGCCGGACTTACGTGGCGCAGCGCCTCCTCGACGATATCATCCATGAGCTCGAGCGTAGTCGACAGATGCATGCCGCCGCCCTCGAGCTTGGTGATGGCGAGCAGGTTCTCGACGGTAGCGTTGAGCCATTGCGCATCCGAGCGAATGGACAGGAGCAGGCCGCGGCGCGTCTGGGCGTCGAGCACGGCGGTGCCGGTCGAGCCCTGGTCGAGCAGCACGTCGGCATTACCCGAAATACTGGTGAGCGGTGTGCGCAGGTCGTGCGAGATGGAGCGCAGCAGGTTGGCGCGCAGCTGCTCGTTTTTGGCGAGCACCGCCGCCTCCTCGCGGGCCTCCATGGCGCGGGCGCGATCGAGTGCCAGCTCGCCTTCGCTCACGATGGCATCGGCAAGTGTCCGTTCCTCGTGCGTCAGCACGTCGGGCTCGGCAACGATAGCCAGCACGCCCACCACCGAGGCGGGGTCGCCCGAGCGCACGAAGCCGTCGCCCGAGCGCACAGTCAGGTATATACCGTAGAACGCCGAGCCGCCAAACGTGGCGTCGAGCGGCATCCCCACATAGGCGGACGCCGAGAGCCGCGGCGGCATCTGCGGCGCCAGCTCGTGCACCGGGGCGGCATCGCCCACGGCCGTGTACGTCGCACGCGGCAGCAGGTCATCGCCCTCGGCGTCGGCGCTGTACCACACGACCGGACAGCCCGAAAGACGCGCAAGCTGCGTGGCCATGGCGTGAACGATCTGATGCTGATCGGCGCACCGCTGCAGCATGCGGTTGGTCTCGAGCACCATATGCGTGCGGCGGTCGCTGGCGGCAGCCTGTGCCAAGGCGCGGCGCAGGGCCAACGCAATCGAGCTCGACACAAGCGAAACCACGAACATGATGAAGAACATGCCGGGATAGCCGCGGTCGATAAGCGACAGCGAGTAGCGCGGGTCGACAAACAAAAAGTTGTAGAGCGCCACGGCGGCAGCCGAGCTCAGCAAGCAATACAGGCGACTCCAGGTAAAGAATGCGCACAGCTGAACGGCGAACACATAGACGATCATGATGCTCGGCGCGAGACCCGGATGGTCGAGCAGCGCGCCCACAATCGTCGCCGCGACCAGCAGCCCCACCGATACGCAGGCGTCATACAGAGGAGTGCGGCGCGTCAGCGTTGTGCGCCGCCACCAAAAACTATCGGCAATATCGCCGTCCGTACGAACGTCCATCAGCGTCCCGCCCCTCTCTCAAAAACAAAAACCACCACAAAGGGGACAGGCACCCTTGTGGTGGTTTCCCCTTGTGGTGGTTCCAAGTGTAAAGCCTTTGCAACCTGCGGTCGTTAGACAAACAGCACGTGCGCGAGCAGTGCGCACACGCACGCCGCGACAAGCACCGTCACCACGATCGAAATCACGCGATCGGCCATGTCCATGTTGGCACGATTCGTAAAGAACCGATCTTCGGCGGCATCGGCGCGTGCCTCACGCACCATCTCGGCAGCAAGATCGCAACCGTCAAGCACCTTTGCATCCATGGTTTCCTCCCAGGACTCAATCCCCATCAATACAAGCCCGCCCGTTCGCAGACAAACCTCGAGCGTCGACTACGGGCGCTCGTTGGGGGCCAGGCGCTGCATCTTGTTCACGGCTTTGAACTTGGTGAACAGCGGCACGTACTCAAAGCTCACGTTGGAGTTCTCCAGGCCGTACCAACGCGCAGGCGTGCCGGCGGCGCGACGGATGATGTACTTGAGCGTGATGGCCGTACGCTCGCTGGGCTCCACATCGCTTTCGGGCGCCAGAAGCTTACGGATCAGGACGAACTTGAACGTGCCGATGTTACCCGGATCCTTGTAGACCGAGTAGTCATGCGTCTGCGGCGGCAACTCGCCGGTGGCAGCCAGGTCCTGAACAACCTGACGCAGGTAGGCATTGACGCGCTGGTTGATCTTGTAGCCCAGGTACAGATGCACGCGGAACACGTAGTCGGTGCCGAACGTCTCGACCGAATAGGCAAAGGTGTGCGGTTCGTCCATGGTCTCGACATTCACAAACCACCAGGCGCGGGCGCGCTTGGGATGCTTGTCCAAGATCGAATAGACGATATCGCGGTCGATGTAGTCGGTATGGGTGTCCTTGGTCAGGTACACGACGTTGTCGCTCATGCGCTCGTAACGGTCGTCGTCGCGCAGGCGCTTGAGCTGCGGCAGGTAGCTGCGCAGCGGCAGCAGCGTAAACTGGCGCTGCTCGACCGCCGTGCCGTTGTACCAGCACACCATAATGCCCATGATGAGCATGGCCATCAAAATGGTGAAATAGCCACCGTGGAAGAACTTGGTGAGCGAGCTCACGAAGAAGAAGCCTTCGAGCAAAAGGAAGAAGGCCGCGAAGATCCACGGAGCAACCTTGAGCTTGCGCTCCTCGTGCAGGTAGAAGAAGAGCAGCAGCGTGGTGCACATCATAGTCAGCGTAATGGCAAGGCCGTAGGCGGCTTCCATATGCGCCGAGTTCTGGAACAGCAGCACCACGATGACGCAGCCCACGAGCATGACGTTGTTGACCATGGGGATGTAGAGCTGGCCCTTGGTCTCGGCAGGGTAGAAGACCTGCATGTGCGGCATAAGGTCCAAACGGCTGGCCTCGGACACCAGCGAGAATGCGCCGGTGATGAGCGCCTGCGAGGCGATGATGGCCGCAACGGTGGAAAGGCCTACGGCAAACGGGCGCAGGCCCGGGGCGAGCATCTGGTAGAACGGGTTGAGGTCGGCAATGCCCATGAGCTCGGGGTTGGCAGCGTTGTTCATAAGCCAAGCGCCCTGGCCCATATAGGAAAGCAGCAGGCAGCACTTAACGAACGGCCAGGTGGCGTAGATGTTGCCGCGGCCGACGTGGCCCATGTCGGAGTAGAGCGCCTCGGCACCGGTGGTGGCGAGGAAGCAGCTGCCCAGAATCATGATACCCGCGTGGTTGTTGGGGCTCAGCAAAAAGGCGATGCCGCGCACCGGGTTGAGGCACAGCAGCACGGCGGGGTGCTGGAAGACAAAAAACAGACCCGTGCCGCCCAGGAACAGGAACCACAGCGTCATGATGGGGCCAAAGGCGTGACCGATCTTGGCCGTACCGATGCGTTGCACCAAAAAGAGCGCGATGATGATGGCGAGCGTAATGGCGACGACGCGGCCCTGGTCATCGCCCAGCACGGCATGGACCGCCGGGATGGTGCGCAGGCCCTCGATGGCCGTGGTAACGGTAACGGCCGGCGTCAGGATGCCGTCGGCGAGCAGCGCGGCGCCACCCAGCATGGCGGGGATGATAAGCCACTTGCCACAGCGCTTGACCAGGCTGTACAGGGCAAAGATGCCGCCCTCACCATGGTTATCGGCGCGCAGCGAGATGAGCACATACTTGATGGTGGTCAGCAGCGTGACCGTCCACACGACAAGGGAGAGCGCGCCAAGCACGAACTCCTCCGTCACGCTTCCGATGCCGCCGTTGCCGGCAACGAGCGCCTTGGTTACATACATAGGGCTGGTGCCGATATCGCCGTACACCACGCCCAGCGTGACGAGCATCGCCGAGATGCTCACAGGAATCGCAGCGTGCGAGGCTGCCTCCTTGGCCTTTTGTTCCATAAGCCGGTTTCCTCCCAACTTTAATGTTCGAAGGGATTATAGGCAATCGGCCCATGTTTTAATGCACTGTTTTCCCAGCTAGATAAAGATTTATACAGTCTTTAGGCTACCGCGGCGATATGGAATGTAACAAAGGGACTGTCCCCTTGTCACATTCGTCATTTTCCAAGCCAGTTTTTGAACCACCATTCCATGGAGCGGCTCATCTCGGCCATAAAGGGACTCGTGTGCTTGCGGGTGTAGATATCCACCACGCGCTCGCCTACCTCGCGGGCATGCGGACGGAACATCGCGTCCATCTCGGCCACCTGCGCGTCCATGGTCGCAGCATCGGCGCGGCAGTAGCGCTCCTCGTGCACCAGGTTCACCACGGGATGCGCAATAGCCGGGCGCTCCTTGCGGGGCGTGCCGATGATGAGCATCGATAGCGGCATGGTATAGGGCGGCAGATCGAGCAGCTCGGCAACTTCCTCGGCATTCTCGACGATATCACCGATATAGCAGCTCCCCAGGCCCAGGGCCTCGGCGGCAACCACGGCGTTTTGCGCGGCGATCACGGCATCCTGAGCCGCGATGGCAAAGTCGCCCAAACCCGGCGCGCGGCGGGGCGCCTTGCCCGTGCGCTCGACAAACTCGGGCTCAAAGCAGCCCACGTGCTCAAACAGATCGATCCACTTGGCATAATCGACCACAAATATTAGTGCCCAGGGCGCCTTGGCGATCATGGGCTGGTGGTCGCACAGGTCGGCCAGATGGTCCAGCGTAGCCTGTTCGCGGATGCTCACGATGGAATACATCATCATGGCGCCTGCCGACGGCGCACGGCTCGCCGCGTGCAGAATCGCTGCCCGCTGCTCGTCGGTCACCGCCACGGGGCGACCGTCGTCATCGCGCGCGAAGGCACGCGTAGACGAGCGATGCTCCAAGATGTCCAGCACCGCATTGCCCGTAGTCTCGACCGGATAACCGTTCGTATCCACGCCCGCAGCTCCGCCGCAGTACTCGGCACCCGTCATACAAACCTGCTCGCCCATAGCTCTATCCTCGCCAATTCTTTAAGAAGCCTTTACGTTTCCGTGTAATTCCCGTCCATTATCGCGCAGGTCGCCACTACATTGCGCCACACCGCCACACGTGCGCGTTAATATGGCTGGTTGTTGTGCGCAGCCACCAATTGCAGCGCATATCTTGGTAACAATCGGGTAAACCCCCGCTTTCGTACGTTTTAGTTTGTGAGGAGTCTCAGCATGTTCGCTGCCGCCATCTCGCTCGTCGGTCTTGCGGCGACCGTCTACCTTGTCTTGCGCGAGGCCAAGGCCATTCGCGCTCAGTCGGGCACCGTTGCCAAAAGCGCTCTTGGGTGGAGCGTCGCCTTCGGCCTGTTCCAGGTCTTTTTGACCATTTGGGGCGCCATTGGCCTCGTCGCCCAAAACGAGCCGCTCGCCTTTGTGATGCTCATCCTGACCAATGCCATCCTCACCGGCTGCGCCTGGGCCAGTATCGCCCGCGAACGCATCGCCCCGCGCGTCTTTGCGTTCGCCGGGCCCGACGCCCCCGCCCCCACCGGCAAGCTCGCCCGCCTGCGCGGCGCCTTTGTGGGCAAACCGCTCGTCGCCGCCGTCTTGTGCCTGCTGCTCGCCGGCGTCTTTGCGCTGCTGGGCATGGAGGTCTCGTCCAACCACGACTTTACCTGGGTCTACCCCCTGTGCATCCTGCTCGAGTGGGCCATCATCACCACGCTCATGGTCGGCCTGTTCTTCCTGTTCCAGCGCCACGGCGCAGCTCCCGCGGTCCTGGCCTTTGCCCTCTTTGTCCTGGGCATTGCCGAGTTCTTCGTCATCACGTTTAAATCCATGCCCATCCAGCCGGGCGACCTTTCGGCCATCTCCACCGCCGCTGCGGTCGCCGGCACCGGCTACACCTTCTCGATCTCGCTGTTCTGCGTGCTGTCCATGGGCTTTACCGCCATCGCCATGCTGCTGTGCGAGTACGCCGGCCTGGTGGCACCGCACCGTCAGAAGGGCGCCGCCAACGCCAAGCGCATGCTGCTCACCAACCTGCTCGTAGCGGTGCTGTGCCTGGGCGGCGTGACCGCACACGTCACGCTCATCGACTACTACAACACCCTCGGCATCACCGTCTACACCTGGCGCCCGCTCGAGAGCTACTGGCGCGAGGGCTACCTGCCCGCTTTCATTAGCGCAGCGCAGTCCATTAAGCCGCCCAAACCCGCCGACTACTCCGTCGACGATGCCAAGGCCACGCTCAAAAAGTACGCCAAGGCCTACGACAAGTCCGACGCCGCCAAGAGTGACGAGCGCACCGCCGCAAAGGAGCAGTTCGACAGCGAGAAGCCCACGGTCATCGCCATCATGAACGAGACCTTCTCGGATCTTTCGATTTACCAGAACATGCGCGCCGGCTACGAGGGCCCGCAGTACTTTAAGAACCTGTCCAACTGCCTCAGCCGCGGTAAGCTCTACGTGAGTGCCTACGGCGGCGGCACCGCCAATACCGAGTTTGAGTTTATGACCGGCAACTCCATGGCCAACCTGGGCTCGGGCGTGTATCCGTACACCATCTACAACATGGAGACGACCGGGAACCTGGCAGAGCAGTTCAAGTCGCTCGGATATTCCACCACGGCCATGCACCCCAACCACGCAACCAACTGGAACCGCGAGAACGTGTACAAGGACTTTGGCTTTGACCAGTTCCTGTCTATCAACGACTTCCAGGGAGCCGACACCCTGCGCGGTATGGTGACCGACCAGGCGACCTACGACAAGATTCTTGAGCTGCTCGACCAGAACGCCGATCCGCAGTTTATCTTCGACGTGACCATGCAGAACCACTCGGGCTACGACACGGGCCTGCTGCCGGTCGACAAGCAGATGCACCTGAACATCGACACGACCGACCTGGACACCAAGACCGTCGAGGACGGCACGCTCTCCGATGTCGACGAGTATGTCTCGTGCATCGAGCAGTCCGACCAGGCGCTTCGCTACTTCCTCAACGCCCTGAGCAAGCTCGACCGCAAGGTGGTCGTGGTGTTCTGGGGCGACCACCAGCCGTTCTTCCCGTCCAAGTTCAACGATAAGTGGTTTACCGGCGAGGACGATGCCACGCACCAGGAACGTCTGTGGCAGACCGACTACATCATCTGGGCCAACTACGACGTTGCCGGCTGCGACCAGACAAGCGAGGTCGACGACCTGTCCACCAACTACCTGTCCACCCAGCTGATGCAACTGATCGGCGCACCGCTGACCGACTACCAGAAAGCGCACATGACGCTGCGCGAGTCGCTGCCCGCCATCAACTCGGTCGGCTACGAGGACGCCAGCCTGCGCTGGGCGCTCTCCTCCAACGTCACCGGTGACGACGCCGCCGCAGCAGCCGCCACCAAGGCACGCGAGGATTACGCCAAGATGCAATACTACGAGATGTTCCGCGACGGCAAGAACGTGTACACCGAGCACTTCCAGACCGAGGCCAACGAAACCGACCCCAACCTGGCGCCAGGTACAACCAAGATCAAGTAGCGGGACGCATCCCGATTCGCCTACCCGGGCAATCCCCAACGAGGGCGGACGGGCGCCGGGTAACATCTGCTGCTCAGACAGTCCTGCGCAAGACGAAGGCCACATTAAGTGGCCTTCTTTGCGTGCGGAACTCGCGACAGACGTTACCCGGTGCCCGCTCGCCCTCGCCTCACAGCAGAGGCGCGGCCTGTCATGCGAGTCGCGGAAACTGTGTCCCAGAAATCATGCGCAAAGTGGGATGCGGTTTCCGCCTGCGGGCCCGTTGGAAAACTGCATCCCACTTCGGCTACAAATTCCGGGATGCACTTTCCGCCGAGGTCCTTAACCGGAAACTCCATCCCATTCCAAAGGCAAATTCCGGGACGCATCTTCCGCAACCTCATCCATCCGGAAAGCCCTTCCACCCGGAAAGCCCTTCCCACTCTGAATACATCCAGCGAACGTATGCGAGCGTGTTGTCCAGAACAGCCTCGTCATCGGGGTGATGGAAAAAGTCGCCCCAAACGCTTGCAGCGGTTGTGCCCACAAGTGTCAAGAAAAAAGCCTCGAGAACTTCGAGGCTTTCACATTTGTATTGTTTTGCACGAAGGATCGCGGACGGCGAAGCTACTCTCCCAGTACGGCCTTCTTGGCGGCTGCGGCCATGTTATCCAGATCTTCCTTGGTGGGATGGTCCTTCGCAGCAATCCAGTTGTCGAGCAGCATCTTATAGCGCGCGTTGTCGGGATCTTGCTCGAGCATGGCCTCGTAGCGCTGCTTGACCGCGGGACCCATCTTGCCCTGGCACATCGCCCAGCCCGCAAGCTCGGCATCCCCAGCCAAATTGGAAGTCACGCGATCAATAATCTGCTGGTAATAGCTCTGGTCGGCCCCAAAACCGCAGGTGCCAAACAGGAAGACGCGCTTGCCGTGCAAGGCGGAGAGCAACGCCGCGACCGAAGGCGTGCACGCGCCCTTGTCGCACCAAAAACCGACGAGCACCGTGTCGGCCGCGCAGGCGCCCTGCGCCTCGAGCGCAACCTGATCTGCATCCGCATCGTCGCTCAACGCCGCGGCATGGACAAACTCAACGCCCGCAGCCTGCAGAGCGCGCTTGATCGCGCCCGAAACCATCCTGGTATTACCGCTCTTGCTGTTAACCACCAAAGAGCACGTCATAGTCACGTTGCCTCGTATCCCCCAAAACTAAAGCCACTAATGCAATTTATTAGATGAATATCTTAGTACTAACGTGACAGATGTAAACCACCGTCTGTCGATTGATTAATTTGCCCCACGGGCTTGCTCACTGGGCAAACTGGCTGCGATAGAGTTCGGCGTAGAAGCCGCCTGCCGCTAGCAGCTCGTCGTGCGTGCCGCGCTCGATAATCTGGCCGTCGCGCATCACCAGAATGCAGTCGGCGTTGCGGATCGTCGACAGGCGGTGCGCCACCACAAAGCTTGTGCGGCCGGCCATAAGCTCGTCGAACGCCGCCTGCACCTGCAGCTCGGTGCGGGTATCGATGCTCGAGGTCGCCTCGTCCAGCAGCAGAATCGCCGGGTCGGTGAGCATGACGCGCGCGATGCACAGCAGCTGTTTTTGACCCTGGCTAAACGTGCCGCCGTCCTCGCCGATTACCGTATCGTAGCCGCCTGGCAGCTGCACGATAAACTTGTGCGCGTGCGCGCGCTTGGCAGCTTCGATAACCTGCTCGCGCGTGGCGTCGGGACAGCCGTAGGCGATGTTTTCCGCCACCGTGCCCTCGAACAGCCAAGTGTCCTGCAACACCATGCCAAAGGCGCGGCGCAAGCTTGCGCGCGTGTAATCACGCGAGAAACGGCCATCGACCGCAATGCGACCGGCATCGATATCGTAAAAACGCAGCAGCAAATTGATGAGCGTTGTCTTGCCACAGCCCGTAGGACCGACCAGGGCAAAGCGCATGCCGGGCTTAGCCTCGATGCAGATGTCCTGAAGCAGCTTGCGGTCGGGCACGTAGCTAAAGTCCACATGCTCAAGGGCGACCTCGCCCTGCGGTGCGGCAAGTTCCACGGCATCTGGCGCGTCGGGCTCCTGCTCGCGCGCATCGAACAGCGCAAACATGCGGCGCGCCGAGGCGTACGCGGTCTGGATCTGCGTAATGACGTTGGTGACCTCGTTGAACGGCTTGGTGTACTGGTTGGCGTAGGACAGGAAGATCTGCACGCCGCCCACCGTAAGCGCCGCGGGCACGCCCGTGATCACGCCCACGCAGCCGATCACAGCGACCACGGCATAGATGATGTTATTGATAAAGCGCGTACCTGGGTTGGAGAGCGAACCCATAAACTGCGCGCGCTCGCCCGCCGTATAGAGCTCGGCGTTGAGGACATCGAAGCGCTGTTGAGCGTGCGGGCCGTAGGCGAAGGCGTCCACGAGCTTTTGCTCGCCTACGTACTCCTCGATATGACCACCGAGCTGCCCTTGAATGCGCTGCTGAGCCGTAAAGCTCTTGTTGGAGAGCTTGGCAATAGCACCGGCAGCAAAGATGGAAAGCGGCGTGACGAGCACCACCACGAGCGTCATGGTCAGGTTAATGGAGAGCATAAACGCGAGCGTGCCCACAATGGTGATGACGCCGGTGAAGAGCTGCGTGAAGCCCTGCAGCAGACCGTCGCCCACCTGGTCGACGTCGTTGACCACACGGCTCATAAGGTCGCCGTGAGCATGGCTGTCGATAAAGCTGAGCGGCATGCGGCTGAGCTTGTCGCTCGCCTCCACGCGCATGTCACGCACCGTTTCGTAGGACAGGCGGTTGACGCCGTAGCCCTGCAGCCACTGGAAGGCCGCAGCTCCCACCACGACGAGCGCGAGTTTGGTAACGAGCGGCAGCAGCGCATCGAAGTCCACCTGGCCCGCGGCAACGATCAGGTCGATGCCCTCGCCAATGAGGATGGGTGTGTAGAGCTGCAGGACCACCGAGACGGCGGCACTCACAAACGACGCCGTAAACGAGATACGATGCGGACGGACGTAGCCCATCAGGCGGCGGGTCACCGCACCCACGGGATAGCGCTCGGGATCGCCGGGCTGGCGCGGACCGTCGCCCAGGTCGTTGAGGTTATCGTTACCGGACACGTTGGCCGTCATCGTGGCGACCGAACCGGAAGAAGTGTACGGATTCATTTAGCAGCCCTCCTTTGCGCAAGTGGATGCCGGGGCAGCCGGGACAGACGCGGGCGTCGCGCTCCCCTGCTGACCCTCGAGCTCCTCGCGGCGCAGCTGCGACTGGCAGATCTCGCGGTAGAGCTGGCAGGTCGCGTACAGCTCGTCATGCGTGCCCAGGCCCGCAACCGAGCCGTGATCGAGTACGCAGATCATGTCGGCGTCGCGCACGGTCGAGACGCGCTGGCTTACGATCACCGTCGTGAGCGGCAGCCCGCCCTCGGCGGCACCGCGCACGCTGCGCTCGCGAATAGCGTGACAAAGCGCCGCATCAGTCTTAAAGTCGAGCGCCGAGGCGGAGTCGTCCATGATCAATATCTGAGGCGAACCCACCAAGGCGCGCGCGATGGTCAGGCGCTGGCGCTGACCGCCGCTGAAGTTCTTGCCACCCGCCTCGACCGGGGCGTCGAGACCCTGCGGCTTGTTGCGCACGAACTCGCTGGCCTGCGCCATATCGAGCGCCGCCCAGAGCTCATCGTCGGTCGCCGACTCGTCACGCCAGGTCAGGTTGCTGCGGATGGTGCCGCTCGCCAGCGACGCGCGCTGCGGAACGGTCGCGACCACGTGGCGCAGTTGGTCGAGCGGCCAAGCGCGCACGTCGGAGCCCATCACGCTCACACTGCCGGTACCCGCATCGTACAGACGCGGGATAAGCGAGACGAGCGTGGACTTACCGCTGCCCGTACCGCCGATAATGCCGAGCGTCTTGCCCAGCGGAAGCTCCAGGGTCACATCGTTGACGGCGTTGGCAGCGCCGGTGCCAAACGAGAAGCTCGCATGGTCAAAGCTCAGCGCGGGGACCGGAACAGCGCCACCCGCCAGTTCGCTCGGCTCGGGCAGCGCGACCGGCTCGTTGTCCTCGTCAGTGATGCTCGGCACGCAATTGAGCACCTCGTTGATACGCGATGCGCTGGCGCTCGCCTTGGTAAAGACCACGACCAGGTTGGCGACATACACGATGGAGGCGAGGGTCTGCGTCATGTAGTTCACAAACGCCATGACCTGGCCCTGCGTGAGCTCGCCCATGTTGACCTGGATGCCGCCCACCCACAGGATGGCGCACACGCCCAGGTTCATCACCAAAAACGTTACGGGGTTAAGGATCGACGAGAGCTTGCCCACCGCGATGGCGGTATGGGCCTGGTCATCGGCGGCTTGGGCAAAGCGCTCGCGCTCGTGGTCCTCGCGCACGAAGGCGCGGACCACGCGGGCGCCCGAAAGGCCCTCGCGGCAGATAAGCGCGATGCGGTCGAGCTTTGCCTGCAACTGCTTGTAGTAGGGAATGCAGCGCGCCATGACAAACCAAAACACTAGGCCGATGGCGGGCGTGCAGATCAAAAAGATGATGCCGAGCTTAAGGTCGATGGCAAGGGCCGCGCACATGGAGCCCACCGCCAGGAAGGGCCAGCGGATGAGCATGCGCACGCCCAGCGCCACGGCAAGCTGCACCTGGTTGACATCGTTGGTAATGCGCGTGATAAGCGACGGCGTGCCAAAGCGATCGAGCTCGGCATAGCTAAGCTTGTTGATGTGCTCGTAGAGCGCACCACGGATATCGGTGCCCATGCCCTGCGAGGTGAGCGCCGCCATCTTTTGGCAGACGAGCGTAAACGAAATGCCGATCACGGCCATAGCGCCAAGTACCATGCCGTAGTGGATAACGGCGTCCACGTCGTGCGAGCCAATACCCCTATCGATCATCTGGGCAATCACGAGCGGTGTCAGCAAGTCAAAGATCACTTCGATCAGCTTACACGCAGGGCCAATCACCATATACCGGCGAAACTTACCACCAAAACGCCTGAGCAGCTCAATCATGTATAGGCGCTCCCTATCATCATCCACATTCAATTCGAACCATGATAGTACCGCCACCCCAAAAGAAGCGTAAACAACTCGTCATTTCTAACGGGATTCGGTTTCCAAAGAAGCGGAGAGGCGCGCACCCAGCCAGTGTCGGACCAACCACTTGGTATACTTACATTAGTGCTACCAAGTTAGTCGCCGACCCTTGAAATGAGGTGCCGAGATGAACGACATTCTCGCAAGAAGAGCAAGACGAGCAACTGCGGGCATCGCCCTTTCCGCGGCACTTGTCGCGGGAATCGCCCCCGTAGCGGCGATCGCGGCAGAAACCAGCTCCCCCACCGGTGCAGTTGCCTTGCAAACGGAAGATGCGGCCGCCGCAAAAGAAAAAGCGTATGCAGCCATGCAGGAAGCGCTCAAAAACCTCGAAGCCGCAAAAAAGGCCGCGAGTTCCGAGAAAATTGCGCGCTTTAATAATGACATTGCCCGTTTTCAAAAGTACCGCGACGAGATGTTGGCGCAAGCCGCCGAATCGAAAGAATCCCTTCCTGCCATGCAAGCGGACATCGATGCAGCCCAAGCCAAATACGACGAGGCTGGCAACCGGGTAAGCGAGCTCCAGGCAAAATTAGACAACAAACTTGAGGTGCTTAAGGCACTCGAAGCACTCGGCGACGAGGAGCTTGTCAAAACTGTTAAACAGCAAATAAGGCAGTTGCAAAATGAGATCGTAGGGGCAAAAGCGTATGTAGATCATTGTGAAACGGAGCTTGACGAGTTCCAGCGCCGCCTCAAAAGTCAGGAAAGACGAGTTAATGACTGTGAAAGTTCTGCAGAGAAATATAAAGCCAACATCGACCAGTTCATAGCCTGGCGAGATGCGCTCCTCGACAATTTGAAAAAGGCGCAAGCGGCCTATGACGACGCCTGCAAGGCCTACGAAGAGGCGAAAGCCGCAGCAGATAAGGCCACCTCGCCCGAGATAACGAAACCCACCGAGACAACGCCTCCCTCCGGCTCGGCGCAACCGGCCGAGACGGCACAGCCCGCCAGCTCGCCCGCGACCGGCAAAGACGCCGCACCGAGCTCCGCCAAGCAGGCGAACTCGAGCAGCAGCAAGCAAGCGAATACGACCGCCGGCAAGCTCGCAAACACGGGCGACGCAGCGCCGAGCACAATCGCACTCGCAGGAATCGCCGCCGCAGGCCTCGGAATAACCGCCGCAGCCACACGCCGCATCAGGAACTCAAAATAGCTGCCAGAGCATATCGTTCCCACCAATCTTCAAGCCCATAGACAAAAGAGGCCCGTTTCCCCAACCAAACCCAGGGAAACGGGCCTCTTTTCTTACTTGTAAAAACAGATGGTAATGCCGCCGTCTCTTGAAGCGCGCAACTATCAATGCCCAGGCAACGCCAACAAGCAGCACAAAACACGGGATTCAATTCTTCAGATAAATGCGCCTTTACGGGTGATTTTTGGACGAAGTGGCCCGGCCGGCGGCGAGATATTTGGTAGTCGAGCGATCCCGCAGGCGCAGCCGAGGACCAGCGAGACACCAAATATCTCGCCGCCGGCCGGGCCAAATCGCGGCACCAAAAAGCGCCCGTGCGCTCGATGGATTCGGATGCCCGACAGAGGCTCCTTATGGCTGCTTCCTTCCGGACCTGACCAGATTCGGAACATGTCGTCATCCGAACCCATCGAACGCGCTAAGCGCTCGGTATATCTTACCTGCTCCCGCCCGCCAGAGCAAGCTAGCTAATTTGGGACGGAGCTTTTTTGACTACTTTTGCAGCCCGATTGCCAGAGCAGCCAATGAGTAGTCAAAATAGTCCCATCCCAAAATGACCGGCTTGGTGCCGCACCACAGAAAGGGCCCATCTACTACGTTTAGGCCACAGGGGTCAACCATAGCCGACTTTTTCGAAAATCGGCAAGCTTTCTACCTGCACTGATAATTGTTCTCGGGGGAAGCGGGCACTGCGGGGCGCGGCA
>DXZR01000026.1 GCA_019419555.1 Collinsella sp.
GGGTCAGCCCGTGGGAGGCCAGGGCGCCGCTGACCGGTGGACGGCACCGAGCCGTACGCTTGAACTGAGAAGGGGGAGGCCTCGCGGCCTCCCCCTTTTTGCGTTTACGGGCTTTTGTCTCACATAGTAGCTGTGTTTTATAACCCTCGTTTGTCGCATCTTCTGTGAACGGGCTACAATAACTTAGTCTGTGCGATATGGAGGTGAACATGGCTGAAGCTGGTATCGGCGTTGATATCGTCGAGATTTCCCGGATGAAATCAATTCTTGAAAAGACGCCGTCGTTTGCTCGGCGTGTGTTTACCGAAGAAGAGCGTGCGTATTGCGATGTATCATCGCGTCCCGCTGCTCACTATGCGAGCCGCTTTGCTTCGCGCGAGGCGGTGCTTAAAGCTCTCGGCACGGGTTTTAGTCAAGGCGTGGGTCGCAAGGATGTTTCGGTAACGCGTGATAAACTCGGCAAACCGAAGGCGCTGCTTTCGGGCCGTGCACTCGAGATCGCTCATGAGCTGGGTGTTGTTGAGGTCGCTCTTTCCATTACGCTTACAGGAGACTTAGCCGTTGCGAATGCCATCGCGATTACCGAAGATGCTCGGCCTAAGCCAAAAGATGAAAAGGTGAGCACCAAGAAACGCGTAGCGCAGACATTTAAAGAGGCTCGCTCTGTTTTAGATGAGCTTGAGCAGCTGCAGAATTCAGCATTGACGGAGCACCTGGGCGATGCTTCGCAAGATACGCTAGGAGCATAGATGAAACCGGTTTTGAGTACCGAAGAAGTCGTTCGTCTCGAGGATATCATCGAACGCGAAGGGACTTCGAAGGCCGAGCTTATGGAGCTAGCGGGTGAGTTTGCCGCCAACGAGGTCTTGAAGCTCAATCCCGATCGGGTTCTCGTTCTGGTCGGTTTTGGTAATAATGGCGGCGACGGTTGGGTTGCCGCCGATATCCTGAGCCATAAGGGTGTGGACGTCGATATCGTTTCTCCGGTTGAGCCGGATGAGATTCCTGCTGCTCTGGCACGTCATGTTGCTCGTCGTACTGCCGGCCGCGATGTGCACGTTTGCGTCGGCCCCTCGCGTGACGAACTCGAGGTTTTGATCGATAAGGCCGATGTTGTTGTCGATGCCATTTTTGGTACCGGTTTCCATGGGAATCTGCGTGCGCCGTTCTCCATCTGGATTCCTACGGTCAATGAATGCGCCGATTGTGTCGTATCCATTGATGTCCCCTCGGGCCTGAATGCCGAGACGGGCGTTGTTGATGACGACTGCATTCGTGCCGAACATACGGTGACGATGATTGCGCCCAAGATTGGTCTGTATAGCGCTGATGGCCCTGAGTATGCTGGCGATTTGATCTGCGGCAATCTTTACGACCGTCTTGACGAGGTCATCGATGATGTCGACCACGCCGCCGAGATTGTCGAGCCCGGTGACTTAGTTGATTACTTTGCCCCACTACCTACGAATATCGATAAGTATTCCCGTGGCTCTGTGCTTATTGTCGCCGGATCTGCACAATATCCTGGTGCTGCCATTATGGCGGCCAAGTCTGCAGCTCGCGCGGGTGCTGGTTACGTGGCAGTCGCGGCTCCTGACGCCTGCGCTAATCTTATTCGCATTGCACTTCCTTCGATTCCCGTCTTTGCTATTCCGTCTGATTCCCGCGGCTCCTTTGGCGCCGCTGCGCGCATGACGGTGTGCGAGATTGCAAAGAAGTACAGCTGCGTACTGTGCGGTCCCGGTATGACGACGTCTGCCGGCGCTATGCAGGTGGTTTCGGGCTTGCTCGAGCTTGATGTACCGCTTATTTTGGATGCCGATGCACTCAACTGCCTTGCTAAGATTGCCATTGACGGTATTGATAGTAACCCCGAGATGTATCGTCGCGAGCAGCCGTTGGTTATGACACCGCACTATCGTGAGCTTTCGCGTCTGGTTGCCGGTGACGAGGTGAACGACCTTGGTACCGCGATTGCAGCCGCGCAGAAGGTTGTCTGGGCTGCAGGCTCCGACAATCTGGTGGTCATTGCCAAAGGGCCGACGACGGCTATCTGTGGCGTTGAGCGTGTACTGCTGCCGCTCTCGGGTCCGGCTTCTCTGGCAACTGCCGGTTCAGGTGATGTTCTCGCGGGTATTTTGGCCGGCACGCTTGCCACCATGCGCGACGAGATGGATCGTTGGGAGTTGCTGTATTCGTACGCCGTCGCACTTCACAGCTACGCCGGTTTTGCCGCGGCGACGGAGTATGGTGAGAAGAGCGTCATCGCGACCGATCTTATCGACTTGATCGGTCCCGCCATGGAACTGGCGGCAAAGGATGCGCTCGAAGATCTGGGAATCATGGACGAAGGGTCGGATGACTAATCATGAATAAAGCCGATTTGACGCGCTGGTCCTGGGTCGAGATCGACCGCGGGGCGCTCCGTCGCAACACGAGGGCCTATAAGAACTTGTTGAATCCACGTCAGCGCCTGTGCTGCGTGGTCAAGGCCGATGCTTATGGTCATGGAGCTGTTGAGTGCGCCAAGATCATGTATTCGGCCGGTGCCGACATGTTTGCCGTGGCGACGGTTAACGAGGGCGTTGAGCTCCGACAGGGCGGGATTACGAAACCCATCCTCATCCTAAGCGAGCCGCCTATCGAGGCCATTCCGACGTTGCTCGAGTTTGATATCATGCCCTCGGTCTATACGTCTGACTTTGCTCTTGCGTATGGCGAATGTGCCGTCGCGGCGGGCAAGGTGGGCAAGTATCATCTCGCCATCGAGACGGGTATGAATCGTATCGGCGTACACTACACACAGGTGCTCGACTTTGTCCGCGGTATTAATTTCCATCGCGGTATTCAGTGCGACGGCGTATTTACGCACTTCGCCACGGCCGATGAACCTTCGGGCTGGGACTACAAGCTGCAGTGTCAGCGCTTTACCGAGGCCGTTCAAGCCATTAAGGATGCGGGTTTTGAGTGCGGTATCGTGCACTGCGCCAACACGCCGTCCTCGATGCTCGACCCCTCGATGCATTTTGATATGATTCGCGCCGGCGTTGGCTTGTATGGCATGCAGCCGTGCGAGCTGAGTGGCCGCGTGATGCAGCTTGATCCCGTTATGAGCGTCCATGCGCGCGTGACGCGCGTGGCACACCCTGCGATGGGTGAGGGCGTGGGCTACGGTTTTACCTACCGCGTACCGCGCACGCGCGTTCAGATCTGCACGCTGCCGATCGGTTATGCCGACGGCCTATCGCGTACGCTTTCCAATCGTATGGATGTGCTGTATCGCGGCGAGCGCGTGCATCAGGTTGGCAATATCTGCATGGACCAGTTTATGGTCGCCATTCAGTCCAACCCGGCACACGAGATTCCCGAGGCCGAGTATGGTGACGAGATGATCATTGTCGGCCGCGATGGCGATGCCGAGATCACTATGGACGAGATGGCCCGACTGCGCGGAACGATTAACTACGAGGTCGCCTGCGGCTTTGGCATGCGTCTCGACAAGGTCTACGTGTAGGAGCCGCTATGGGCGTCATGCACATCCCCGGCCATACCCATCAGGCACCACGTGAGGTCGCACTCGAGGAGATCGAGGCCGTTCTGGGCGATTGTCACCTCTGCCAGCTCTACCAGTCGCGTCACAATATCGTGTTTGGCGTGGGAAACCCCCGCGCTCGCGTGATGTTTATTGGTGAGGCGCCGGGCCGCAATGAGGATTTGCAGGGCGAGCCCTTTGTGGGGGCGGCAGGCGAGGACCTCAACGGCATTTTGTCGCTGGCGGGCCTCAAACGCGAAGACGTCTACATTGCCAACGTGCTTAAGTGCCGCCCGCCGGGAAACCGCAATCCGCGTCCCGAGGAAGTGCTGGCTTGCTCGCCGTTTTTGCGTGAGCAGATTCGAAGCATCTGGCCCGATATTATCGTGACGCTCGGCAACCCCGCGACGCACTTTGTGCTTAAGACCGAGATTGGCATTACTAAGCTGCGCGGCAGGTTCCACCAGATGGGGCATTTTGTAGTAATGCCCACGTTCCATCCGGCAGCAGCGCTGCGCAATCCGGCGTGGCAGGAGCTGCTGGAGGAAGACTTTAAGATGCTGGGCGACTATCTGGAGCGACATCCCGCACCAGAGGACGCCTCGGAATAATAAGGAGCATATATGTCCCTGGAGCGCCTGGGGGTAGGTACTTACAAAACGACTTGCGCTGCCGATACGGAGTACTTTGGCGAGCTAATTGCACCGCGCCTTGAGGACGGCGATGTGCTCATCCTGACCGGTGGCCTGGGAGTGGGCAAAACTCACTTTACCAAGGGCGTCTCGCGCGGGCTGGGCGATGGGCATATGGTTACGAGCCCTACGTTTGCGCTCATGGCCGTTCACGATCAAGGTCGTATTCCGCTGTTTCACTTTGATCTATACCGCCTGGAGCATGCCTACGAGCTCGAGGATACGGGCATTTTCGATGTGCTGGGCTATGAGGGTGCTTGCCTGCTGGAATGGGGCGAACAATTCCAGGACGAGCTGACGGATGAGTATCTTTCGGTGACGCTCAAGCGTGATGAGGGCGACAGCGATGTGCGAACGATAACGCTTGAGGCGCACGGTGACCGCGCAATGGAGCTTTCCCATTTGATTGATAAGGCTGTACAAGATGAGCTTGCATAACGACAACGCGCTGGTGGTGGCGCTCGATACTTCGACCGACATGCTTGCCTGCGCGGCAAGCTGGATTGATGGACAGACGGGCGAGACGAAGCTCGTGAGTGGCGACCACATGTGTCGCCGCCACGCCAACGTTGAGCTCGTGAATACCGTTGATGGCGTGCTGGCTCAAGCCGGTCTGGATCGCAGCGATGTTGGTTACTACGTGGTCGGCCGCGGCCCGGGGTCGTTTACGGGTGTGCGTATCGGCATCTCCACTGCCAAGGGCCTCGCGCGTGGTGCCAATGTTCCGCTGCTGGGCGTGTCGACGCTCGACGCTTGCGCTTGGACGGCGTGGAAGGCTGGCGTGCGCGGCAAGCTTGGTATCTTGGCCGATGCTATGCGCGGTGAGGTATATCCGGCGCTGTATATGCTGGTCGATGAGGGTCCCGAGCGCCAATTTGAGCGCGAACACGTGGTCAAGACCGCCGTGGCGCTCGATGAGTGGCGCCAAGCGGCGGACTGGGACCAGGTTCAGCTGACCGGTGACGGTCTCGTGCGCTATGGCAAGCTGCTGGGTGAGGACGAGACCGCCCGCTGCGTGGAGCGCGACCTGTGGTGGCCTTCGGGCGAGGGCTTGCTGCTCGCGCACGCTGCGGGTGACGGCGATCCGGCTCGCGTCCTGCCGATTTACACGCGCCTTTCGGATGCCGAGGAAAACGAGCGCAAGCGTCTTGGTCTTGCCGAGAGTGCGCAGAGCGAAATTACGGGCGTTGCCGATGAGCTCGTCGGTCGTCATCTGCAGTTCCGTCCCATGGGCGCGGCGGATGCCGAGGGCGCGAGCGCGCTGGAGGCTGCCTGCTTTGAAGGTGCCGGACACGAGGCGTGGACGCCGGGCATGTTCCTGTCCGAACTGGGCGAGGACGTTGCTGCGCCGCGTAGTTGGTGGGTGGCACACGACGACGGCAAGCTGCTGGGCCTTGCCGGCGGTATGGTCGTGGACGGTGATGTGCAGATTCTGGATGTCGCCGTCGACCCGGCACATCGCCGCGAGGGCATTGCCCGCAAGCTGCTGTCGCACGTGAGCTATGATGCCCAGATGCTCGGCTGCACCACGGCTTCGCTCGAGGTCGAGGACGGCAACGAGGGAGCGATCGCGCTTTATAACGCTCTGGGCTTTACCGAGGCTGGCCGTCGCCGCGGTTACTACGGTGTTGGCAAAGATGCCATCGTCATGACGGCGCCGCTGCCCTTGGTGCTCCCGGTCGACAACGCTTCGCCCGAGCCGACGGCGGCTGAGCAGCGTGTATGGCCGCTGCCTGCGCCTGGGCGCTCCGAGGGGGAGCGTGCCGAAATTGAGCGCCGCCGCCTAGTGCTCGCTATCGAGAGTTCCTGCGACGAGACGGCCGTGGCGATTATCGATGCGGATGGCAATATGTTGGCCAACCAGGTGTCGACACAGATTGATTTTCATGCCCGCTTTGGCGGCGTGGTGCCCGAGATCGCCTCGCGCAAACACGTTGAGGTGATTGTGAGTGTCGTGGATGCGGCGCTCGAGGATGCCGCAGCATCGCTTGGTCTTGAGGGTGGAGCCATTGCCCCCAGCGAGCTTGCCGCCGTGGGCGTGACACAGGGTCCGGGCCTGGTGGGCGCCCTCGTGGTGGGCGTTGCCTTTGCCAAAGGCTTTGCCTACGCTGCCGGTAAGCCGCTCATATGCGTCAACCATCTGGAGGGGCACCTGTTTGCCAACCTGCTGGCGCAACCCGACCTCAAACCGCCGTTTATCTTCACGCTTGTCTCGGGTGGGCACACCATGCTCGTGCACGTGAAGGCGTGGGGCGACTACGAGGTGCTCGGTGAGACGCTCGACGACGCCGTGGGCGAGGCCTTCGACAAGGTGGCCAAGGCGTTGGGCCTGGGCTATCCCGGTGGCCCCATCATTTCCAAGCTGGCCGAGACAGGCAATCCCCGCGCGATTGATTTCCCCCGTGCGCTCAACAGCAGGGGAGACTATCGTTTCTCGCTTTCGGGCCTTAAAACCGCTGTGACGCTCTACATTGAACAGGAGACCAAGGCCGGGCGCACGATTCATCTGCCCGATCTGGCGGCCTCGTTTGAGGCGGCGGTCTTTGACGTGCAGTACAAGAAGGCCAAAAACGCCCTGCATGCCACCGGGTGCAAGGAGTATTGCATCGGCGGTGGCGTTTCGGCCAATCCGCATCTGCGTGAAATGATGATCAAGAAGCTCGGGCGTCAGGGGATCCGCGTGACGGTGCCGCCCTTGTCTGCCTGCACCGATAACGCTGCCATGATCGCGGAGGTCGCCCGCCGTAAATTCGACCGAGGTGAAATCTCGCCGTTCGACGTCGACGCCGATCCAAACATGACGCTGTAGTCGTATGGGTGCGGTCCCCGACCGGAGGGGCCGGATATAAGGTTTCCTGCTCTACAGTCCTGCGCAAGAAGAAGGCCACATTAAGTGGCCTTCTTTGCGTGCGGAACTCGCGATAAACCTTATATCCGGCCCCTCCGTCCGGGGACCTTTCTGTATCGATATAGCTTCTGGGCTGGTTTGGCGTCGACAACGTCCAGCAAGGTTAACAAGCCAGCGTCGAATTTCCGGCGTTCTTTAGCTGAAAGAAAAAGTTGGCGTGCGGAGCTTTGCTCCGCATTTGGGATGGGAGCCCCTGAGAGCCGCGGGAGCCGGGCGGCGCATATGAACTTTATCGCGAGTTCCGCACGCAAAGGAAAGCACTTAATGTGCTTTCCGTCTTGCGCAGGACTGTAGAGCAGGAAAGTTCATATGCGCCGCCCGGCTCCCGCGGCTCTCAGGGGCATCTCTCATGCAAAAACTGTCGTGAGGTAAAGTCCGAGGTCAGTGGCGTTTTATACCGAGAAATTCAAAAAAAGTTGAAAATTCATTACATATTTGCGTTGACTTTAGGTAACTAAAGTTTCATACTCCTTTTCAACCACTGGGGGATGTGAACACGCACGGATCGTTCGCATCATGATTGAAGAGGATTTCTTAGACATGTTCACGCATCAGCTAAACATTATCAGCGTAGTAATTATCTGATGCGGGTTAGCACATACAGCTAGCCCGTACGATAACGGGCGGCTGATAAAGATGAGGGCCGTCGAGCGCAACCGACGGCCCTCATTTTTTATGTCTAGGAAGTTCTTTTTAGAGGAGGAAATGTAATGAACGGAGTTTTGCTCATGGTTGTGGCCGCGGCGGTGCTCGCCTGCGGCTATCTGGGCTATGGCCGATGGCTGGCCAACAAATGGGGCGTTGACAAAGAGGCCCTCACGCCGGCCAAGCGCATGAAGGACGGCAAGAGCTTCTCGCCCGTCTCCGCCTTCACCGCGTTCTCGCACCAGTTCAGCTCGATCTGCGGTGCTGGCCCTGTCACGGGTACGATCGTCGCCATGGCCTTTGGCTGGCTGCCCGTCGTGCTCTGGGTCCTCGTCGGCGGCATCTTCTTTGGTGCCGTCCACGACTTTGGTGCCCTGTACGCTTCGATGAAGAACAACGGCAAGTCGCTCGCTCAGCTCATCGAGAAGTACATCGGCAAGACCGGCCGTCGCCTGTTCCTGCTGTTCTGCTGGCTGTTCTGCATCATCGTCATCGCCGCTTTCACCGACATGGTCTGCAAGACGTTCATGTTCACCCCGGCCGTTGACGCTTCTGGTGCTGCTACCGGTGCCATCGACTTCACCAAGTCCTATGCCGCCGGCTGCGCTGGTACCATCTCCATCCTGTTCACCTTCGTCGCTATCGCCTTTGGTTGGGCCCAGAAGAAGTTCAACCTCACCGGCGCTGCCGAGTTCGTCACCGGCGTGGTCCTCATGGTTCTCATGTTCGCCGTCGGTATGCAGTTCCCGGTCTACCTGGATAAGTTCCAGTGGTTCGCCGTCGTCATGGTCTACCTGGTCTTCGCTGGCGCCATGCCCATCCAGATGCTCAAGACTCCGCGCGATTACCTCACTTCCATCATGATGATCGTCATGATCGTCTGCGCTGTCCTCGGCATCGTCGTCCTGGGCGTCAACGGTCAGGCCACTATCACCGCTCCGGTCTTTACCGGCTTCTCCACTGCCTCCGGCATGATGTTCCCGGTCCTGTTCGTCTCCGTCGCTTGCGGTGCTCTCTCCGGTTTCCACAGCCTCGTTTCTTCCGGCACCTCTTCTAAGCAGGTCGAGAAGGAGCAGGACGCCGTCAAGGTCGGTTACGGCGCCATGATCGTCGAGTCCTTCGTCGGCATCCTTGCCATCATCGTCGCCGGCATCATGTTCTCCGACATGAACACCGCCGGTACCGGCGCCCTCAACGCCGGTGTCGCTTCCACCCCGTTCCAGATCTTCGCCGCTGGCATCTCCCGCGGTATGCAGGCCTTCGGTGTTGACGGCACGCTTGCTACCGTCTTTATGACCATGAACGTCTCCGCTCTGGCCCTGACCTCGCTCGACGCCGTCGCCCGCATCGCCCGCACTTCGTTCTCCGAGTTCTTTGCCCAGACCAACGATGCCCTGGCCATCGAGTCCAAGGCCGGCTACATGAAGGTCCTCGGCAACCCCTGGTTCGCCACGGTCGTTACCCTGCTTCCCGGTCTCGCTCTCGCTTTTGGTGGCTATGCCAACATCTGGCCGCTCTTTGGTGCTTCCAACCAGCTGCTCGGCGGCATGACCATGATCACCCTCGCCGTGTTCTGCAAGTGCACCGGCCGCAAGGGCTGGATGCTCTACGTGCCCGTCGTCTTCCTGCTCTGCTGCACCTTCACCTCGCTGGTCCAGAGCGCCATGGGCTGCATGACCGCCGTCCAGGCCTACGGTTTCTTCGGTACCATCCCGGCTACCGCCACCACGGCCGCCGTCTCCGTCGCCGCCACCAAGGGCCTGCAGCTCGTCTTTGCCGTCCTGCTGATGGTCCTGGGCCTCATCGTTGCCGTCAACTGCCTCAAGGAGTTCTTCGGCAAGGAGG
This sequence comes from Collinsella sp., assembly GCA_019419555.1. GTDB lineage: Bacteria > Actinomycetota > Coriobacteriia > Coriobacteriales > Coriobacteriaceae > Collinsella. Next base: position 9,623 of record DXZR01000026.1, read on the forward strand.
CTGGCTCCATGCCTGATGAGGAGCCCGAGTGGTCCGATATGGGCAAGGCCGAGTACGGTCGCGCCGCTGCCGCTGAGGCTCCTGCCGACGCCGAGGTCGCCAAGGCCTAGTCGGTCGGACGGGTTGAATCTCCCATCCATTTGACTCGGAAAGACCGGGTCCGCGACTTCGCGGGCTCGGTCTTTTTTCATGCAAAAGCGGGTGACGCTCGAGTGTTCTCGCAGATGTTTTGCGTGGATAAGGGCGCGCGTTGTACCATAGAGACGTATATGTGTACATATGAAAGGGGCCCCGTGGCCAAGACGGTATATTCCGATAACCAAAATAATGTCGATGCCCTGGCTGAGCGTCTGAGCAGCCAGACATCGCTTTCTGCTGAGCGTGCCAAGCTGGTTGCCTACGACCTGCTTTGCCGCAAGGCGCTCAAGATCAAGTCGAGCGCGCTGGCGCAAATTTTCCGCTCCGTCGATAAGGAATGTGACACCAAGGCGATGCGCGATGAGCTTATCGCGGCAAATATCGTGACCAAGATCGAGGGTAGCGGCATTAACGGGCGCCCGGCGTTCTATACCATCAATGCCGAGATCCGCGATGCCCAGGAGCAGCCTGCCGAGTCCGTCGAGGATTTTGTCGTCGAGGATCCCGCTGACGTGCCTGCTGTGGAAGAAGTTGCCCCGCGTGAGCATGTCGATACCGATGAGTTGCTCGATGAGAACGTCGTGCGTGCCTTTACGGCCAAGGCAGGACGCGGCGGTTTTGGCGGGGGTGGCAAGCGCGATGCGCAGCGCCGCGCCCAGCAGGAGCGCTTCCGTCGCGCCGTTGCTCGAAAGGGTGAGACGGATGCTGAGGCTGTTGAGACCGAGGTTGCTGCCGAGTCGCAGAAGCCCGCGAGGGAGCAAAAGCCCGTGGAGGCCCAAGAGCCCAAGCGTCGTCGCGGTGCTCACTTTAAGACTGCACAGCAGGATGCCGCGCGTGAGGTTGAAGAGTCTTCTGAGGTTGCAGACGATGTTGAGGGGTCTGCCAAGAAGGCTCCGGGTTCGTGTCGTCCCGGCCGCGGTTTTGCGGGACGCGCGTATCCCGTAAAGCATCAGAAGAAGGGCGAGTCGGTTTCGACCACCCAGGACGAGAAGGACGAGAAGGCCGTTGAGCCGGCGGCTCGCGAGCAGAAGCCTGTTGAGCCGCAGCTTGAGGTTGATGCCGAGGCCAAGGGCCAGCAGCCTATTGATGAGCAGACGGAGCAAGGCGCGTCGAGCAAGCCTCGCCGCCGTCGCCATCGTGGGGGCCGCTGTTCCCATGCCGAGACTGCAGCCGAGAGGACCACGCCGCAGGACGAGGATCCGAAGGCCGAGGTTTCTTCGGGACAGCCTAAGCGCCAGCCGGCGAAGGAGAGCAAGTCCGATCGTCCGCAGAAGCAGGCGTCTATGCCGAAGCGCGAGCGCAATTCCCAAGGCGATCCTAAGCGCAAGTCTCAGAAGAAGCCGGAGTCTGCCGCAGCAGATACTGCTGCCCAGCAGCCCAAGTCGGCCGTTCACGGCGAGGTCTCGGCGTTTGCCCTTGCCCGCGTTTTAGGCAGGCAGCTGCTCAAAGTTGTCCCTACGCCCACGGCGCTCTCTAAGATCAAGGAGCAGCAGACACAGATCGTAAAGGTCGAGGGCAAGGACGGCAAAAAGGCTCCGCAGCGCACTCAGCACAACGAGATGTCCAACCGCAAGATTGCCGAGGAAATCGCAATCATCCAGGCTTGGATCGAGCAGAACCGAGGTGCCGATACGCCGGTTGCCTCGCGCCGTCAGCGTGCCTACCAGATCTTTAACGACGAGAAGGCTTTTGACGGCAAGCACGGTGAGCGCCTGATCAGGCGTATGACCGAAAAGGGCATCAGCATGCAGGCGATCAAGGTCGCCCCCAATCGCCCCGTGCATTTTACGGGCTTCTTTACGCTGGGCGCCGACAAGCCGTTCATTATGGTCGAGAACCTGGACACCTACGACGAGATCGTCAAGCTGCTGCGTGGCCGCAAGCACGCCAAGCTCTTTGGCATCAAGGTGGGCGGCGTGATTTTTGGCGGCGGATGCAAGGCGAGCGTCTCGCATGCCCTGGACGATTATCTGTCCGAGATTGGCTATCGCTTTAACTACGTCTACTACGTAGGCGATATCGATCGCGAGGGCGCGCGCATTGTCGAGCAGACTCGCAATGCCAATGTGGTTGAGATTCGCCTGCATGCCGGCATGTACCGCGCCATGCTCGCCGAGCATAAGCGTCGCGTGAAGGCCGGCGGCGAGTGCGAGCCCGCGGCTGCCAACCAGGGTGTGCCGCAGAACCTGGCAGCGACGATCAAGGATCTGCCCATGGTCACGCGCGTGCAGTTCCGCAACGTGCTGCGCGAGGGCGGGCGCATTCCGCAGGAGATCCTGATGACCGCCGACTATCGGGATGGCGACTCGGGAAGCTTCGATCGCATGCTGAACAATTAGATTCCGCCGTTCTACCGAACGGCGGTCTCCTTGACGCTGCGAGGGGCCCTGGCACGGCAATCTGACGTTCAACTTCGGCGGCGCGACCAGAAGGTCAGCGCCGCCTTGTTTCACGTCACCTTGCCATACCAGGACCCCTCTCGCTGTCACGTCCAAAACATCGAGGTTAAGTGGCCTCCTGTTCGTGCGGAACTCGCGACAAACTTAATGCCCGGCCCGTCGGGGCCACACGCCATTTTGTAGATGACGGCTCGCTTTTCGGAACGGGGCTGATATTTTCTTGATGTTAGGCGCTCTTGGTCCTAATGGGCTTGGGGCGCCTTCGCGTTTCCTCAGCTCCGCACCCTTGCGGGTTCGAATTCCTCCGCTTGCCCACAAGAAAGCGCTCCAGGTTCATAAGGGCCTGGAGCGCTGTGTTCTTAAGGGCTGGGACGGAGGGATTCGAACCCCCAACAGCCGGCACCAAAAACCGGAGTTCTACCGTTGAACTACGTCCCAATGTGTGGTGTTGCCCAAAAGCAACTCGTTTAGTTTACCTAATCTGCGAGGGCATCGCAAACGCCATCGAGCAGGCGTACGGCGAGTGTCTGCGCGTCGCTGGCCGTGAAGGTGCCGTTGTAGCGCGTCATGCCCGTGAGCTCAATGCGAATGCGAGCCGGCTTCTGCTGCGCGGCGACATTGACAGTGCGGATGCGCTGGGCCAGGTTGTGGCACTCGGCGAGGGCGATCGTGGCGCGCGGCGCTGCATCTGCGGGCAGCTCATCGCTTGCGATCTCGAGCACCAGGTCAACGTCGGTTGGGACCTCGGAGTCGCAGAGCATCATGCCGCTGTTGTCGGTCGTTGCCGTGGCGATATTCCACATGCGCGACGCAACGCTGCGTGCGATGGGGTCCTCGCCGATAACGGCAATCTGGAAGCGCTCGAGCACGTTGGCGGCGCGAGCAAAACCGATACGGGACTCGGCTTCGGTGACCGAGGGCTTGCCCTCCCACACATGGTGCAGGCGGTTGATGTAGGCGTAGGTGTCCTGGAAGGCCATGCCGTCGGCAAACAGGCCGACATTTTCCTGGAACTGCTGCAGGGCGGCCTCGGTATGCGGACCAAAGTAGCCGTCGTCTTCGCCACAGGCAAAGCCCAAAACGTTGAGAGCGCGCTGCAGGGCCTGCACATCGGCGCCATGGAAATTGGGCATGCGCAGATAGAGAGTGCGGTCGCCTAGCTTATACGAAGCGTCTACAAGGGCGCTCCAGCAGGGGATATCGACGGCATGACCGGCAGCAAGGCCGCTGTCGAGCCTGAAGGTGCTGACGGCCTGCTCAGTGGTGGCTCCAAAGTACTTGTCGGTGACTTCGGCGGCATCAATCGTGTAGCCGAGCTGCAGGAGACGAGACTGCACGTCTTCGACGGCTGCTCCTTGCATGCCCGTTGTAATAGGTTCCATGAACGAACCCCTTTCGGCGTACCATTCGTACTATTTGAGCGTCTGTCGGATAGACAACGCAAAGGGATGCATAAACATTCACTTAACAGTGTAGCAAGTTGTGCCTAAATACGCTGCTGACAGGTTTTATAACCCCCGTTAGTTAAGGCGCTCCACAAAGAAATCTGCCATGGAGAGGAACAGCTCGCGTGCGTGCGGATCAAGCTCAACGTTCTCGATGGCCGCTTTGGCCTTAGCGGTCAGGTCGAGCGCGTAAGTGTGGGCGTAATCGATGGAGCCGGTCTCCTGGAAGATCTCCACGGCGCGTGCGAGCTGCGCGGGATCATCGGTGCCCGAGGAAAGAATCGCCTCGACCTCGTCGTGGTGGCGCTCATCAGAGAGGGCGTGTACGGCGACAAGCGTGCGCTTGCCCTCGGTGATGTCGGTGCGGAAGTCCTTGTTGGCGGCTTCCTTAGTGCCGACAAGGTTGAGCAGGTCGTCCTGAATCTGAAAGGCAAGGCCCGTGTGCAGGCCAAAGGCGCGCAGCGCTTCGATTTGCTCATCGCTGCCGCCGCCGATAATGGCTCCGGCGGCAAGCGGCGTGGCTCCGCTGTAAAACGCGGTCTTGTGCGTCGCCATGTCCAGGTAGTCATCAACCGAGATATCAAAGCGCCCGTCACGGACCCAACCCAGGTCGAGCGCTTGACCCTCGATGGTGCGGACGATCATCTCGGTAAGCTCGTGGAGCACACGCAGCTTCACGTCGGACTCCAGCGTGGGGTCGTCGAGAACCGTCTTGGTGACCATGGTGAGCGCCAGGTCGCCACAATTGATGGCAAGGCCCGTGCCCTCGGTAAGGTGCATGCAGGGTTTGCCTCGACGAAGCTGTCCGTTGTCGGCGATGTCGTCGTGGATCAGCGCGCCCGACTGGAAATGCTCGATAGCTGCCGCGGCGCTGCGGGCGCTCTCAAAGCTACCGCCCACTGCGGTTGCGGCGAGCATGCAGATAAGCGGGCGGTGGCGCTTGCCGGCGTTGGCCGTAAAAGCCGAGAGCGGCGCGTACAGGTAGCGCTCGATATCGGCAGAGGTCGCCTGTCCGTCAAAGAACGTGGCCAGATAGTCGTTAATCTGGTCAAAGTGCTGGGCTAAAAAGCTGGTAAACGGACTGGACACGGGTTCTCGCATTCTTTCTGAGGTTGCATTGGTGCAATATGCAGACAACATATTGCCACATCAGGGCGTTTGGCGCGGCAGTTTTGGCGATTTAGGACAACAGGCGTGCGTTTGATGGAGCGCGCCTAAATCAGCCTAAAATGCTCGAGCGCCGCAACGACACCGTCATGATCGACGGTGTCGGTCACGTAATCGGCCTTATCCTTGAGATAGTCCGGTGCGTTGCCCATCGCAATGCCGACATCGACGGCGTTCATCAGTGAGACGTCATTGCTGGCGTCGCCAATGCCGTATACGGTTCCGTGGTGGGGGTCGAGGGCGTCGAGTACAGACTGGATGCCCCCGCGCTTCGTGCATTCGCGGGGCGAGATTTCGGTTACCTCGAGTTCGAGCTCATTAAAGCACAGCAGCGGCTCAAGTGCCTTATCTTGAGCGATGTGGTTGGCGAGCGATGTAGACATCAAGATCTTGTAGACACTGTAATGTTGCAGCTGCGTGACTGCGTCGCCCAGGGTGCGCGCGTATCCGGGAGCATCGGGCGCATCGGCACTCATGCGCACGACGCCGTTGAGGCCCTCAAAGCGGATGACCTCGCCCGATTGCTCAAGGTAGGGGGCAAGACGCTGCAGCATACTGGGCGTCATCGACAGATCGCGAATTGCGTGTCCGTTGATCTCGGCGTAACCGCCCGCAAGACAGACGATGCCGGTCCAAGGCAGCTCAAGAAGTTTGGGGTGGATGCAGCTCAGGGTGCGTCCCGTGCAGATAAAGGCCATGTTGCCGTTGGCGACAAACTCGCGGATTGCCTGCGAAACCGCCTCGTTGGGATAGGGGGAGAGGTCCCGCTCGTCTTCGGGAAGGTCTTGGGCGAGCCTGGGGTCTTGCCAGGCGAGCGTTCCGTCGATATCGAAGAAGCAAATAGCGCCGCGCTTATGGGCTGCGCTGGCGGCAGGGGAGGCCGAGGTGGTGGGCACAAATTCCGGCTCGAGGCCCATGATCTGGTCAAAATGCTCTTTAACGCGGGGAACGGAGATGCCGATGACCACCTGGGCGGTCTTGCCCGTAATGATGAGGCCCTTGGCGCCCACCGCGACAAACGACGCGTTATCTGCAACGATGGAAGGGTCTGCGACCTCGACGCGCAGGCGCGTGGCGCAGTTGGTTGCGCCCACGATATTGCCAACGCCACCTAAAAGCTGAATTACCCGCTCAGCGAGGACGTGATCTTGATCGGATCGACTATCGACCTCGTCATTGGGGGATTGCTCTTTGGCAAAGTCGCTTCCCGTTAAACAATCGATTGCCGCGCGATTGGCAACATGATCCTCGCGGCCCGGTGTCTTAAGGTCATAGACCAAGATGAGTGCTCGAAAACTAACAAAAAAGATGAGGCTAAAGGCAAGGCCGATACCGAGCGCCAAAAGATAGGCACCGGCATGCGTGCGCATGAGCGGAATAAAGTTGAAGGCTGCCATCTCCATCAGGCCGCCCGAGAAGATGCCGACGATGCCAAAGAGATTCATGGTTGTGGCAAGGCAAGACGATAAGACGGCGTAGAGCAAAAAGAGCCCGGGGTGGGTGAACATAAAGAGAAACTCGAGTGGCTCGGTAACGCCGCAAACCACCGAGGCGATGATGGCGGGAACAAGGATGACCCTGAGGCCGGCGCGGCGCTCGGGTTTTGCGGTGGAGTAGAACGCAGCTGCGATGGCAGGAAGGCCAAAGAGCTTGACCCAGCCGGTGGCGGTAAAACCGGCCCACGGCGCAAGCTCATTAAGGGGGCGCGTGCTATGGGAGAGGATGGGGAGCAAACTGCTCCACGTGGCGTAGATGCCGTCGTTAATGACCAGGTTGTCGTAGTAGATCGGCATGTAGAGCAGGTGGTGCAGGCCAAAGGGCTCGAGTGCTCGTTCTAAAAAGACAAAGATGCCCACGCCAAAGGGACCGACGCCTGCAAGCGCGTGACGCAGCGTATCGGTTACATCGTATACGTAGGGCACGATGGCGGCCGAGATAGCAGCAAGGGCAAACACGGCAAAAAAGCTGATGAGGTAGACCAGCGAGGAACCCGAGAAGGTGCCGAGCCAATCGGGAACCTTGGCATCGTAGAAGCGGTCATGGATGGCAACGACGGTTGCCGATACCGCCAGCGGGCCGATAATGCCGGTGTCGAGCGTCTTGATGCCGTCGATGACGGTGATACCGCTGGCGGAGGTCAAAGATGACGGGTACTCAAGTCCAAGGTTGTCTCCGCTCAGCTTAATGATCTCGCTCAAAAAGAAGCAGTAGGCAAAATAGGCGACGAGAGCCTCGAGGCAGCAACGAGCCGGTTGTTTTTGGGCAAGACCGATGGGCAGCGCTACGGCAAAAAGGAGCGGGAGGCGTTTAAAGACCGTCCACGAGCCGCGCTGGATGATAGCCCAGAAAACGTACCAAGGGGTTCCGTATACGGCGAGATCGCCGACGATGTCCGCAGTCGTTGCGAGAGCGGAGACGCCGACCATGAGGCCTGATATAGAAAACAGCATGGCGGGCGCGAACATTGCCCCGCCAAAGCGTTGGATTTTTTGCAGCATGTTCTGCCTTCCGAATATCGAGGCGCGTTGCGCGTGGGGAAACGTTTAAACAATGGATTCATTGTAGAGGACCAGACGATTGTCGTACCGGCAGTTTTGAGCGAAACCGATTTGGGCATGACAAAAACCGTCAACGGTTAAATCCTGTCGCTTTACCGATATTCGGTTTAAACAACTTTAAGAAATGCTATCGTGCCTAGCCGGAAATGAATAATGTAGAGGTGAAACAATGCCAAAAGCGATATACGAAGGAATCTACCGAGAAATACGCTCGCGCATCATTAATGGGACCTATGCGTTTCAGGAGATGCTGCCAACCGAAGCCGAGCTGACCGCGGAATTTGGCTGCACGCGCAATACCGTCCGCCGCGCTTTGAGCATGCTGGCCGACGGGATGTTTGTGCAGCCCATACACGGCAAGGGCGTGCGCGTTATTTGGCTTAAGGGCGAAACCGACATGTTGGGCGCACTCGAAGAGGTTGAGTCGTTTGGCGAGTTTGCAAAGCGCAACAATGCCGTTGCATCGACGGACGTTAAGTCTTTTGAACATCTGGTCTGCACCGAGCAACTCTCTCGTCGCCTGGGCTTTAAGGTGGGCGAGAAGTTGATTCGCGTGGTGCGCGTCCGTAGCCTTAACGGTAACGCTCGCCAGGTGGACCACGGCTATTTTCTGGAGTCGATCGCCAAAGGCCTGACACCCGAGATCGCCGCAAGGTCAATTTACGACTATCTGGAGCACAAGCGCGGCGTCAAAGTGATGGCGAGTCGTCGTACGGTGAGTGTCGAGCTCGCCAACGATGAGGACTGCAGCTACTTGGACCTTGGTAAGTACAACTGCGTCGCCGTTATGGAGAGCCAATCGTACACCTCGGACGGCATCTTGTTCGAGGTCACGCACGCCCGTACGCACCCCGAGATCTTCCACTACCGCGTCAACTCCAAGCGATAGCCGGCTAGCTCGCAGCCTGACGAGACTCATGCCCTCAAAGCGAAAACGCCCGGTCAAACCGACGATGCATCGGCTTGACCGGGCGTTTTCTCTATATTCGATAACAAATAATTGTTTATACAAAACTTGTCAAGTATCAAGTTGAAATTACCGTTCACCGATGTTTTTCTACCGCTCTAGTAATACTTGTTCAAACAACTAGCCAAATAGCGTATTGTACAAATCAGCAAAAGGGGCAAAGTCCCCGAGCCAATCTCCGAAGGCGGCGGCAAAGGGTGCCGCCACGGTGTGAAAGGGTGGATTGTAATGAAGAACGAAATGAGCAGAAGGCAGTTCCTGGGCTTTGCTGGTTCCGCGGCTGCGGTGCTTGGTCTGGGTCTCGTGGGCTGCGGTGGTTCTGCCGGCTCCGGCTCCTCTGCTTCTGGTGACGCTGCCGAGGTCTACTTCCTCCAATTCAAGCCCGAGGTCGACAAGGAGTGGAAGGAGATCGCCAAGGCCTATAAGAAGGAGAAGGGCGTCGAGGTCAAGATCGTGACCGCCGCCTCCAACACTTACGAGGAGAAGCTCAAGTCCGAGATGTCCAAGAGCTCCGCTCCGACCCTGTTCCAGGTCAACGGCCCCACCGGTCTTAAGAACTGGAAGGATTACTGCGCCGACCTGTCCGATACCAAGCTCCGCGGTGAGCTCATTGACGACTCCCTGGCTCTGCAGTCCGATGGCAAGGATCTGGGTATCGACTGGGTCCAGGAGAGCTACGGCATCATCTACAACAAGCAGCTGCTCGAGAAGGCTGGCTACAAGGCCGAGGACATCAACTCCTTCGACAAGCTGAAGGCTTGTGCCGACGACATCCAGGCCCGCAAGGACGAGCTTGGCATTGAGGGTGCCTTCACTTCTGCTGGCATGGATGACTCCTCCAGCTGGCGCTACACCACCCACCTCGCCAACCTCCCGCTCTACTACGAGTTCGAGAAGGAGCACAACCAGGAGGACGACGAGATCAAGGGCGAGTATCTCGACAACTTCAAGCAGATTTTCGACCTGTACATCACCGACTCCACCTGCGATCCTTCGCAGCTTGCCTCCAAGACCGGCGACGACGCCACCAACGAGTTCGCAACCGGCAAGGCCGTCTTCTATCAGAACGGCTCCTGGGCCTACTCTGACCTCGTCAAGGCCGGCATGACCGACGATCAGATTGGCATGATGCCCATCTACATCGGTGTCGACGGCGAGGAGAACCAGGGCCTGTGCTCCGGCGGCGAGAACTACTGGTGCGTCAGCTCCCAGGCTTCCGAGGATGCCCAGAAGGCCACCGAGGACTTCATGTATTGGTGCGTCACCGCTGACACCCCGACCAGCATCATCGCCGACAAGATGGGTCTGACCGCTCCGTTCAAGAGCGCCAAGGAGACCACCAACGTCTTCTCGCAGCAGGCCGTTGCCATGGCCAAGGACGGCAAGAAGACCGTCGCTTGGGACTTCGTCTACATCCCCTCCGAGGAGTGGAAGAAGAACCTCAAGCAGGCTCTCATCGCTTATGCTGCCGACAACACCAAGTGGGACGGCGTCAAGAACGCCTTCGTCGATGGCTGGAAGACCGAGAAGGCTGCTTCCGAGTAAGTAGTTGCTGCCCAAGCTATCTGATTAGCGACAGGGGGCGGGCAGACGTTGGTTTGCCCGCCCCCTGCATATTGAAAGGACCCTTCTATGGGCAAAGCACTCAAGCGCTGGTGGCCGCTCTTTATGCTGCCCACGTGCCTGGCGTTTATGATCGGGTTCGTGATCCCCTTTATCCAGGGCTTCTATCTCTCGTTCTGCCAGTTTATTATCATTAGTAACGCGCACTTTGTCGGTATCGAGAACTACGTGCGCGCGCTGTCCGATCCGCAGTTCTCCACGTCGTTCTTCTTTACCGTGGCGTTTGCCTTCCTGTCGACGGTGCTCATCAACGTGATCGCCCTCGCCATTGCGCAGGCGCTCACCCGCAAGGCGCTCAAAGGCACCAACATCTTCCGTACGATCTTCTTTATGCCTAACCTGATCGGCGGCATCGTGCTGGGCTACATTTGGCAGATTCTGATCAACTGCCTGCTCTCCAACGTGGGCGCCCAGCTCATTGCCCTTAACTCTGCTGCTGGCTTCTGGGGCCTTATCATCCTGACCCTGTGGCAGCAGGTCGGCTACATGATGATCATCTACATCGCTGGTCTGCAGTCCATTCCGTCCGACTACATCGAGGCCGCCAAGGTCGACGGCGCTACGGCATGGCAGACGTTTTGGAAGGTTAAGATCCCTAACCTGATGCCGACCATCACCATCTGCCTGTTCCTGTCCATCACCAACGGCTTTAAGCTGTTCGACCAGAACCTCGCCCTTACCGGCGGCGCCCCCGCGCACTCCACCGAGATGCTCGCCCTGAACATCTACAACACGTTCTATTCGCGTGCCGGTATCGCATGGCAGGGCATTGGTCAGGCCAAGGCGGTTATCTTCTGCATCCTGGTCGTGGCCATCTCCATGATTCAGCTTAAGGCCACGAGGTCCAAGGAGGTGCAGCAGTAATGAAACGCGATAAGGTTATCAACCGCGCGCTCTCGATTTTCTTTACGATTCTGTCGCTCGCGTGGATCTACCCCGTGTTCATGATTGCGCTTAATTCTTTTAAGAAAGCGACCGCAATCAGCACCACCACGGCATTCGATCTGCTCACGCCCGAGACGTTCAACGGCCTCGCAAACTACATGCACGCCCTTAACGAGCAGGGCTTTGCCTCGGCATTTATGTACTCGCTCATCATCACGGTCACGTCGGTCGTGCTGATCTTGGTGTGCTGCTCCATGTGCGCTTGGTACGTGGTTCGTGTCAACAACAAGATCTCGAACTTCTTCTATTACCTGTTCGTGTTCTCGATGGTCGTGCCGTTCCAGATGCTCATGTTCACGCTGTCCAATTTGGCGGACCGCATCGGCTTCAACACGCCGTTCAACATCTGCTTTATCTACCTCGGCTTTGGCGCGGGCCTGGCGGTCTTTATGTTCGCCGGTTTTGTAAAGAACATCCCGCTCGAGATCGAGGAGGCGGCCATGATTGATGGCTGCAACCCGGTCCAGGTGTTCTTTAAGATCGTCCTTCCCATCATGAAGCCCACCTATCTTTCGGTCGGCATCCTCGAGACCATGTGGGTCTGGAACGACTATCTGCTGCCCTACCTTACGCTCGACTCCACCAAGTACAAGACCATTCCTATCTTGATCCAGTACTTCCGCGGCGGCTACGGCCACGTCGAGCTCGGCCCCATGATGGCCTGCATCATGATGGTCGTTATCCCCATCGTCATCATGTACATCCTCTGCCAGAAGTACATCATCGACGGTGTGGTGGCAGGTGCCGTCAAGGGCTGATGCCGTAACTGTTTTGCAAGTTTCTGCGGCGCCCCTCAGCGCGGCGCCGCATATCGAAAGGTAAAGACATGGCCGAGATCGTTCTCAAGCATGTTCAGAAGGTGTATCCCAACACCGAGTCCAAAAAGAAGGGCTTCTTTGGCAAAAAGAAGAAGACCGAGGAGAAGAAGCACAACCTCAAGGTTACCGAGGACGGTGTGCTCGCTGTAGAGGACTTCAACCTCACCGTTCACGACCAGGAGTTCGTCGTCCTCGTTGGCCCCTCTGGCTGCGGTAAGTCCACGACGATGCGCATGGTCGCCGGCCTGGAGGACATTACCTCGGGCGATGTGCTCATCGACGGCAAGCGCGTCAACGACGTGGCGCCCAAGGACCGCGACATCGCCATGGTGTTCCAGAGCTATGCTCTGTACCCCAATATGACGGTGTACGAGAACATGGCGTTTACGCTCGAGCTCAAGAAGGTCCCCAAGGACGAGATCGACCGCAAAGTTCGCTCTGCTGCCGAGATTCTGGGCATTACCGAGTACCTCGACCGTAAGCCCAAGGCGCTTTCGGGCGGCCAGCGCCAGCGTGTCGCTATCGGCCGCGCCATCGTGCGTGACCCCAAGGTCTTCCTGATGGACGAGCCACTGTCCAACCTGGACGCCAAGCTTCGTAACCAGATGCGTGCCGAGCTCATTAAGCTGCGCCACGAGATCAAGGGCACGTTCATTTATGTTACTCACGACCAGACCGAGGCTATGACCCTCGGTGACCGTATCGTGGTCATGAAGGACGGCGTCGTCCAGCAGATCGCCACCCCGCAGGAGGTCTTCAACCATCCCGCGAACATCTTCGTCGCCGGCTTTATCGGCGTGCCGCAGATGAACTTCTTCGATGCCCAGCTGGTGCGCTCGGGCAACGGCTTTACCGTCAAGACCGAGGATATGAACGTGGCGCTCGCCCCCGAGACTTGCGCTCAGCTTGCCCTCAACTGGGACGGCGGCGACGTGAAGGAGATTACGGCCGGCGTGCGTCCCGAGCAGATCCTGCTTGCCGACAAGGGCGAGGAGGGCGCGCTCCAGGGTACCGTCGAGGTGACCGAGCTCATGGGCTCGACCGAGCATGTCCACGTGACCGCTCCCGACGGCCAGTTTGTCCTGATTATCCCCGTCGTCGACCTCGAGGCCAAGGGCGCGCTCAAGGTTGGCGACACCATCTGGTTCAAGTTCGAGAAGAACGCGACCCACCTCTTCGATAAGGTCTCTGGCAAGAACCTTATCTAGGCCCGGTGCATCCAGGCCCTCCCTTTGGGCGGCTGCGGTATTGCCATCCTTTTGCCGCGGTCACATATAAGGCTCCCCTCCCGTCCACTGGGCGAGAGGGGAGCCTTTCTTTGTGTTGGGGTTGTCTGGCCGGTCGTTTGTCTCGATCTGTAACGGGTAGGGCCGTTTTGATTGAGTAGTTGTTATAGATTGAGATTGTTTGGTCGAGTCGGGTCACAGGGTAACGTGCGGGCACAAAAAACGGAGCCGTGTTGCCACGACTCCGTTTCTCAGGAGGATGGGTAAGGGAAGCGAAATTAGTTCAGGTGCCAGATCTCGTCGTTGTACTGGGAGATGGTGCGGTCGGACGAGAAGGTGCCGGCGTTGGCGATATTGATCAGCGCCTTGCGCATCCAGGCGTCCTGGTCCTCGTAGTCGGCCAGCACGCGCTCCTTGGTTTGGATGTACTCCTCAATGTCGAGCAGGGCCATAAACCAGTCCTTGCCCTTAATGTCGTCGTGCAGGCGCTGCAGGCGCTCGGCGTTGCCGGTCGCCATAAAGGCGGGGTTGGTGATGAAGTCCACCAGCAGTTTAATGCCGGGCTTGCGGTAGAGCGCACCGGCGTCATAGGCGCCGTCGGCGTAGAGCTGCTCGACCTGTTTGGACGAGGCACCAAAGGTATAGATGTTCTCGTCGCCCACGAGCTCGGCAATCTCCACGTTGGCGCCGTCAAGCGTGCACAGGGTTAGGGCGCCGTTGAGCATGAACTTCATGTTGGAGGTGCCGCTCGCCTCCTTGGAGGCCAGGCTGATCTGCTCGGAGATATCAGCGGCGGGGATCACGCGCTCGGCGGCGGTGACGTTGTAGTTCTCGATCATGACGACCTGCAGGTAGGGAGCCACGTCGGGGTCGTTTGCAATCCACTGCGACAGCGTCAAGATCAGATGGATGATGTCCTGCGCGATAGTGTAGGCAGGCGCCGCCTTGCCGCCAAAGATGATGGTGACGGGGTGCTTAGGTCTGTTGCCGTTCTTGATATCGAGGTACTTCCAGATGATGTAGAGCGCGAGCATCTGCTGACGCTTGTACTCGTGGATGCGCTTGACCTGGACGTCGATGATGGCGTTGGAGGGAATGGTCACGCCCTGCTCGAGCGCCATGAACTGGCGCATGATGGCCTTGGCCTCGACCTTGGTGGCGGCCAGGCGCTCAAGAACGTCCTTGTCGTCGGCGAAATTGGCGAGTTTGCTCAGATCGCCGGTGCTGCGCCAGTCGGTGCCGATCACATCGTCGAGCAGGCTGGCGAGCGCGGGGTTGGCCCCATGGACCCAGCGGCGGAAGGTGATGCCGTTGGTCTTGTTGGAGAACTTCTTGGGATAGATTTCGTAGAACGGATGAAGCTCGGTGTCCTCCATGATCTTGGTGTGGAGGGCGGCTACGCCGTTGATGGAGAAGCCAAAGTGGATGTCCATGTGGGCCATGTGGACGGTGTCGTGCTCGTCGATGATGGCGACGCGCGGGTCATCGTGCTCGGCCTTCGCGATCTCATCGAGCTTGACGATAATGTCGGCGATGACAGGGGAGACCTTCTGCAGGCTGGCGAGCGGCCACTTCTCGAGCGCCTCGGCAAGAATCGTGTGGTTAGTGTAGGCGACCATGGAGCGTACGATGGTCACGGCCTCGTCAAACTCGATGCCATGCTCGGTGGTGAGCAAGCGAATGAGCTCGGGGATGACCATGGTGGGGTGCGTGTCGTTAATTTGGACCACGGCGTAGTCGGCCAGATCGTGCAGGTTGCTGCCGCGCTCGACGGCCTCGTCGATCAGGAGCTGGGCGGCGTTGCTCACCATGAAGTACTCCTGATAGATGCGAAGTAGGCGGCCCTGCTCGTCGGAATCGTCGGGGTAGAGGAACAAGGTGAGGTTCTTGGCGATCTCGGTCTTGTCGAAGTCGATGGAGCTGCCGGGGACCAGGCCGTCGTCGACGCTCGCCAGGTCGAACAGGCGCAGGCGGTTTTTGGTGGGCTGGCCGTAACCGGGCACATCGATGTTGACGAGCTTGGAGGTAACGGCAAAATCGCCGAACTCGACGGTGTAGGAGCGGTCATCATCGACTAGGATGTCCTGCTCGCCGAGCCACTCGTCGGGGACGGCCTTCTGCTGGTTGTCGACAAAGCGTTGGCGGAACAGGCCGTAATGGTAGTTGAGGCCCACACCGTCGCCGGTAAGGCCCAGCGTTGCGATGGAATCCAAGAAGCACGCGGCCAGGCGGCCCAGGCCGCCGTTGCCGAGCGAAGGCTCGACCTCGAACTCCTCGATCTTGTTGAGGTCGTGGCCTGCGGCGACGAGCTGGTCCTTAACCTCGTCATAGATGCCGAGGTCGATCATGTTGTTGATGAGCAGCTTGCCGATCAAAAACTCAGCAGAGATGTAGTAGAGCTTTTTCTTGCCGTTGTTGAGCGGGCAGGCGGCAGAGCGCTCCTGCACGAGTTTGACCAGCAGCTTGTAAATGCGACGGTCGTCGAGCTGCTCGAGCGAGGTGCCAAAAGACTGCTCGGCGAGTTCCATGAGGTTAATTTGGGGCATGTTTTCTCCTGTGATGGGTTGTTTCATGTCTGCAATTCATAAGAAGCCCGCGCGAGGGATTGAGATGGCCTCACGCGGGGAAACGGACGCGTCCGCACGGTGAGGTGGGGTCGGGCGTGGTGGCTCCTATTGGGGAAGCTCAATTTCGGCTTCCGACGGGATGCGGAAGTAGGTCTCGGTCCAGTCGGTGAGCTTGTGCTCGAGCTCGCGGGTGATGGCGCCATCGAGCATGCGCCAGGTCCAGTTGCCGCCCAGGGTGGCGGGAGTGTTGATGCGCGCCTCGTTGCCCAGGTTGAGCAGGTCTTGCATGGTGTAGATGCAGGTATCGCTCACGCTGGCGGCGATGGTGCGGTTGAGCGCATCGGCCATGGGCTCGCCTGCCTGCTGGTGGGTGTACAGGGTCGCCTGCTCGCGCTGACGCGGGGTAGCCGTTCCCTCAAACCAACCGCGCGCCGTCTCGTTGTCGTGTGTGCCCACATAGGCGACGGTGTTGGCAATGTAGTTGTGCGGCAGGTAGTACGAGTTGGTGCCCTCAAAGGCGAACTGCAAGATCTTCATGCCGGGGAAGCCCGAGTTGTCGCGCATGTCGATGACGCCGGGGGTGAGGAAGCCCAGGTCTTCGGCGATGATGGGCAGCGTGCCGAGCTTTTCCTCGAGCGTCTTGAAGAACTTGAGGCCGGGACCCTGCGTCCACGAACCGTAGGACGAATCGGGCGAGGAGAACGGCACCTCCCAATAGGCCTCGAAGCCGCGGAAGTGATCCAGGCGGATGACATCGTACATGTCGAGGGCGGCGCGAATGCGGCCCTCCCACCAGGAGAAGCCGTCGGACTCCATGGCGTCCCAGTCGTAGATGGGGTTGCCCCAGTACTGGCCGGTGGCCGAGAACTGGTCGGGCGGCGTGCCGGCGACGCTCACGGGATTGCCGGCGGCGTCGATCTTAAAGAGCTCAGGCGTCGCCCACATCTCGACAGAGTCACGCGAGACATAGATGGGCAGGTCGCCGATGATGAGAATGTCGCGCTCATTGGCATAGGCCTTGAGGCGGCTCCACTGGCGATCGAAGAAGTACTGCGTCATCTGGTGGTAGAGCATACGCGCCGGATGGTCGGCGCAGACCTTGGCGGAAGCTTCGCCGCGGGTGCGGAGTTCCGCGGGCCACTCCCAAAACGCCTTGAGACCGCACTCCTCTTTGACGGTCATGAACTCACAGTAGGGGATGAGCCAGTCCTCGTTGGCCTGGATAAAGTCATCGAAATCGGCCGGCTTGTCGGCGGCAAAGCGCTCGGCGGCGCGGTCGAGAATCTGACGGCGGCCACCAAAGATGGCACCATAGTCGACATTGCTGGGGTCGGAGCCCAGGTACACGCCGTCGATATCGCACTGCTCCAGATAGCCGGCCTCGATAAGCTCGGCAAAGTCGATGAAATTGGGGTTGCCCGCACGGGCCGAGAACGACTGATAGGGCGAGTCGCCATAGCTCGTTGTCGTAAGGGGGAGAATCTGCCAGTAATGTTGTTTGCACGAGGCGAGGAAATCGACAAAGTCATAGGCGTTCCAGCCAAAGCCGCCGATACCGTAAGGTCCGGGCAATGACGAAACGGGCATCAGAACACCGCTTGCACGCTCCATGGATGCACTCACCGTCCTTTTGAATAAGGGGCTGCGCCGTAGATGGATAGACGGCTCGTCCCGAGTTTCCATTTCTATTGTCCCTATTGTAGAACATGTTGTTTAAACATGTATAGAGAGAATGAAAAAGTTGCCGACTTTCGGTGAATGGTAGTGCGCCATAGACGATATGAGTTGAACATTGGGAGCTCCTCCCCTTGCGGCTCTTTTGTGGGTCGGGCGACAATGGTCGTCGTCATTAAAGACCGGCTGCCAGCCAGGTTGCAACAATGCAAGAAGGGTTCACATTCAGTTGGCCGTTGATACAAACAATCGCGCGAAGACCTCGTCTTCTTCGGTAAGTCCAGGCGCGGCAAGACGCGCATGGCAGTCGCCCTCACGATGCGCGCGGTCGCCGCGGACATGTCGCTCAGGTTCTGGCAGACCGCGCAGCTGGTTCTCGAGCTCGGCAACGCGAAGCGCAAGGGAACGCTGTCGAAACTGTTGAACGACGTGTCGCCCGCGAGGCTGCTCGTGCTCGACGAGTTCGTCTACGTCCCCTGCGACGTAGACGGTGCGAGGGTTCTCTACCAGGTCATTTCCGTCCATGTAGTGCTCGTAGGCCGCGGCGTCGTCGGGCTCGTCGAAGGAGAGGGACTCCGTCCAGTCCCAGTAGGCCCCCGTCCAG
>DXZR01000027.1 GCA_019419555.1 Collinsella sp.
AGCGGTCGGCGGGGCCATTGTGGCTCTTGACAGCGGATTGGGTCATATGAGCGAACGGGTCGCATTTGAGGCAAGGTGACGTGAAACGAAAGGGCGCTGACCTTCTGGTCGCGCCCTTGGAGTTGAACGTCAGATTGTCCAAATGCGGCCCGCGCAGCGTCGAGCAGTTACGCGGTTCGTAGAACCGCGTAACTAACAAATGAGCATCGCGTCACCAAAGCTGAAGAAGCGGTAACGCTCTTCGATAGCAGCGGCGTAGGCATCCATGATCTGGTCGCGAGTGGCAAGTGCGCTCACGAGCATCATGAGCGTGGAGCGTGGCACATGGAAGTTGGTGATCAGAGCATCGACCACGTGATAGGTCGAGCCGGGCATGAGGTAGAGCTGCGTTGTCGCGTTCTCGCGCACCACGATGTCGCCGCGGCCGAGCGTGTCGGCGCCGTCCTCGCGGCCTTCAAAATAGCGCGCCGTCACAGCCGGATCGGACACCGGCGCGTCCGCGTCAAAGGCGCTTTCGAGCGAGCGCACTGCGGTGGTGCCGACGGCGATCACGCGGTGCCCCTCGGCCTTCGCCTTATGCACGGCGTCGACGACCTCCTGCGACACGTGGTAGCGCTCGGTGTGCATGACGTGCTGCGTAGGGTCGTCCTCCTCCACCAAACGGAAGGTGTCGATGCCCACCTCGAGCTCGACGGCGGCAAACTTCGCGCCCTTGGCCTCGATAGCGGCCATGAGCTCGGGCGTAAAGTGCAGACCCGCCGTGGGGGCGGCAGCCGAGTGCTCCTCCTTCATGGCGTAGACGGTCTGGTACTTCTCGGGATCACCCTCATAATCGGTAATGTAGGGCGGCAGCGGCACGTGACCGGCAGCGTGGATGGCCTCGTCGAGTGTGCGCGGGTCGCCGGCGGCATTGCAACCGGCCGGCTCAAAGCGCACCAGGCGGCCACCGCGGCTATCGGTGACAAAGTCGACAACCTCGGCTGTCAGCACCACGGGAGCCCCCTCGGGCGCATGGGCGCCACCGGCGCGATACTCAATTTGGGCACCGGGCTTCAGGCGCTTACCCGGCTTGACCAGGCACTCCCAAACATGGCCCAGCGGGTCAACATCCTCGCGGCGCTTGAGCAGCAGCGTCTCGACCACGCCGCCCGAGCCCGTCTTGCGACCGATCAGACGGGCCGGCATCACGCGCGTCTGATTGATGACGAGCACGTCGCCCGGCTCGATATAGTCGATGATGTCGCTGAAGATGCGGTGCTCAACGGTACCGCCGTGCTCCAGCGGCGTTCCCGCCTGGGAGCCCTTGCGATCCACCACCAGCAGGCGGCAGGAGTCGCGCGGCTCGGCTGGAGCCTGGGCGATCAGTTCCTCAGGAAGGTTGTAGTCAAAATCATCGGTACGCATCTTTGCCTCTTTCACAAAGCGCGTCAGTCGAAATAATCGACTGACGCGCGCATCATTCTCCCCTGTATCCTATCAGCTTGTTGAGAGAAATATAGTATGGCAAACAGATTTGCGACTGTTTTCTCAACGCCCCGCTACTTAAGCGTTGCGTACATCACCGCCTTAATCGTATGCATGCGATTCTCCGCTTCTTGGAAAACACGAGATTTATCGGACTCAAAAACCTCGTCCGTGACTTCCATTTCAGTGACTCCAAACTTCTCAGCAATTTCGGCACCAACAGTAGTATTAGTATCGTGGAAGCTCGGAAGGCAGTGGAGGAAAATCGCCTCGGGCTTTGCCATAGACATCACCTCAGCGGTCACACGATACGGCGACATGAGCTTAATGCGGCTTTCCCACAGCTCTGCGGGCTGACCCATGCCAACCCAAACATCCGTGTAAATTACATCGGCATCACGAGCGCCTTCCTCAATATCCTCTGTAATGGTAATCGTCGATCCATGCTCGGCCGCAATACGACTACATTCTGTAAGGAGTTCAGGGTCATAGGATGTAGCCCCCTCCGAATTTCCCCCGATTGGGCCGCAAGAACAGTAGTTAATGCCGAGCTTAGCGCAAATGACCATGAGCGAATCGGCGACGTTTCCGGCCGCCTTACCAAAAAATGTAAGTTTCCTGCCCTTAATCTCTCCAAACTCTTCACGCATGGTCAGAATATCGGCAAGCACTTGAGTCGGGTGAAATTCAGTAGTCAGCCCATTCCAAACGGGAACCCCAGCTTTTGCAGCAAGCTCCTCAACCTTCGTCTGCTCAAAGCCGCGGTATTCAATTCCGTCATACATGCGGCCAAGGACGCGAGCCGTGTCCTCAATCGACTCCTTTTTGCCCATCTGGGACGAGCCCGGATCCAAATAAGTTACACCCATGCCAAGGTCAAGTGCACCAACTTCGAAGGCGCAACGAGTACGCGTGGAAGTCTTCTCAAATAGCAAAACAATATTCTTACCTTCAAGGTATTTATGCGGAACACCGGCACGCTTCATGCTTTTGAAGTTAGCAGAAAGCTCAAGCAGATACTCAATCTCTTCCGTCGTGTAATCAAGCAGCTTCAGAAAACTGCGCCCAGCGATGTTAACACCCATATTCGCCATCTCCTATCACAGTGGATTTGCAACTAAATATCTTCGCGCCAGAAGGGCATGCTCATGCAGCGCGGGCCGCCACGACCGCGGGACAGCTCCTCGGAGGGAACGACCAAAAGTTCCAAACCGTTCTTGTAGAGCTCATCATTTGTGACAACATTGCGCTCGTAAACACAGACTTTACCAGGAGCAACGGCAAGAGTGTTCGACCCGTCGTTCCACTGCTCGCGAGATGCCTCAACCATATCGCCGGCACCGCACTCAATAAGCTGCACCTTCTCCACGCCAGTAGCCATTTCAAGAATATGTTCAAGCGTGTCATCAATCTCTTGAACAGCGACCATTCCCTCAGAGTCACCACGAGTCAGACGATAAACACGAAGGGTCTCAAAAATACCGGGATAAACTGTGAACTTATCGAAATCCACCATGGTGCAAACGGTGTCAAGATGCATGTAAGCATAGCCGTTGGGGATTTTAATAGCGTAAACGGTATCGATCTCAGAATTCCCAGATCCCCAGAACAAATTCTTTGCAAGCTCCTCAATCGCAGCCGCCTCAGTTCGCTGGCTAATTCCAATAGCCAAGGTATGAGCGTTAATGTTAAGCACATCACCGCCCTCGATATGCCAGGGATTCTTATGGTCGTACCAAATCGGAGTCCCTACATAATCGGGATGGTATTTGAAAATCGCTTCATAGAAGGGCACTTCACGATCTCGCTGTTTCCAATACATATGGTGAAGCAGAACGCCTTTGCCCACGGAAGCAAGAGGATCGCGAGAGAAATACGAGCTCGGAAGAGGCTTCAACACCAAATCATCGGGCTTCGCATCCTCATTATCCATCATACTAAGCGTAGTCGAGACGCGAGGCAGCTCAAGGTCACGATAACGATACCCCCCCATAGCCTCAAGTACAAACTGATACGAATCTGAAATAGCGTCGAGCTTTTCACGAACAGCCTGCTCAAGCAGAGGATTGACAATCCCGCTCTCAGCCATAAATGTATCGGTAAACTCAGCGCGAGCCGAGGGGCATGCATCCAGCGCCTCAGCAACGAGTTTCTCCATATAGAGAACCTCAACACCTTCGCTCCTCAGAAGATCCGCAAAGGCATCATGCTCCTTTTGAGCCACATCAAGATAGAAACAGTCGTGAATCCAGACATCCTCGAACTCTTCCGCCTTTACGTTCACAAGGTCACGACCGGGGCGGTGAAGCACAACTTTCTTGAGCTTACCAATCTCGCTGTGTACATTCAGTCCTTTAGACATTCCTGTTACTCCATTTCAGCCATGAAACCTACAGGGCAATAAGTCCCGAGATTGCTACGAATACGATATTGATGAGCGACACGACCAAGAAGAATTTCCAAACGGTCTTCCACCACTGGCCAAGTTTGATCTTACACACGCCCAAACCCGCTACAAGAATGGCGCTAGTAGGACAGATCAAAGACATCGTCGCGCTACCCATGGAGAGAGCCCACACGGCAGCCTCGGGATTAAGGCCCATGAGTTCGGTCAAAGGTCCAAAAATGGGAGCGGTCAGTGCTGCAAGGCCAGATGAGCTGGGAACCAGAATCGTCAGGAGGTTCTCAACCGCATAAAGAAGCGTAGTAAAGAGAACCGCCGGGATGCCGCCCAGACCAGTAGCGAGCGCATTGAGGATGGTATCAATGATCATGCCGTCAGAGGCAATGACAAGGATGCCACGCGCAAGTCCAACGACAATTGCCGAGAAAGCAAAGTCAGCGATACCCGCAACAAATTCCTGAGCGATGACGTCCTGACTAAAGCCCGCAATAACACCAGCCAACAGGCCCATGGCCAAAAAGACCGCAGAAATCTCGTTCATATACCAGCCCTGGGTCACAAGTCCCCAGATGATAAGGCACATTCCAGCGATAAATACCGCAAGCACGCCTTTTTGACGACCCGTAAATTCCGCGTCAAGGGCAGATTCATCGGCAGCGAACTCGACTTTCTTGGCGATATCATCCTCAAATGTGATCGATGACTCAGGGTTCTTCTTTACCCTTCGTGCATAGAGGACAACCCAAGTAATTGCAACGGCGGTCAAAACAACCCAGGCAATCATACGCAGCCACAGCTGGGGGTTGCCCTGAATACCAAGAATACCTTGCGCAATGAGAACATTAAACGGATTAATCGTTGAGGCGATGTAACCCGTGCGCGCTCCAACGAACACGACCATGAACGCCGTCATCGAGTCGAAGCCCATAGCCATCATAATTGGCATGAAGATCGCAAAGAACGGGAGAGTTTCTTCCGCCATGCCAAAGCTCGTTCCGCCCAATGCAAAGAGAACCATCGCAATAGGAATAATTAGAATGTCTTTGTTCTTAAAGCGGCGAACGACACGACCCATTCCGCTCGTGATAGCGCCCGTTTTAGTAATAACCTGAAACGAACCGCCCACAATCAAGATGAATGCAACGACCTCAATTGCCTCTTGTATACCGCGCGTTGGAGCCTGAAGAACATCGAAGACGCCTTGTCTGAGATCTACTTCATCCCCGGTTTCCTCGTCAATATATGTCTTTTCACTCTGCTCATACGTACCTGCGACAGTGACTTCACGACCGTTCACCTCCTGACGCTGATAGGACCCAGAGGGAACAATCCACGTGAGAACAGCGAAGATGACCATAAGTGCAAAGATGATCGCATATACGTGCGGGACCTTGAACTGCTTGATGCCTTTCGAACTTTCCGCTGCCATATCTCCTCCTTCATTCCTTTTCCCATCTATCCAGCTGGCACCATAAATGTATGAGGTTGCTCAGCGGTGGTCGGCCAATCATCGCCATCGTGTCGCTTTTCACCTATGAACGGCAGCTAAAGTGACGTTATTAATCAATCTGATATTTTAAATTGATGTTATTTATCAATTACATACGTCTTTTAACTTTTCCTCAACACAACAAGGAACCTGCCTTAGCCTTATATAAAAACCAGTAGGACAGGAGACAGACATGCAAGGCGTACACATAACAAATGAAATCGGTCATTTAAAAGCCGTACTTGTCCATCGACCAGGAGCTGAAACACAAAACTACCCTGATGCCGACTTCAGCCAAGTTTTCTCCCTGCGAAAATGGAGCGGTCGTTTTGACCTCGACAAAGCAATATATGAGCACGATTCCATGGTTCAATTGCTTGAGAAACATGGCGTTGAAACCATTGAAATTAGGGACCTTCTCGAAGACTCACTTGAAACTGAGCCCCAATCACTTAAATATTTTATTGATGACTACCTCCGTTGCAGTGGGGCAACAGGCAGAGAGTTCCTCGAGACAATAACCCAGCTGTTTGAGAACGCTAAGAACACCCAGGAATTGGTGAATATAGTACTTAACGGCATTCGCTTTGGAGACACTGAGCTATGTTCAAACCAATCGGAAACACTACGGGCGCTCGTGCACGAGCAATTTGACCCCGCCTCGCTCTTGGTCAATCCCCTCAACACGCTTTTTTTCACTCGTGATCCTGCTGTGGTAGTCGGAGACGGCATCATCCTAAATCATATGTATTGGCCTGAGCGTGATCGTGAGGTCGCCTTATACCGGCAGATATTCACCCACCACAAGATCATGGGAGAAACCCCAGTATGTGATTTGAACAGGAGTAGTTACCATATCGAAGGCGGAGACATTCTTGTTATCAGTGCTAAGACAATATTAGTTGGAATCTCTGACCGAACTGAACCCGCCGCCGTCGAGTCACTTGCCAAAGAGCTCCTGACCTCAAATAAATTCCAGACCACCGAGCTAATTGCGATTCGAGTCCCCTCTGACGGGCTGCGTATCCACCTCGATACGTTCATAAGTAGAATTGATCACGACGCGTTCCTCATCGATCGTGAGATATGCAATGCCGTTGATGCATACAGCATTCAACTAAAACGATCCGGAAAGGGCCTTACGATCACTCCTATCGATCGCACGATTCCGGAAATACTCTCTGCAGCCTGTTGCGAACCAATAAAAGTAATTGACTGCGGAGGCGGGAATCAAACCGCCTACGAAAGAGAGCGCCGGAACAACGCAACGTCTATCCTTGCACTCTCGCCAGGAAAACTATGCGTATATGAAGAAAACGTTTGGACCAACGAAGCGCTTGAGAAAGCAGGAATGGAATTATTCCCGTTATCCATTGACGAGCTCACCAAAGGCTATGGTGGCACAAACTGTCTATGCCTCCCTCTGTGGCGAGAGGATCTATAGCCATGGGCTTCGGGGCAAATATTCGTAAACTCCGCACCATGGAGCATCTTGGTCAGGCGCAACTTGCAGAGATGTTGGGGGTATCTAAAGAGACCGTTTGTCGTTGGGAAAAAAGTCGGTATGCCCCCCGTGAGCGCCATATTGAAAAGTTACAAGCGCTCTTCGGTTGCACCCGCGATGAACTTGTTGGCGAGGAAAACGGTTTGGCCGTAAAGCTCGCAAATAAAAGAATCGTCACCGACGAAGACCCTGCTATCCACGAAATGGAGGGCGCATTTCCCGTCATCGATATCGAATCGCAAAAGCGCCGCATCACGCACAGCCAACAAAATGCTTGCGCGCCTGTAGACGTAGCCAAGCGTCACCCACATAGCGTTTTCGTTAAAATCAAAGGTGACGAAATGTCCCGCATTTACCCTCCCGGCAGCTTACTACTTGTCGATACCACCGCAAAGCCTTGGAACGGCTGTGCCGTATTGGCGCTCGCAGACGGTAAAACACCGGTAATTAGGCGATTTGCAGAAGGAAACGACATGATTGTGCTGTCGTCCCATTCATATGCAACAGCAAGTCCGGATCTGATGTTTAACAAACGGAGGATTAGAATCATAGGAGTCGTCGTTTGGTATCAAGCGAGCCACGATCATACGCTTAATTAAATCGACTTTCCCAAAAACGACCGTACCGCACAGACAGCTCAAAGCCCCAGCCCAAAAGAACTACTTTTTGGACGCTTTGCGCTCGTCACGGATGCGGGCGCGGTCCATGGCCGCCTCGACAGCCGAGAAGCGGCAACCGCAGTAGTTTTGCCGATACATGCCCAGCTCGCGCGAACGGCGTGTCGCCTCGGGGTAATACGGACGAAAATCGCGAATCACCGGAGTGAGACCGCGGGCGGCAGCCAGACGCTCCAACACATCATTGCAGGTTTCGAACAACTGATACGGCGAGACGGCGAGCGTCGTGCCCACAAACTCAAACCCGCGCTCCTGGGCCACACGGCACGCCTCGGCCAAGCGCAGGGCATAGCACGCACGACAGCGACGGGGCCGATCGGCGCCCAGCGGGGCCACGCCGGCCTCCCAGCGCCCGCGATCCTCCCCGGCCTCGATGAGCTCGATGCTGCCGTCGGCACACCACCGGCGCAGCTCGTCCAAGCGCCGCTGCCATTCATCGCGCGGCTGAATATTGGGGTTGGTCCAGCAGATCGTGGGCTCAAACCCCTCCTCGCGCAGCAAGCGAACCGGCTCAAGCGAGCACGGCGCACAGCAGGCGTGCAGCAACAACGGCTTCATCGACATCTCCTCACCCAAAAAAGCGCACGCCGAAGGACGTGTCCTCGCAGGCGACAATGCGGCGGTCGCGCAAAATGGTCCGCACGTAATACCAGTCGCCCACACAGCCTGACAAATGCAAGCCGGCCGCCAGATAGCACAGCAGCGGATAGCCCGAAAACGCAAACCCCAGGGCAAGCGTTGTCGTCACAACAGCCGTCGGTGCCAGGCAAACCGCCATGTACCGCCGGCGCGAATACACAACGCCCTCGGCGCAGGCATAGATCATCGCCGTCTCGCGATTCGCCCCAAAGGTCACCTGCGCGCCCGCAGGCGCCAGCAGCTTAAAAAACACACCGTGCACCAGCTCGTGCACGGCAAATGACGCCGCAGAAACCGCAGCCAAGCCGACTATCCAGCCCACGACAGCCATCCAGCCGCCCGCGTCAGCCGCATCCAAGTCTGCAGGCCCGCCCAGCAGCATAAACACCGGCGCCAGGCACACGGCAAACACGCCGACTACGACCATCCCCCACACGAAGCAAGCGTGCAGAAATTCCTCGTCTTCAAACGCATGTATGTTGGAAATCTCATTCATAGCATCTTAGGATAGCGCCCCTGCCACGTACCCGTCCGCATGTGCGATAATGTCGAACGATATGCACGAATTGACCACCGCGTCGCCAGGCCTTGCGCCCGGCCGCGCTCTCACCATATGCGAAGGAGTCCCATGGCATCCAAATACTCCATGAACGACCGTCCCAGCTGGCCTCGCCGCGCCATCGTTACCGCCGGCGAGCCCTACGGCAACAAGGGCCTTCACTTTGGCCACGTCGGTGGCGTCTTTGTCCCGGCCGACTTCTTCGCCCGCTTCCTGCGCGACCGTCTGGGCCGCGAGAACGTCATCTTCACCTCGGGCACCGACTGCTATGGCTCGCCCATCATGGAGAGCTACCGCAAGCTCAAGGAGAACGAGGGCTACGACAAGTCCATCGCCGAGTATGTCGAGTCCAATCACTCCCGCCAGGCCGCGACCCTCAACAACTACAACATCAGCTGCGATATCTACGGCGGCTCGGGCCTTGAGCCGGCTGCGCAGATTCACAACGAGGTGACCGCCGAGATTATCGAGCGTCTGCACGAACAGGGCACCATCTCCAAGCGCTCCACGCTGCAGTTCTACGACGCCAAGGCCGGCACGTTCCTCAACGGCCGCCAGGTGATCGGCCGCTGCCCCATCCAGGGCTGCAAGTCCGAGAAGGCTTATGCCGACGAGTGCGACCTGGGTCACCAGTTTGAGCCCGAGGAGCTCATCGCGCCCAAAAGCCAGCTCACCGGCGAGGTGCCCGAGCTGCGCCCGGTCGACAACCTCTACTTCGACCTGCCGGCCTACCTCGACTTTATGAAAACCTATACCGCCAAGCTCGCCCAGAACCCGCAGGTTCGCTCCGTGGTCTCCAAGACCATGGAAGAGTGGCTGCTGCCGGCCCAGCTCTACATCCAGAACAAGTTCCGCGAGGCCTTCGATGCCGTCGAGGATCAGCTTCCCGAGCACACCGTGCTGGAGCCCGAGGGCAACAAGAGCAGCTTTACCGTCACCTTCCCCAGCTGGAAGGAGCGCGACGATGCCCACGCGGTGCTCGCCAACGGCGGCGTGCGCTTCCGCAGCGGCAAGGCGCTCGTACCCTTCCGCATCACCGGCAACATCGACTGGGGCGTTCCGGTGCCCGAGGTCGATGGCGTCTCCGACGTCACCTGCTGGTGCTGGCCCGAGAGCCTGTGGGCTCCCATCAGCTATACGCGCACCGTGCTCGCACGCGATGCCAAGGCCGCCGGCGTGACCGAGGGCGTCGCCGCCCAGGATGCCGCCCTCATGGGCGAGCCCGCCGCCGATTCCACGCAGGTCCCCGCGCCCACCTACCAGCACAGCTCGCTCGACTGGCGCGACTGGTGGTGCTCGGATGACGCACAGATCTACCAGTTCATTGGCCAGGATAACATCTACTTCTATTGCATCGCGCAGACCGCCATGTGGGAGGCCCTGGGTTGGAACCTCACGCAGAGCACCGTCAGCGCCTGCTACCACCTGCTCTACATGGGCAAAAAGGCAAGCTCGTCCTCGCAGACTCCTCCCCCGCCGGCAGACGACCTGCTCAACCACTACACCTGCGAGCAGATGCGCGCGCATTGGCTGTCGCTCGGCCTGTCCGAGAAGCCGGTGAGCTTTAGCCCCAAGGCATACGACACGCGCGTGACCGGCAAGGACAAGGACGGCAACGAGGTGCGCGCCTGCGACGACAAGCGCGTTATCGACCCCGCCCTTAAGGAGAGCGCGCTGCTGACCGGCGTGTTCAACCGCCTGGCCCGCAGCTGCTTCTACGGCGTCGCCGTCAAGGAGGGCGACGAGAGTCCCTATCGCAACGGTTGCATCCCCGCCGGTGCCGCTTCTGACACCGTGGTCGAAGCCGCCCAGCAGGCACCCCTCGCCTTTGAGCAGGCCATGTACAAGTTCGAGACGCACCGAGCGCTCGCTGTGTGCGACGACTACCTGCGCGCCGCCAACAAGCGCTGGAGCGATGCCTCCAAGGCCGCCAACAAGCTCGAGGGCGACGAGGCGAACGCAGCGATGACGCAGGCCCTGGTTGATGCCTTTACCGAACTGCGCGTGGCGACCGTCCTGATGCACGGTATTGTGCCGGCCGGCTGCGAGCTCATCTGCGAGTACTTCGACGTCGACCCCGTCGCCTTCTTTAGCTGGGACAACATCTTTGCCTCCACGGACGAGTTCGTGGAGAGCCTGGGCGAGAAGCCCGGCGAGCACCGCGTGAAGCCGCTGCCCCCGCGCTTCGACTTCTTCAGCAAGCACGAGAGCCAGTACTAAAACACTCGACATGTAATGGAATGGGAAGGAAAGACGGATGTCCAAGCCGCGTCGTCGTAAGCAGAAAAAGCAGGTCAAGCCCGAGCTCAAGCTCAGGCAATTTGCCGCCACCGAGCTTTCCGACCAGCTTGCCGCCCAACACTCCGCCGCCGACCTGCCGCGCTTTATGGTCGACACGGTCGCCGGCGCCTATGCGCCCGCCGATGCCGAGCTCATGATCGAGGGCTTCGGCGCCGCGGTCACACGCCCGGTCACACTGCGCGCCAACACGCTCAAGGCAACCGCCGAGGACATCGCTGCGGCGCTCGATGCCGCTGGCATCGCCCACAACCCCGTCGCCTGGTACCCGGACGCCTTTATCCTGCCCGAGGCCCAGGTTTCCGATCTGTGGGATCTCGACATCTACCGCGACGGCAAGATCTATCTGCAGAGCCTGTCGTCCATGATGCCGCCGTTGGTCCTGGGCGCCCAGGCAGGCGAGGACATCCTGGACATGTGCGCAGCCCCTGGCGGCAAGACGACGCAGATCGCCGCCCTCACCCAGGGCCAGGCACACCTCACGGCCTGCGAGATGAGCATTCCCCGCGCCGAAAAGCTTGAGTCCAACCTCCACCGCCAAGGTGCCAAAAACGTGCCCGTCATGCGCATCGACGCACGCGAGCTCGACGAGTTCTTCCGCTTTGACCGCATCCTGCTCGACGCTCCTTGCACCGGCACGGGCACCGTCATCAGTGGCAACGAGAAAAGCCTGCGCGGCCTCACCGAGCAGTTGCTGAGCAAGTGCGCCCGCTCGCAGCGAGCACTTCTGGACCGCGCCATGGGTGCCCTCAAACCGGGCGGCACGCTCGTCTATTCGACCTGTTCGATCTTGCCGCAGGAAAACGAGGACGCCCTGCAAGAGGCCCTCGACAAGCATATGGACTGCGAGCTTATCCCCCTCGACGGCACGCCGAGCGAAAGCGAAGCGCACCGTGCCCAGGAAGCTGGCGAAGAGCCACGCATCGAGTGCAACGCCCTCACCGAGGCCATCGCCGCCGGCCACGTCTCGTCCGTCGCCAACGGCCTGCCCGGCACGCTGACCATTCCGCCTAGCCGCGACTTTGAGGGCTTCTACATTGCCCTGATCCGAAAACGCAGCTAGCGCACGGATCCAAAACTCAACAAGCTATTTCTGTGCGCGTTTGCCCTGCTGGTCGCGATGCTGTTTAAGCATCGCGCGCTCCTTGCGCTCGGCCCTTTTGCCCTTAATGGCCGTGACCACAAAGTAGATGACCGCGGCGGCAACGATTGCGCCCACACACAGGCCAATCGAGCCCAACATTGCCGAAAATTCCATACCGCGTCACCTCTCTTGAAAACGGGACTTTCAAGATAGCACCTCGATCCCCGCCACCACAGCTCCTTCACGTTCGCCTGCTCTTCGGTCTAACGGATGGCGCGGCGGGGAAAAATCAACTCGTCAAACGATTTAGCATTCGCAATTCCGGCTGCATCGCGCCGGCCACCATCGCATAGAATCGAGCCTCCATGGATACCCTCAACGACCTAAACGAGCGCGTCGACGCCTTTGTCGGCACCAGCTCCTTCGACACGCCTGCCGCGGCAAACGACCAAGCTCCCATCGATGTACCCGCCGAGGTTCACGAGGACATCGTCGCCTCGGTCGATTTCTCCGAGGTCGAGCTCGCAGACGAGTTCACCGAGCCCCAGGTAGCCGTGACCCCCAACGGACTGCTCCCCATGGAGCCACTGCCCATCGACGGACGTCTGCGCAAGGCGGCCCTTCGCATGCCCGACGAGATCGAGGAGGCCAGCGGCTTTACGCTCTTCGGCCGACGCATCAAGTCGCTCATTTACACCACCGACGTGGCCGTCATCCGCAACTCCAATGCCGATGCCGTCTTTGCCGTTTACCCCTTCACGCCGCAGCCCGCCATTACGCAAGCGCTGCTGACCGTCGCCGAGTGCCCGGTCTTCGTAGGCGTGGGCGGCGGAACTACGACCGGTAAGCGCTCCGTGCAGATGGCAGCCGTCTCCGAGATGCAGGGCGCGGCGGGCTGCGTGGTCAACTCCCCCGCTACTGCCGAGATGGTCGAGCACATCACCAACATCGCCGACATCCCCGTCATCGCCACGGTCGTTCGCTGCGACGACGATGCCCACGCCAAGGTGCGCGCTGGAGCCAAGATTCTCAACATCGCCGCCGGCAAGAACACGCCCCAGGTCCTACGCGAGCTGCGCGAGCACTATCCCAACCTGCCGCTTATCGCACCGGGCGGCAAGACGCCCGAGAGCATCCGCGAAACCATCGCCGCCGGCGCCAACGCCATCATCTGGACGCCGCCTTCGGCCCAGCAGCTACAGGCCGACATGATGCAGCGTTATCGCAAGATGAAGGAAGACGCCACACCTGTCATCTCGCGCGACGATGTGCCCATTATCGACCAGGTCGCCGCCGCCGAAGTCAGCCAGGTCGAGAACATGAATCCCGATGTGCCGATTCCCGACGAAGTCATCGAGCGCGTCGCTTCGATCCACGAGCGCGTCGAGGAGCATCGCGCCCACCGCGGCCTCAAGCCGTCACTGCACGGCTTCTTCTTCCGCGGAAAGAAACGCTAGCAAAACATCTTGGCCCGCCCCACAAACGTGAGGCGGGCCGTTTTCGTTTGAGCAATCATGCAGCGACGTGATGGGGCAAATTAATCCACGCGCTTGTCGCCCATAAAGAAGAGCGCCACCGTACCAGGTCCGGTATGCGAGCCAATCAGAGTACCGATGTCATTGATCTCAATCTTGCCTTTAAGCTGCGGAACCTGTTCCTCAATCAGCGCCGCGACCGCCTCGGCATCCTCGCGGCACGCCGACTGCGACATGATGCACTTACCCGAATAATCTGCACCGTCCTGTACGTGTGCCATCATGGTCTTAGCCATCTCGGAAATCGCGCGCTTCTTAGTGCGAATCTTCTCACGTGGCGACAGCTTACCTTCGCAATCGACCGTCATAAGCGGGCAAATCTTAAGCGCCGTGCCGATGATCGCGCTCGCGGCCGAAATGCGATCGCCGCGCAGGTAGCTCGACAGATCGGTCGAGAAGAACCAGTGGTGCAGGTTGAGCTTGTGCTCCTCGATCCAGGCAGCCGTCTCGTCGAGTGAAGCCCCACTATCGCGCACATCGGCGGCATATTCCAACAACAGGCCAAAGCCCGAAGACGCCGCCAGCGAATCTATGACGCGCACCTTGCCGCCCTCGGGATAGCGATCCGCAAGCATCTGCGCCGCGACGCAGGCCGATCCATACGTGCCCGAAATACCCGACGACAACGTCAGGTGCAGCACGTCTTTACCCTCGGCAACAAACGGCTCCCAAAACTCCTCGTACTCACCCACGCTCACCTGAGACGTCTTGGGCATGGCGCCCGCGGCAATCTGGGCAAAAAACTCGTCCGGCGTAATCGACTGATACAGATCGTCCGTATAGACAACATCGTCGATCTCGTAATGAAAACACACGACAGGGATATTGCGCGACGCAAAGAACTCACGGGTTCGATCGGCGGCGGATTCACAGGTCAGGACAAAATCACTCATATGAGGCTCCTTACTCATTGCTGCGCAAATTATCGCACAGTGAGCCTACATGCGGTACATATGTCCACTATTTACCAAATCGAACCAAAAATAGTGAACATCTTTACCACCATCGTCTCCACCGACCCGACGCATAAATATCTGAGAAAACACCCTCTGTCGTCTCCACCCGACCAACACATCTACCTTCACTAAATCGATTTACCAAACCGTTCAGCCGACAATTCAGCCGCTGGCGCAAAATCGAAACAAAAGCGGCGCATACTGGTAAACGTTTGACGCTGTTTATCAGTTTTACCAGCCCCATCGGAAGGTGTTTCATGGTCGCATTCGATCGCAACCCGCAAGACTTCAAGTATCTGCGCCTGCTGTCGAGACAGTTCCCCACCGAACAATCCGCATTTACCGAAATTATCAACCTCTCGGCCATCCTCAACCTACCCAAGGGCACCGAGCATTTTATGAGCGACGTGCATGGTGAGTACGAAGCCTTTATGCACATCCTCAACAACTGCTCGGGCGTCGTGCGCGAACATGTCGACGAGATCTTTGGCGACACGCTCTCCTTTGACGAAAAGGGCGAGCTGTGTACGCTCATCTACTACCCGCGCGAGAAGATCGACCTGGTCCGCAGCCGGCGCGAGGACTCGCCAACCTGGTACAAGACGATGCTTGACCAGCTCATCATGGTCGCTCGCTCACTTTCAAGCCGCTACACGCGCTCCAAGGTGCGTAAGGCCATCCCGCGCGACTACGCCTACATCATCGACGAGTTGTTGCACACGCACCCGGACGAGAACAACTATCGCGTGCGCTATCACGAGCGCATCGTGGAGTCCATCCTAGAGACCGCCAGCGCCGACGACTTTATCGAGTCGCTCGCCTCGCTCATCAAGCGCCTGGCCGTCGACCACTTGCACCTGGTGGGCGACATCTTCGACCGCGGCGGCGGCGCGGCCAAAATTATGGACCGTCTGCTCACCTACCATTCACTCGACATCCAGTGGGGCAACCACGACCTGCTGTGGATGGGCGCTGCGGCCGGTGAGCCCGCCTGCATCGCCACGGTGTTGCGCAACAACCTACGCTACGACAACTACGAGATCCTGGAGAACGACTACGGCATCTCGCTGCGTGAGCTTGTCGCCTTTGCCGATGCCACCTACACCGCCGGTGAGTCCATCACCCCGCTGATCAAGGCCATCAACGTGCTGCTCTTTAAGCTCGAGGGCCAGATTATCCAGCGCCACCCCGAGTTCGATATGACCGACCGCCTGTTACTCGACAAGATCGACCACGACACCGGCACGGTCACGCTCGCCGACGGCAGCGTGTGGCCGCTCACGACCAACGACTTCCCCACCGTCGACCCGGCGGACCCCTACACGCTCACGTCTCAGGAGCAGCACATCATCGACAAGCTCGTGTCAGAGTTTGTCACCGCCGATCACCTGCATCGCCATATCGATTTCCTCTATTCCCACGGCTCGATGTACAAGGTCGCCAACGGCAACCTGCTCTTCCACGGCTGCGTTCCGCTCAACGAAGACGGCACCTTTAGCAGCATGAACTGCCTGGGCACCTGGCACGCTGGCCGCGATTATCTCGATTTTTGCGACCACATCGCCCGCCGCGCGTGGCGCGTGGGCGACCGCGATGCCCTCGACTGGATGTGGTACCTGTGGATTGGCTTCAATTCACCCGCCAGCGGACGCCTGGTGCGTACCTTTGAGCGCGCCTATATCGCCGATAAGAGCACCTGGGTCGAGCCGATGGACCCGTACTTTACGCTTACCAAGTCGCCCTCGGTCTGCGACGACATCATGCGCGAGTTTGGCGTCGCGCCCATGGCATGTTCACCGACCGGCCACATCATCAACGGCCACACGCCCGTTAAAACCACCAAGGGCGAGCAGCCCATCCGCGCCGAGGGCAAGCTGTTGGTCATCGACGGCGGCTTCTGCCGCGCTTACCATCCCAAGACGGGTATCGCCGGCTATACGCTCATCTCGAGCTCGCGCGGCTGCCGCCTCAAGTCGCACCGGGCCTTTACGACGGTTGCCGAGGCACTTACGCGCAACGTGGACATCGAAAGCGAGACCAACCGTTTTGACCAAGCAGACCGTCGCCGCATGGTGAGCGACACCGATACTGGCGCCAAGATTCGCAGCCAGATCCAGGATCTGCGCCAGCTGCTCGATGCATATAGAAACGGTGCTATCGAAGAGCGCGTCTAGCCCCACCCGCGGGGATTGGCTAAACTTGCTGAGTTTGTCATCCCCACGGCGTCCCCGCGCCACCCTAAGGCAGGTACCATGCAAAAGCTCCTTGCGCAGATCATGAAATTTGGCGTCGTCGGTGTCATTGCCACGGTTATCGACTTTGGCATTATGAATCTGCTCCACTACGGTCTGGGCCTCAACATCCTAATCGCCAACACCAGCGGCTTTATCATCTCACTCATCTTTAACTACCTCGCAAGCATGAAGTACGTGTTTGCGCACAAGGAAGGCATGAGCCGCCGCCGCGAGTTCATCATCTTTGTCGTGCTGTCCGTGATCGGTTTGGTGCTCAACGACGGCATCGTGCTGGCGCTCAACGCCGGCCTGGGACTCGAGGCCAATATCGCCAAGATCTGCGCCACCGCGCTTGTCATGGTCTACAACTTTGTGACCCGAAAAATCTTCCTGGAGGGCGACGAGACCAAGTAGCTCGAAACCCCTGCAGCATTACGGCGCCCACGGACGACGTGCACTCAGCGCAGTATCGTCCGTGGGTGCCGCTCGTTTACGGGCAAATTTTCAACGTTTGCGGATTAGCTCTTGAAAATTTGGCGAGTTCATATAGTTCTTGGCAAAGACCTTACGTTTCCCTTGTAAAAGCTCTAAAGTATCCTCTGCTCGATTCATCAACGCATTGGATGTGATTACGTGCGCAAGGCGCTGGCACAACCTCATACCAAGCAGTTCCTCAAGTTTGCTGTCGTGGGTCTTATCTCCTTTGGCATCGACTGGGGCATGCTCATTGCGCTCGTCGAGCTGTTCCACCTCGACTTTTTGATGAGCACCACGGTTTCGTTTATCACGTCCGTCGTGGTCAACTACTGGCTCAGCATGAAGTACGTGTTCGACCACCGCGAAGGCATGAGCCGCAAGCGCGAGTTCACGATCTTCACCATCCTGTCGGTGATCGGCTTGGGCCTCAACGACCTGTACATGTTTGTGGGCGTCACGTTTTTGAGCATCGGCTACCAGGCCATGAAGGCCATCGCCACGTTCCTCGTCACCTGGTACAACTACTTCAGCCGCCGCCTCTTCCTCGAGGGCGCACGGTCGTAGTCGATTCGCTATTTGCTTGAATGTATAACCGGTTGGAATTCCCATTCCAACCGGTTTTTGTTTGCAGAGAGACCCGGCGACCCAGTCCCATTCGCATGAAAAACGGGCGGTCCGGATGTTGGTCCGAACCGCCCGTCTGGCGCGCTATGTCGAGGCCTCTAGCCCGTTACGTAATACCAAACGACGTTGTCGCCATTGGAGAGAACGTAGTTGCTGCAGGCCGTCATGGGCGTTGTGCCGTTGACGGAGTACATCCAGCCGCTCGTGCCGCCGTGCTGTTTCTCGGCCAAACCACCAATCGCGGAAACATACGTGCCGTACGACGAGCCATGTGCGTTGACAGAAAGGCCCAGCGCGCACAGGGCATCGTAAACGGTAGCGCCTTCGTTAAAGGTAAAGGTGCCACCAGAGGACACAGGATTGCCCACAGCGCTCGATGTGACCGAAACCGTCACCGTAACGTAGTTGGACTCCTGCGAGCCGCCCTGGCCGTCCGAGGAAGCGCTTCCGCCATTAGAGGGTGAGGCTCCATCAGACGACTGACCGCCGCCCGAAGAAGCACCGCCAGACACATTGGAAGTATCACCGGCTCCCGTATTTTGGGCAGCGGATTTATCGCCAGACCTCTTGTTGTCCTGACCATCGGACTTCTTGCTATCCGAGTTTTTGTCCGATTCCTTGTTTGAAGACTCGGAATCGTCCTTGGCGTCGTTCGAACCCTTGGGCTCGTCTTTTGCATCATTCGAAGATTTGGAATCCTTGGAACTAGCCTCGCCCGAAGCGGCAGACGAGCCAGACCCCTTGGTGTCCTTGGCGACGACGCTCTCCCCCGTCACGGTCTGAACGATCCAGTCAATGGACCAGGCGCCGCTCTCGGAAGGATGGACGAAGCCCAGCGAGACGACGATCAGAATGGTGCACGCGGCAGCAAGAACGCCAAGGAGCGCCTTGCGACGAGAGGCGGACGCCGCCGAAGCGGCGCCCTGTTGCTTTGCATCGTCGAACTGAATGAACGAGGAATCTGGTTGCTTGGGGTCAGCGTCCTTGGATTTATTGGACACAGCCCTCACCTACCGACGTTTGGTGAATACGAACACGCCGACGATGGCGAGTCCGATGACGCCGGCGGCAACGCCAACAATGGCGAGCGGATTGGTGCCAGTCTCCTGCTCGGAAGCACCAGAGGGCTTCTTAGCAGTGGTCGTGGAAGCAGCACCCGTATCGGACTTGGAATCGGACTTCTTGTCGGACTTGCTGTCCTTCTTGTCAGACTTGTTGTCAGACTTCTTGTCGGACTTCTTGTCGGACTTGTTGTCCTTGGTCTCGGTCTTGGTCGACACCGTCGTCTTGGTCACCGGCTTCTTGCCCGGGGCAATAGCGCCGCCCTTCGAGCCGGAGCCAGAACCCGCGCCAGCGCCAGTGCCGGAATCAGTACCGGTACTAGAACCGCCGCCGCCATTCGAACCAACGCCACCGTTGCCACCATTAGTGCCAGAACCGCCATTACCGCCAGGGTTGGTGGCATTCTTGGTCCACTTGGCATACAGCGTCAGATCGGCCGTCACCGGCGTGGCGAAGTCATACGCCCGCGTGCAGGCTTCATCGGTATACCAACCGCCGAAAGTGTAGCCATCGCGTGTCGGATCGGCCGGCTTGACCAGCTTGCCATCGGCCGTAGCAACAAACTTAGTGTCGCAAGCAGACCCGCCGTTGGAATTAAAGGCAACCGTCCAAGACTCAACGGCCCCCAGCTTGAACAGCGTGCCCGAGTCATTGATGTAGTACAGGTTGCCAGATGCATCGGCAATGACCGGAGAGTCGCAGTGCTGGTAATGGCCAGCCGCATCATAAATCTGCGTCGCCTCTGCATCGCCGAGTGTATAGCGATACACGCCACCACCAGCAGAGTAGTTGACGTAATCCTTGCTATCCGCGCTGTTAACGGTAAAGTACACATAGGTCTTGCCGCCCTGAACACTCACCAGCGGAGTAGCAGCAATACCGTTAAATCCGGCCGGAAGTTCTTTACCGTCAGCAGCGGTGACCATCGTGGTCTTACCGGTCTTCAGATTATAGAGAGCCAGAGCAGAGCCAGTAGCCGTCTGTCCGCCGACAATCAAGTTTTCGCCAGCCACCGCCGGTGCGCTCATGTTATTAGTAAGACCCAGATCGACCGTCTTCTGCTCGCTCAGTACGCCCTCCGCCGAAAGCGAAATCACATGGA
The DNA here is from genome assembly GCA_019419555.1 of Collinsella sp. Lineage (GTDB taxonomy): Bacteria > Actinomycetota > Coriobacteriia > Coriobacteriales > Coriobacteriaceae > Collinsella. Next base: position 20,109 of record DXZR01000027.1, read on the forward strand.
GCTTTCCATCGTGCGTCATCTGATAGAAGGTCGAACCATTGGACGGATCGGCGACACAGTCGGCGTTCGCGAGAGCGCCGAGCTTCATGGTCGAAACGACATCGCCCGTCGTCTTATCAATGCACTTAAGCGTACCCGCGCTCGTAGGAACGATGGCATACTTATCCGTCAAAGCCGCACCAGTCCAGTAATAGCCCTCGGCAGGGTCGATGTTCTGCCAAGAAACTTCGCCCGTGGCAATCTTAATGCGCGCAAAGGAGCCGTTGCCGTAGGTCGCGTTGTAATTCTCGTCATACGAAATATCGACCGAGCCTACATAGACGTACTCGCCGTCCGAAACGACGGTGCAGGAGCTCTGCGTCAAGTCCGTCAAACCGGGCGTCAGCCACTTGCAGATCAGCTTGTCTGCAGTAATCGCCTGGACCGCACCGCCGTTGAGCGGAACGATGATAAGGCCATTGGTATAGATCGGACGAGAAGTATAGCTCACCTTGGAGGCAAGCGGCGCAGAGGTAACCTTTTTGCCCGTGGACGAATCGATCTTAATGAGCTCGTTCTCGGTCGCGATGTACACAAAGCCGTTAGCGATGACAGGCTCGCTGCAGTTGGCATACTGCTGACCAGACTCGGCCTTCCAATCGAAGGCCCACTTAAGACCGGCGGCCTGCGCAGGCGTCTTGGCATCCGTTACGGTCGAACCGTTGCCACTGTTGCCGTAGCCGGCCCACTCGGCATCCCAATCAGGAGTCGTCGCGCTCGGGTCCACGACAATCTTGTCGGGATCGGGCATGGCCGAATCGTCGGTGGTATAGGCAAGCGTAACCTTATCGCCGCTCTTGAGCGTAATCTGATTGGCGCAGAGTAAGGAGGGCTCTCCGTTGATATACAGGTGCCAATATTTATTGGTCGCAGCATCCCAGGCATACGGCTTGTGATCGAACGGCGAGTTGATGGAATTGAGGAACCAGTACTCACCACTCTGGGAGCCGTTGTACGTAACGCCCTTGGCCTTCAGGACCGTCTCAATAAGGTTCTGAGCCGTAGAGCCCTCGGGCAGGGAAACATTGCTTGCCGAGCCCCAGCGAGTATTGTTGCCGTTGACATCGGGACCGATGATATCGGCGGATCCAAGCACCTGACCAGGGAGGGCATCGCTGTCGCCAGCATACATAAAGGTGACGGCGTCACCCTCATGGAGCTCGTAGGCACCAGCGCCAACGTCGGCGAACTTGCCATTTACATAGAAGCGCCAATAGCTATTAGTCGCAGCATCCCAGCCATAGGACTTACTATCGAACGGCGAAGTAATGCCGTTGAGGAACCAGCCCCAAGACGATTCGCCAGCATCGAGAGTAAGACCGGTCTGCTCAAGGAGATCCTTGGCAGTAGAGCCCGCCTTGAGACTCGTCTGGCCCGTCGAAGCCCAAACCTGCTGCTTGCCGTCCTTGTCCTTACCAAGGACCTGAACGGAAGCATGGACGGAATCGGACGGCAACTTATCGCCCCAGCCACCGTAGAACCACGTAACGGTATCGCCAGCATGAATGGTGACATTGTCTGCCGTGTAGTCGCTCGACTTGCCGTTGATGAACAGCTGCCAATAGGTCGAATAATCTTGGGGCGTACCCAGCTCAACACCGTTGTACTTAAGGCTCAGAATGAAGGAGCCAGCAGCAACGGCGTCGATGTCATTCGCCTCAAGCGCGACCTTCGTAAGGTCAAGTGCGCTCGAACCGGACGTCACCACATACTGCGCGTTATCGACCCAAGTCTGAGTCTTGCCCTGGGCATCGCGACCAATGACGGTCACATTTGCGGCAACCTGGTCCTTAACGACAGGGGACGCGCTACCAGCCGTATAGGCAAACTCAACCTTCTGCCCCTGGGTGAGCTTAACGCTGCTCGCGCCAACCGAGGAAGACGCACCGTCGACGAACAGCTGCCAGAAGGCATAAGTCGTCGGATCGAAGGCAAGCGTACGGCCATCGCTCGGGGATGTGATGCTTTTGAGGTAGAAACCGTATGCCGTGTTCGGATCGTAGTCTGCCTTGAAGCCCGTCTTCTGCTGCAGCTTAACGAAGGCATCCGCAGCCGTCGCGCCCTCGTCGAGCTTGAGCTGCGTGGGTGCCACCCAGGTCTGAGCCTTGCCGTCGGCATCGGTGCCGATAATCGAGAACGAGACCTCGACTTGCTTCTTGGCGACATCGCCGGTTTCTGTCGGGTTCTCTGTCTGAACGGCAGCCGCGGCGGCAGATCCTGCTTGGCCAGCGGATGCCGCTGAAGACTGCTCGCTCGCGGCAGGGCTCTCCCCCGTCGCCGAGCCTTCGTCGCCAGTTGCTGCCTTTGATGCGGCGGCACTAGCTGCAGGCGCGCTCCCAGAATCCGAAACCTCGGCGCCGCTCTGCTCAGCGGCACCGCCCGCAAGCGCTGCGTCCTCGCCCGGCGTCGTAGCCTGAGCCACAGCCTCGGCAATGCCCTCGGCGCCCTCGGCCCACAGCTGAGCCGGCGTGGTGCTGAAGGCCATCGCGAAGGCCAGGAATGCCACCAGGCAGCGCTTTGCCACGCCGCGCGCGATTACGCCACGGCGACGAAGCGAGGCACGCTGGCACTCGTCCTCAAACATATCCATTTGTCTCCTATTGTCTGTACTTGGAGCGTTGCCTTGAAGCTGCCCCACGTCATCGCGCATGTTGCGCCCGAGTTCCCCCATCGGGGTCCCCCTTCCCTCCAGAGCCCTATGCACACCGGCGGCATACGCCGCAGCCGCATGCAAGATGGGAGGCGATCCGACTTAACCTTAACGGCTCAGGCGCGCCGTCCGATCTGCGACGCGAACATCCCGAGCCAAGAGGAATTACGGTTACTGGTACAGCCGGGGACTTGCACCCCGATTCCCCCAAACGCGCAGGAAAACCGCGCATTCGTGCGTCTCCGCACCACCATCTAGGCCATCGATTAAAACCGTCAATATGCTATCACGCAAAAGGGCCTCGCACGCAGGCGAAGCCCAAGGTAAAAGCTATTGTTTGCGAAAGGAAAATGCGGTGACGGTCGCAGCCTCTAGCGCTTGCCGCCGTGGCTGTTGAGCCAGATATTGCGGCCCAGCATAAGCGCCAGCACCAGCGCGCTCACGTAGCCCATAAAGCCAATGACCGGGATACCAAACACAACCGGCTCGATGCGCGCGTAGTACACCACCGACGAACCGATAAACAAGCCGGCGATAACAATAGCCATCGACATGCGGTCGATAATTCCACCCAGCTGTCGCAGCGCCTTATCGCTGCTCATGATCTGCGTGTTCACCTTAAGCTGGCCGCGTGTGAGCATGCGCGAAGCCAAGCCCAGATACTCGGCCGCCTCGAGCGAGCCCTTCGCCGCGCGATAACTGCTCGCTGCAAAGTCGCGGCTCATCTCGCGCATGCGGGCGTAGGTGCTCTTCTCGTTTTTGATGTGCGTCTGGATGATCTGGATCATGTTGACGTTGGGCATGTACTCGGTCAACAGGCCCTCGAGCGTCACCATGCCGCGGGCGAACATCGTCACCACGCTCGGCAGCTCAACGTCATTTTTGCGCGCGAGGTTTAACAGCGAAGTCAAAAACTCGCCGATATCTAGGTCCTTAAGGTCAAGGCCCGCAAAGTCAGCCACGATAAAGTCCAAATCGGACAAAAAGGCCGAATGATCGAGCTCAGCCGAGTCGCCACGCGTCACGGCGAAGCGCATGAGCGAATCCTTGAGCTTGGGCACGTCGCCCTCGGCCACGGCGAAAATCATGTCCTTGACGATACCGCGGTCGTGGCTCGACATGCGTCCGACCATACCCAAGTCGATAAAGTAAACGATACCGTCTTTGAGGATGATGTTTCCCGCATGCGGGTCAGCATGGAAAAAGCCGTCATCAAGCACCTGCGTCGAGTAGTCCTCGACGATTGCGGCACCGATCTTTTCCAAGTCATAGCCCTCGGCCACCAAGCGTTCAGGATCGGCGATCGAAATGCCGTCGACGTAGTCCATAACCACCACGTGTTCGGTGCACAGGTCCAGATAGGATTTAGGGCACGTCACGCCATGAACGCTCTTATGGAACTCGTAGAAGTCGTTGAGGTTTTTGGCCTCGGCCAAAAAGTTGGTCTCCTCGCGAAACGAGGTCCACAGCTCCTCGACCACGCCGTGCAGGTCAACGAATTGATCGGTGTTGACGAACTTGGAAACGATACGCACCACCGAGCGGATGATATCGATGTCCTGCGCCATAACCTGCTGCGCACCGGGGCGCTGCACCTTGACGGCCACGTCCTCGCCCGTCACCAGACGAGCGCGGTGCACCTGCGCGAGCGACGCGCTACCGAGCGGGTTGGGGTCGATCGCATCGAACATCTCCCCCAGGCGCAGGCCGTATTCTTCTTCCAGACAGCTGAGTACGACCTCGTACGGCACCGGCTCCACGTCGGAGCGCAGACGACGCAGCTCGTCGCAAAAGCGCTGCGGCAGAATCTCGGACCGGTTGGCCAAAATCTGCCCCATCTTGACGAACATGGGGCCGAGTTCCTCGAGCAGGCGGCGCAAACGAACCGGCGTGAGGTTATCCCACACGCGGTACTTTTTGACCAGGCGTACAATCTGCCCAATGCGTTCGCGACGACCCGCCGGCGTGAGCTGGTATTCCTCGTCCGGCGCCATCGCGTCGGGCTCCTCGGGCACCATATCGACGGCGCGCGGCTTCTTGCGAGCGCCCGAGACGGCGGCGTCGACCTCATCGACAACCGTCGCCTCGTCACCCAAGGGATCTAGATTGTTGTAATCGGTGGTGGAATCTGCCATCTGCGCTGCTACTCGGCCTCTTCGGTATCCTTCGCATCGTCGGGCTCAACGGACTCGACGGGCACCGAGGTCACGTTGTCCTCGACCGAATCGACGATGTCGCGCACATGGGCCAGGAAGGCAGTGCGCTCGGGAGCGGTCATGACGCGGACGCGGGCAAGGATAAGCTCGTCAAGCACGCGCTGGGCCGCGGTCTCGCCCTGCATGCCCAGACGCTCGGTCAGGTCGGAGATGGTGCCACCGGCCTGCTCGAACATATCGGACACGCTGCGGGCGATATCGGGGGTGGCGGTGTCCTTGCGGACCTGCTCGCCCTTGGTGTTAAGGTCGTCGAGGACCTTCTTGCCGCCTTCGACAGCAACGGCGGCAGCGCCAAAGCCAACGTTGATGGCGCCGTTAACAAGCTGATCGAGTTTCATAACCATGGTTGTCTCCAATCATAAACAACTGCATTGGCGTTCTTGTACCCAAGATCGAGTGAAAGCGACAAAGCGTTTTAGCGCTATTCGATCGACGGGAAATCCCTACCTCACGTTGTCGTTCATCGCGAAAGAGTTCTTCATGGCGCAGCTCGTGGTGTAGAGCACCTTGCCCAGTAGAGCATCGGTCTCCACACGAACACACTCGGCAAAGGCCTCATTGGCGCGTGCAAGCTCGGCAGGCACCTCGGCCTCAGGCAGAGCGGCTACGGTAGCATCGACGTCATGGATCTGCTTGTGGCCCATGCCACCGACCTTCTCCTGGTAGTCCTCCACAGCGCGGCCGCACTCATGGAAACGGACGTCAGCCAGGGCGCCGATCAGGCGGTTGGCCCAGTAGAAGTTTTCGGACGTCACGCGAGCCTGCGTGTCGGCATAGTACTCGGGCATGGTCTCGACGTTGGCGTACAGCGGAACCAGCGCGTTAAACGAGTTGGAACCAAAGGCCATCCACTGCACGGCGCGATACGCCGGCTGCGCATAGGGGCGCAGCTGCAGCACGGCGAGCTGGCTGTTGCGGTTGATGCCGATGGGGCGATAAGCGCCACGCGTGGCGGGCGTGCCCTTGCTGCCGTAGCAGTCGTACTCCGTGCCCTGGTAGTGGCTCGAAAGCACGTACTTAATGTCCTCGATGGTCACCTTGCGCTCGGGCACGCGGCTCCAGGGGATATCGTCGCTCTCGGGCGTGTAGTCGGCGTCGGGGCCATCCCACACGTCACTGGGGTTGAGGCAGCGCTGCATGTACCAGGCGCGCGGCGTGTTGTAGACATGGTCGCTGTCGCTGTGCGAGCCAAAGGCCTCGCGCGGGTTAAAGACCGCAGCCGGACCGTCGCCCTCAACGCCCAGCGTCAGGTCCAAATGCCACTCGGCCATCCAGGAGCGCAGGTCGGCGGAGCACATGTGGTCGGCCTGGGCGCCCTCGGCGTCATCCAGGTCAAAGCTGTCGATACCCAGCTGGTTGGGCATGGTCACATAGGCGTCGTCAGGCACGCGCTTTGCGATCCAATGGTGACCGCCGATGGTCTCGAGCCACCAGATCTCGTCCACATCACTAAAGGCGATGCCGTTGTTCTCGTAGGTGCCGTAGCGCTCGAGCAGGTCGCCCAGGATACGAACGCCGTCGCGGGCGGACTTGGCGTACGGCAGGACCAGGGTCACCATGTCCTCCTCGCCCAGGCCACCGGGCTGTGCCGGAACGTATCCATCCTCGCCTTCGTTGCCCCTAGCGGGCACGTAGTCCACAAGCGGGTCGGCGCCGCGGACGCGCTCGTTGGTGGTGAGCGTCTCGGTTGCGGACATGCCAACATTGAGCTCGTTGAATCCGGCCTCGGCCCAAATACCGTGACCGGGAACGACGTCGGGGACGCTCGTGTAGCGCATGGGATTGTCGGGCAACTCAACGGTCAGGTGGCTCAGGACGCTCGTGTAGACACGCGGCTGCTCGTCGGGATGCACCACGCGCATGCGCTTGGGCTCAAACACCCCGTTGGACGAGTCCTCGTTGCGGGCGACCAGCGTCGACCCGTCGTAGCTCGCGTTCTTACCAACCAAAATCGTTGTGCACGGCATGCGCATCCTCCTTGAGCGAAGAAATCAAACGGCAACAGTGTATCGCTTCGACGCAAAAAGGGCGAAACCACGGCCTCGGCAGGTCGCGCGCGCAGACGTGGTGTAAGAGTGTCCTGAGGTCCGTCGCTGCAAGTC
>DXZR01000028.1 GCA_019419555.1 Collinsella sp.
CGGGATTGGTCAAAATAGTTTGACTATTAGCGGCTAAAATCGCCCGGCGCTAACAGCGTCCCTAGAATCAGCTGTTACGATAAAAACGGGGGGGGGTAACTCCGCGGACACGGCCTAGCGCGCTGCCATCCAGTGCCGATTCTGCCATACTCGCAATTCGGCGAGGATGAGGAGTATGAATTGATCGGGGCTTATAGGACAAAATGTGTGTCCTATAAGCCCCAAGGATGACGATTCCAATACGGATGACGACACCAAAACCGGCATCGACGGTTCCATGGACGATTCGGATTCCAAATAGGCCCTGTTAGTTTATCTACTTCTTTGCCGGTGTCGTATACGAAACCGCTATACCCGCGGCAATTGCCATGAGACAGCTCGCGATGAATCCGAACTCATACTTCAAAACGTTTGTTGCGGTCAGGGCGATAATCAACACGGTCGCAATTTGCAGAATTATCATTATTGCGAAGAGATTGATTCCTTGTTTGGCCGAAGTCGCTGAGTGAGTTTGGCTTTGTTGATTCAGGTTGTAGCTGACAACAAAAGCGACCAGTTCGCTTGATACGGGGCCGACTACATAGAAAAAGATTGCGTCAATGAAGCCTATAGTGTTGTAAGTTGTTTCGCCGGAAAAAACAGTGTATAAAGCATATCCAAATCTTGGCTGATTCATGTATGAGTACGAAAAGACGAAGAGCGTCAATATTGCTACTACCAGAAGTGCATTCAGGACAAATCGTTTGCTTTTCATCGATCGCTCCTTCTGGGTGACTCTTATTTGTAATTCTACAGCATCCATTTGTTTTTCAAAGAATTTGACTGTCCTAAATAACATGCACTTTCGCTGGAGGGTCGCTGTTTGGCGGCCCTCTTTTTTGCACAGGCGCGGTGGGATGGTAATAATCGGGCGGGAGTCAGCCGCTCTGATAGAATCGTCCTTGCTGTCGGCAGCCCTCGTGCCGGGCAGAGCCCTCCATCCGATGGGAGGTGATGCCCATGACCGATTTCACTGAGCTCGTGAAGCTCCTGACTGCTATGGTCTCGCTCCTCACGGCCCTTGTCGTCCTTTCCAAGGCACTCAAGCAGGGTTCGAAGCCCAAAAAGAAAGGCCACCGTCGCTAAGACGATGACCCAACTTCATTAAGCAACGGCTCTGCCCAGCTCTCTACAACTTGGGCTGCCGTCGGCACCATTTTACCCTCCTGACGAGGAATTCGTCCATATTTCAAAAACCAAATTGCGTTTGCTATCGAAGCCTTGATTATCAACTTCATCCGAACACCTCCCACATTCATCCGCACATGTGCGGATGAATGTGGGAACCCGATACCCTGAGGGCCGGACCGGCCGGCACCGGGAGATCGGAGGACGGCCGGTCCGGAAAGAGGAAGAAGGGTTCCGCGGAGGCGGCCCCGAGGGCCTACGGCAGGCTCACCAGGCACGAGCGGGACACGGTCCAGAGGATGCTGGAGCGCAGGGCCTCGTGCAGGGAGATCGCCAGGGAGCTGTGCAGGTCGCCCTCGGCGGTGAGCGCCGAGGTGGCGTCGCACAGGTTCGTGACGGCGCCGAAGTCCAGGCGCGGCGAGCGCGTCGACGGCTCGGCCGACCTGTCGGCGGCCTGCCCGCGCCTGGCGGCGTGGCCGCGCTGCTGCAACGGGTGCGGCCGGTACCGTGCGATCGGCTGCAAGCGCCGCCCGCACGTATTCTGTGTTTCGTCAAGAGGATTTGAGCAAAAAGAGCATCGGAAATTGAGCAGTCGCAGCATCGGAAGCGCGCACGCTTTTTGAGCGGCTAGCCCTCCTGCATGAGGGCATGGCGGACGCGGTAGGACTCGCCGCGGAACTGGACGAGCCTCCCGTGGTGGACGATGCGGTCGATCAGGGCGGCGGCCATCTGGTCGTCCCCGAACACCGCCCACACCTGCTGAACTCCAGGTTCGTGGTGAATACCACCGACTGCCTCTCGTATGCGTCGGCGAGGACCTGGAAGAGCAGCCTCGCCCCGTCCGCGTCGAGCGGGAGAAACCCGAGCTCGTCGATGACGAGCAGGCGGGCCTTGCCGATGATTGCGGCCTCCCGGTCGAGCCTCCCGTCGTCGCGGGCGCGCCTCAGGCGCATCACGAGCGAGGACGCCGTGAAGAAGCGCGCCTCGAGCCTCCTCTCGCACGCCAGCGCGCAGAGGGCCGACGCCATGTGCGTCTTGCCGGTGCCGACGTCGCCCATGAGCACGAGGTCCTCCCTGCGCTCGACGAAGTCGAGCGCGAGCAGCGACTCGCGCCCCATGCCCTCCGGCCACGACACGGCCGACCAGTCGTAGCCGTCGAAGGTCTTGGGCGCCGGCAGCGCGCAGCGCCTGAGCAGCGTCGCGCGCTTCGAGGCCTCGCGGCTGGACCTCTCCGCCTCGAGGTAGCCCGCCAGGTACTCCACCTGCTTCGGGGTGCCGAGCCTCGACCACTCCTCCAGGACGGCGGTGGTGAGCGAGCACGACCGCCCGGCCTCCACGACCCTGCGGGCCAGCTCCTCGCTAGCTGCCATCGGCGACCGCCCCCTTCAGGAACCCGTCGTAGACCGACAGGTCGGCCCCGCCGGCCCCGCCGAGAGGGCGCGCGCAGAGAGGGGCGATGCCCCGCTGGCCTAGCCTAAGGGCGAAAATGGAATAGACGGACCGACCGTCCGGCTGAGTCTGGGAAGAGGTGCCGGGCGGCGGGCGGAGCATGGCCACCGGACCCATCGAAACACATCTCCACCGTTCCTTCAACTGGGAAAACGACGCCCCGTGGCCTGAATGGGGCCTCGGGGGCGTTCGGCTAACTGCGGGAACGGCCTATCCGCTCAATGTGTTCGGCTGAGATCGGAAATCAACCATATTATGGGCACAGTCGGCAATTGGGTTGGATAGCCTCGCACCAGAGGAATCAACATGAGTACAAGTAGCTACAAACCGCAAAAAGGCCGTGGCCTCCCGTGGCCTTTAGACACGGACGCTCCATCGGTTGCCGATCAGGCCGAGACGCCTAGCGAGATGGAGGCGGCGCTTGACGTTCGACAGGATGAGATTGCAAAGAGCGAGATCCTGAGTGGAATCAACAGGCCATCCTACGACTCATTATTTGCGGTCGCGAAGAATCGCGTCCAGCTTGCGATTCTGATCATGATTTGCTCCTTCCAGACGTCCAAAGGGCCTAATAGGAAGGATGCCAACGGAAAAGAACTTACAAAAGGTCTTTTCATGCGTCAGGACAAGCTCGAAAAAAAGTCTGTTCGACTCAACCGACTGTATCGAAAGCTCTGGGCGAGCTGGCTCATCGAGGCATCATCATGAAGACCGATGGGGTGTGGGTCATCGTTTGGGCTCAGCTCGATATTCAAGCGCGTGAGGCCGGATGAGATCCGCGCGCGGACGCGGGCGGCGAGGTCGGACGTGAAAGCCGGACCGCAGAGGTATCGAGCGCACGCGGCCAGGGCCTCGAGGGCGCCTGGCGGGTAGGGAGATCCGAGCATGAGGCAGGACAACGCGCAGGCCCGCGAAAGGTTCACGAGCTCCCCCGCGACGCGGCTGGACCCTCGGCTGCCCCTCGTAAAGGATGCAGAAGACACGGTCGAGGTCCGACGGTTCGACCAGGCTGTACCGGCAGTCCGCGTACAGTGCGCAGCCCCTCCCGCGCGGGTCGCCGTCCGAGTCCTCATCCGGCTCATGATGGCGCACCTCAACCCAAAGGCCCTCCAACACGTCGTCGAACCCGAAATCGAGCTCCGCCTGGACGCTCTCGCCGAGCGCATCGCCCAGGGCGAGCTCCGGCACCTTCGTCACACGGCCGTCCAGCCACTCAATCTCTGTCATCGCGCGCATGGTGCAAGCCCCTTCCGACACGGGATTGTCAGCTCAACCCGACCCTTACCCATACGGACGAACATAACTCGCCAGGGGGAAGCCCCTGAAGGCCGTGCGCCACAACATGAGGCCGAATCCGCCCCCGGCTGGACAGGCCAACAACGAAGGAGCACACGGAACCGGCGCGGCGTTACAACCGTCCCGGCAAGCGTGTCACTTGGCCAAGTCATGATGCCGACAAACCCGGAAATGCTCCAACGGAGCGCCGAACGAGCGTAACAATATAAAGCCGTGCAACACGTGTTGGACGACCGGAACATCCCAAACAAAGGCCTGTAGGTCCCACCTTCAAGCCCAATAGCAAAATGTGCATCAGCGGATTTGCAGCGATACAAGTCTCAACCGTCACCATCACACCGCAGCGTGCCTAGTCCCACTCATCCTACTGCAAATGTCCCAGAACGATAAAACGACCAGCTTAACATGCCAACCTTTATATCCGCACGCGCGTAATTCAACTCATAAGGACCGGCTATCCCTTACCTGTGACACAATCTCAAACGCACAGAACAGAATCATCAGTCCAATCATCGTATAAGAGGCAGCCGAACCTTCAAGCACTATTCCACAAAGAACAATCTCCGCGCAGCCAATAAGAACTGTTATCAGGCGCTCTGCCTTTTTGCTCTCGCCGCTCGCATAAAAAGGCGGCAAAGTGCACAAGATCACATATAGCCCGGGAAGGGAATACAGGATCGATAGTCCAAGTCCCCCATCAACCGCAGTGCTTTGCGTAAGAATCAACTGAACCCAAACGGCAATTATCACTGAGCAGGTTGTCGATAAAAGAAGACTAGAAATATAGCACGCAACAAAGTCCCGTCGCATTCGAGCAGAGAAATCCGCGAACTCTCTTCGCCGCGTGGAAACAATAAGGTACACAGAAATTGCAATAGAACCAATCAGAGAAAACAGCGGAACAACCAGCAATTCAAGCTTATTACCCCATCGATCAACCACACCCCCACTCCAATGAGCGGGAATTGTATCAGGGAGGACTGACCAAGCCGCCCATAGAATCAGAAATGGAAGAATAGAGAGGATGAAAGATGATAACACTGCAGTAGTTTTTTTTGAGGCTCTCATCGATTCCGCATCTCCTTGCGCGCCCACATTCCACTCCGCCTTAAATCAAGTATACGTTTTGGAACGGGATGTCACTCCGAACGCCTTACCCTCTTAGTGTGAATGCCGCTGCGGCATTGTTGACTCATCCTTAGTAATCGCGTCTATCCTCTGCAGCATCAGCCAAAGCAATCCGAGAGGAGCCGCACATGCATGCAGCGGAAATTCCTTTCGGGGGGGGGTATCTCCCAGATTTACCCGCCGCCCGAAGGGGCAGTCGACAGTCGAGTACGTACTGATCATCGCGATCATCGTCCTGGTGGTGCTGATCGCGGGACCGTGGGTCTCGTCGGCGATCACAAACCAGTTCAACACGGTGGCGGGGACGCTCGGCAACGGAATCTCAAAGGGGAGCTGGGAGTCGGGCGGCACGGGCGGCGGCAACGGGTCGTTGACCGACGCCGACATCGTGGACCCCGTTCACGGGATAGCGTTCGCCGTGTACTCGGAGGACGACCACAGCCTCATGTTCTACAAGCGCCGCGGGGTCCCCAGAGTCGGTGACATGCTCAACAGCCGCCGCGTGACGGCGGTGTATACGGGGTTCGAAAATGGATACGCCACCGCGACCGTGGGAAACGACGGCAAGACGACTGCCCCCTGGTGGCCTAACAGAAATAATATCGTGGCCGTAAAGGCCATTGACGATGGCATGGAAATCCACTCGTTGGCATTTTGCTTTCAGTACATGGAGAACTGCAAGAGCTTTGATCTGGCAAAGTTCGACATGTCGAACTGCACAAATCTGCAGCACGCATTCGCGTATTGCGGCAATGCGACTTCCTTCAGTATTTCAAGCTGGGATACGTCCTCGGTCGTCGAATTCGACTCGGCGCTCAAAAACCTTTACAAGGTCGAGGAGATTGACATCTCCGGATGGTCGACGCGGAAAGCCGGCGATTTACGTCTCCTTTTTCCCACCGACAGTTCGCTGAAAAGCGTGAAATTTGGACCAGGGTGGAAGACCTCAGATGTTATGGATATGCTCGGCATGTTTAGCTATTGCAAAAATCTAAACCTCGACTGTTCCGATTGGAATGTCCCAACCTATGCCAATCATAGTGACTTCAATCACTGCGCCCCCGGCGTTATCCTCCCGAAGGCGTGGCAGTAGGTCTGAAGAAACAAAACGGCAAGCAGTTTATGTGGCGCGGGCACCCGTGCCGCCGTTGCCTCAGCGGCACGTTACGGGCTAGTCGGTTCGATTTAACGTACGCTCTGCATGCAATATCAATCCCCATGCGAAGGGAGTGTCGCATATGCATGCAGCGGCAATTAACCTTCGGGGGGTGGGTATCTCCTAGGAATACCCGCCTCCGAGGCCAAGGAGCCATCGAGTACGTTCTGGTCATCGCGATTATCGTCCTGGTTGTGATGATAGCCGGCCCTTGGGTCTCGTCGGCAATCAGGAACCAGTTCAACACGGTGGCGGGAGTATTGGTAAACGGGACAGCAGGTGGGACTTGGGAACCGAGCGGTTCCGGCAGCGGTAACGGCGCGGGTTCCGCGACCGTCCAGGCGGCGCTCGCCAAGGACGCGAAGGACACGCGAAGGACTGGACCCTCGGTGAGCAGAAGGCAGTTGCCGAGGACATCGCCGCCAAGGGCGAGGCGTCGCCCGCCTACGCCAAGGCGAAGGCCGCGATGGATGCCGGCACCGAGTTCTCGATGAAGCTCACCGATGGCAAGACGCTGACTTACCGCATTATCGGCATCAATCATGATGACCCTGCAGGCGGTTCAATCCGGCAAGGCGGGCCTCACGTTCCTCACCACCACGACGGGCATTTGGTCCCCCATGAACGCGATTGACACCAACGCCGGCGGTTGGGAGAAGTCTGAACTCCGTCAGAAAATGAACTCCGGCAAGATCTGGAATCTGATGCCCTCCGATTTCCAGTCCAAGGTGAAGGCCGTCAAAAAGCTATCGAACAATGTCGGGGGCGGTGATGAGAACAAGAACGCCGCCGTGACGGCTACCTCGGACAAGCTGTTCCTGCTCAGCTACTCTGAGATCGCCCCCCACCTCCTATTGGGCATCCTATCCCTGGACTTCCTCCGAGGGCACCCAGTACGAGGCCTTCAAAGGCAAGGTGACGGAGAACTATAATCCCAACTCTGCCATTGCCATTGGCAGCGGTTGGTGGGAGCGTTCGGTGTTTCCGAACGCCTCGAAGGGCTTCCTCCATGTCGACAGCAGCGGCAATCCGTCGGACAGCAACTCCGCGCCGGGCTGGTTTTGCGTCTCCCCCGCCTGGTGCTTCTAGCTTGTCTAGCGCAAAGCCCGCGTTACCCCGCGCGTGCTTTCTTTTGGCGACCGAACGAACGGCTTCAGGTTCATGGCACGGGTAGTCGGATTGAAGAGAAATGGGGTCATACAGCGGCTCTCAGAGCGCCTGCCGCACTCCCCCGCCATTACCTCTGCTGCGTCCTCGTATAGAGTCCATCCTGCTTGGTGTTTCGAGTTCGGGGCGTATACGGTGGGTGGATAATGGATTCACTTCGATGACGGCGTTTACGGGAGCGACCATGGCGATGCGCGAGATCGCGGTCAAGTTCGATGAGGGCGAAATGGCCTTGATTCAGGGCCATGCGGACGCCACGGGCATGACCTTTTCCGAGTTCGTGAGAAGGGCCGCGTTCGAGAAGGCTGAGGACATGGCGGACATCGAGGCCTACAACGAGGCTTTGGACGGGGACGGCGGCACTCGCTACCCGATGGAAGAGGTCGTGCGCATGGCGGTGGAGGCTGAGTGATTGTCCACACGCGTTGTCTGTCTCGGCTCTAAAGGCTTCTCTTGGGCGGGGTTCGGCTTATAGCCGGGTCCCGCTTTTTTGCGGCTTTCAGTTGTCTTTCTGAAGGTATGAAATGGCTGCCTCGATATGAATACGGTCGGCATTCGAAGCGGACGTTATAGCCGCGCTAATAGCGCATGACTTTCTCCCCTGCCGTCATCGTTGCCGCAGCGTCAAGACCGTTGCAAATACTTGGAATAGCCCTACGCTCGGCTCGTATTGCAAACCCCGAGTGAAGGGAGCCGTATATGCATGCAGCGGCAATTAACCTTCGGGGGGGGGGTCGCTCCTGAAACGACCCGCTTCCGAAGGCAATCAATTATCGAGTACGTCCTGATCATTGCCGTCATCGGCCTGGTCATCGTGTTCGCGGGACCCGGCGTGGCCGGAGCCATCCGAAACCAGTCCAACCTGGTCGGCAACACGGTGAACAATGGGACGGTCGGCGGCGTCGAGGGAGGCGCGTCCGGTGGCGGCTCCGCAGGCGCCGATTCCGCGGCCGTCTAGGTGGCCATCGCCAAGGACGCGAAGGACTGGACCCTCGACGAGCAGGAGGCGGTTGCCAAAGACATTGCCAAGAACGGTACATCGTCTATCGCCTACGCCAAGGCCAAGGCCGCCATGGATGCCGGCACCAAGTTCTCGATGAAGCTGACCAATGGCAAGACGCTCGAGTACCGTATCATCGGCATCAACCACGACGACTTGGCCGATGGTAGCGGCATGGCAGGCTTGACGTTCGAGGCGACCAACTCTGCCTTGGGTAGCCAGAGAATGAACGCTACGGACACCAATGCCGGTGGTTGGGATAAGTCCGAGCTCCGTACCCGCCTCAACAGCGGTGACCTCTGGTTGCTCCTGCCCAGCGAGCTCCAGTCAAAGGTGAAACCCGTCACAAAGACAACCGATAACGTTGGCGGTAACGGGGGCGGTGCCCCCTCGGCGACGACCGACAAGGTTTTTCTGCTCTCGGCAACCGAAGTATACGGGGATATGCAATCTGACGGCATCCAGTACGAGTGCTACAAATCCAAGGGCGTGACGAGGTCGAACTATTCCGGTGCATCAGGCTATAGCCACTGGACTCGTTCCGTGAGACCGCGCAGCTCCACATCCTTTCGCTATGTTCAAAGCGGCGGTATTTGCTACAGCTACAGCGCGACGGACTCGTTTTATGTCCTCCCCGCTTTCTGCTTCTGATCTCTTTCATCGCAAAGCCCTCGCAATCCTGCGAGGGCTTTTCTTTTGGCGATTACTCAAACAATTCGAGGTTCATTGTACAGGTAATCGGGTTGAGGAGAAATGGGGGCATACAGCGGCTCTCAGAGCGCCTGCCGCACTTCCCCGCCATTACCTTTGCGGCATCCTCGTATGGAGTCCATCCTGGTTGGCGTTTTGTTGTAACCGCTCACTTGTCCACAGATCAAGTGAACTGCTGGAATAAATACAGCGACACACTAGTTCGTTACAGTCGCCATATCTGCGTAAATCGCCGCGATAAATACAGCCTGTACTCGTCTGTATACCAGCTACGCGTATGTAGATTCATGTCGCGTTAATAAATCGGCTCAAGCGCGTGCAAAACGCGCAAGTAACCGCAAAAAGCGATTATCGCGCAGGTAGATTTTTGGCACCCTGTTGCTTAATCAAAATTAAGCAATTGATTATTAAACAAAAAAGGTCAGGCACTAGGTGCCTGACCTGCAAACTTCTGGTCGGGACGACTGGATTCGAACCAGCGACCCCTTGACCCCCAGTCAAGTGCGCTACCAAGCTGCGCCACGTCCCGAAGCTTTTGTTTGTTGCTCTGCTCTCGCTTGCAACAGGGAGTATATTAACCCGAAACTTTGCCCTTGTGCAAGAACTTTTTTACAAATTTTGAAGCAAGTCCAAAATTGTATCTGCGAGCTGGGGTTTTGTTAGCACGGGAAGTTCTTGCGTACCCGTTGTGCTCACGATCCAGGCCTTGTTGGTATCGGTTCCAAAACCCGAATCGGCACGCGAGACATCGTTGGCGATAATGGCATCGCAACCCTTGCGGGCGAGCTTTCGCTGCGCGTACTCCACGACGTTATCAGTCTCTGCCGCAAAGCCTATCACGCACCGCTCTCCCTTTTGGCGCGAAAGTTCGGCCAGGATATCGACCGTCTCGACCAGTTCGATGCGATCCAGACGCTCGTTAGCCTTTTTGAGCTTATGGTCGGCAGGGGCTGCGGGGGTGTAGTCGGCGACGGCTGCGGCACAAATGGCCGCATCGGCCGTCTGAAAGGCGCCCAGAGCCGCCTGCAGCATTTCAGCGGCGGTTTGCACGCGTACGCATTCCACGCCGCTGGGGACATCGAGCGATGTCGGCCCCAGCACAAGCGTGACCGCAGCACCGCGGCGAGCGGCCTCCCCCGCCAGGGCGATGCCCATCTTGCCCGACGACCGGTTGCCGATGAAGCGCACAGGGTCGATCGGCTCGTGCGTTGGGCCGGCGGTGATTACGATGCGCTTGCCCGCCAGGTCTTGCGGGACGGGGTTCAGCACCTCGCAGGCGGCCTCGACGATGTCCTCGGGCTCGCTCATGCGTCCCGTGTCCACGTCGCCGCAGGCAAGGTAGCCGCTGCCGGGTCCCACCACATGGACGCCACGGTCGCGCAATGTGGCCATGTTGGCCTGCGTCGCCGGCGCCTTCCACATGCCGTTGTTCATAGCGGGTGCGATCACGATGGGTCGCGGCGTGGCAAGCAGCGTGGTGGAGATGAGGTCATCGGCGATACCGTTTGCCATCTTGGCGATGATATTGGCCGTCGCGGGCGCCACGACCACCAGATCGGGCTCCTGCGCCAGCGAAATGTGGTGGATGGGGTCGGAGGGATCGTCGAATAGGCCCACGGCAACGGGCTCGTTGGTGAGCGCACGGAAGGTGAGCGGGCCCACAAACTCGGTGGCATGCTCGCTCATAAGGACCTTGACGCGCGCGCCGCGCTTTTGCAGCAGGCGCACGATATTGCACGACTTATAGGCGGCGATCCCGCCGGTAATGCCCAGCAGGATCGTCTTTCCCTCAAGTTGCATTGAATTGTCGGGTGCCGCCGTCATCGTTAGGCTTCCTTACTGGGAAGCACCAGCAGACGGTGGCAATACGGGCAGTGCGCGATCTCGCTACCGTCGTGGTTGAGGTCGCTCATGGACGACGCCTGCAGCGCGGTGTGGCAGATGGTGGGAATGTTGCCCTTGATGGTCTCGACGGCCAGGCCGCGGAACTGCTTGAGCAGGCGCTCGTAGTCGGTGAGCACGTCGGTCGGCAGCGTGGCAGCCAGCGCAGTGCGCTCCTTGGTGGCGGCGTCAATCTGTGCCTGGAGGTCGGCGGCCTTGGCGCGGGCGGCCTTGGTGTCGGCCTTCACGCCTTCCTCGAACTTGGCGATGATGGCCTGCGCGCGAGCCTCGCGGTCGAGCGCCTCCTTGTGGGCGATGACGACGTCCTTGCGGGTGTGCTCGATCTTGTCCAGACGCTTGGCCAGAGTGGCGAGCTCGTTCTCTAGGTCCTGAACCTCGCGGTAGTCAGAGCCGTCAACGTGGCGCTTCTTGGCGGCCTCGATGGCGTTATTGGTCTGGATCTCGGTGGTGTTGAGATCGTCGAGCTCAATATCCAGGTCCTTGCGCTGGGCGTAGAGCTTGGTCATCTCGGACTTGAGCTTCACATAGGTCTTGCGCTTGGAAGCGAGCTCCTTGAGCTCCGGCATATTGGCAAGTTCGCTCTTGTTGCGGGCGAGCTCCAAATCGATCTGTTGCAGCTTGAGTAGCGTAGCGCCGGCGCTCATAAGTTCTCTCCTTTTGTCACAGTCCACCATTGGCAAGGGTTCAGTATTTTAATCGCATGACGGGGGTCGACCCCGGCGTCAACTGCAGAGTTCATCAATATATCAACGAACGGCTCTTCGGAGCGGTCGTGGCCGAGCAAGATCACCGGTAGCCCGCGCAAGGCAAGGTCTTGCGCCACGTGGTAGCCCGCCTCGCCCGTCACGATGACATCTGCGCCTGCGGCAATGGCGAGCTCTCCAAAGTCGCCCAGGGAGCCGCCCAGAATGGCGACGCTGCGGCACGGGTGATCGGCCTCGCCCCATACGCGTGGGTCGCTGCCAAACGCCGTGGCGGCGCGAGTGGCAAGGTCACGCAGGCTGCAGGGGTCGTTGAGCGTTGCAAGCGCGCCCAGGCCAGTCGCTTCGGGGTCGTCCACGTGCTCCAGCGAGCTTGCGGGCGCGGCGTCCAACAGCGTACTTAGGCAAACGCGAGCCTCATGCGAGCGGTCCAGATTGGTGTGGAGCGAGATGATGCTCACGCCGCAGCGGGCCGCCTCGTAGAGCGCCGCACTGCACTGGGGACGCGTCGCGCTGGGCGGGCAAAATGCCTCGGGCGCCTTGATGTAGACGGGATGATGCGTGAGCAACACGTTGGCTCCGGCTTCCAAGGCGCGCTGCACGTTGTCCCTGGTAGCGTCGAGCGCGCAGGCCACGCCACGGATCTCGTCGTCGGGGTCGCCAACGGATAAGCCTACGTGGTCCCAGGGTTCGGCGTCCGTCTTAGGATAGCGTGCAAGCAGGGCGCGCTCGAGTTGGGCGACGATCATGCGGCACCTACGATCGAAAGCAGCGCTTGAGCAAAGTCGTCCAGATCGCTCGGATTCACGCGGTCATCGAACGAGATACGAAGGGCGCCCAGCGCCTGCTCGCGACCAATGCCCATTGCGCTCAAAACGTGGCTGGGATCCATGCTACCGCTTGAGCATGCCGAGCCGGCCGAAACCTCAAAGCCGGCGGCATCGAGCTTGACGATGAGCTCCTCGGAGTCCATGCCGTCGACGTAGATCGAAACCATACCCGGCAGACGATCGGCCTGCGCGTAGTCGCCCATGGTGGCGTGAATGCGAGGATGAGCCGTAAGCGTGGCGTAAAGTTTGTCGGATAAGGCCTGCAGCGTTGCGCGCTCCTTGGCAATATTCGGCAACAGCGCGGAGGCGGCAGCGGCAAAGGCCAGCTGCGTGCGCAGGTCCTGTGTACCGGCACGACGTCCGGCTTCCTGTCCGCCGCCAAAGATGCGGGGACGCAGCGGCGTGCGGGTTTTAATGAAGAGCGCGCCGGATGCCACAGGACCGCCAATTTTGTGGGCCGCGACGGACATGGCATCGACGCCCAGCTCGGTGACATCGAGTGGAATGTGCAGATAGCCCTGGATAGCATCGGTGTGGAACAGGGTGCCGGCGGCGTGTGCGGCCGCGGCCAACTCGCGGATGGGCTGCACCACGCCGGTCTCGTTGTTAGCAACCATAATGCTCACGAGCGCCACGTCGTCGCCTAGCAGCTCGACAAGCGTGGCAGGCTCAATGTAGCCCGCGCGGCAGGGCTGCACCAGGTCGACGGTAAAGCCGGCGGCACGCAGCAGCGGCAGGTTGTCTAGAATCGAATCGTGCTCGATGGCCGAAACGATCACACGATCGCGCTTGCGGTCGCGCTGACGAGCGCCCTCGGCAAGACCGAGCAGCGCCAGCTGGTTGGCTTCGGTGCCGCCGTTGGTCAGGACGATCTCGGACGGGCGGACGCGCGCGCCAAAGCTGCGGGCGATCTCGCGGCGAGCAATCTCCAGACGCGCGGCAGCCTTGCGGCCGAGCGAGTGCAGCGAGTTGGGGTTGACGCCGGCAAGCTCGCTGCCGTCGTATTCGCGTTGCGCAAGGAGCGCCTCGGCGCGCATGGGCGTCGAGGCGGCATAGTCAAGATTCACGGGTATGCGGTTTTGACCTGCGGTCATAAGGGTTTATGCCTCCTGTGCGGCCTCGTTGCCCAGCTTCTGCAGCAGCGCAACCTCGGCAGCGGGATCTTCGGACTTAAATACGGCGGAACCGGCTACGAGCACGTTGGCACCGGCCTTGACGACCTCGGCGATGTTCTTGGAAGAGATGCCGCCATCGACCTCGATCAAGGGCGACACGCCGTGACGCTCGCACATGGCTTTGAGATCGTGGAGCTTAGCGATGGTGCCCGGGATAAAGCTCTGGCCGCCAAAGCCGGGGTTCACGCTCATGAGCAGCACCATATCGACGACGTCGATGATGCTCTCGAGCACGCACACGGGGGTGGCGGGGTTGAGCACCACACCGGCCTTGACGCCGCGCTGCTGCAGATGCGTGAGCGTGCGGTGCAGGTGCGTGGAAGCCTCGTAGTGCACGGTGATCATATCGGCACCGGCATCGGCGTACCAATCGATCGTCTCGTCGGGGTTCGACACCATCAGGTGCGCGTCGACCGGCACGTCGGTGGAACGCTTGACGGCCTTGAGGATATCGACGCCAAAGGTGAGGTTGCCGGTAAAATGACCGTCCATAACGTCGAAGTGTACGTAGTCGGCGCCGGCGATCTTGTCGAGCTCGCCCTTGAGGTTGGCCATGTCGGCCGAAAGGACGGACGGAGCGATTTTGATAGAACCCATGGTAGTAGCCTTTCTGCGCTAGTCGGTGAGTCCGTAGAACTCTTGGGAGGGTACGCGGTCGGTAAGAATCTCGAGCGCCCTATCCAAAGTAACACCGTTGTAGAGCGTTTGCTCCACGGCAAAGGTGAGCGGAATGTCTACGCCCAGTGAACGGGCAAGCTCGCTCACGCTGCGGGCCGCGACGGCGCCCTCGACCACCATATGCGTGCGTTCCTGATACTCGTCGAGCGACACGCCGTGGGCAAACTCGTAGCCAAAGGTGCGGTTGCGCGAATGCTCCGAGGTGCAGGTGGCAATGAGGTCGCCCATGCCGGCAAGTCCCATGCAGGTCATAGCTTGACCGCCGCGGGCGTGCACTAGACGACTGATCTCGGCCAGGCCGCGCGTCATGATGAGGGCGAGCGTGTTGTCGCCTGCGCCCGAGCCGGCAGAGATGCCGCACACGATGGCGATGACGTTTTTCATAGCGCCGCAGACCTCGACACCGGTCATGTCTTGCGACAGATAGATGCGGAAGGCCGTGGACAGGAGCAGGTCCTTAAAGGTCTCCCCTATCTGCGGATCTTCGCTGGCGATGACGGCGGCCGAAAGCCCGCCACGGCAGATCTCCTCGGCATGGTTGGGGCCCGAGAGTGCCGCCACGCGCGACTCGTTGCCGATCTCGCTGGCGATGACCTCACTCATGAGCAGGCCGGACTCGGGCTCAATGCCCTTGGTGAGGCAGAGCACCGGGGTATCGGCGGCGATAAAGGGCGCAGCCTGGTGGCACACGCTGCGAAGGTGCGTCGAAGGAACGGCAAAGATGATGGCCTCGGCGCCGTCGAGCGCCTGCACCAGCTCCGTCGTGGCGAAGACGTTGCCGGGCAGCTCGTGGCCCACCAGATAGCGTGGGTTGCGGTGCTCGCCGTTGATACCGGCGGCCGTCTGCTCACTATGGGCCCACATGGTCATGCGCTCGGCTCGCGCGGCAGCAAGGCCGGCGACGGCGGTTCCCCAGGAGCCGGAGCCAATCAGCGCAACATTCATGACTCTCTCCTACTTATCGTCGGGCTCGGTGACGCGCTTGGTAAACGAGAGCTTGGACTCCTTACCGGCCATGAGCTTTTTGATGTTCGCGCGATGGGCCCACACCACGGTGATGCCGATCATCGCCATGCAAAACTTAAGTCCCAGGCTGCTGTACGGAAAGACCGCGCAGGCGGCGATGGGAAGACCGATGGCCGCGGCAAGCGAGCCTACCGACACAAACTTGGTGATGGCGACGGCTACGATAAACATGCCCAACAGCGAAAGTCCGATTGGCCAGTACCAGGCGAGGATCACGCCCAAGCCCACGGCGATACCTTTGCCTCCGTGAAAGTTGAGGTAGGGCGAGAAGATGTGACCCCACACCGCAGCCAGGCAGATGACGCCAAGCATCCAGTCGCCGGGGGCTCCAGGCGCCATGATGCTCACAGGGAAGCCGTAGCCCACGCTCGCGATGAGCGGACGCGCGATAAGGACGCAGATAGCGCCCTTAAGGCAGTCGAGCAGCAGGGTGAGCGCGGCCACCTTGGGGCCGGCCACACGCAGGGCGTTGGTGGTGCCGATGTTGCCGGAGCCCGCCTTGCGAATATCCGTATGGTTGAACACGCGGCCCAGGATCAGGCCAAACGGAATCGCCCCGATAAAGAACGAGACCACGGCGCAGATGGCGGTCAGCAGAATCGGATTATGCATCCTTTTGCTCCTTCTTCCTAAAGAAGAGTCGAATGGGTGTGCCGGCAAAGTCGAAGGTCGAGCGCATGCGGTTCTCCACATAGCGCTGGTAGGTGTCGTTGACCAAGTCGCTGTGGTTAACGAAGAACGTGAACGTCGGCGGGTTGACGCCCGTCTGGGTCACGTAGTGCATGCGCAGGCGGCGCTTGCCGTCCACCACGGTATGACCGAACTCGCGCAGGTCGGTGAGGAACGTGTTGAGGCGCGAGGTGCTGATCTTTTGCGAGCGCGTCTTTTCGGCAGCGTCGACCATTGCCCAGACCTTCTCGATGCTGCGCCCGGTCAGGGCCGAAATGCGCAGGTACTGGGCCCAGGGAGCCATGACGCCCAGACGGCGGTCGATGGTCTCCATGCAGGCCTCGCGCTTACGGTCGTCGTCGAGCAGATCCCACTTGTTGAGCAGCACAACGATGGCGCAGCCGCGCTCGATGGCCAAGCCCATGACCTTCTGGTCCTGCTCGGTAACGCCCACGGAGGCGTCGACGACGAGTAGCGCCACGTCGGCGCGGTCGATGGCGCGCAGGCCGCGGACCATGGAGTAGTACTCGATGTTCTCGTACACGGTGCTCTTCTTGCGGATTCCCGCGGTATCGACCATGCGGTAGTGCTTGCCGTTGCGCTCGACGACTGTGTCGATGGCGTCGCGCGTGGTGCCGGCAATGTTGGACACGATGGAGCGGTCGGCGCCCAGGATGCGGTTGAACAGCGAAGACTTACCGGCGTTGGGGCGGCCGATGATGGCGACGTTCAGCGCGTCGGGGAACTCATCGGCGACCTCGTCCTCTTCCTCGGGAAGCAGGGCCACGATGTCGTCGAGCAGGTCGCCCGTGCCGTGGCCGTGCAGGGCCGAGAGCGGCGTGGGCTCGCCGATACCGAGCGAATAGAACTCCCAGATGTTGTCGTTCTCTCGATCGGGGTTGTCGAGCTTGTTCACCAGCAGAAAGACCGGCTTGTCGCAGCGCTTGAGCATGCGAGCGACCGACTCGTCCTCCTCGGTGACGCCGGTGCGGCCGTCGACCACAAACAGGATGACGGCGGCTTCCTCGGCGGCGGCGAGGGCCTGGTCGCGAATGGACGTGGCAAACACGTCATCGCTCTTGAGCGGTTCGATGCCGCCCGTGTCGACGATGGTGAACTCGCGGCCGTTCCAATCGGCCGTGTGGTACGAGCGGTCGCGCGTGACGCCGCGGGACTCATGGACGATGGCGTCCGAGGTCTGGGCCAGGCGGTTAACGAGCGTGGACTTGCCCACGTTGGGGCGTCCGACGACGGCGACGATAGGTTTCATCTGCACTCCTTTAATGGGTAGGGTCAGTGGAAGTGTTAGAGTCGGCAGGCACAATGCCAAGGATGTGCTCCAGGGTATCGAGCAGCTCATGCGGCATGGTCGACACCACATGAACCTCGGCGCCGCGACTGGTAAGGCTTGCGAGTAAATCTTCACGATGATACTCGTCAAGCGTCATGCCGTCAGCGTTGAACATGAGCTTAGGCACAAAGAGCATAACCCCCGAGAGGTCCTGCGGCAGCTGTTCCAGAATGTCGCAGGCGACGATGAGGCCGGTCACGTCCACGTTGCCGCCAAAGTAGCGATTCTTGATGGCCGTGACGGTGCCGGCGAGCCCCTGCGGCGATTCCACGAAACGTGCCACGGTGTCGCGTGCGCTGGCGCCCGAGAGGCACAGCAGGTGCTGGCTGCGAGCGGCGATGGCCTCGCGGACGAGGGCCAGTCGCTCGGCATCGGTAGCCATCACGTCGTCGGTCTCGTCCAGATACGAGCGGATCATGCCGATACCGTCGTAGTACTGCGGATAGCCGTCGTAAAAGTCCGCCTCGGGCGGATCGATGCCGGCGTCCAGGTAGAACTCGTCGCTCATCTGGAAGGTGTGGCGGCCAAAACGCTCGAAGGCGCGGTCCTGGTAGGGACGGATCATGGCAATGGTCTCGCGCGCCAGTTCGGGCTTGTCGCTGTATGACCAGCTAAAGCGGTTCTGATGCTTGGTAAAACCGAGCGGCACAATGCCCAGGCTTGTGATTTGCTCGTGCTCCTCGCAAAAGCGCAGGGTCTTTTCCAGCTCCTCGCCGTCGTTCATGCCGGGGCACAACACGATCTGCGCGTGAATCTCGATACCGGCGGCCATGATGGCCTCGAGCACATCCATGCCGCGCTGGGCGTTGCGGCCCATCATACGGCGGCGGACGTCGGGGCTTACGGCGTGGACCGACACGTTCATGGGGCTCATGTTGCGTTGGATGACGTTTTGAACATCTTCGTCGGTGAGGTTCGTGAGCGTGACAAAGTTGCCCTGTAAAAAGCTCAGGCGATAGTCATCGTCGCGAATGTAGAGCGTTGAGCGGCCGCCCTTGGGGAGCATCGTCATAAAGCAGAACACGCAGGCGTTCACGCAGGTGCGCATGCCATCGAAGATGGGGCCATCGAACTCAAGGCCCCAGTCCTCTCCCGGGAAGCGGTCGAGCTCGACGGGGGTGACGGTGTTGTCGCGCGGGTCGAAAACCTCGAGGTCGACGGTATCATCGTCGGCCTCCCAGAGCCACACAATCATGTCGGTAAGCTGCTCACCGTTGACCGTGAGCACGCGCATGCCCGGCTCGATACCCACATCCCACGCGGGCGATTCGGGACGCACGTTCTTTACGAGCGCGCCTTCACCCGGCTCGGGGTCGCGGCTGCGCCCGTAATCGGCCACCTCGGCGGCGTATGCGGGTACGGTCTGGTCCATGACTAGCGGCAAAGCTCCTTGATGCGCTCAACGGCGCGCTCGATGTGTTCTTGCGGGGTGGAGGCTCCGGCAGTGATGCCGATGTGGTGAGCGTCGGTAAACCACGCGGCCTGTAGCTCGGAAGCTTCCTCGATGTGATACGTACGCTCGCAGGCGTTTGCGCAAATCTGCGCCAGGCGGCGGGTGTTGCCCGAGTTCTTGCCGCCCACCACGACCATGCAGTCGCAGCGGTTGGCAAGTGCGGCTGCTGCCTGTTGACGCTCACTCGTGGCGGCGCAGATGGTGTTGATCACGCGCAGTTCCTGCACGCGCGGCGTGATGGCAGCCACGACTTCGGCCAGGTTCTGCGCGGTTTGGGTGGTCTGCACAACCAGGCCCACCTTGCCCTTGAGCGGCAGCGCGTCCGCATCGGCGGCGCAGCTCACGACCTGCGCGTCATCGCCGGCATGGCCCAGGATGCCCTCAACCTCGGGATGGCCCGGCTCGCCCACGACGAGCACGCGATAGCCCTCGCGAACCAGGCGCTCGGCGGCCACGTGGACCTTCTTGACGTAGGGGCAGGTGGCATCGACCACGTCGAGACCGCGCTCGCGAGCGGCCTCGATCACCTGCGGCACCACGCCGTGCGCGCGAATAATCACGGTGCCCGATGCGGCATCGTCCAGGGTCTCGGCCAGACCGACGCCCGCCTCGGAAAGCTCGCGCACCACGATGGGGTTATGGATGAGCGGACCCAGGGTGTGGACCTGGGCGGTCTCCCCCACCTGCGGGGCGGCCGCCAGGGCCATGTCGAGCGCACGCTGCACGCCGTAGCAGGTGCCGGCGTGGGCAGCGATTTCGATGGTGGGGGCGTCTGCCTTGCCGGCCACAGCCTCGGCAGTGCTCATGATTTCCTCGCCCATGGCTAGAACCTGCCCGGGTGCTCGGCGCACAGGTCATCGCGCATGGCGTAGACACGACTCATGGCCTCGGACTCAAACCAAGCCAGGCGCTCCTTGCGCTTGAGCTCGGTCGGTGCATCGGATAGCGAGATGGCCTTGCCGGCTCGGATCCAGCACTTTTTGGGGCGCATGATCTTTTTGCCCGCAGGCGTGATATCGGACCAGCCGCAGATGGCGAGCGGGTTGACGGGCGCCTTGCCCATTTGGGCGATGAGCGCAAAGCCGCCGTGGACCTCGGGCTTGATCTCGCGCGAGCGGATGCGCGTGCCCTCGGGGAAGATCAAGACGTCCTCGCCGCGTTGCAGCGCATGCTGGGCGGCACGCAGGCACTTCATGTCGGCGGTGCCGCGCTCGACGGGAATGCCGCCCACGCGGCTAAAGGCCCAGCGTACGATCTTGCTCTTGGCAAACTCGGACTTAAAAATGGGGCGCACACGGCGGCCGCCAAAGAACAACGCCGTCTCCACGGCCAGCAGCTCGGCCATCGAGGTATGGTTGCAGATGACCACGCTGCCGCGGCCTTCCTGGCGCTCAAACAGCAGGTCAGCGTCCTCGACCTTCCAGCGCCACATGAGCTTGGAGAAGGCCCAAAGGATGGCCATGACTACGGCGACGGTGCCGCGGATGAGCACGGGGAACTCTGCATAAGGAGCGTTGTAATAATCCTCGGGCGTCTGCTTAAACAGGCGCATGGGCTACCTCCTTTGGTTGATGAGGTCCTCGATTATCGAGACGACCTCGTCGATGGTGTGGGCGGTGGAGTCGACGTGCACGGCGTCCTCGGCGGGCACGAGCGGGGCGACCTCGCGGCTGCTGTCGAGCTTGTCGCGCTGCTTAAGGGCGTCGAGGGTCTCGTCGACCTCGGCTTCGAGCTGCTCGGACGTGAGCGGCTGGGCGTCGTTTTGGTGACGCTGCAGCACGCGGCGGCGGGCGCGCTCACGCGGGTCGGCGGTCAGGAAGACCTTGACCTGCGCGTTAGGGAACACGACGGTACCGATGTCGCGACCCTCAGCCACGATATCGCGGTCCTCGGCGGCGCGGCGCTGGTGGATGAGCATGGCGGCGCGCACGCCCGGATAGGCCGAGACCTTGGACACGTTGGCGTCGACCTGCGGGGTGCGGATGGCGGCCGAAGCGTCCTGGCCGTCAATGGTCAGGCTCGTGTCCTCGCCGGTGCCGTTGGTAAAGCGAATCTCGATCTGCTCGGCGAGGGCGTCGATGGCCGCCTCGTCGTCCAAATCGATGCCACGGTCGAGCGCGGCGAAGGTGACGGCGCGGTACATAGCGCCCGTGTCGAGCTTGTTAAAGCCCAGCTGGCGGGCGATCTCCTTGGCGATGGTGGACTTGCCGGAACCGGCGGGGCCGTCGATGGCGACGATCATGCAATGCTTCCTTTCGATGGGTGACGTGCTGGTATGGTTCGCGGGCGTTGGGGCGCGGCGGGTTGCCTAGCCCGTGTAGCGCTCACGGTAGGTGTTACGCTTGGGTGCGGAGCCGTGGCTGCCGTGATGACGCGTGCGGCTGGCGAGGGTTTCCTGAGGCTTGCCACCGCGTTTGGCGCTCGCCTGCTTGGGTGGGATACCGCCGGCCTTGAGGATCTGCACCTCGCGGTCGGTGAGCTCGCGCCACGAGCCCTTGGCCACATCCTTGAGCTCCAGGCCGGCAAAGTTGCAGCGATGCAGACGAATTACCGGATGGTGAATCTTGCTCAACATGCGCTTAACCTGATTCTTGCGACCCTCGCGGATGATGACCTCCACGGCGGTGGTACCGGGCTTAACCCCCTGGGGAGCTACGGCCTCGGCCTCGCGTGCGGTGATGACGCGGCAGATTGCCGGCTGGCAGACGCCATCGTCGAGCTCGATGCCGCGGCGGAGCGGTTCTAAGTCGCGATCGGTCAGGTGGCCGTCCACGAGCGCCTGATAGGTCTTGTAGACGTGCTTGCTGGGGTGCAGCAGGTCCTGCGACAGATCACCGTCGGTGGTAAAGAGCAAAAGGCCCGTGGTGTCGCGGTCCAGGCGGCCCACCGGGAAGAGCCCCGGAAAGCGGTTGCGCGGTACCAGGTCGGCCACGCAGGGGCGCTCCTGCGGGTCGCTCATGGTGGTGAGGTAGCCGGTCGGCTTGTAGAGCATCAAGTACACGGCGCCCTGGTTGAGCTTGACGGGCATGCCGTCGACCTCGATATGGTCGCGGTCGACGTCGACCTTGGTGCCCAGCTCGGTCGCGACCTGACCGTTGACGGTCACGCGTCCGGCGGTCATCAGGTCCTCCGACCCGCGGCGGCTCGCAACGCCCGCGCGCGCCAAAAAGCGCTGCAGGCGCATGGTGTGCGGGTAGACAGGCTGGGCGTCGGTTGCGGGCACTGCGTTGCCCATGGCGCGCGTCTCCCCTACTTCGTTAGTCCTCGTCATGCATATCCTCCGAGGTCTCGTCGACGACCAGGGTCTCAAAGTCCTCGACTGCCTCAACATCTTCAACATCGGTATCGAGCAGTTCGCGCTCTTCGTCCAGATCTTCGGCCTGCTCCTCGAGCGTGGACTGAATGCTGCGGCCGCTTAGACGCTCGCGGATAAACTGGCGCGACTGCTCGTCGGGGGCAAACTGCTCCAGATCGGGCAGGTCGCGGGTGGAGCGCAGACCGAACTTTTCCAAGAAGGCGTTGGTCGTGCCGTAGATGATGGCTTGACCGCGCTGGGGATCGCGGCCGAGCTCGCGCACTAGACCCTTGTCCACGAGCGACGCGATGACGCCGTCGGAGTTGACGCCGCGGATACCCTTGACCACCTCGCGCGTCACGGGCTGGTGGTATGCGATGACGGCCAGGGTTTCGAGCGCCGCCTGCGACAGCTTTTGCGTGTCCCAGCTCAACACATAGGCCTCGACCACATCGTGGTAGGCGGGATGTGTAAACAGGCGCCAGCCACCGGCGACCTCGCGCAGCTGAAAGCCGCGGTTGGCCTCCTCGTACTCAACCTTGAGCTCGGCGAGCAGCGACGCGCACTCGCCGGGGGCGATATCCAGTGCGCCGGCCAGCGCGGGCGCACTCACCGGGTCGCTCGACACCAGCAGCAGCGCCTCGAGGGCACCTTTGAGGCTGTTTGCCTCCAGCGTGGAAAGGGTTGACATGGTTGCGGCTCCTATTCGGTGAGCTCGGGGCCTTCGCCGGGCACGTATGCCTCGGCTCCCTCGACTCGGTTGATGCAGATGGTTCCGAAGATCTTGTCCTGGCTCAGGGTGAGCGAGCCACGTTTGGCGAGCTCCAGCATGGCCAGGAAGGTGACGACGAGCTGCTCGGTGGTGGCGTCGCCGTCCAGTAGCTCGCGGAAGGTGCAGGTTTGGTGCGCCATGGTAAAACGGTCGACTGAGGCTACGGTCAGGTCGAGCGGCACGCGATGCGGCGCCACGTGCTCAGCCTCCAGCAGGAAGGTCTGGCGCTTGCCGTCCAAGTCGGCGCAGATGACGGCGAGACCGCGCAGGGTGATGCCTGCCAGGTAGTCGGGCATGAGCCCCAGGAACTCCGGGTCGGGACCGGCCACACGCGGGTGCATGCGGCTTTCGGCCTGCATGCGGGCACCGAGGGCCGCCGCCGCGCCCTTAAACTGCTTGTAGGCAATCAGGCGCTGGATCAGGACCTCGCGCAGAGCGTCGCCGTCGAGCGTGCTGAGCTCCTCGAGGTCTTCGTCGAGCTCGTCATCGTCGTCATCGGCTTTGCACGGGGTTTCCTGCGGCACCAGCGAGGCTGCTTTGATGTCCAAAAGGGTTGCCGCGACCAGCAAAAAGTCGCTCGCCACGTCCAGGTCCAGCGCCTCGATGCGCTCGGCCTCGGCAAGGTACTGCTCGGCCACCTCGCTGATGGAGATGGCGCCGATATCTACTTTTTGGCGGGTTACCAGCTGCAGCAGCAGGTCGAACGGTCCGCTGTAGACCTGCGTCGACACGCGATACGACATCTTCGACCTCCTTTGACGGCGCCTTCGCGGCGCGGTTTGGGTGCATGTTACGACCGTTATGCACGGTCGACCTGTAAGTTTACCTTAGATGCCGGCGATTGCGAAGTTGAGCAGCTGCTCAGCGAGCGGATACACGGTAACGTCGAAATAGCGGCCGATCACGTCGATGCCGGTCCACATGGGCAGCAGGTACAGCACTAGGATGAGGATGGGCATAGCGTATTGCTGCAGACGATAATAGTTGTTAAGAGCCTTGCCTTTAAGGAACGGCACAATGATCGACGAGCCGTCGAGCGGCGGGATCGGGATGAGGTTGAAGAACGCGAGTGACAGGTTGACCACGATAAACGTGGCGCCGAAGTTCATGATCTGTGATGCAACGGCAAAGGACATGCTGGTGTATAGGTTGCCGTATGCCGCGTGCATGAGGACCGCGGCAAGGCACGCGAGGGCTATGTTCGATGCGGGGCCGGCCGCACTCACCAGGACCTCGTCGCGTTTGGGGTGCTTGAGGTTGTTGAGGTAGACGGGCACGGGTTTGGCAAAGGCGAATACAGGACCGCCGGCGGCAAGCATAAGCAGCGGCAGGATGATGGTGCCAAACGGGTCGATATGGTTGAGCGGGTTGAGCGAGACGCGTCCGCGCGAACGGGCCGTCTTATCGCCGAGTGCCCAGGCTGCGGCGGCGTGCGCACTCTCGTGGATGACGATGCCCACAATGACGGCGACGGCACTCGCGAGCAGGTTCATGATATAGCTGCTGGACATGGCGCTCCCCTAGCGGACGCGGCGCGAGGCGCGCGTGAGCAAGTAGTCGGCGACAAACAGAATGACGGCCACGATTGCGTAATCCAGGCGGAACACGCCGCCAAAGGGAGAGGTGATGACGCCGTAGCCGGCGATGGCGCTTGGCAGCGCGCGCGAAAGCTCAACGACAAAGCCCACGATCTGCAGCTTGGCGGTGAGGCCGCTAAAACACAGCAGCACGGTCATCGCGCTCATAAAAATGCCGCAGATGCGACAGGCGATGGCGATGATGCTCATCGCCACGGCAGCGGCCTTACGAGAGTTCACGCGCGGTCTCCTCTTCGATCTGGGTGGAAAGCTCCAGCCATTCGTCCTCGAGCTTGGGCAGCTCTTGCTTAAGGCCGTTATATTCCCCCAGCGCGGCGTTGAACTTGTCTTGATCGGCATAAAGCTCTTCGCTTGCCATCAATTCCATAAGCTCGTCATAGCGGGCGCGCTTTTTGTCGAGCTCCGTCTCGATCTTCTTGAGCTGGTTACGCACGCCCTTGAGCTTTTTGTTGAGCGCAGCGCGGGCTTGGGCCTCGGCGCGCTTTTGCTCCTTGGTCTTTTTGCCCTCGGCAGGCTTGGGGGCGGCGACGGGGGTGTCGGCCTGGGCGGCGCTGGCCTTGGTGGACTTGGTCGTGGCCGGCGCGCTCTCCGTGGACGCCTCGGCGGCGGCGCGGGCTGCGAGGTCCTCGCGCTTGTAGAGGTAGTAGTCGTAGTCGCCGTCGTAGACCGTGACTTGGCCGTCGCGGATGTCGATGACGCGGTTGGCCACGGCGCGCACCAGGTGTTCGTCGTGGCTGATCAGCACGATGGTGCCGGGGAAGTTTTGCAGGGCGTTCTCGAGCATGTCCACCGAGTCGATGTCTAGGTGGTTGGTGGGCTCGTCCAGGCACAGGAGCGCCTCGGGGGCCACGAGCATCTTGGCCAGGGCCAGACGCGCTTTTTCGCCGCCGGAGAGGACGCGAACCTGCTTCTCGATGGAATCGTTGTCGCTAAACAGGAAGGCGCCCAGTAGGCTGCGCTGCTGTGGCACGGTCCACTTGGGCGTGACGGTGTCGATCTCTTGCAGGACTGTGTTGGACTCGGTCATGCCCTCGAGCGCGTGCTGGGCGTAATAGGCCACGCCCACGTTGGTGCCCAGGTCGCGGGTGCCGGTGGTGGGCGGCTCCAGTCCGGCGATGATCTTCATGAGCGTGGACTTGCCGGCGCCGTTGGGGCCGACGAGCGCCACGTGCTCGCCGCGGTAGAGCTTGAGGTCGATGTCGCTGTAGATGTGCTTGTTGCCGTAGGACTTGGAGACGCCCTCCAGGCCCACGACCATGTCGCCGGAGCGAGGCGGGTCGGGGAACTTAAAGTCGATGTGCTTGTGGCCCTCGGGTAGGATGACAAGCTCCTTTTTGATCTGCTCGATCTTGCGGATGCGCTCCTGGGCCTGGGCGGCCTTGGTGGGCTTGTAGCGGAACTTGTCGACGAAGACCTGCATGTGGGCGATGTCGCGCTCCTGGGCGGCGCGCTTGGCGCGCATCTGCTCCAGGTTGTCCTCGCGCTGCTTGAGGTAGCTGCTGTAGTTGCCGGTGTAGGTGGTCACGCGGCGGTTCTCGAGGGCGGCGACGTGGTCGACGCAGGCGTCCATGAAGGCGCGGTCGTGGCTGACGATGAGGACGGCGCCGTCGTAGTTGGCGATAAAGCCGCGCAGCCACTGGACGCTTTCGAGGTCCAGGTGGTTAGTGGGCTCGTCCAGAAGCAGCAGGTCGGGATGGCGCAGGAAGAGCTTGGCGAGCGCGATGCGCATCTGCCAGCCGCCCGAGAACTCGGAGCATGGGCGCTCAAAGTCGGTGACCTTAAAGCCCAGGCCGGAAAGGATTTTGCGGGCGTTGCTCTCGAGCTCGTAGCCGCCCAGGTGCTCAAAGCGGTCCTGGACCTGCCCGTACTCGTTAAGGAGTGCGTCGACGTCCTTGCCCTGCTCGGAGAGCTCGGTGATCTGGGCCTGCAGCTCGTTAGCGCGCTCGCCCATGCGGCGGATTTCCTTGGCGGCGGCCATGACCTCGGCAAGGATGGTGGTGTCCGTGTGCTCCAGATTAGTTTCCTGCTCTAGGTAGCCCACCTGGCAGTCCTTTGCGTACTGGACCTGGCCGGAGTCGGGACTGTCGATGCCCATGATGATTTTGAGCATGGTGGTTTTGCCGGCGCCGTTGGGGCCCACGAGCGCGAAGCGCTCGCCGGGGTTGATCTGGAAGGACGCGCCGCTAAAGAGGACGCGTGCGCCGAAGCTTTTTTCGATCTTGTCGACCAGGAGGATCATGGTGCCGCCTTTGACCTTGTGTGCCTATAT
>DXZR01000029.1 GCA_019419555.1 Collinsella sp.
CCTTTGCGCAAACGGCGCGCCTGTTTAGCGAAACTGGTGAAAAATAGATTGACGCTAACAGAACCCGGCGAGCAGCTCCAGCCACCGCCGGTCCGACAGGTCGACCGCGGCCTCGAGGGCCGGGCAGGACTCGAGCAGCACCGCGCGCAGGCGGTTCTTGTCCCTGGTCGCGCAGGCGACGACGTGGTCGCGCTGCGACGAGAGGGCGCGGGCGGCCTCGAGGGCCTCGCCGCGGCCCGGGACCCCCGACAGGGAGTCCGGCACGCCCAGGGCGGTCCGCGCGATCACCGCGGCGTCGCGCTCGTCGGTCTTGGCCTCGCCGGCGAACAGGCCCGCGGCGCGGCTGGCGGCGAGCCCGGGCAGGTAGGCGACCCCGAGCCCCGCGGCGCGGGCCCGCCTCACGGCGAGGGACCCTATGTTGCGGAACTGGTCGACGACGACGAGCGTGCCGGCGGGCGCGGAGGCGAACAGCGCGTCGAGCTCGGCCTCCCTGTTGCGGACGGGGGCGCTGGCCAGCACCTCCCCGTCGCGGTCGATCAGGCAGGCCCAGTGCGACGACTTGCCGACGTCCAGGCCGAGCACGGCCGCGGGTCTGGTGGATGGCGCTTTCACGGTGGTATCCTTCCGGTAGTCGTTCGACCGGATGGCCTCCCCCTCGGCACTCACATTACCAGCCGCGGCACCTGCCCGGCACTTTCCTATCAGCCGTCGGGGGCGGCGCGTCCCGCGCCGGCAGCACCCAACTGGCCCTCTCGGGGGCAGGGACGTTCGGCCGTGCGCGGGCGCCCGGTCGGCGGCCCGTTCTGGGCGCGCCTCAATCGTAGCCCGAGACGGTCCCGGGCTGACAATTTCGACTGTAATGGACGTTCTTGTTTGACTAGTCGTTTAAGAACGTCCCCAACGACTACTTGGGGACGGAGGAAAAGGGATCATTTTCCGAAACCTTTCCGCAACAATCTGCTCTTCGCACTGCTCGACTCCGCTCGCAACGTCCCCTGCGCTACACTTAGTTGCACTGTGGCGCCGTTGCGCCGCGCCCGATCCAAGGGGGGCACTCATGAAGAATACTCAGCTGCTGCTGATTAACGATATGTGCGGCTACGGCAAGGTCGCGCTTTCCGCCATGCTGCCGGTGCTGTCGCACATGGGTTACCGTATCCATAATCTGCCGACGGCACTTGTGTCCGATACGCTCAACTACCCCAAGTTCTACATCCACGACACCACCGAGTACGTGCGTCAGAGTCTTGCCATCTGGGAAGAGCTCGGCTTTGAGTTCGACGCCATCTCGACCGGCTTTATCGTGACCGAGGAAGAGACGCGCATCATCTCGGACTTTTGCCACCGCCGTGCGCAAAAGGGCACCAAGGTGTTCGTCGACCCCATCATGGGCGACAACGGCAAGCTCTATGCGGGCGTGCCCGAGTCCACGATTGGCCTTATGCGGCACCTGCTCGAGTGCGCCGACTACGCGGTTCCCAACTACACCGAGGCCTGTTTGCTCACCGACACGCCTATCGTCGAGCAAATCACGCCCGATGAGGCCCGCGCCCTTGTGGACGCCGTGCGCGAGCTGGGTGCCAAGTCGGTGGTCATTACGAGCGCCGTAGTCAATGGCACGAACGCGGTTATCGGTTACGACCATGTGGCGGGGGAGTACTTTACGATTCCCTTTGAGCTCATTCCGGTCTATTTCCCGGGCACGGGCGACACGTTCTCGGCGGTGCTCGTCGGCCGCGTTATGGCAGGCTGGAGTCTGCAGTGCGCGACGTCCGATGCCATGCGTGTGGTGGCTGAGCTTATCGAGCGCAATGCCGACCAAGAGGACAAGTCGGCCGGCCTTCCCATCGAGGCCTGCCTGGATGTGGTTGACCATGAGTAATGCTGGCGAGGGCGGCATCAAGCCTGCGGGCGATAACAAGCCGCTCGGCGCGCCGCGTGGCAAGCGTCCGCGTATCCGCGTGAGCTGCGTGGACCAGCTGGGTGCGTGCCGCTGCCACCATGGTCACAAGCCGGGCGACGTTTTTGACTTCGACCGAGACCGCGGCAAGATGTGCGCCATGGCCTGTCACGTGGGCTTTCCCTATATCGATATCCTGCGCTATGGCGGGACCGTGCCTGGCAACGAGCCCGGCACGGCAAAGTTCTGCTGCCCCGAAGTCGATACACTGAACGTCTGGCTTGCCAAGATCGTTGACGAGTAGTCGAGCGCAATGTGTCAAAGGGACAGCCCCTTTGACACATTCGCCGGTGGTGCCCCTTCTTTTGCTTATAATCTCAAATCTCTGCATTTCATCCGAATTTTGGTTCTAAAAATTCTGCGTTTCATCGATAATCAAGCATATAAAACTTTGCATTTCATTCGATGACACCGAGGGGAGAGCCTATGCTGCGTAGGAAAATAGCGGCAGAGCTGGAGCGTTGGCTGAAGTCTTCCGAGCAAAAGGCCTTGTTCATTACGGGTTCTCGCCAGATTGGCAAAAGCTATTCGATTCGCGCATTTGGCAAAGCCAACCATGCAACCTACATCGAGCTTAACCTCATGGAAAACCGCCAGGCAAAAGATGCTCTTCTCGAGGCGCGGGATGCCGATGATTTCATCAGCAGGGTGACGCTTCTTTCGGGAAAGTCGATTGCACCAGGCAAAACGCTTGTGTTTATCGATGAGGTCCAGGAGGCCCCCGACATCATGACGATGGCAAAGTTCCTTGTTGAGGACGGGAGGTGCCGCTGGGCGTTTTCGGGGTCAATGCTCGGGACTCAGTTCAAGGGCGTCAGGTCCTATCCCGTGGGGTATGTTCACGAGCTTAGGATGTTCCCGCTCGATTTTGAGGAGTTTTGCTGGGCAATCGGGGTGAGCGAGGGGGCTCGCCAAACGATACGTGACGCGTGTATCAGCGAGAGGCCCGTTCCTGATTACATTCATGACGCGATGATGGCAAACTTCAGGACCTATACCGTTGTCGGCGGAATGCCGGAGGTCGTGCAACGTTTCCTTGACACGCAGGGCGACCTTGCCTCTGTTCGTCAGCTACAGTCAGAGCTCAACGAACAGTACCGGCGGGATATCTCCAAGTATGCAAGCGGGCGAGCCCTTCAGGTGCAGAGCATCTACGATCAGCTCCCTATTATGCTCGAGGGCGAAAACAAGCGCTTCGTGCTCAATTCCATTGACCCTAAGGCGCACTACGAGAAGTATCAGCGAGATTTTGTATGGCTTGTCGATGCCGGCGTTGCTCTCAAAGCCGATATCGTAACCGAGCCAAAATCGCCCCTGCTCAAGACGGCACGGCCATCGCAGTTCAAGCTATATCAATCGGATACGGGCATGTTGATGGCGCGCTACCCCGTTGGAGTCGCCCAAGCGGCGTATCTTGATAGCAAGGAGCCCAATCTGGGCGGCATTTACGAAAACGTGGTGGCCCAGCAGCTAGCTGCCCAAAATCGCCAGCTTTACTACTATCAGACAAAAAAGCGCGGTGAAGTGGACTTTGTGGTCGATGGACCGGATGGGACGGCTGTTCCGATCGAGGTTAAATCGGGCTCCTATTACCACGCGCACGCTGCGCTCGGTCGTGTGCTTGATACGGCTGAATATGGCGTAAGGCTCGGGATCGTTTTCTCGAGAGGCAACGTTGAGCGCAACGGAGCGGTTCTCTATTTGCCACTATATGCGACCTGGGCCCTTTCGGATGTTTTGGGCGACTCCTGCGCCGAGGGGATAAAGCTGGAGGTCAAGCCGGTCTAGGGCCAGTCCCGGATGTGACAAAGGGGCAGTTCCTTTGTCACATTCATGAGCGTGGATTTTCTCCCGTTTAGAGCGTGGTTCGTGCGCCCACGAACCTACAGCTGCTCGAGCATGGCGGTGCAGCCGGCGATCACGTCGCGGTAGGTGGCATCGAAATTGCCGGTGTACCAGGGATCGGCCACGTTGCCGGGGCGATCAGTCCAATCGAGCAAGCGCGTAATCTTGCCGTCAGGGTCGTCGCCAAAGATGCGACGCAGGCCACGCGCGTTCTCAGCATCCATATAGACAATATGGTCCCAGTCGCCATACTCCGCGCGACGCACCTGACGTGCACGATGTGCGACGACGGGAATCCCGACTTCGCGCAGCTTGGCGACCGCGCCATGATGCGGCGGGTTGCCAATCTCCTCGGTCGAGGTCGCAGCGGAATCGATGACAAATTCGCCCTCGCGCCCGGCGCGGCGCACCAACTCGGTAAACACCGACTCAGCCATCGTCGAGCGACAGATGTTGCCATGGCAGATAAAAAGAACGCGTTGCACAGGGTTTCCTTTCTAGACAGGGCCGTACGGCCTGCGGTGGCACTGTAACACAGCCCTTTCCAATGAAGCCAACTGCGCAGAGTGGAGGATGACGCAGCTCACGCCCATCGTCTGATGTAAAGCGGGCAAAAACGTTTTCCACGAAGACAGGGGTGCTCAAGATTTCATGTGTTCCAGATACATGAAATCGAAGAAAAGCGTGTATCTGAAGTACACGAAATTGCACTGCTGGAGCTTGCAGGTGGATAAGCACTACCCGTATGGGACGGTTTTCACCGGTTGCTCGCCACCCTGGGCTCCTGGGCTGTGTTCGCCCCTATGCCCGTATTGAGGGCTGTGCTGATTGACGGCGACGCTCCCAACGAGCCAGCTTAATCGTCACCAGCGTGAGCGCCCAGGCCACAAGCGAGAACGCGGCGCCCACTGCACCCACGTACGCAATGCCAATGCTGCTTACCGCGGCGCCGCCCACTGCGGTGCCAAACGAGATGCCGACGTTAAACGCCATGGGCTCAACCGAACTTGCGAGTACCATCGACTTGGGATGGCGGCTGCGTGCCACGTCCATAAAGTGCGTGATGCACGACACCGAGAACAGGTACATGAGCAGCGCCAAGCTAAAGACAAAGACCAGCGCGAGCGGCATGGTGCCGCCCACGGCAAACAGCCCGAGTAACGCCGCAGCCTGCAGCACAAACGTCACAAGCAGCGCCTTCATGCCAAAGCGCGCATCGATCCATCCGCCCAGGATGTTCGAGATCAGGCAGAACACGCCGTAGGCCATGAGCGTGGTGCTCGCCTGAACGGTGCCCATGCCCAGCACCTGCTCAAGATAAGGCGTCACGTAGCCGTAGAACACATAGACCGAACCCACACCAAACAAAAAGATGAGCATGCCGGTAATGATGCTCGGCTCGCGTAGCAGGCCCGCCTGTTCGCGGAAGGTGGCAGGCTCGTCGGTTTGCCCAGCGCGCGGCATAAACGCCACGAGCGCTCCGCAGATCAGAACGGCAAAGGTCAGCGTGCCGTACATGGCTACGTGCCAATCGAGCGTGTCGGCTACAAACTTACCGATCGAAGTGACAAAGACCATTGCCACGGAAAACGCACCATATACCACCGAGATTGCAAGCGAAGTTTGCTGCGGGGACAGCAGCTCGGGGATGTACGTCACGCCCACGGCGAGCAGTGCGCCCGAGACGGAGCCCAGGACAATGCGCGAGATAAAGAGCACCTGGAAGTTGGGCGCCAACGCCATGACCAGGTTGCCGAGCACAAAGACGATGCTGTAGCACACGAGCAGCTGGTAGCGGCGAAAACGCCCCGTGCTGAGCGCAAGCACCGGCGTGGCGATAGCGTAGACGAGCGCGAACACGCTGATGAGCTGGCCCGCGGTGGCAAGCGAGATGCCGAGCTCCGTCGCCAGGTCGCTCTCGATGCCGATGACCACGAACTCGGAGCAGCCGAGCGAGAATCCCAACAGCACGAGCAGCGCCAGGCAAAGATTGGTGCGCGCAGGTGAAAGCGCGGCAGCGGTTGATGCTGTTGTGGACGAAGTTGCGGTGGTCAAGGCAGTTGCTCCCATGTTGCGTTATATGAGCTGGATTCAGTCCCTGCAACTCTACCAGAATGTGTCAGGTGCTCGCCCCCTTTGTCGCAGGCTGCGCTTGCCTGTATAGTCGCAATGCAGGCGAAGATGATCTCAGGTACATCGCGGGCGACAGGAGATCCCATGGGTATGCACACGACAAAGGTTGCAGTGGGCGAGGGCAAGTTTGCGCCCGAGGAGGCCCTCGAGGCCCCCTCCATTCGCGCTGCCCTCGCGATGCGACAAAGGGACAGTTCGTTTGTCGCATTCCATGCCTTAGAAACTTGCAAATTCTGCAAGTTTCTAAGGTAACATCTTATAAACTTGCAAAAAATGCAAGTTTATAAGATTTCATGTCTGGTCGGGCGCTAGGGAGACTCTATGGATATCGTTCGCCGAAGCCGTTATCTTGATCGACTCATTGCTTTTCAGGATACCGAC
This sequence comes from Collinsella sp., assembly GCA_019419555.1. Taxonomy (GTDB): domain Bacteria; phylum Actinomycetota; class Coriobacteriia; order Coriobacteriales; family Coriobacteriaceae; genus Collinsella. Next base: position 6,320 of record DXZR01000029.1, read on the forward strand.
CTCATCAAAATCGTGACGGGCATACGCCGTTGCGGCAAATCAACGTTATTGGACATGATGAGGGACTATCTGGCGCAACAGGGGGTGCCAGCCGAGCGTTTGCTGACCTTTAAGATGGAATCTCTAGAGTACGCGGGAATTACGGATTATCTGACGTTTTATCGTATGGTTCGGGAGCGCATCGACGGCATCGATCATCCCTACCTGTTCTTTGACGAGCTCCAGAATGTCGAAGGTTGGGAAAAGGCGGTCAACTCGCTCCGAGTGGATTTGCCGTGCGATATCTATGTCACGGGCTCCAATGCCTTTTTGCTATCGAGCGAGCTCGCAACGCTTATCTCGGGCCGATATGTCGAGGTCAAGATGCAGCCTCTCACGTTTAGCGAATATCTTGATTTTCGCTCGATTGATGCGGTCGCCGCTGAAGGGCTTGGTGAGAGGGTCGAACTTGTTTCCAAGACGGGCGATCGCCTTAATTCAAATACCGTGCTTGAGCAGTACATAACTTATGGCGGCATGCCGTTTCTGGCCCATGATGAGCCGAGACGTGAGCTGTGCCGCGACTATATCCGTAGCCTCTACCAGACGATCGTCGCGCGCGATATCCTGTCGCGTGCGACGCGTAGGGGTCGCGGAGCTATCACCAAGCGCGATGTTCTCGAGCGGCTCTGCGCGTATCTGGCAGACAACATCTCCAACCAAACCTCGGTCAACAAAATCGTAGGGACGCTCAACGAATCGGCGGGCGGTAAGACCAACGCATCGACGGTGTCGGCATATATTGACGCTCTGGAAGAGACGTACCTGTTTACCAAAGTAAAAAGGTATGACATCAAGGGGCGGGAGCTTCTTAAGACAGGCGGTAAATATTACATAGCTGATACGGGAATTCGCAGCTATCTTGACGGATATAGAGGTAGCGATAGCGGAAGGATGCTCGAGAACGTTATCTACAACCAGCTTGTATTTGAAGGATACGAAGTGTTTTGCGGCCATCTGCGCGCGGGGGAAATCGACTTTGTCGCAATCGGCGAGGGGTCGGACCGCAAATACATCCAGGTTACCGAACGGATCGATGCCGAGGCGACGAGGGAACGCGAGCTGCGACCGCTCAAGCTAAGCACGCTAGGAAAAATTCCTGATTCGTATGAGAAGATCCTGATTGTCAGGGATGGCGACCATCCAACGGACATCGATGGCATCAGAATCGTGGGGGCAGTCGACTTCTTGTTGAGAAATAAGATTACCCGCGGCTAAACGCAAATAGATCCGTTTCGATGCGACAAAGGAGCAGTCCTTTTTCGCGTTCCGTGCGAGCCCTCGTGCCGTCTGGGGGTATAAGGCTAGCAAGTGTTTATTTGCGAGGCCTAAGGGGCGCCCCGTATGGATATCGATAACTTTGAATGGTGGTATAGCGAGGGCGAGGCTCCGGACGAGGAGTGGGACGAGCCCGCGCCGCGTGACGTGTCGAGCGACGAGGACGAGACCGGCAACGATGCCGCTGTCGAGCCTGATGCCGCCGAACCCCTAACCTTTGAACAGGCTTGGGCCCAGGCCGAGGCCGACGAGGCAAAGGCCGATGCCACGGCCACGCTCGGTGAGCCGGCGGACATGTCCATCTCGCCGGCCAAGACCCCGCAACCGCGCCACACCATCGACCCCGGCAGTACAGCATCTTTCAGCATTCTCGACGTGCCCGCGCAAGGCGCCCAGGCGCCTGCGCCCACGCATCGCCCCGACCTGGCTCGTGAGGAAGACGCGGGCCGCCGCTCACCACTCGGTCCCATCCTCATCGCCTTCATGGCCGGCGTCATCGCTTGCTCGGCGATCGGAAATGTCTGGAGCCATGTGGAGCAACAGCGCAAAGATGCTGCCAAGGTCGAGATGTCTGTCGAGCAATCGCTCAGCCGCACGCGTTCGGTGCATGTGTCGGTCGAGGTCAAGGACGGCGCGACGTGGGACACCGCCCGCGGCGACAGCCAGATGCTCATCCATATCGTGGGCCGCACACTCAGGGGGCAGGCGATTGACGAGTATCAATATGTCAACTCCGCTGGCGACGGCATCGAACTCAAGCCCGGCGACTACGAGCTCACGGTTGACGAGCCGCCCGTCGCCACCGATGGCACGCGCTTCCGCGCCTCAAAGCGCATGGTTCCCGTGAGCTTTAACTCGCAGGCGCCCGATACGGTCGACAGCACGCCGCAGGGCGGATTCGACCTTTACGCAATCGCTCAATAACTGCGCCTGCCGCTTCTCCTTGCCGCCAAGAGTGGCACAATAGCCCTCGACACTATTGTTTACTTTTGGAGGAAGTAGCATGTCCACCGTCACCACCATCAAGCGCGGCGGCCTCACCGCGGCCATCGATTCCATGGGAGCCCAGCTCACGAGCCTTGCCCTCGACGGCAACGAGTATCTGTGGCAGGGCGACCCGGCCTTTTGGGGCAAGCATGCGCCCATTCTGTTCCCCATCGTGGGCTCACTGCGCAACAACACGGCGACGTCTGCGGCTGGCACCTGCGAGATGCCGCGCCACGGACTCGCGCGCATCGTCGAGCACAAGCTGGTCGAGGTCTCGGAGGACGGCTCCTCGGTAACTTACGAGATCACCGATACGCCCGAGTCGCTCAAGGCTTTCCCCTTCCACTTTAAGCTCAACATGACCTATGCCCTAACCGGCGACGCCACGCTCATGCAGACCTTTGCCGTTGCGAACACCGGCGACGTAGAACTGCCGTTCTCGGTGGGCGGTCACCCTGCATTTAACGTGCCCGCTCCCGGTGCCGAGGACGAGGCATTCGAGGATTACGAGCTGGCATTTACCGAGGCTTGGACCAACGAGGCCCCCATCATCACGCCCGATGGCCTCATGACGTTCGAGGACAGCTACAAGGCTCCCGATAACTCGGACGTGCTGCCCATCACGCACCGCAGCTTCGATAACGATGCCATCATGTTCACCGATACCCCGGGTTCCACGCTCACGCTGCGCGGTCGCAAGTCGGGCCATGGCGTCAAGATCGACTTTGAGGGCTTTAAGTACATCGGCGTGTGGTCTGCCGCCAACGACGCCCCGTTTGTGGCGCTCGAGCCCTGGACCGGTCACACCACCATGGACACCGAGGACGACGTCTTTGAGCACAAGGTCAACACCATCACGCTGGCGCCGGGCGAGACGGACGTCCGCAGCTTTAGCGTCACTTTGCTCTAGAGGTTCCGCCGTTCTGACGAACGGCGGGCCGGTCGACGCTGCGCGCCATCCAGGGCGACAATTTGTCATTCAAAAGGCAAGGCATGACCAGAAGGTCTATGCCTTGCCTTTTTCATGCCTAGTCGTTGGGGACGTTCTTGTTTGACTAGTCGTTTAAGAACGTCCCCAACGACTACCAATCGTTTTCAGTTCGTTAATTTGTATATATGCATCTTATATATGCATCTGCTGGAAGTGACGCTGAACGGTATCCTGTTAAGTCGTTAGCGTACGATTCAACAGGGAAGGCAGATTATGCATTCTCCCCAACAGTGCGATGCGCAGCGCCAGCCGGTATGCAGCCGTCGCATCTTTTTGGGTAGCGCTCTCGCTGCGAGCGCTTCCGTCGTCGCCGGCGCGCTCGCCGGCTGTCAGCGCCCGTCCACGCTCAAGGTGGTTCAGCCCACGACGGGCGGCGGTCGCGACGACCTGTCCGATTCCGTGATCGGCAAGGACAAGATCCGCATTGGTATGGAGGCGGCCTACGCCCCGTACAACTGGCAGGTTTCCGAAGCCAGTGAGTACACCATCCCCATCGACAACGTGCAGGGCGCCTATGCCGATGGCTACGACGTGCAGATCGCCAAGATCGTCTGCAAGGCCCTCGGTGGCGAGCCCGTTGCCGTCAAGCAGAGCTTCTCGGGCCTTATCGATTCGCTCAACAACGGCCAGATCGACCTCATCATCGCCGGTATGAGCGCCACGCCCGAGCGCGAGGAGTCGGTCGGCTTCTCCGACCCGTACTTCATTGGCTACTTTGGCCTGTTCGTAAAAGAGGGTTCCCCCTACCAAAACGCCACCAAGCTTAGCGACTTCAGCGGTGCCACGGTGCTCGGCCAAAAGGACACCATGCTCGACACCGTCATCGACGAGATCCCGGGCGTTGTGCACAAGAACCCGGTCGATTCGGTTCCCACGGTGTTTTCGAACCTGCTGCAGGGCACGTGCGACGCCGTGACCTACAACACCGAGAATGAGAAGGGCTATATGGCCCAAAACCCGGGTATCGTGCCGATTCAATTTGCCGAAGGCGAGGGCTTTAAGCAGGAGGTCACGGCAAACGTCGGCTGCCGCAAGGGCTCGGATAAGCTGCTTAAGCTCATCGACAAGACGCTCAAGGGCGTCAGCCAGGAGGAGCGCGACCAAATGTGGGACGCGTGCCTCGACCGTCAGCCGGCATAGGGAGGCAGCATGAAAACCATCAATCGTCTGGCCTCCTTTATCAGGGCCGACCACCGTTATGTGTACCTGGGCACGAGCGTCATCGCGGCGCTCGGCCTGGCGTTTAGCCAGCGCAACCCCACGCCGATGAGTTTCTTGGCGCCTACGGGCGTGTTCCAAGACTGCCTCTGGGCAATCCTTTGGGCCTGGCTCGTCGTGTCGGCGGCGGCGCTGGTCACCAAGCTCATGCACTGGAACGACTATCGCGAAAAGTCGCCGTTCGCATCCGAGCGCTGCCGTCGTGGCGCACGCCTGGGCAGCTACGTCGTGGTCGCCATCGCGGCGATCTTTTTCGTGGACCGCTGCGTCATGTCGTTTATCGACCTGGTGCAGGTGAGCATTGTCTCGGATTCCAACCCCAGCGACTTTTTGTCGAGCCTGGTCTACATGACCTACAAGAGCGGTGACTTCTTCATTCGCGGTATCGAGATCACCATCGCGCTTGCCACCTTCGGCACCGTCATCGCCTTTTTCCTGGCGCTGCTTTTCGTGTTCCTGCGCATCCAGACGTTCGACCGTGTGGACAACGATCTCACGCGTTTCTTTAAGAGCATCGGCCGCGGCTTTGCGACCGTTTACTCCACCATCGTGCGCGGCACGCCCATGATGGTCCAGGGTCTGCTCATCTATTACGCGGGCTTTACCGTCCTGCGCAGCATGGGCTTCGAGACCGCCCAGGCCAACCAGATCTGGAGCACCTTCACTGCCGGCCTCGTCACCATTTCGCTCAACTCCACCGCATACATGATGGAAGTCCTGCGCGGCGGCATCGAGTCCATCGACGCCGGCCAGGCCGAGGCGGCGCGTTCGTTGGGTCTGTCGCAGTGGCAGGCCATGCGCAAGGTCGTGTTCCCCCAGGGCATTAAAAACGCGATCCCCGCACTCACCAACGAGCTCATCATCAATATCAAGGATTCGTCGGTGCTTTCGGTCATCGGCGTGTTCGACCTCATGTACGCCACCACCACCGTCGCCGGCGTGTACTACCGCCAGATGGAGGTCTACTGCGTTGCACTCGTGGTCTACCTGATCCTGACGCTCGTGGCGAGCCGCCTGCTCGAGGCCTTTGGCAAAAAGCTCGGCGCCGAGGCCCCGGCCACGCTGCCCAGCTCCAACTAGGCTCAAGACGAGGAGAATCATCATGGCAGATACCGCCACTACCGGCGCTGCGGCCGCCGCGCAAAACCAAGAGCCGCTCATCCGCGTCGAGGGCCTGCGCAAGAGCTTCGGCTCGCTCGAGGTACTCAAGGGCATCGACCTCGCTGTCAATCCCGGCGAGGTCGTCACCATCATCGGCGCCTCGGGCTCGGGCAAGTCGACCTTCTTGCGCTGCCTCAACCTGCTCGAGACCCCGGACGCGGGCCATATCTGGTTCCACGGCCAGGACCTCACGGCCGAGCGCTGCAACATCAATAAACTCCGCGAGGACATCGGCATGGTGTTCCAGGGCTTTAACCTGTTCAACAACATGGATGTGCTCGACAACTGTACCCTCGCGCCCGTCACGCTCAAAAAGATGAGCAAGGCCGAGGCCGAAAAGGTCGCGCTAGAGCATCTGGCAAGCGTGGGACTCGAAAAGTTCGCACACGCCGCCGTGGGTCGCCTGTCCGGCGGCCAAAAGCAGCGCGTGGCCATCGCCCGCGCTCTGTGCATGAACCCGCAAATCATGCTGTTCGACGAGCCGACCTCTGCGCTCGACCCCGAGATCGTGGGCGAGGTGCTCGAGGTCATGCGCAAGCTCGCCGCCGACGGCATGACCATGGTCGTCGTCACGCACGAGATGGCTTTTGCCCGCACGGTGTCCGACCGCGTGGTCTTTATGGACAAGGGCGTGGTGCTCGAGGACGCCGCGCCGGCTGAGCTCTTCGGCAATCCCAAGCACCAGCGCACCCGCGAGTTCCTCTCGCGTTATCTCAACGACAAATAATGCAAGCGAACGTGGCAAAGGGATCGCCTCTTTGCCACGTTATTTTTGGAGGAAGGCATGGCCGAGGTTTGGCGCTTCTTTGCGCACGAGGATGATTTTGCCGATATCGATGAGGTCGGCGCGTGCGAGCGCCTGGGCCGCGTGCTGTCGTTTCCGACGATTTCGAGCATGGATGCCCAGACGGTGGACTGGCAGGCGTTTGACGACCTGCGCGCCTATATGCAGCAGGGCTGGCCGCGCGTGTTTGCGACGGGCGAGGTCGAGCTCATCGACCATTCGCTGCTCGTGACGCTTGCCGGCACCGACCCCGCCCTCAAGCCGGTCATGCTCATGGGCCACATGGACGTGGTTCCCGTGGTGCCGGGCACCGAGACGGACTGGACGCACGATCCCTTTAGCGGGCACGTGGACGACACCTATATTTGGGGTCGCGGCGCCATCGATATGAAAGACCAGGTTGCGGGCATCTTGGAGGCCGTTGAGTATGCGCTGGCGCACGGCTGGCAACACGAACGAACGCTGCTGCTGGCCTTTGGCCAGGACGAGGAAACCACGCAGTACGGCGCGGGGGCGATCGGTCGTGTGCTCGAGAAGCGTGGCGTTGAACTTGAATATCTGATCGACGAGGGTGACTACCGTATTGTTTCGGCTGCCGAGTATGGCGCGGGCGAGGGCTGGCTTATGCATGCCGACCTCGCGGAGAAGGGTTACGCCGATATCATACTCAAGACGAAGAGTGAGGGCGGGCATTCGTCCAACCCCTACGGCGGCACATCGCTCGAGGTGCTCAGCCGTGCCATCACCGCAATCTGCGATATCGAGTGGCCGACGCGCGTGACCGACTTGCTTGCCGCTCAACTCGTCGAGTTGGGGCTCTACACGGCCGATGAAATTGCCGCCAACGGGGATGCCATTGTCCGCGATTGCCTCGCCAGCAAAAAGCTCTATCCGCTGGTGACGACCACCTGCGCGCCCACGCAGATCGAGGGTGGCAGCACCGGCGCCAACGTAATGCCGCAGGATATGTGGGCCAATATCAACTTCCGCATGCTCGAGGGTACGAGCGTGGCCGATGTCGTGGCCTGCTGCCGCGAGGCCGTTGCCACCGCTGGGCTCGCCGGCCGAGTCGAGGTCGAGCTGGGCCCCGGCAGCTCCGAGCCCTCGCCGTCCCCGCGCATCGGTGGACCGGGGCTCGAGGCCGTCCGCGCCATCGCCGCCCGCTATTTCCGTGATCCCAAGCCGACGGAGGAAAACGGATCGTCTGCGGTGGGCCAAGAGCCGATGAGCATCGTGCCCTCGACCGTGATTGGCGCAACCGATGCCGCCAACTACCAGCGCATTTGCCGCGAGTGCATCCGCTTCTCCGCCTTTGTGGTCGACGATGACGAATGTGACCGCGGTGTCCACGGCACCAACGAGCGCATCACCCGTCGCGCCTACCTCCAAGGCATCCGCTTCCTCATCGCCCTGCTCCACACGCTCTAGAATGTGACAAAGGGACTGAGCCGATTTCATCGGTAATGAGACAAAAACTGTCATAGAAAAAGACTAAGATATCTTAAGAGACATATGCCGGGCTTGGTATTCCTTGAACGACTGCGGGCATGTGCCAGACTGCCTCGGCCCCCCGGGGAGTGCCCGGGCAGGTCGCCGTGTGACTGGGGAGGAAATTATGCAGGAGCTCAGAGAGATGACGTCTCGACTCGTGAATATTGCTACCGGGGGGGGGTGTCTAAGCAGGGAACTTCCTGGTGAACATCGGCCGCGCGAGCGGTGGTCCGTCATGTCTTATGGCCGCCGTCGTGGGCTGCGCCCGGTTTCGCCATATGCGATTGTTCTGGCCCTCGCCGTCGCGCTGACGGCGAGTTTCTTCCTGCCGCTTCGTGCCGAGGCGGCGATCTCCGACCACACGGTTCCGACGACCTCGCCCTCGGGGACGACGATCAACCTGTTTGATTACTGGGTGAATCCCGATGACCATCTGTCGGTTTCCGGCAGCGGCGGCGTCAACGCAGGCCACAAGTTCCAGTTTAACGACGGCAAGGGTGATGGGCCGCTCAACCAATGGACGGGCGGCACGAGCCCGCGGCCCGGCATCGTCAACAACACGCTTTCAGACGGCTACCCGAAGCTTTCCGAAGCCTTGGGCGACGAGTCCCTCCGCTACCTGTTCGATTCCTCTGCCCAGACCGGCAAGACGTCCCATTTTGGCGTGACGGGCCTCCTCAAGGTTCAGGGCGGCTACTACGTCTATGACAGCTCCGAAAACTACGCAGCCTACAACGCTGACAAGAATGCCTTCGACATCTATGGCACCTGGGGCATTGACAAAGTGGGCGATTCGTCCCACCAGGGTCAGTTCTTCCCGTTCGACGCGGCAGACAAGGTGTTCAAAGAGGAAAACGGCCAGCTCGTCCAAACCGGCATCAAGGCAGACAACACCGGTGATTCGCGCTACAACGGCGGCAAACCCGTCAACCACCACTTCGGTCTCTCAATGTCCACGCGATTCGTGCAGCCCAAGGGCGGCCTGACGAACAATAATAATGACATGACCTTCGAGTTCGCCGGCGATGATGACGTCTGGGTGTTCATCGATGATGTCCTCGTGGGTGATATCGGCGGTATTCACAACCGCGCGAGTCTGAGCATCAACTTTCATACGGGCGACATTAAGGTAAACGACAATTACAACGGCACGCTGAAGAGCAAGTACCAGGAGGCGGGCAAGGCCGGCGACACGAGCTGGGAAGGCAACACCTTCGCCGACGACACCAACCACACCCTCAAGTTCTTCTACCTGGAGCGCGGCGCCACCGACTCCAACATGGAGCTCAAGTTCAACCTCGTGACGGTGCCCGAGTCCGACATCATAAAGTTCGACCAGGACGGCAAGTTCGTACAGAGCGCCGAGTTCGCGCTGTACAAAACAGACGAGAACTTTACAGATACGACCAATGACAAGAACGCGCTCCTCGGCTCCGGCACCACGGACGAGGCCGGCCACCTAACGCTCACGAACGACGATGACAACGGCGTCATCAACTTCGACGATCTCTACAACAAGAATCACGGTAACAAGTACTACCTCCTGAAGGAGACGCGCGTGCCGGAGGGATACCGCTCGAGTCTCACGGCGACAGGTGGCAGCATGCAGCTCGAGTACGTGCCCGCGAGCGCTGAGAACGGCGCGGGCGGCGTCATCATCAACCGCGGCGGTATGGATGCGGACAGCGTCGTGTGGAAGACTGGTGCGTTTGCCGGCGCGAAGGAGACCATCACCGCACCGGTGAACGTGTACAAGGCGGATGATGACCTGACGAAGTCCGACGAGACCGTCAACCTGAAGTCTGGCATACTGTTCGCTGTGGTGCTCAAGCGCGATAAAAGCGCAAACGCAGATATCAAAAATCAGAACAATTGGTACGCCGTGTCGGGCGACCCATCGACGGGAATGGGGTACACCCTCGCCGAGAAGCCGAGCAAGGCCGGCGCTATCGAGGCGGCGAAGAAGGACCTGCACGCCTTCACGCTCAACACGAGCGGCCAGTACCAGGTAGAGATTCAAAATCTGCCCGGTGACATCTCCAAGTACTACTACCTGCTGAGCGGTGATGCCCGCAAGGATGCCGAGTACACGGTGGCCATCTACCACACAACGGAGAGCTCCATCGCCAACGCGAAGCCCGAGAACACCGTCCACGTGTACAGCGACGGCATCGCAGACGGCACGAACTTCAAGCGGCAGTTCGCCACGCGCCTGCTCGTCACGAACATCCAGAACCGCCTGTTCGTGCAGAAGACCGATACCGAGGGTAAGCCCGTTGACGGGGCGAAGTTCGCCCTGTACACCTCCAGACAGGTGACAACAGACGCGAACGGCAAGGTCGTGCTCAAGGGCGAGCAGACCCCCTACGACACCCTGACGACGGGGTCGGTCGGCAACCCGGTCCCGCTCGAAGGTGCGGGCATATTCCCGAATACAAGCGCCGGTAACAGGCCGCTCGTGAATGGAACTTACTTCCTAAAGGAGGTCTCGGCTCCCAAGGGCTTCCTGCTTAACGATACGCTCACCAAGGTGATTGTGGACGATTACGGCGTCCATGCCGATGCTGGTACGGACGATGACGGCGTTTCGACGTTCGTGGGCCCGGGCGCGCTCATGAAGAGTCTGGGCCAGTTTGGCGCAGAGGTCGACATCGACAACACGCTCACGTGGATCAAGGGCCAGCGCCAGACGTCCGACGGGACGCTCGACGGCAACGACAACCTTTCCTGGAACAATGACGCCAAGGGCGGCGAGGATGAGGTGCACCTCAAGTACGGCGCCAACGGACGTGTCTACCAGTATGGGCCCACCGAGGAAGGCAAACCTTATCGCTTGGAGACCGAGACGGGCTGGATACGTATGGGCATCACGCAGGACGTGCCTGGTGACACTAATGCGAAGGGCGCCCGTGCCAATCTGGACGACATGAATTTGAACGCCCTGTTCACAGGTGCCACCTGCGTGCGCGTGGCGAACGAACGCGAGGCGAGCCTCGAGGTGACGAAGAAGGTTGCCCTGCCCGATGGCCTGACGGGCAATAAGGACGCGGAGTTCACCTTCAAGTTCACCGTGCCCACGACGGCGGGGAAGACGTACAAGGCCGCGGTGTTTGAGAACGCGGGGACCGCAAGCGAGAAGCAGGTCGGCAAAATGTTCGACCTCGAGAACGGCCGCGAGCAGACCATCACGGCCGACCAGACGATCCGCGTGTACGGTCTCGCCGAGGGTGACCAGTACGCGGTGCAGGAGCTGACCGATACGGACAAGATGCCGGCCGGCTTCACGCTGACCAAGCGCGAGCAGGGCGGCAACGCCCTGAGCGGCGAGGACGACAGCATCTCCGGCACGATTGCGAAGCAGAACGCCAACGGCACGTTGGCCGAAGCCAACAAGCTGGTATTCACGAATACCTACAGCGTAAAGCCGCCGGTGACGCTCACCAATGCGTTCTGGGCGCAGAAGGTGCTCCGGGGCCGTGACTGGAAGGATGGCGATAGCTTCAAGATTTACCTGCGCGCGGACAAGGGAACGCCGATGCCCGCCAGTGCCAAGGATGCGCCCGTGAGTGGTATGAAGCAGGTTGTGAAGACCGTCAAGAACGGGGACAAGTTCGACTTCGGCAATATTGAGTACGCCAAGCCCGGCACCTACACCTATCTCATTGCCGAGGCCACGCCGTCTCAAAACGACGCTAGCTGGCTGCCCGGGTTCGGGTATTCAAGCGCTTCCTACCGCGTCACGGTGACGGTGAAGGATAGCGGCGACGGCACGCTGTCGCAGCCGGCAGTCAAGATGGAGCAGACCTACACCGACGACGGCGTGAGCCATGAGGACAGCCCGATCGAGGTCGCTGACAAAATCGCCAAGATCACGAACGCCTATAACACCGATGAGGAGACCATCTCCTTCAACGTGCAGAAGACGTATGCCGACCAGTCCGGTGCAAATCCGCTTGTGAAGGATAAGTTCACGTTCCAGCTCGAGGCACTCGGCGGGATGAAGAATGATGCCGTGCCGAGTGGAGCCATCGATTTCGGCAAGCTCGCCACCTCCTACAGCGTCGGTGCCAGCAAGGTCCCCATGCCTAAGGGGTGCACGTCCACCACGACCACGGCGAAGAACGATGACGACGGTATCGCTGCGTTCCCGCAGATCACCTATACGATGGAGAGCGAGAACCTCACCTACGTGTACAAGGTGACCGAGGTCAAGGATTCCGATACATCGACGTCCAGTGGCATAGGCTACGACGATACGGTGTACTACGTGCTGGTGAAGAACCAGCAGGTTGATAACGAGTCTGGGACGGGTAAGTGCCTGTCCTCCACGGCCACGTATTGGAAGGCCGACGGCACGCAGCTGACGGACACGGGTGGATATATCCCGTTCAAGAACACCTACACGGTGACGCAGACGACGTCGGCACCGGTTACTGTGCAGAAGACGCTGGCTGGGCGTGCGTGGGAGACGAGCGATGCGTTCGACTTCACCCTGACGCCAGCGGATGATGCGACGAGGGATGCGGTTAAAAACAAGGTCGTTACCCAGAGGAAGGCTACCGACTCCGATGAGACCGGCGATCTGACGACTAAGGTTGAGATCGCAGGCGCCGGTGACGCGACGCGTTCTGCAACCTTCGGTGTGGGCGACCTGGTGTTCACCAAGTCGGGCACGTATACGTTCAATGTGAACGAGACGAAGCCGACCGACGCGGATAAGACTGGTATTGCGTATGACGGCCATACGTCCACGGTGACGTACACAGTGACCGATATCGAGAACGGCAAGCACACCGGTAAGCTGACCGCGTCGGTTGCGTACGACAACAAGCAGGCGACGACGGATGCCGACCGGCAGGTGACGGACGCCGCCGCGTTCACCAACATCTATGCGGCCTCTGGTACCTACGCGGGCATCGATGTGACCAAGACTCTGGTTGGTACCCCGCTGAAGAATGGCATGTTCCCGTTCACCATCGAGGCGATGACGTATAACGGTACGACGGCCCCGGAGCCGGCTGATACCGATAAGTCGTTCAAGAACACCGTGGGCAAGGATGACGGTGACGATACGCAGACCGCCACGATGTCCGGCAAGCTGAAGATGAACTTCACGCAGCTGAGCTACAACAAGGTGTATGTGTACAAGGTGTCTGAGGCGCATGGCGCCAACGCTGGTGGATACACGTATGACACCGAGTACCCCGGTGACGCCTACGTGCTCATTGCGGTGAAGCCGAATCCGGACAACAAAGGCCAGCTCTACACCGAGACGACCATCGCGAAGGGCCCGGGCGTGACGGCGCTTGTTGGCGGGGGCGGCAACGTTGATGCGCTGACGGCCGAGGCGATTAAGGGCCTCGATACCACGACCAACTACGTGAAGACGGTCTCGAGTCGCAATGCGAAGCCCGCTACGCCTACCGTCCCGTTCAAGAACAGTTACAAGTCAGACGCCAGCGACGAGCTGACCCCGCAGGTGACGAAGAAGATCTCCGGTGTTGAGAGCACGGAGAAGGCGTTCTCGTTCACGCTGACCGCCACGGAAGAGACACAGCAGAAGATCGCCGCCGGCGACTTGGGTGTGTCGGACGACCTGGCGGGCGACGCGCACGCGGAGTCCAAGGCCACGAAGGACAAGATTATCAAGGACAAGGGCCAGACGGTCGACTTCTCGAATATGACGTTCAACAAGGCGGGCGAGTACACGTTCACGCTCACCGAGGTGCACAACGCTGATGATGATCCCGCAGCGGACGGCGTGCAGAACGCCGGCTGGACGATGGACGCCTCCGCTTACACCGCCACGGTGACGGTGGAGGACGTGGACGCCAAGCTGACCGTCACGGGCGTGACGGTGAAGAAGGATGGTGACGCTGAGGCCAAGCCCATCAAGGCTGAGGTCAAGGACGGCAAGGTGAACCTCGCCACCTTTACCAACAGCTATGCTGCGAAGGGTTCCGTGACCCTGGCGGCGAAGAAACGCTTTACGGGCGGTGCGCTCGCGGGGAACGACTTCTCGTTCGCTCTGTACAAGGGTGACAAGGCGGAAGGCACGCCCATTGAGACCGTCACGAACGACGAGAAGGGCAACATTACCTTCCAGCCCATCAACTACACCGAGGCAGGTGACTACGAGTACACCATCAAGGAAGTTACCGGTAACGACCAGACCATCGTCTACGACGGTCAGAAAGTGAAGGTCAAGGTCAGCGTTACCGATAACAAGAACGGCACGCTGGACGCGACCGTCACCTACGGCGGCGATAAGGCCGTGCCGACCTTCACCAACGTGAAGCCGACGACGGACGTTACCGTCGAGGCCACGAAAGTTCTCGCGGGCAAGGCGCTGACGGACGGCGCGTTCGCCTTCGGCCTGTACCAAGGCGACACGTCCACGGGTAATCCCGTCAAGATCGTCCAGAACGACAAGGAGGGCAAGATCAATCTTGCCCTCACCGGTCTGACCATCGGCGAGTACGACTACAAACTCAAGGAGGAGAACGTCGGTGCCGATCCGACTATCACCTACGACACCAAGGCGGTGAAGGTTCACGTCTCGGTGAAGGCGGAGGGCGACAAGGCGAAGGCGACCGTCACCTATGACGGCAAGAACGATGCCCCGACCTTCACTAACAAGTACCAGCCCGCCGAGACCTCGGTGGCGCTCACGGCGAAGAAGGCCTATGTGAAGCCCGACAACACGCCGGCCACGCTCAAGGGCGGCGAGTTCACCTTCGACCTGTACGAGGGCGACCTGACGGCTGAGCAGCTGAAGGGCAAGCAACCCATCCGGAGCGCCAAGAACAGCGAGGACGGCACCGTCACCTTCCCGGCCATCGACTACACCAAGGCCGGCGAGTACAAATACACCGTCGCGGAACAGGAGGGCGACCTGTCCCACGTGACCTACGACGCTACGGTGCACCATGCCGTGGTGAAGGTCATGGACAATGCCGGCAAGCTGGACGCCGCTGTTACCTACGATGGTGACAAGGCCAATGCCCCCACCTTCACGAACACCTACACCGCAAAGGGATCCGTGGAGCTGACGGCGACCAAGATCGTTGCGGTCGCGCCGGGCTTCACGCACGACACCAAGCTGAAGGGCGGCGAATACACGTTCGAGCTGAAGGACGCCGACGGCAAGGTGCTCGGCACCACGACGAACAAGGCCGATGGCACGGTGAAGTTCACGCGCAAGTTCACGCTCTCCAACCTGGGCGGCGCTGCGAGCAAGGACTTCACCTACACCATCGCGGAGAAGCCGGGCACGGAGCCGGGCATGGTCTACGACACCCATGCGCTCATCTACAAGGTGACGGTCGCGGACGATGGCACCGGCTCGCTGACGGCCACACCGCAGGTAACGAGTGGAGACAAGACCTTCACGAACACGTACCACCCGAAGGAGACCTCGGTAACGCTCAAGGCGACGAAGCGCTTCACGGGTGGCGAGCTCGCAGGGGGCGACTTCACGTTCCAGCTGCTCGACAAGGATGGCAACGTGATCCAGACCGTCCAGAATGACAAGGACGGCAAGGTCGCCTTCCAGGCAATCAGCTACGACACGCCGGGCGATCACGACTACACCATCAAGGAGGTTGCCGGCAACGACCCGACCGTCGTGTACGACACGAAGGACGTGAAGGTCCACATCAAGGTCTCCGATGAGAAGGGCGAGCTAAAGGCGACCGCCACCTACGACGGCGAGGCCGACGTTCCGACCTTCACCAACTCGAAGCCGACGACGGACGTTACCGTCGAGGCGACGAAGATCCTCACGGGCAAGGACCTGACGGCCGACGCGTTCACCTTCGGCCTGTACGACCAGGCCGGCAACGAGGTCGCCAAGGGCACCAACGACCGGGGCGGCAAGGTCGAGCTGGCCGTCAAGAACCTGAACCTGGGCGAGTACGACTACACGCTCAAGGAGGAGAAAGCCGGCCAGACCGTCGACGGCGTGGCCTACGACGCCAAGAAAGTCAAGGTCCACGTCAAGGTAGAGCAGAACCAGGGCGACAACAACAAGACGAAGGTGACCGTCACCTATGACGGTGCCGCTACGGCTCCCACCTTCAACAACACCTACGACGCAAAGGGTTCCGTAATCCTGACGGCGACCAAGACCATCAAGGTTGCGGACGGCTTCGACCACACGACGAAGCCCGCGGACGGCGAGTTCACCTTCGACCTGAAGGACGCTGCCGGCAACGTGCTCGACACCGCGAAGAACGATGCAAACGGCAAGGTCAGCTTCACGCGCGAGTTCCAGCTCTCCGACTTGGACGGCGCCGCGAGCAAGGACTTCACCTACACCATCGTGGAGCAGCCGGGCGCGGAGCCGGGCATGGTCTATGACAGCCATCCCCTCACCTATACGGTGACGGTCACGGACGGCGGGAACGGAGCACTGAATGCGAAGGCGATCGTGACGAGCGCATCCGGCTCGGATACCTTCACCAACACCTACCAGCCGGCCGCGACCGGCCTGGCCCTCGGTGCGCAGAAGAGCTATGTGAAGAAGGACGACAACACGCCGATCGTCCCCAAGTGCGGCGAGTTCACCTTCGATGTGTACGAGGGCAACCTGACGGCTGAGCAGCTTGCCGGGGCCAAGCCCGTCCGGACCGCGACCAACGGCGCGGACGGAAGTGTTAACTTCGACGCCTTCTCCTACGCGAAGCCGGGCACGCACGAGTACACCATCGTGGAGCGGAAGGGTGATCTGGCCTACGTGACCTACGACGCCGCGGTGCACCATGCCGTGGTGACGGTTGCTGACAATGCCGGCACGCTGCAGGCGAGCGTCGCCTACGACGGCACGAATGTCACGAAGCCCAGCTTCACCAACACCTACGAGGCACAGGCGACGGACTCCGGCGCGATCGCCCTCACCAAGAGCGTTGACGTGCACGACGGCAGCTATCAGCTAAAGGCGGGAGACTTCGCCTTCGAGCTGGTGGGGTCTGACGGCTCGGTGATCCAGACCCAGAAGAACGATGCGCACGGCAAGGTTGCCTTCGACAAGCTGACCTTCGACCATGCGGGCACCTTTACCTACACGGTCCGCGAGGTGCAGCCGACGGGGGACGCGCCGGGCGTGCCGGGCGTGACCTACACCGGCAAGACGTACACCCTGACCTACGTGGTGAAGGACAACAACGACGGCAAGCTGGCGGTAGAGAGCTCCACGGCGAAGCCGAGCAAGGGCACCGAGAACGGCGTCACCCCCAACACCATGACGTTTGCGAACAGCTACCAGCCGGGCGCGACCTCCTACCAGATCTCCGGCATCAAGGTGCTTGAGAATACCGATTCGGCCACCATGCGGACGCCCGCCGATGGCGAGTTCACGTTCGCGCTGATTGACGCGGCCACCGGGCAGGAGATTGACCGGACCACGAACGCGGGTATCGCGTTTACCTTCAAGGCCATCTCGTACACTGCGACTGGTTCGCATACGTACCAGGTGAAGGAGGTTGCGGGCCAAGATGGCACCATCACTTACAGCGATGCGGTGTTGGATGTGACGGTGAGCGTGACCGACGACGGCAGCGGCCAGCTGACCGCGACGGCGAACAAGACGGCCGCGGATCTGACCTTCACCAACATCTACACGCCGACGGCAACGACGGCGACGATTACCGGAACGAAGGCTCTGACCGGCCGCGACTTGGCCGAGGGTGAGTTCTCCTTCGACCTGAAGGACGCCGACGGTAACGTGGTGCAGACGGTGCAGAACGGCGCCGACGGCACGTTTGGCTTCGCGCCGCTGCAGCTGGACAAGGTGGGGACGTACGTCTACACCGTGTCCGAGCGGGCAGGGGCGACGGCGAACGGCGTCACCTACGACACGACGGTCTTTACCGCGACGGTGACGGTGACGGAGAATGCGGAGACGCACGCGCTGGAGGCGCAGGTTGCCTACAGCAAGGGCGGCAAGGCTGCGGATGTGGTGGCATTCAGCAACAGCTACGCGCCGGCCGCGACTGAGGTGAAGCTGGGGGCCTCCAAGGTGCTGAGCGGCGAGGACCTGAAGGAAGGGCAGTTCTCCTTCCAGCTGAAGGATACCGACGGCAAGGTGCTGCAGACCGCCAAGAACGCGGCGGACGGCACGGTGGGCTTCGAGGCGATCTCGTACGACAAGCCCGGAACGTACGGCTACAGCATCTCCGAGGTGAACGACGCTCAGAAGAACGTGACGTACGACGCGGCCGAGCACCAGGTAACGGTGACGGTGACGGACGACGGCGCGGGCCATCTGGTGGCGACGGTAACCTATGACGGTGACGTGGCGCCGGTGTTCAAGAACACGTACACGCCGCCGACCACCCCGCCGGTCAACCCGCCGACGGAGCCGCCCGCCAACCCACCGGTGTCGAAGGAGGAGAAGCCGGGTCTGCCGAACATGGGCGATACCAGCTTGTCGCCGATGGCCCTGGGTGGCATCGCGGGCGGCGCGGTGGTGCTGATCGCCGCAGGCGTTATCCTGCGGCGCCGGAACCGGTAGCTACGGCGGCCGAGAAGGGCTTTGATTGAGGGCGGGTGGTCGCAGGGCACGGCCGCTCGCCCTTTTTGGTGAAAGGCTATGTTAACCCACCGTTTGCACGTCCGGCTCCAGATGGAACTCGTACTCCGGCTCCATCATCTTCTTCCGGATCTTTTCGTAGCGCCCGTCGTCGAGCTGCTCGCGCATGAGCGACGTCCTGTCCCCGACGCGTGCGGCCTCGCGCAGCCATCTGAACCACATCAGGCAGCTGTGGAGCCTGCGGGTCGATACGCCCTTGAACCTCTCGAGGAAGTGGCCGAGCGAACCCTGCGCTTCAGCATCCTCTGGACCGTGTCCCGCTCGTACCCGGTGAGCCTGCCGTGGGTCCTTGGGACCGCCCTCGCGGCGCCCTTCCCGCCCTTTCCGGACATG
This sequence comes from Collinsella sp., assembly GCA_019419555.1. Lineage (GTDB taxonomy): Bacteria > Actinomycetota > Coriobacteriia > Coriobacteriales > Coriobacteriaceae > Collinsella. The sequence goes on from DXZR01000029.1 coordinate 25,193, forward strand.
GCGTCCTCCGATCTCCCGGGGCCGGCCGATCCGGCCCTCAGGGTATCGGATTCCCAAATTTATCCGTATATGTGCGGATGAATGCGGGAGGCGTTCGGATGAAGTTGTATTCAAGGAAAGAGACTGACCCTTTGTCGCATTCCGTGCGGGTTATATGCAGGTATGCCTGCGCACGCTATCATGTATGGGTTAGACCGCAACTATGTACCTCATACGCGAAGGGATGCGCATGTATCTGAAGATCGACATGTTCTAGCTGGGCTTACCCCCGCAGCGGCGCCCCGCGCCCCATCAATTCTGCCGATTTTCGCCTTCACGCATATAAAGGAGTCCGTCATGCGCGACAAGCTCGAAAAGATCATCAAGGCCTACGAGGAGCTCGAGAAGAAGCTTTCCGACCCGGCCGTCGCCTCCGATATCAAGGAGTTCACGCGTCTCAACAAGGAGTACGCGCACCAGTCCGACCTCATTGCCGCCTCGCGCGAGTACATCGGCGCGCTCGATGACATCGAGGCTGCCAAGGAAATGCTGCACGATACCACCGATGCCGATGAGAAGGAGATGCTCCAGATGGACATCTCCGAAAACGAGGCCAAGCTTCCCCAGCTCGAGGAAGACATCAAGTACATGCTCATCCCGAGCGACCCCAACGACGACAAGAACACCATCGTCGAGATCCGCTCCGCCGCCGGTGGCGACGAGGCGGCCATCTTCGCCGGCGACTTGTACAAGATGTACCAGCGCTTTTGCGAGTCGCGCGGCTGGAAGACTACCGTGCTCGATTCCAGCCCCAGCGAGGCCGGTGGCTTTAAGTCCATCGAGTTCAAGGTCGAGGGCGACCGCGTCTACTCCGTCATGAAGTTCGAGTCCGGCGTGCACCGCGTCCAGCGCGTTCCCAAGACTGAGTCCCAGGGCCGCATTCAGACCTCCACGGCTACCGTCGCCGTACTTCCCGAGGCCGAGGAGATCGACGTCCAGATCAACCAGTCCGACCTGCGCATCGACACCTACTGCGCCTCCGGCCCTGGCGGTCAGTGCGTTAACACCACCTACTCCGCCGTGCGCATCACCCACCTGCCCACCAACACCGTGGTGCAGTCGCAGGAGCAGCGTTCCCAGATCCAGAACCGCGAGGTCTGCATGCAGATGCTGCGCGCCCGTCTGTACGAGATGGAACTCGAGAAGCAGCAGGCCGAGCTCGGTGCCGAGCGCCAGAGCCAGATCGGCCACGGCAACCGTTCCGAGAAGATCCGTACCTACAACCAGCCCCAGGACCGCGTGACCGATCACCGCATCGGTTTCAACTCCACCTACAACGGCGTCCTTCTGGGCGATCAGCTCGGCACCGTCATCGAGGCGCTCGCCGCCGCCGAGCGAGCCGAGAAGCTGGCACAGGCTGTGTAGGTTCCGCCGTTCTACCGAACGGCGGACCAGCCGACGCTGCGCGGGCCGCATTTGGACAATCTGACGTTCAACTTCAAGGGCGCGAC
>DXZR01000003.1 GCA_019419555.1 Collinsella sp.
GCACCTGAAGAAGGTCGCCGCCGGCGAGATCGTCAACAGCCCGCGCGAGTACTAGCGCAAGCTTGTTTTCTTTCAGGGGTCACCGTTTATCTGGTGGCCCCTTTCGTTATGATTACGTTGACCATAAAGACAATATGATTGGGAGTGGATGTGTTAAGCGTCTACTTTGGCGATATGCCAGAAGCGATTTACAACACAGCGACATATTTCAAAAACTCTTACCGGTCTTCTTGGATTGCGGATCCCTATGCAGTCTCGATAATTAAAGATGTCGATCGATCGGATGTTGTCTCCGAAAACGTCATCGAAAGCCCTGTGCTTGGATCCATCTCTCCACTCCAGCTTTCTGGTGGCGTGAAAACGCTGCTGCTTATGAGATTTGATCGTAAGCAAATTTTTAACGCTTCTACCTGTGGTGACAACTGTGCCAAGTGGATTCTCGACATGGCGAAAGATCGCAAGCTCGTTGTGAATCTCTATCATGTGATGGACTTTGGTCGCGAGGATTTTAAAATTAAAGTCGTGAATAGCGGCCGAATCGTTCACAACATGGCCGAATTGATTCACGAGTCGATTCCGTATCTGTAGGTACTGCTTATGAACGGTTCGCATCTCGTTAAGATTTCCCGCCGCAGGGGAACAAAATATACCTTCACCATTAAGCGGAATATCACTATCGTACGTGGCGATAGCGGCACGGGGAAGACGACACTGTTCGATATGGTCGCAGACTACATGCGAACGGGCGAGCAGTCGGGTGTTTCCTTGCAATGTGATTGTCCCTGTGTCGCTTTGACCGATTATGATTGGCGAAACCAGCTTTCGTCCGTTCATGACTCGATTGTATTTGTCGATGAGGGCTTAAAAGAGATTCATTCTGATGAGTTTGCCCATCATGTGCTGTATTCCTCGAATTATTTCGTGCTGATCTCAAGGGCTGATTTCCCCAATCTTCCGTATAGCGTGGATGAGATTTACAAGATTAAGACGAGCGGAAAATACCATTCTTTCATCCCTGTTTATCAAGATCGCGGGAATCATCGTTATGCTATTTCCCGGTCGGCGCCAAAACAGGACTTTTCTATCCTTCTATGCGAGGACAGTAAGTCTGGTTTCCAGTTCTTTGAACGGCATTTCGCTGACAGTGAGCTTACCTGTACTTCGGCCATGACGAACAGCGCGATTTTGCGCTGGTTGGATCAGCATCTCGACGATCGCGTGTTTGTTGTTGCGGACGGAGCGGCATTTGGGTGCTATGCGGACCGCGTCCTTAAGCTGCAAGACATTCACCGCGATACTGTTACGGTTTGTCTTCCCGAGTCGTTCGAATGGCTTCTGCTGAGCTCCGGCGTAATTTCAGGGCTAGATGTTAAGACGGTTTTGGAAACCCCAGAAGCCTTTGTAAACAGTGAGAAGTTTAAAAGCTGGGAGGATTTCTTCTATAAGTACTTACGTGAAATAACTGAGGATTCGGTTTTTCACTACGACAAAGACTGCATTCCGGAGGCGTTTTGTACGGGAGGTAATTCTGCGAAGGTTATGGCTCTTATCGCATGCCGAAATGTCCGATAGTTTTGTTGAATAGTGTCGCGTCGTCACTTCCTGCGGCATACTAAAGAAGCTGTACATGCTTCAGATTGGATTTTCATGTCTGAGATCTTTGAACCCAAGAACATCATCGTCACGGGCGGCTGCGGCTTCATCGGCAGCAACTTCGTGCACTACGTCGTGAACAACCACCCGGGGGTCCACGTGACCGTCCTGGACAAGCTGACCTACGCCGGCAACCCCGAGAACATCGCCGGGCTGCCCTCCGACCGCGTGGAGCTCGTCGTGGGCGACATCTGCGACGCCGCCTTGCTCGATGAGCTGGTCCCCGGCCACGACGCCATCGTGCACTACGCCGCAGAGAGCCACAACGACAACTCCATCGCCGACCCCGAGCCGTTCCTGCGCACCAACGTGGAGGGCACTTTCCGCCTGCTGGAGGCCGTCCGCAAGTACGGCATCCGCTACCACCACGTCTCCACCGACGAGGTCTACGGCGACCTGGCGCTCGACGACCCGGCGAAGTTCACCGAGGAGACGCCGTATCACCCGAGCAGCCCGTACTCGAGCACCAAGGCGTCCTCCGACATGCTGGTCCGCGCCTGGACCCGCACCTACGGCCTGCGCACCACGATCTCCAACTGCTCCAACAACTACGGCCCCTACCAGCACGTGGAGAAGTTCATCCCGCGCCAGATCACGAACATCATCGACGGCGTCCGCCCCAAGCTCTACGGCCGCGGCGAGAACGTCCGCGACTGGATCCACACCGAGGACCACTCCTCGGCCGTCTGGGACATCCTGACCCGCGGCCGCACGGGGGAGACCTACCTCATCGGCGCCGACGGGGAGAAGAACAACATCACCGTGCTCCGCATGATCCTCGAGGCGATGGGAAAGGATCCCGAGGACTTCGACTGGGTCGCCGACCGCCCCGGCCACGACCGCCGCTACGCCATCGACAGCACGAAGCTCCAGCGCGAGCTGGGCTGGAGGCCGGCGCACACCGACTTCGCCGGGGGCCTCAAGGCCACCATCGACTGGTACGTCGCCAACGAGTCCTGGTGGCGCCCGGCCAAGGAGGCCACCGAGGCCAGGTATAAGGCGCAGGGCCAGTAGGCCGCACCCCGGCGAACCGCACCGCGGGGCGCCCGCGCGGGGCCGCAGGGCATGGGGATGATCCTGCGTCCCCGCGCGGGCGCCCCGGTTTCCCAACCTCTTCGATAGGAGCTTTTCCCACATGGCTGACATCGCATTCGAGAAGGACCTCTCCGTCGCCGAGACCGGCATCGAGGGCCTCAAGGTAGTCGACCTCGCCGTCCACGGCGACTCGCGCGGCTGGTTCAAGGAGAACTGGCAGCGCGCCAAGATGACCGCCCGGGGCATCCCCGACCTCAGGGTCGTCCAGAACAACATCTCCTACAACGACAGCCGCGGCGTCACCCGCGGCATCCACGCCGAGCCCTGGGACAAGTTCATCTCCGTGGCCCGCGGCAGCGTCTTCGGCGCCTGGGTGGACCTGCGCGAGGGCAGCGCCACCTACGGCAGGGTCTACACCTGCACGCTCGACCCATCGAAGGCCATCTACGTACCGCGCGGCGTGGGCAACTCCTTCCAGGCGCTCGAGGACGGCACCGCCTACACCTACCTGGTGGACGCCCACTGGTCCCTCGAGCTCAAGAAGACCTACACCTTCGTGAACCTGGCCGACCCCGAGCTCAACATTCAGTGGCCCATCCCGCTGGACCAGGCCACCGTCTCTGAGGCGGACCTGAACCACCCGTACCTCAAGGACGTCATCCCCATGGCGCCGAAGCGCACCCTCGTCACCGGCTGCAACGGCCAGCTGGGCCGTGCGGTCCGCGCGCTCGCCGAGGAGCGCGGCCTCGCCGGCAGCTTCGACTACTGCGACATCGACACCTTCGACATGTCCGACCCCGACGCCTATTCCAAGTACGACTGGTCGCTCTACGGCACCGTGATCAACTGCGGCGCCTACACCGCGGTGGACAGGGCCGAGACCCCCGAGGGCCGCGTGTCCGCCTGGAAGGCCAACGCGACGGGGCCGGCGCAGCTCGCCCGCACCTGCGCCGAGCACGGGATCACCCTAGTCCACGTGTCCTCCGACTACGTCTTCGACGGCACCGCCGAGGTCCATACCGAGGACGAGCCCCTCAGCCCGCTGTCCGTCTACGGCCAGACCAAGGCCGCCGGCGACATCGCCGTGGCCGGCTGCCCGCGCCACTACATCATGCGCTCGAGCTGGGTCATCGGCGAGGGGCACAACTTCGTCAAGACCATGAAGGCGCTGTCCGACCGCGTCGCCGACCCGGGGGATAAGCTCACCCAGATCACCGTCGTTGACGACCAACTGGGCCGCCTGACCTTCACGCGCGACATGGCCGCGGCCATCTTCCACGTGCTGGAGAACAAGGCCCCCTACGGCACCTACGGCTGCACCGGCTCCGGCGCCGTGAGGAGCTGGGCCGATATCGCCCGCGCCGTCTTCGAGGCCGCCAACGGCAACGGCGAGAAGGTCTTGCCGGTTTCGACCGCCGACTACTACGCGAACGCCGCGGGCCCCATCGCCCCGCGCCCGGTCCACTCCGCGCTCGACCTGTCCAGGCTCGAGTCGGTCGGGTTCCACATGCCCGACTGGGAGGAAGAGCTGGGGGAGTACCTCAAGACGCTCTAGCCGCTATTAACTTTTCGAGAGCAAAAGCCGCCGCTTGTTAACGGCGGCTTTTCTTGTTGGTGGCTATCTACGCAGTGGTGCCAATAGTTTTTTGCGGAAGATCTACCTCTCGCTTGGCGTGGTGGCGGACCTGCCAGGCTGGTCGTCGTAGGCGTATTTGCTGTACACGTTGACCTCCCACTGCTTTTTTTCGACCTTTGCCACGGAATCGAGGATGAATCCGGTTGCAAGGCTCAGGCCGCACAGGAACATAAACGACGCGGCGAGCATGGCGGTGGGGAAGCGCGGGACGAGGCCGGTCTGGAAATATTCGACAACGATGGGCATGCCCAGGGCGAGGCCGAATACCGCGAACAGAAGCGCAACGAGGCTGAAGAACTTCAGCGGGCGGCAGTCCTTGAACAGCGTGCCGATCATCGCAACGACTTTAATGCCGTCGCTCACGGTATTGAGCTTGGACTCGGAACCTTCCGGACGGTCGCGGTACTCGATGGGCACATCTTTGATGCGCCAGCGGTGGTCGACGGCGTGGATCGAGAGCTCGGTTTCGATCTGGAAGCCCTCGGAAAGCACAGGGAAGGTTTTAACGAACGGGCGGCTCATGGCACGGTAGCCGGTCATGACGTCATCGAAGCTGTAGCCATAGATCCACTTGATCATGGCGCGGACCAGATTGTTGCCAAAGCCGTGGAAGGCACGCTTGTTCTCCTCGGCATAGGTGCCGTTGGAAAGGCGGTCGCCTACGGTCATATCGGCCGTGCCGTTGAGGATAGGCTCGCAGAGGGCTTTGGCCGCCTCGGCGGGGTAGGTGTCGTCTCCGTCGACCATCAGGTAGCAATCGGCGTCGATGTCGCGAAACATCTGGCGGCACACGTTGCCCTTTCCCTGACGGGGCTCAAAGCGCACCGTGGCTCCGTGTTCGGTGGCGATGCGTGAGGTATCGTCCGACGAGTTGTTGTCATAGACATAGACCGTAGCCTGCGGAAGCTCGCGGTGAAAGTCGTCGACGACCTTACCGATTGTGAGCGCTTCGTTGTAGCAGGGGATGATGACGGCGATGGATTCAGAATTCACTCAATGCTCCTTACACATTCAATCCTTGAAAGTATAGCCGTTTGGACTTGTCATCCTTAGATGTGGGTTAGTTCTCCAGTTTTGTTGCGCGAATCGTTTGCAGGGCCGTCGGGTCTATACTGTTCGTTTGTCAACGATTACGAGTAAAGGAGTTGCATCCGTGTCGGATCAGACAAAGCAACAAGAAACTCGCAGTCTGCCTGCGACGTTTGCTAAGAACGAATTTGAGAAGGACGCGTTTATCCTTCGTCAGCTGGTTACCAAGGATTTTAAGATCAAGTATCGCCGTAGCGTTCTGGGCGTCGCATGGTCGGTGCTCAATCCGTTGCTGATGATGATTGTCATGGCCATCGTGTTCTCGACGATTTTTGCCCAGGGCCGCAATGGCTCGATTACGCCCGAGATGTACCCGCTGTATTTGATCGTGGGTAACGTCACCTTTGCCGTCATGTCCGAGTCTACGAACCAGGCTCTGACGTCGATCGTGGGTGCTGCCCCGCTGCTCAAGAAGGTTAAGGTGCACCGCTGGGTCTTCCCGGTGCAGAAGGTGCTCTTCTCGCTGGTTAACTTTGCCTTCTCTCTGGTCGCCGTAGCTATTGTTATGCTGTGGTTCCGTGTTATGCCTTCTTGGCACCTTATTCTGCTGCCTGTCTGCCTACTGCTGCTTATGTGCTTCTGCATGGGCCTGGGCATGATGCTCTCCGCCCTCACGGTCTTCTTCCGCGATGTCATGCATCTGTGGAGCGTCGTCATTACGGCGTGGACTTACATCACGCCTATTTTCTGGACGACCGACTTCGTTGCGCAAATGCCGCATCTCGTGCGCATTCTGGTCTATGCGAACCCCATGTATAACTACCTGCAGTTTATGCGCGATATCTTCCTGTTCCAGACTACGCCCTCGCTTATGACGTTTGGTATGTGCGTTGCTTGGGCGGTTCTTGCGCTTGTTATTGGCTACACCGTGTTCCATAAGTCCGAGCGCAAGTTCATCCTCTACATCTAAGGAGTGCTGTGATGACTGAATCTGTTGTTGATTACAGCGAGCAGCCTCTGGCTGTCGAGGTCGACGACGTCACCATGATCTTTAACATGGCGTCTGAGTCGCTGACCAACCTCAAGGAGTACTTCATTAAGCTTGCCAAGCACGAGCTGTTCTTTGAGGAGTTTCGGGCGCTTAAGCACATCTCGTTCGATATTCATCGCGGCGAAGTTGTGGGTCTGGTCGGCACCAATGGTTCCGGCAAGTCTACGATGCTCAAGATCATCGCTGGCGTGCTTGAGCCCAGTGAGGGCAGCGTTAAGGTGCACGGTAACATCGCGCCGCTGATTGAGCTTGGTGCCGGCTTTGACCCCGAGCTGACCGCCCGCGAGAACATCTATCTGAACGGTGCCCTGCTCGGCTACACCAAGGAGTTCATTGACGCCAACTTTGACGGCATTATCGAGTTCGCTGAGCTGCAGAACTTTGTCGACATGCCGCTTAAGAACTTCTCCTCGGGCATGGTGGCGCGTATTGCCTTTGCAATCGCGACGATCACCGAGCCCGATATTCTGATCGTTGACGAGACGCTGTCCGTCGGCGATGTGTTCTTCCAGCAAAAGTGCGAGGCGCGTATTCAGCACTTTATCCAGAGCGGCGACGTGACGGTTCTGTTCGTTTCGCACTCCATGGAGCAGGTTGAGCGCATCTGCCAGCGCGCCGTTTGGATTGAGAAGGGCGACCTTCGCATGGACGGCCCGGTTGATGAGGTCTGCAAGGCGTACCGCGAGCAGTTCAACTAGGTTATAATTACTAGCGCCTGGCACGCGTGCGCGTGCTTGGGCGTGCGGTTATTTGCTCCATTAGCTCAGTTGGATAGAGCAGGGGACTTCTAATCCCAAGGTCGACGGTTCGAATCCGCCATGGAGCACCATCGTTTATTAAGCCCAGACCGCTTGGTGGTCTGGGCTTTTTTCATCTTGTGTGTTGCTGGAGCCGAGCGCGAGCAAGCCGCTGCTGTTTGTTGGGGTTGGCATTTTACTTTTCGAGATGCTCTTTCAGCAGCTCCAACGCGTGGGCGTAGCCCTTCAGGCCCTCTCCGGTGATGGTGGCGAAGCAGGCCAGACGGGCGTAGCTCACCTGGCGGAAGTCTTCGCGGGTCTCGACTGCGCTAATGTGGACCTCCACAGCCGGGATGGCGACGGCTTTGAGCGCGTCCAGGATGGCCACGCTTGTGTGCGTGTAGGCGGCCGGGTTGATGACGATGCCGTCGACCTTTCCGTAAGCCTCCTGGATCTTGTCGACGATGCTGCCCTCGTGGTTAGACTGGAAGACCTCGACCTCGTCGAAGCCCTGTGCGGCACCCGCTTCCTGGCAGATCTGCACTAAGCGGTCGTAGTTGTCGCTGCCATAGATGCCCGGCTCGCGAATGCCGAGCATGTTGAGGTTGGGACCGTTGATGACGAGTGCTTTCATGGTTGCTTCCTTTGCGGTTGGGCGGGCGGTGCGGTGGAGCGGAAAACCACCACAAAGGCGCCTGTCCCCTTTGTGGTGGTTTTGGTTAGAGAGCGGGTGGGAGGGTGTCGAGGAGGGCTTGGGCGGTGTTGGCGGCGCAGTCGCGTGAGTCGATGATGTAGTCGGCCCAGGAGCGGTAGCGCGGCATGCGCTGCTCGGCGAGCTTGTCGATGCCATCGCGCGCCGTGATGGGGCGGCCCTTGTGGGCGAGCTCGTCGAGCTTGCGGTTGAGCATCACGATCTGGCTATTCTGGTGCAGCAGCGGGTAGTTCTCGTCGCGCGTGACCACGCCGCCGCCGGTGGAAAGCACCAGGCCGCTGCGCTTGGAGATGTCGGCCAGCGCCGCCGTCTCCTGTTCGCGGAACGCCGCCTCGCCGCGCTCGACGATAAAGTCGGCGCAGGGCATGCCCAGGCGCTCCTCGAGGGCGCGATCCAGATCGATGTGCTCTCGCCCCGTGAGCAGGGCAATCTGCTCGCCCACACGGGTCTTGCCCGAGCCCGGCATGCCGATCAGCGCGATGTTCTGTTCGCGGCGTGACAGGCGCTCCGTTACGTCCAGAATGCGCTCGCGCGGAGTGACCTGGCCGGTGTAGCGCTCAACGGCTTGCGCCGCCTGGGCCACGAGCATGAGCAGACCGCCGATGCAGGGGATGTCGCGGCGCTCGGCCTCGAGCATGAGTCCCGTGCGGGCGGGGTTGTAGACAATGTCGATAACGCCCTCGAGCGCATCGAGCCCTTCGAGCGTGCATGGCGCGTCGGGGCAATGGGGGAACATTCCGGCGGGTGTGCAATTGACGAGCAGGGCGGCGTCGGACTGCTGCGCGATGTTGTCGTAGCTGACTTCGCTCGTACGGCCGACCGGCACGACGATGGCGCCCAGGTCTCCCAGCACCATACTTGCCGTGGTGCCGGCGCCGCCGGTGGCTCCGAGCACGAGGACCTTCTTGCCGGCAACCTCTACGCCCAACTCCTCGACCAGACACTGAAAACCAAAGTAGTCGGTGTTGTCGCCGCGCAAACAACCGTCAGGCAGGCGTGTGATGGTGTTGACGTTGCCCATTCGCTCGGCGAGCGGACTCAGCTCGTCCAGGTATTCCATGACGGCGCGCTTGTAGGGGATGGTCACGTTGGTGCCCTCCCATTCGTCACCCGTCATAAAAGCCTGGAGGTCCTCGGGCTCGCGCTCAAATCGTACGTACTCGAGCCCCGCGAGCTCCTTGTAGATGGTCGGGGTGTAGCTGTGGCCCAGCACGCGGCCCAGCACGCCGTAGGGGCGGGTTGCGGCGACATCGGTCATCTAGAGCACCTCCGTGTAACTGCCAAAGTAGGTGAAGCTCTCGCACACGTCGTCGATGGAATCGAGCAGGTCATCGAGGGCCTTGCTGCCAAAGGGGCAGTCCAGGTCAAAGTAGAACATAAACTCAAAGTCGTGCCCGGGGATGGGGCGGCTCTCGAGCTTGATGAGGTTGATATTGAGCGCGTAGAAGCGCTCGAGTACGCGATAGAGTGCGCCCGGCTCGTTGGCCGTGGTAATCATGAGCGAGGTGCGGTTGGCGCCGGGGTAGACGCGTGGCTCGCGGCTGATGGCGACAAAGCGCGTGTAGTTGTTGTCCGAGTCCTGGATGTTGGGCTCCAGCACCTCCAGGCCGTAGAGTGTCGCGCAGCTGCGCGATGCGATGGCGGCAACATCGGTGCGCTCGGAGCTGGCGACCATCTCGGCCGACATGGCCGTGTTGGGGTATTTGGTGGCGTGCAGGTCGTGGGCTTCGATAAAGCCGGCGCACTGGGCGATAGCCTGGCCGTGGCTATAGACCTCGTGCACGTCGGCGAGCTTGGTGCCGGGTTTGACGAGCAGATTGTGGTCGATCTTGAGACGCAGCGAGCGCACGATATGGAAATCGAACTGGGCGAGCAGGTCGTAGACGGCGTTAACCGAGCCGGCGGTGGAGTTCTCGATGGGCAGCACGCCAAACTCGCAGAAGCCGTCGCGCACGGCGCGCATGACGCCCTCGAAGGTCTCGAAGAACGCGATGTCGGGCACGTCGAAGAGTTTGCACGCGGCGATCTGGCTATAGGCACCTTCCACGCCCTGGCAGGCAACGGTAGCCGTTTGAGGGAAGGCCGTGTCGGAGGCTGCAGCCGTGGCGTGGGCCTTTTGCGAGACGGTGATGCCCTTGAGCTCGTTGATGTAGCGCTGCTGCTCGGCCTTGCTCATGCTCATGAGGAGACGGAACAGGGTGATGGTCTGCGCCTCGTAGCGCTCGGGCGCGCGGCTGGCGAGGTTGTTGAGCTTGGAGCGCTCACGGGCGGGGTCGAAGACGGCCTTGCCCATCTCGATTTTTGACTTGGCGACCTCGGTGGCAATGTCCATGCGCTCGACAAAGCTGTTGAGGAGCGTGGTGTCGATGCCATCGATGGTCTGGCGAATATCGGCAAGGTCCATAGGGACCCCTTTCGTGAATGGTTGCCTGGGGTAGTTAATTTGGGACGGGGCTTTTTTAGCTACCCTTTGACTGTCGGCGAATCGATGGGTGCCGGGGCAAATATGAACCGGTATATGGGGGTAGCTAAAATAGCCCCGTCCCAAATTAACTACCCTTGGGGTGGGTGGACTAAAGCTGGCCTGCGTCCTCGAGGAGGGCATCCCAGATGGCCAGCGCTGCGGCTGCTTCAGCTACGGGGACAGCTCGGGGGACGATACAGGGATCGTGACGGCCGTGGACCGAGAGCCCGGCATTTTCCATAGCGTCCATGTCCACCGTCTGCTGCTCGCGGCCAATGGAGGGCGTCGGCTTTACGGCCATGCGCCACATGACGGGCGCGCCGGTCGAAATACCGCCCAGGATGCCGCCGGCGTTGTTGGACTCGACCTTGATCTCGCCGGTCTCGGCATCGATGCGATACGGATCATTGTTCTCGCTGCCGCGCATGGCGGCCACGGCAAAGCCCATGCCAAACTCCACGCCCTTTACGGCGGGAATGCCAAACGCGATTTGCGCGATGCGGTTCTCGATGCCGTCAAACATGGGGTCGCCGATGCCCGCGGGAAGCCCATAAATGCCGCACTCCACGATGCCGCCGATGCTGTCGAGTTCGTCGCGTGCGGCTAGGATCTCCTCGCGCATGCGGCCGGCTGCGGCGGCGTCAATGCAAGGAAGATCGTTCGTAAGGATCGCCTTGCGGTCGGCCTCGCGATAGACCATGTCGTCCATCGGCAGGTCGGAGATGCCGCCGATCTGCGCGACGTGCGCCATCACGTTAATGCCGCGGGCCTCGAGTGCCTGCAGCGCAATGCCGCCGGCAATGCACAGGGGTGCCGTTAGGCGGCCAGAGAAATGCCCACCGCCGGCGACCTCGTGCATGTTGTGATACTTCACGCGCGCCGGAAAATCCGCGTGTCCGGGGCGGGGCTTGCGGCGCAGCTCGGAATAGTCCTTTGAGCGCGTGTTGGTGTTCTCGATAATCGCGGCGATGGGCGCGCCGGTGGTATGTCCATCGACCACACCGGCGATGATGTGGGCGGCGTCGGCCTCGCGGCGTTTGGTCGCGGTCTCGTCGCGACCGGGGGCACGACGGTCAAGGAAGGCCTGCAGCCGCTCCTGGTCAACAGCGATGCCCGCCGGGATGCCATCGAGGGAGCAGCCGATGGCGGGGGAGTGCGACTGGCCGAAGATGCTTAAGTGCAAGACGTTGCCAAAGGTCGAGGACATGCTATTCCTCCTCGAGTGTGACCTTGCCGCCCAGCAGGCGGTAGTGGTCGAAGAAATCGGGATAGGACTTGTTGACGGCCTCGGCGCCGTGGATCACGACCTCGCCGGTGGCGCGGCTCGCGGCGATCGCGGCCATCATGGCGATGCGATGGTCGTTGTGCGAATCGACTTCGCCGCCGGTGAAGGCATCGACACCCTTGATGATGAGGTCATCGCTGGCAATGCGCACCTGCGCGCCCAGCGCGGTGAGCTCGCGGGTGGTCGTGACCAGGCGGTCGGATTCCTTGATGCGCAGACGGGCGCAATCGCGGATAAAGGTGCGGCCCTGCGCCAGCGAGGCTACGGCCGAGATGACGGGCACCAGGTCAGGAATGTCGTGGGCGCTCATCTCAAAGCCGGCGAGCTTGTCGGACTTCACGGTGGCGGCGTTGGTGGAGCGCACGATGCGGGCGCCAAAGCGCGAAAGCGCGGCGAGCACGTTTCGGTCGCCCTGCGCGGAGCTCAGGGATACGCCCTCCACGGTGATGGGGTCGGCGCCGATAGCGCCGGCGCACAGCCAAAAGGCGGCGTTGGACCAGTCGCCCTCGACGGCTACGCTGCCGGGCGTGCGGTACGAGCCGCTGCTCACGCGGAAGTTCGTGACTTCGGGCTGGCCGTCCTTGGCCGGAATGCGCTCGACGTTGACCTCGACGCCAAAGGCCTTCATGGCCTGTATCGTCAGGTTGATGTAGGGGCGGCTCTCGATGAGGCCGGTTACCTGCACGCAGGAGGGCTGGGCCAGCAGCGGGGCTGCCAGCAGCAGGCCGGAGATATACTGCGAGCTCACGTTGCCCGGAAGCACAAAGGTGCCCGGGCGCATGCGTCCGCTCGTCTTGAGCGGAAAACCGCCCAGACCCTGTAGGTCGCAGCCGGCGGCGATGATCTCGTCCGAGAGCGGGGAGAGCGGGCGGGCGCCCAGGCGGCCCTGGCCTACGAAGGTGGCATCCGCACCCAGCGCGCAGGCGACAGGCAGCATAAAGCGGAGCGTGGATCCACTTTCGCCGCAGTCAAGCGTGCCGCCGGCAAGGGCCTTGAGCAGGCCAAACTCAACACTCTTCATGGTGGGGTGGACCTGGAAGCCGTCCTCGACGGTCTCGATGCGAGCACCCAGGGCCGTAAGGCAACGCACCGTAGCCTCGATGTCGGCGCAGGTGGTATTGCAGGTGACGTGTGTCTCGCCGTTGGCAAGCGCAGCGCAGATGATGAGGCGATGCGCCATCGACTTGGACGCGATGGCGGGAACGGTGCCCTTGAGCGGGGACGGGGTGATGCGGGCTAGCATGCGGAAGCGTCTCCCTTCTGGCCGAGGCCCTCGGCAATTAAATCGTGGAAGGTGGAAAGCGGCGTGCGGTCGATGCTGCAACGGCCAATGCCGTGCGGAATTACCAGGTCAATCGTGTCACCGGCGCGCTTTTTATCGTGCAGTGCTTCGGCAAAGACGGCGTCGGCCGAAAGCTCGCAGCGGGTCTTGAGACCGTGGCGTGCGCAGAGCTCCTCGATGCGGCCCGGCAGCTCGGCGTCGCAGATGCCGTGCAGGGCCGCGGCGCGCGTGATGATGCCCATGCCGATTGAAACGCAGTTGCCGTGTCCGAGCTCAAAGTGCTCGCAGGCCTCGACGGCGTGCCCGGCGCTATGTCCAAAATTGAGGAGCTTACGCTGGTTGGTTTCGCGCTCGTCGGCGACGACCACGGCGCGCTTGATGTCGATATTGCGGGCGATGATGAGCGCTACGCGGGCCACATCGCGGTTGAGCAGCTCCAGCGTGAGCGGGGTCTTCTCCAGTTCGGCGAAAAGCTCCGGGTCGGCGATCACGGCGTGCTTGACGACCTCGCCGCAGCCATCGGCGAACTGCTCGGGCGTGAGGGTGGCCAGGCACCCCACGTCGGCGATAACCACGCTCGGCTGCCAAAAGGCGCCGGCCAGGTTCTTGCCGGCAGCCAGGTCTATGGCGGTCTTGCCGCCCACCGACGAATCCACCATGGCGAGCAGGCTCGTCGGGATCTGCACAAACTTGCAGCCGCGCATGTAGGTGGCGGCCACAAAGCCCGCCATGTCGCCCACGACACCGCCGCCGAGTGCCACGATCACGTCGGAGCGCGAAAGCTCGCGCTCGGCCACAAACTCCAAAATGGCAACGTAGGTCTCAGCGCGCTTATGGGCCTCGCCGGCCTCGAAGGTGCAGATGCTCACCTCGTAGCCTGACGCCTCCAGGCTCTGCTTAACGGGCATCTGGTAGAGCGGGCCCACGTTGGTGTCCGTCACGATGACGGCCTTGGTGCCGCCGGCGGTGGCGCGCACGAGCGGCCCCGCCTGCTCCAGCAAAAACGTGCCAACATGCACCTGGTAGGGGCGTGCAGTGTCGATATCGATGGTAATCGCCATAAGCTTCGGTCCTTTCGACCTGGCGTGATGGGTGGTCTAGTGGGAGGCCTCGTCGTCGAGTGCGCGCTTAATGCGGTCGCCCTCGGCAAGGAGATTCTCCAGATAGCGCTGGTCGCGGTCCTTGAGCGCGCGGCTGTAGGCGCCAAGCGATTCGATCAGATGGTCGATCTCGAAGGCGAGCGCGTCGGCGTCGTCGATCATGAGCTCGGACCACATTTGCGGGTTGAGGTGCGCCACGCGGGTGAGATCGCGGTAGCTACCGGCCGAAAAGCCGTGGTGGACCTGAGCGGTCGGGCTCTTAACATAGGCGTTGGAGACGACGTGCGCGAGCTGGCTCGTAAAGGCGATGACGCGGTCGTGCTCGGCGGCGCTGGTCACGCTGAACTTGCCAAAGCCCAAGGGGCGTACCATCTCGCGCACCTGGCCCAAAAGCTCCAGTTTGAGCGCATCGTCCACCGCGGGCGGTACGAGCACGAGCGGGGCGCCCTGGAACAGGTCGGCGCGGGAGTGCGCATAGCCCGAGTACTGCGTGCCCGCCATGGGGTGCGCGCCCACAAAGTAAAAGCCGTGCTCGCGGGCTAGCTCAAAGGCGCGCTCGCACACGATGCCCTTGACGCCCACCGTGTCGATCACCACGGGGCCCATGATGGCCTCGGTGTCGGTGGCGTCGGCGAGCGCCTGGGCGTGCGCCTCGAGCCACTCGATGCATGCCTCGGGATAGCAGGCAAGGACGATGATGTCGCATTCGCCGAGCGTCTTGTCGTTAAGCTCTCCGGCGACAGTGCCCATGCTGGCGGCCGTCATGACATCGTCATCGGGGTCCCAGGCCAGCACGCGGACGCCCGCCTGCGCATAGCCGCGGGCAAAGCTGCCGCCGATGAGGCCCAGGCCGACGATGCCGGCGCACTTGGGGCCGCCCTGGTTAACGCGCGCGTTTCTCACTGTACCCATGGGCTACTCCATGGTCTCATGGCAGACAACCTCGCGAATGGCTCGGATGCGGCGCATGGTGTCGTCGAACTGATCGGGGGTGAGGGCCTGAGCGCCGTCGGACCATGCGCGGCTGGGCTCGTCGTGGACCTCGATCTCTAGGCCGTTGGCACCGCAGGCGGTCGCGGCGAGCGCCATGGGCTCAACGTAGCGGGTGTAGCCGGTGGCGTGGCTGGGGTCGGCGACGACGGGCAGGTGCGACAGGTGGTGCAGCACCGGCACGGCATTGAGGTCGAAGGTGTTGCGGGTGCGGGTCTCGAAGGTGCGGATGCCGCGCTCGCACAGGATGACGTTGTCGTTGCCCTCGCTCATGATGTACTCGGCGGCCATGAGCAGCTCATCGATCGTGCCGGACATGCCGCGCTTAAGCAAGATCGGAGTCTTGGTCTTGCCGACCTCTTTGAGCAGAGGGAAGTTCTGGGCGTTGCGGGCGCCGATCTGCATGACGTCGATCTTCTTGTCCAGGAAGACCTGCACGTCGCGCGGGTCCATGATCTCGGTGACGATCGGCATGTCGAGCTCGGCAGACGCCTCGCACAGCAGGTCCAGACCGGCGGGGCCCATGCCCTGGTAGGCGTACGGGGAAGTGCGGGGCTTGTAGGCACCGCCGCGCAGCATCGTGGCACCGGCGGCCTTCACGCGGCGGGCGATGCGGATGAGGTTCTCGCCCTCGACGGAGCACGGGCCGGCGATGACCTGGAACTGATCGCCGCCGATCTTGACGCCGTGGCCGCAGTCGATGACGGAGTCCTCGGGGTGGAACTTGCGGTTGGCGCGCTTGAACGGCTCGGAGACGCGCTGCACGCGCTCGACGACATCCATGGACTCGAGCAGGAATGGGTCGATCTTGGTCGTATCGCCCACCAGGCCGATGATCGTCTCATTCTCGCCGCGCGAGACATCGGTTTTCAGGCCCTTTTTCTCAATCCAGCTGACGATATGGCTGACGGCCTCGTCGCTGGCGCTCTCTTTTAAAATTGCAATCATGGTGTGCCTCTCACCTCGATGGATAACCCTTGCAAAAACGGCCCGCATCGCGAGCCGTGTACATATGGTGCATGAGAGTTTATACTATCTGACTCGCTTTTGCCTTCTAAAGTGGGCCGTTGAGCCGCGTCTTCCTCGGAATTGCAAAGCTTTTTCTTTTATTTTGATAGCCCGTGGTGTACTTGGGTATAATGCCAAACGTTGGCCCTATTAGCTCAGGGGATTAGAGCGTCTGCCTCCGGAGCAGAAGGCCGTTGGTTCGAATCCAACATGGGGCACCATCGAACGTGAGACCGTCCGAACCTCGCATGGTCCGGGCGGTTTTTCTTATACCGACGCGACGTGATGGGACGTGGTATGGCAGCAACGGATATCGAGCGCGGACTCTCGACCGCCGAGGTTGAGGAGCGCATCGCCGCCGGTAAGATCAACCGCAACATGGAGCTCAAGACCAAGTCGGTCAAAGAGCTCATCATCGAGAACCTCTGCACGTTGTTCAATTTGATCAACGTGATCTTGGCGTTCCTGGTCATTTTGACCGGTTCGTTTAAGAATCTGACGTTCCTGTTCGTGGTGTTCCTCAATACCGCTATTGGCGTCATTCAGTCCATGCGTTCCAAGAAGATGGTCGATAAGCTCACGCTGCTGACCTCCAAGAAGGCCATCGCGGTGCGCGACGGCGCCGAGGTGGAGCTCGACCTGGACCAGATCGTGCTCGACGACATCATCCGCTTGGGGCGCGGCGACCAGATTCCCGCCGACGCCGTGGTGGTGTCGGGCGAGGCGCTCGTGAACGAGAGCCTGCTGACGGGCGAGAGCGACCTTATTAAGAAACAGCCAGGCTCTGAGCTCATGAGCGGCAGCTTTATCGACTCGGGCCTGCTGCGCGCCCGCGTGATCCATGTCGGCGCCGACAACTACGTGGCCAAAATTAATAACGAGGCCAAGTACGTCAAAAAGGTTAATTCCGAGATCATGAACGCGCTGAACGCCATCGTGCGCTTTGCGAGCATCATCATGATCCCGCTCGGTTTGGCGTTGTTTGCCTCGAGTGTGAGCGAGCTGTGGGATGCCGCGGGAACCCCGGGCGATAGTGCGCTTTCGTGGTGCTTCTCCGAGCTGTTGGCCGGTCATGTGCCTTCGTCGGCGCTGCTGTCCACGGTGGGCGCCCTGCTGGGCATGATCCCGCAAGGCCTGGTGCTGCTGACCTCGTCGGTGCTCGCCATCGCCACGGTGCGCCTGGCCCGCCGCAAGGTGCTGGCACAGCAGCTCTACTGCATCGAGACACTCGCTCGCGTCGACGTGCTGTGCCTGGACAAGACGGGCACCATCACGTCGGGCCGTATGGAGGTCGAGGGCACGTATCCGCTGCCTGTTGAGGGTGTTGGCTTTGGCGTGGACTCGGACGAGGCGGCTGTTCCCATCGATACCACAGTGCTCGATTTTGCGCTGGCTAACGTGGCACGTGCGACTTCGGCCGATGCCAACGAGACCTGCCAGGCGCTGCTCAACTATTACGCCGATCGCCCGGTCGAGGTGTCCGAGCCGCTGTCGGTCATTCCATTCTCGTCGTCTAAAAAATGGAGCGGCGCGTCGTTTGCGCAGGGCTCCTACGTAATGGGCGCCGCGCAATTTGTGCTCTCTGATCGTGCGTTTGCCCAGGTCGAGAACCGTGTCGCCGAGCTTGCCGATACCTGCCGCGTGCTCGTGGTGGCGCGCGTGGACGGCTTTACGCCCGATGGGGATATGGTGGGCGAGGCCGAGCCCGTGGGATTTGTGACCATCCGCGACGAGATTCGTACCTCGGCGGCCGAGACCATCGGCTACTTTAACGAGCAGGGCGTGACCCTCAACGTGATCAGCGGCGACGACCCGCGTACGGTGTCGTCGATCGCGCGCGTGGTGGGCGTGCCGGGGGCGGACGCTTATGTGGACGCCACGACGCTCGATACGCCGGCCAAGCTCGATGCCGCAGTGGACCGCTACCATGTCTTTGGTCGTGTGACCCCGCAGCAGAAGCGCGAGCTCGTGCAGGCGCTCAAGCGCCGCGAGCACACCGTGGCCATGACGGGCGACGGCGTCAACGACGTGCTGGCGCTCAAGGAGGCCGACTGCTCCGTCGCCATGGCGGCCGGCTCCGATGCCGCGCGTAATGTGGCCGAAATCGTACTCGTCGACAACGATTTTGCCTCGATGCCCGCCGTGGTGGCCGAGGGCCGTCGCTCCATCAACAACCTGCAGCGTTCGGCCTCACTGTTCCTGACCAAGACGCTGTTCTCGATGGGCCTGGCGGCGCTGTGTATCGCGCTGCCGCCGTACCCCTTCGAGCCCATCCAGATGACGCTCATTAACTTCTTCTGCATCGGCGCGCCGGGCTTTGTGTTGGGCCTGGAGCCCAACAATGCTCGTGTGAAGGGTGCGTTTTTGAGCAACGTACTCAAGCGTGCACTGCCGGCGTCGATTGCGGTCATTTTGGCTGCGGCGCTCGACATCTTTGTGGCGCGCGTGTTTGGCTTTAGCCAGCTCACGCTGTCTACGATGTGCCTGCTTACGTCGTGCGCGGCGAGCGTCAGCCTAATCTGGCGCATCTCGCAGCCTCTCACGCCCTTACGTGTGGTGCTCGTTGTGTTTGTAGTCGCCGGCATCCTGGTGGGCGTTATCGGATTCCCGGAGCTGCTGTCTATTGCCAACCTGTCGATGGGCCAGATGGTTATCTTGGCTGTTATCGTGGTCTTTACCTGCTCGGTGTTCTTTAAGCTCGCCACGATGATGGATTCGCTCAAGCCGCGTCGTCGTCATGCCGCAACTGGTTTTGGCCGCGGTGTGCGCGTCCGCCTGGGTCGCGGTGGCGGCAAGGTGAGCTCGACGGGCTCGACGGCCGAACGTTTTGCCAAGCGCGTCGCCGCCGACATGGCGCAGCGCCGCGAAGATCGCACCGCTCGCGAGGCCGAGGCCCGCGCACTCGAGGGCGTGGCCCAGGCCCAGCCCAAGAAAAAGAAGAGTACCGGAGCCAAGCGCTCTCGCGTGACCAAGTCCGCCCAAGGCATCAAAGTCTCGATGCCAAGCAAAAAGAAGAAGTAACTACGCGCCCTGCCGATGTTGAATTGGTGCCTTGCTCCTGTGGGGCCGTGGCGATGTTATGCTCTAACCTCGATTGTTTGAATTGCTTCGAAAGGAGGATGCCGTGATCTGCCCGCATTGCCTTAAGACTATCGAGGACGGCGCCTCGTTCTGCCCCTACTGCAACGCCTATGTGGGTCCGGGCGATGGTCCCGAGCACACTGAGTTCGTGTTCTGTGAGGGCTGCGGTGCCCGTCTTTCTCCGCATGATCGTACATGCCCCAAATGCGGACGCCCCGCTCCGGGTATCCTCTCCGAGGACGCGGCCGCATCCGACTTGGCTGCGGGCCGCACGGCGGGTTTTCCGCGCCTAACGCAAGAGCAGATCGATACCGAGGTGCCGCATGCGCCCGCCTCGGCTGCCGCGGTTCTTTCGGATGCCGCCGACCCCAATGAGACTTGCGTGCTGCCGGCTTTCGATAAGGATTTCGGTATCCCCAAGGTCGACATTCCCACGCCCGTTTCCCTGCACGACGATGCTCAAAAACCCAAGCGCAAGGTGCACCCCGACGAGGACGCCTATCACAAGCACAAGCGTCATATCCCCAAGCCGCTCATCGTCATCGCGGTCCTTGCCGTCGTGTGCGGTGGTGCGTATTGGTTCGTGACGGCCGATCCCATGGGTGTCATGCCTGGCTTCTATGACCAGTTTGGCCAGGCCGCGCAGACGACCTTCCCCACGCGCCAAAAGGGCGAGGCGACTGAGGACGATACCAAGCAGGACGATTCTGCCGAGGTGGTCCAGGAAGAAACCGTGCTTACCGATGATCAGCTCTATACCAGGCTCGACGGTCTGTATCAGACCATCGTGTCCTACGGTGACGAGGACCAGATCGGCGAGGTCATCGATTCTTTTAACAATGGCTATCTTCGAACGCCACTGTCCACCCGTCAGGAGCTGTCGCAGAGTGCCTACGCCCTGCGCGACCAGATCAAAAAGACGCAAGATGAGCTTAACAACCTTAAGTATCAGGACGATACGGTCTATGCGGATGACATCGCCCACTTAAAGCAGCTTGCCGAGTGGATGTACGAGCGTGTCGACGTGATCTGTCAGAGCTGGGACATCTCGCTGGCCATTCCCGATGGTGAGTCGATGAGTTCCCACCAAAGCGATATCCTGGCGCCCATCGCGCAGGGCGGCAACAGCGCACTGAACCAGTACGACGCCAATGTGGGTTCCTGGAAGCCGCAGCAGCGTTCCTAAAATTAGTTCGCCATAGTCGGCATAACCTACGTGCGCAATTGATGTAAGCGCATGCTTATTGCTACAATTCTTACAAATATGCTTTAAACGCACGAGGAAGGAACCACATGTTTGGTTTTAAGAAAGAGCTCTACACGCCCGAGTATCAGCTTGCCGGCGACGAGTGCGCCGTTATCGAGACGTCGAAGGGTACCATCAAGGTCAAGTTTGACGGCGAGGGCGCTCCCATTCATGTCGCGAACTTCTGCGAGCTTTCTACGATGGGCTTCTATGATGGCCTTAAGTTCCATCGCTATGTGCCCGGTTTTGTCATCCAGGGCGGTGACCCCAATACCCGCGATATGTCCGGCGCCGACGTCGCCGCTGGTCTTGAGGGCCCCGACGGCATGCCCGGTACCGGTGGCCCCGGCTACTGCATCAAGGGCGAGTTTGCCACCAATCCGCGCAACTGCCATGTCGATGGCGCCCTTGCCATGGCACGCTCCATGGATCCCGATTCCGCGGGTTCCCAGTTCTACTTCTGCCTGGGCGCCCAGCATAACCTCGATTCCGGTTACACCGTCTTTGGTACCACGGTCGAGGGTCTCGATGTGATTTCGCGGCTGCGTGCCGGCGACGAGATCGTCCATGTCGAGATCGTTCACGAGTAAAGGGGACTTCCTTGAATAGCCAGCTGATCCAACAGGGCCGCGCCGCTTACCGCGCGGGTGATTTTTCCGCTGCAGCCCAGATGCTTGGGGCGGCAAAAACTCCCGATGAGATTATGGGCGAGGCCGATCACCTTCGTGGCAACGCCTTGATGCACCTGGGCATGTATGCCGAGGCCGCCGAGGCTTATGCTGCCGCCCTCAACGACGGCACCTATGGCAAGCGCGGCGCGCTGCTCACCAACCGCGGCAAGGCACTCGCCGCGGTGGGCGACTACACGACGGCCGCTCAGGCGTTCTCTGCTGCTACCCAGGATGCTTCCTATGCCACGCCGTTCAAGGCCTATCTGGGCCTGGGCAATGCGCTGTTCCAGTCGGGCGACTATGCCAACGCGGGTACTGCCTTCCGTCAGGCTGCCATCGACGGCGCCAATCCGGCTCCTGCCGCCGCACTCGGCGAGCTCGGTCGTTGCTTCATTAAGCTCGGCCGTCCGGCGGATGCCGTGGAGACCTACCGCACGGCTATCGACTTTGCCGGTCCCCGCGACGATACGCGTGCGCTCAACGCCGGCATGGGTCAGGCGCTTTCTGCCGCCGGTCGTCCCTCCGACGCACTCGACGCCTTTAACGCCGCTACTGCCGATGGCATCTACCAGCTCACCTCCGAGCAGGCCGACGAGCTTGCCCGCGTGCACGATTCGCTTGCCGCGCTGTCTGCCCAGACGGCTATGGCCACGGCTCCGGCGCCCGCGATGGACGCTCCCGCCGTCGATCCGCTCGATCCTACGGGCGCGACCGGTCAGTTTATGCCCGATCCCTCGGATACCGGCTTCTTTACGCTGTCCGAGTCCGAGATGGTCCAGCAGGACCGTCAGGATCGTAAGCAGGCCAAGGTCCGTCGTCGCCATCGCCACACGGGTCTCAAAGTCTTCATCGTGCTGCTTCTGCTCATTTTGATTGCTGCGGGCGGTCTGGGCTTTGCCTACACGCGCGGCTTTGGCTTCCCGTCCCAGGAGTCTGTCGTTACCGATCTGTTCCAGGCTGCCGGCGACGGTGACACCGCAAAGGCCGAGTCTTACCTGGCCTCGAGCCTGTCCGAGGACGCCAAATCGATGATCATCTCCTCGATTCCGCAGGGTGCCACCGTGTCCGTCGAGGGCATGGATCAGTCCATGACCGAGACGGCCGCCAAGGTGAAGGCATCGCTGTCCAAGGGCGGCGAGCAGGAGTACACCGTCAAATTCGTGCGCTCCGACAACCATATCGGCTGGGCCGTTTCCTCGCTCGATATGGATTTCTCGGCTGCTGACAACCAGTAGTGACCTTATGGGATTTAGCTTTGCCCGGCGCTTCACCGCAAGTGAGGTGCCGGGCTTGCGCTAGTATGATGAGCTAGTAGTTTTCCAGCAATCATCCAACACATCAGGAGTTGCGTTGTTTTCTTTGATGGATATGTTCTTCGGTAGCTATGCGGGCGATCTTGCCATCGACCTCGGCACCGCAAATACGCTTGTCTCCGTGCGCGGCAAGGGCATCGTCATCCGCGAGCCCTCCGTCGTCGCCATCGACAAGAACGACGAGCGCATCCTGGCGGTCGGTATCGAGGCAAAGCGCATGCTCGGCCGTACGCCCGGCAACATTGTGGCCGTTCGTCCCCTGAAGGACGGCGTCATCGCCGACTTCGATGTTACAGAGGCTATGCTTCGCTACTTTATCGACAAGGCGTCCGAGAAGCGCTATCCGTGGACCCCGCGTCCGCGCGTTGTCGTCTGCGTTCCCTCCGGTGTCACGTCGGTCGAGAAGCGTGCCGTCTTTGAGGCCACGATCCAGGCCGGCGCTCGCCAGGCCTATCTGATCGAAGAGCCTATGGCCGCCGCTATCGGCGCCGACCTGCCCGTCGAGGAGCCTACCGGCTCCATGGTCATCGACATCGGTGGCGGTACCACCGAGGTTGCCGTTATCGCTATGGGCGGCATCGTCGTCTCGCAGTCCATCCGTATTGCCGGCGACGAGTTCGATCAGGCCATCCTCACGCACGTTCGCGATGCCTACAACTTGGCCATCGGCGAGCGTACGGCAGAGGACATCAAGATCAAGGTCGGCTCCGCCGTGCCGCTCAAGGACGAGCTCGACGTCGAGGTCAACGGCCGCGACGTGATTACCGGTCTGCCCAAGACCGTGCGCATCGAGAGCGAGGAGATTCGTCGCGCACTCAACAAGCCGCTCGACGAGATGGCCAAGGCCGTCAAGGACGCGCTCGACGCTACGCCTCCCGATCTTGCCTCGGACCTTATGTACTACGGCATTTTGCTGACCGGTGGCGGCGCGCTGCTGCGCGGTCTCGACGTGCGCCTGCGCGATGAGACCGGCGTTTCGGTCAACGTCAGCCCCACGGCGCTCGATAACGTTGTTAACGGCTGTGCCCGCGTGCTCGAGGCCAATGCGTTTGATGGCGGCTTCGTCCAGACCAATGCTTAATTTCCAAAAGGTGGATTCCATTTGGCACGATCTTCGGGTTTCTCCACAAATCTGAATACCAAGCGACAATCAACGGGTATGCGCCCGTTGATTGTTTTCAGCCTGATTTCGGTGTTGCTGCTCACGTTTTATATTCGTGAGGGCGAGGCTGGGCCGATTCATGCCGTGCGTTCGGGCGTAACGACGATTACCTCGCCGGTGCGCTTTGTGGGTTCGGCTGTGGCGGCTCCCTTCAATGCCATCGGCAACGTGTTCTCTAACCTTACGGCGTCGCAGGACACGCTCGACGAGCTTAAGAAGCAAAACGAGGAACTGACCTCTAAGGTTGCCGAGCTCTCCGAGTCTCAAAAGACCGCCGAGCGTCTGGAGGGGCTGGTCGGCCTGCAGTCGACCTATAACCTCAAATCGACCGCTGCTCGTATCGTTGGTGCCTCGGGCGATGCCTGGACCTCGACCGTTACCATCGACAAGGGCTCTGCCGACGGCCTTACCATCAACATGCCCGTGACGAGTTCTGCCGGTGTTATCGGCCAGATCATCGAAGTCTCGGCCAAGACGTCCACCGTGCGCCTGATTGGCGACGAGAACTCGGGTGTGTCCGCCATGGTACAGGACACGCGCGCCCAGGGCATGCTGCAGGGTCAGGCTGACGGCACGCTGCGTCTTGAGTACGTGAGCGTCGACTCCGACGTTAAGGTTGGCGACATCATCGTGACCTCGGGCATCGGCGGTGTGTTCCCCAAGGGTCTACCGCTCGGCACCGTCTCGTCGGTTGAGAAATCGGCAAACGACGTGTACTACACCATTGTGGTGCGCGCTCAGACCACGGCCGAGAACAACGAGGAAGTGCTGGTCATTACCTCGCTGACCGATGAACAGTCGGCCTCGGATGAGGACGTGAGCACGGCCAACAGCACGCCGCAGGGAACGTCGCGCGATGCTGCAACCAAGACGAAGGACGAGAGCTCGGATGACAGTTCCGACACGTCCGAGATGACCGATTCTGGCTCGAACGAATAGAGGGCATGTCCATGGATCTACACGAGCAGGGGATGAGCTCCCGCACGTTTGTGATCGCCGCCATCGTGTGCGTGCTGCTGCAGGCAGGCCTGGCACCGCAGATCTCCATTGCGGGTGGTCGCGTCAACTTCATGATTATCTTGGTGTGCCTGAGTGTGTTCTCGGGCGACCCAACCCGTGCCGTCGTGTGCGGTTTTTGCAGCGGCTTGTTTTATGACCTGTCCGCTGCCGTGCCGGTGGGCATTATGTCGCTCCTGCTGACCGTGGGTTCTTTTGCCCTGGTGCACAGCGCCGTCGGTCAGACGGGCGGTACCCCAAGTGCGCGCGGCGTCACTGTGGGCGCCTTCGCGCTCGTCATTAATGTGATCTACAGCATCATCTTGCTGTTTATGGGTTTGGAGACGAGCTTTGTCGTGGCGATCTTCGGCCATGCGCTGCCGTCCTCGATCCTGACGGGTCTGGTTGCCATTCCGTTTTTGATGTCCGGCGTCGTGCCGCAGTCCGGCTATGGATTCTCCGCACGTGGCGGACGCCAGACGGGTATGCGCTTTAAGCCCAAGACCCGCAAGCTCAAATAGGGGAGGCCCGTAGATGTCTTCCCAGATGACGGTTATTATCGCCGGTATCGTGCTGGTTGTGGCCATCGTGGTCGCGCTGGTCGTCATGCGTCGTGGCGATTCCCGTTTTACCTACGATACACAGCATGGAACGGCCCCGCGCGCCACCGAGGGCGAAGGCAATACCGCGGCGACCGCCTTTAAGGGCCGCTTTTCCATCCTCACCACGGGTGTGGGCGCGATGTTTGCGGCACTTGCCGTCAAGCTGTGGGGCATGCAGATGGTCTCGTCGGACTATTACGAGAAGCAGGCCAATAGTAATCAGACTCGCACCGTTACCACACCCGCTGTGCGCGGTCGCATCCTCGACCGCAATGGCGTGGCGCTTGTCCAGAACCGTCCCTCACTTGCTGTCGTGGCCTACCGCGACCTTGCCGAGGATGAGGTTCTGGTTCGCCATCTTGCCAACGTGCTTGGAATGCCTTATGTG
The DNA here is from genome assembly GCA_019419555.1 of Collinsella sp. Classification (GTDB taxonomy): domain Bacteria; phylum Actinomycetota; class Coriobacteriia; order Coriobacteriales; family Coriobacteriaceae; genus Collinsella. The sequence continues at coordinate 25,442 of DXZR01000003.1, forward strand.
GCGGTCCTTCGCAATATTCAGGACAATACAGAGGGCGCTCAGAGCCTGCATACCATCGCGACGGACGTCCGTCGCTCCACGGTTGCCTATATTCAGGAGCATGCCGGCGAGTTCCCGGGCGTCAAGATTGCCGAGCGTACCGAGCGCCAGTATCCATACGGCGAGACGGCATGCCATATCTTGGGCTATACCGGCACCATTACCTCCGAGCAGCTCGAGGCCCAGAATAAGAAAACTTCTGGCGACGATGATGCTTCTGCTGGCAAGATTACGTACCAGTCGGGCGATATCGTGGGGCAGGCGGGCGTTGAGAGCTACTACGAAAACCTGCTGCAGGGTATTCGTGGCGAGCAGACCGTCAAGGTCGATGCCTCGGGCAACGTGACCGGTCAGGCCGGCGCCGTGCCCGCGAAGGCCGGCTCTGACATTAAGCTCACGCTCGACCTTAAGATCCAGCAGGCCTGCGAGACGGCGCTGGCGAGCGCTATCGAGCTTGCCAAGACCACTGGCTACAGCAATGCCGGCAACGGCGCTGTAGTGTGTCTCGATCCCAACAATGGCGAGATCCTGGGCATGGCGAGCCAGCCCAAGTTCGATCCGTCCGTCTTTATTGGCGGCGTCTCAAATGACGTGTGGACCGAGCTCAATGATGACAAGGGTTCGCACCCGCTGCTCAACCGCGCCATTAGCGGACAGTACATGTCGGCCTCGACCATCAAGCCGCTCTCGGCACTGGCCGGTCTTGAGTTTGGAACCTACACGTCGGGGCAGACGACCAACTGCACGGGTTATTGGACGGGTCTGGGCAAGTCGTGGGGCAAGTACTGCTGGCTGCATTCCGGCCACGGCACCATGACGCTGCAGTCGGGAATCGCCAACTCGTGCGACCCTGTCTTCTACGACATGGGCAAGGCGTTCTTTTATGACGAGCAACATCCCGAGGGTCTGCAGGAGGTCTTTCGTCGCTGGGGTCTAGGCAAGACCTGCGGTATCGATCTGCCGAGTGAGGGCGCGGGTCGTATTCCCGATGCCGAGTGGAAAGAGTCGTACTTCACCGACGCATCTGCCGAGGACCGCAAGTGGAATGCCGGCGATATGACCAACATCGCCATCGGTCAGGGCGACATCCTGGTGACGCCCCTGCAGATGGCGTGTGCCTATATGGGTCTTGCCAACGGCGGCAAACAGTACGTGCCTCACGTGTTTTTGTCTGCCGTGTCGCGCGATGGCGACGGCGATGCCTATAAGTACAACGGCAAGGGCAAGAAGAAGCGCCTGGAGGCCAAGATCAACAGCGATTCGGATTTGGCTCTTGTTCGCAACGGCATGCACGACGTGATTTACACGGCATCGACGTCCCTGGCGGCTCACTTTGGCACCCTGACGCCGCAGGTATACGGCAAGTCGGGCACGGGCGAGAAAAGTGGCGAGGATGAATACGCGTGGTTCTGCGCCTATGCACCGGCCGATGACCCCAAGTATGTCATCGCTACCGTCTTGGAGCAGGGCGGCGGTGGCTCAGATACCGCGATGCATGTCGTGCGCGACGTGCTCGGCGTGATTTATGACGAGCCCGATACCTCTTCGGCCTCGGGCGATTCTTCGGTTCGATAGGAGGTTGCGATGGATTTTTCTCCGGCGGATCTGTTCCGTTCAACCAAGACCGGCTCTCGCAGCAGCCTGGACCGTGTCAACAAGCAACTTTCGGCCTCGCGCGGCACGTTTCGCCAAAAGGTGCATATCGGTGTGCTCGTGGCTACTGTGGCGCTCGTCGCCTACGGTGCCATCATTATCTGGTCGGCTTCGCAGTTTAAGGCCGATGCCTCGTTCTCACGCCATCTGCTGGGAATTGGCATCGGGGCGGTGCTGGCGGTGCTCGTCTGGCGTACCGACCTGCGCGGTATTTCCAATTTCTCGACGGCGTTGCTCGTCATCGACCTGATCGTGATCTTCTCGCCCAAGATTCCGGGTCTGTCCTATACGGGCGGTCTGGGCATGACGGGCTGGATCAAGATTCCCGGTATCGGCTTGACATTCCAGCCGGTTGAGCTTGCCAAGCTCATCACCATCTTCTTTATTGCTACGCTTGGATCGCAGTATAACGGTCGCATCGATACCGTTCGCGACTACGTCAAGCTCTGCGGCATGCTGTCCATTCCGTTTTTGGCCGTCGTTGCCATGGGCGACCTGGGCTCGGGCCTGGTCGTGCTGGTTTCGGGCGCCATCGTCATTTGTATGAGCGGTGCACGCCGCGAATGGGTGCTGTCGACCCTGGCCCTGCTCGTGGGCTTGGTGGCCCTCGTTCTGGCGCTCGATTCGGTCTTTGATTCGTTGCTCGGCCACGATGTGCTCATCAAGCAGTATCAGATGAACCGTCTGACGGTCTTTATCGACCCCGATAATGCCGATTCGGACGATGCCTACAACCTGCAGCAGTCGCTTATCGCCGTTGGCTCGGGCGGCTTCTTTGGTAAGGGTTTGGGCCATGCGACGCAGTCGGCCGGCGGCTTTCTGCCTGAGTTCCACACCGACTTCGTCTTCGCCTTTTTGTCCGAGACCTTTGGTTTTTGCGGTTCCTTTTTTCTCTTGTGCCTCTACGTGCTGCTGATCTTTTCGACGATTCGCGTCGCCTTTAAGTGTGAGTCGCTGTTCCTGCGTCTGTCGTGCGTAGGTATCGTCGGCATGTGGGCATTCCAGACCTTCGAGAACATCGGCATGTGCATCGGCATGATGCCGATTACCGGTATTCCGCTACCGTTTATTAGCTTCGGTTCGTCTTCGATGATGATCCAGCTGCTGACGGTGGGTATCGTACAATCCATATGGCGGCATCGTTCGGGCGCCGCGTAACCGCTGGAGGGGTTTGCTATGAAAATTCCCGTAGATAAGCTGACCCGCGCTTTTAAGATGGGCGCGTCCGTTAAGAAGGATTCCGATACGCCGGTGCGCGTCTCGGTCTATCTGGATTCGTCCGCCTCGCGCTTTCTGGCCGAGACGGTGCGTGACGCCTTTGTGCCGCAGACGACCTCGGGCATTGTGCGCGTCGAGCGTCTGGGGGAGGAGCGAATTGCTCCAAAGACCGATACCGATGTGGTGCTGGTGCTCTCGTGTGGTTCCGACCGCTTGGAGAGTGCCGTGCAGGAGCTCGTGATCGCCGGCGCGCCCGTGTGCGTGCTTGCCGAGTCTGCTGTGGAGGTGCCGTTTATCGAGGAGTCCACGCCCATGCTCGGTGTGGTGGCGGCAACCGATAAGACGTATCTGCTCGAGACGCTTGCCCGCTGGATTCTCGATCGCACCGACAAGGAAACGGCTTTTGCGGCGAACTTTGCCTTCATGCGCATCGCGGCGGCCAATCGTATCATCACCTCGTGTGCGCTCACCAATATGGCGACCGGGGCTTTGGTGTTTTTGCCGGGCACCGATTATCCCGTTATGGCGCTGGCGCAGGTGGGCATGCTCTTTGAGCTCGCTGCCGTCTTTGGACGCGGCATTAAGCCTGAGCGCGGCTACGAGGTCGCGGGCGTGCTTGCCGGCGGTCTTGTGATCCGCGCGGTCACCCGCGCGCTCGTCAAGCAGACGCCGCATATTGGGTTTGCCGTCAAGGCGCTCGCTGCTGCCGCGGGCACCTATGGCATGGGCCGTGCGCTCGTTTCGCTCTACGAGCGCGATGTCGACTACAGCCGTGCTAACGAGGTGGTCACTGCCACGTTTTCCCGCGTTCGCGATCTGGTGACTGCGGTCGCGGGCGCTACCCGTCCTATGGCGTCCTATCAGGACGCATCAGATCTCGCTGCTTAGGGGTTTTCCGTTGCGCGTTGCATACCAAGACTGTTTTCATTTAATTGAGCCGTTGCTCGCCAAGGTCGAGAAGCCGAGTCGCTATATCGATCACGAGTGGGGCACGCTTTCCAAGGCCGATGCCGACTACCGTTGCTGCCTGATCTACCCGGATGTGTACGAGGTCGGTCTGCCCAACCAGGGCATCGCCATCCTCTACAACATCCTTAACCAGGCCGAGGGCATCTCCTGCGAGCGCGGCTATGTGCCGTGGCCCGATATGGGTGACGCCATGCGCGAGGCAGGCATTCCGCTGCTGTCGCTCGAGGGTGCAGCGCCGGTCGCTTCGTTTGATATCGTCGGCCTGCATGTGCCGCACGAGATGGCGGTGACGAACTTCCTCGAGGCACTCGACCTCGCTGGTATTCCGCTGTTAGCGGCTGACCGCACCGAGGACGACCCCATTATCATCGCCGGCGGCCCCTCGGTGTACAACCCCGAGCCGTACGCGGCCTTCTTCGATGTTATCCTCATCGGCGAGGGCGAGGAATCGCTGCTCGAGACCTGCCAGTTGCATCGCCGTCTGCGTGACGAAGGAGTCCCGCGCGCGCAGATTGTCGAGCAGCTTGCATCCATTGCCGGCAACTACGTGCCGTCGCTCTATGAGGTTTGTCACGACGAGCCCTGCTCGCCGCATGGCTACACCGTGCCGCGTGAGGGCAAGGATGCGCCGACCGTGGTCTACAAGCGCGTCGTCGAGGATTTCGGCGCCACGAATCCGCTGTCGCAGTCGTGCGTGCCCTATGCGCAGCTGGTCCACGACCGCCTGTCTATCGAGATCCTGCGCGGCTGCGCCCGCGGCTGTCGTTTTTGCCAGGCCGGCATGACGTATCGCCCGGTGCGTGAGCGCTCGGCCGACCAGATCGTCTCGTCGGTGATTCAGGGTCTGGAAAAGACCGGCTATGACGAGGTGTCGCTGACCTCGCTCTCCACGACCGACCACTCCTGCATTCGCGATGTGCTCGGCAGGCTCAACCATCGCCTGGAGGATACGGGTATTCGCGTGTCTATTCCGTCGCAGCGCCTGGATTCGTTTGGCGTGGATATGGCCGAGTCGGTCGCCGGCGAAAAGAAGGGCGGACTGACGTTCGCGCCCGAGGCCGGCAGCCAGCGCATGCGCGACATCATTAACAAGAACGTGACCGAGGAGGACCTGGACCGTGCGGCCAAGGCGGCCTTCGAGGCCGGTTGGAACCGCATGAAGCTCTACTTTATGATGGGCCTTCCCGGCGAGCGCGACGAGGACATCGTGGCCATCGCCAATCTGGCCGATCACGTGCTGGAGCTCGGTCGTTCCGTGGTGCCCAAGGCTCGTCGCGGCTCGATCTCGGTGTCGATCTCGGTTTCGGTCTTTATCCCCAAGGCTGCCACGCCGTTCCAGTGGTGCCCGCAGCTCGACTACGACGACGTCAAGCGTCGCCAGAAGCTGCTCATCACGAGCGTTCGCAACCGTGCCGTCCGCGTTCATTACCACGATGCCGAGACCTCGCTCATCGAGGCTGCGCTGTCCCGCGCCGGTCGTGACATGACGCCCGTCATCATCGACGCTTGGCGCTCGGGCTCTCGCTTTGACGCCTGGGTAGAGCATTTCTCGCTCGATAACTGGAAGGAAGCTGCTGCCAAAAACGGCATCGACCTCAATGAGCTCGTGCACCTGCCCTACGAGTTGGACTGGCGCCTGCCGTGGGAGCACGTGAGCCCCGGCTGCACGCGCGGCTTCCTCGAGCGCGAGTACCGTCGCTCGCTCGAGGGCGTCACGACTCCCGACTGCACCCGCACGTCGTGCACCGGCTGCGGGATCTGCCCCACGCTCCACGCCAAGAATGTATTGATGGGTGATCGCGCATGAGTGAGCGCCTGACCGACAACCCCTCGCTCTTTAGGCTTCGTGTTCGCTATGGCAAGCGCGATCGCCTTAAGTACCTGGGCCATCTCGAAGTGATCCATACCATTGAGCGCATCGTGCGCCGTGCGGGACTTCCCTATGCCGTCACGCAGGGCTTCTCTCCGCACATGCGCGTGGGCTTCTCTTCGGCGCTACCGGTTGGTACGTCGTCGACCTGCGAGTGGTATGACCTGTTTATGACCGAGTTCGTGGCGCTCGACGAGGCGTTTGAGCGCCTGGCTGCGGCGTCTCCGGCCGATCTGGCGCCCATCGAGGCGGCGTACATCGACGTGCGCACGCCGGCATTGACGGCGCAGCTCACGCGCCTGTCGTATCGCATCGACTTACACCTGGATCCCGAGGCGCCCGTAAGCGCCGACGAGGTGCGTCGTGCGATCGACACGCTGCGCGCGGATCATGGCATCGACTACGCGCGCGGCAAAAAGAGCAAGCGCTTGGATTTGGATCACACGCTCGTTGGCTATGAGCTCACGGCGGGGGAGCGCCCGGACCATTTGGTTCTCATGCTCGACACCCATGCCGACAACGAGGGCTCTATGCGTCCGGAAATTTTGCTTTCTGCTGCTGATGTTTTGTTGCAGGGCTTGACCCCGGGCGTGGATGCACCTATTGTTTCCACCGGTATGCAAGACCTCGTGACCATCTGCTCCTACGATGTCGAGCGTCAGAATCAAGCATGCGAGGACGACGAGGGCCGACTCGTCAGCCCCATACCTGTGCGAACTTGTGGATTTGCTCCACATACTCGTTGACGGGGGTATTTTCGCCTGCTACTATATTCGGCTGTTGCACTAACTGATGCATGAAGGGCAAGTAAACATGTACGCAATCGTTAACACGGGCGGCAAGCAGTACAAGGTCGCCACCGACGATGTCATCACCGTCGAGAAGATCGAGGGCAATGAGGGCGACAAGGTCACCCTGCCGGTTATCTTCCTCAACGATGGTAAGAAGATCGTCACCGATCCCGACAAGCTGGCCAAGGCCAAGGTTACCGCTCAGATCGTTGAGCAGTTCAAGGGCGAGAAGCAGCTGGTCTTCAAGTTCCACAAGCGTAAGCGCTATCGTCGTCTGAAGGGTCACCGTCAGCAGCTCACCAAGCTGAAGATCGTGAAGGTCCAGGCTACGTCCCGCGCCAAGAAGGCTGTCAAGGCAGAGGCCGAGGCTGTTGCCGAGGCTCCCGTCGCCGAGTAGATTACACTCGTAACGAAAGAGTAGGTATACACAATGGCACACAAAAAAGGACTCGGTTCCTCCCGTAATGGCCGTGACTCCCGCGGTCAGCGCCTTGGCACGAAGCGCTATGCCGGCCAGACGGTAACCACGGGCACGATTCTCGTCCGTCAGCACGGCACGCACATCCACCCGGGTGAGAACGTTGGCCGTGGTAAGGACGACACGCTGTTCGCGCTGGTCGACGGTACCGTTGAGTTCCACAAGGGTATCAAGCACAGGGTCAGCGTACGCCCGCTCGCGAACGCGTAATTCACCCTTCATAGAGCACATATGTGGGAGGCACTTGAGTTTTAGGATTCAAGGGTCTCCCTCTTTTTTGTAGGAGGCGATTCTGTTGTCACAGTTCACCGATATCAGCCGCATTAACGTGTGCGGCGGCGACGGCGGAGCCGGATGCATGTCGTTTAGGCGCGAGGCATTTGTCCCCAAGGGCGGCCCCGATGGCGGCGACGGCGGTCGTGGCGGCAATGTCGTCATCCAGGCCGATGCTCAGCTGTCTTCGCTGATCGATTACCGCTTTAAGCATCACTTCCGCGCCGAGCGCGGCACGCACGGGCAGGGTGCCCGTCGTAACGGTAAGAGCGGCGAGGACCTGATTCTCAAGGTCCCTATGGGTACCGTGGTGCGCGAGCTCGATCCCGAGACGCAGACCCCGATGTTCGAGATTGCCGACCTGGTGCACGACGGCGAGCGCGTCGTCGTGGCGCCCGGCGGTGCCGGCGGTCTGGGCAACACACACTTTGTGACGTCGGTGCGTCGCGCTCCGGCCTTTGCCCAGCTCGGCGAGCCTGCCGAGGAACACTGGATCGAGCTCGAGATGAAGCTTATGGCCGATGCCGCGCTTGTGGGCTTTCCCTCGGTGGGTAAGTCATCGCTCATTGCGCGCATGAGTGCCGCCCGCCCCAAGATTGCTGACTACCCGTTTACCACGCTCGTGCCGAACCTCGGCATGGTGCGTGCCGGCGAATATTCTTACGTCGTTGCTGACGTCCCCGGTCTCATCGAGGGCGCGAGCGAGGGCCGTGGCCTGGGTCACCAGTTCCTGCGCCACATTGAGCGTACGGCACTCATCATGCACGTCGTCGATATGACGGGTGGTTTTGAGGATCGCGATCCGGTCGAGGACTATCGCATCATCAACCGCGAGCTCGAGCAGTATGGCGCCGAGCTTTCGGAGCGTCCGCAGATCGTCGTTGCCAACAAGTGTGATGCGCCGGGCACGGCCGACAAGATTGCCGACCTTAAGCGTGCGGCGCTCGACGATGGCCATATGTTCTTTGCCGTGTCTGCTGTTACGGGCGCCGGCCTCAACACGCTGATGCTTGCCGTGGGCGAGCAGGTGGCTAAGCTTCGCGCCGAGCTGGCGGTCTCTGATGAGCCGGTCGATCTGCGCGACGAGGAGTGGGAGCGTCGCCGCCTGCAGCGCGAGAAGCGTTTCCGCATTGTCCAGGAAGAGCCCGGTGCCTTCCGCGTGGTCGGTCGTGCCATCGAGCGCATGGTCATCCAGACCGACTGGGAAAACGAGGAAGCCGTCATTTACCTGCAGCATAAGTTTGCGCGTATGGGTGTTGACGACGCGCTCGAGAAGGCCGGTTGCCGTGCGGGCGACGAGGTCCGCATTTGCCAGCGCGCTTTTGACTTTGAGGGCGCCGAGGACTTCTCGGAGTACGAAGAGCTCGAGGATGCTGGCGAGGACGTTGCCGTCGAGGCCATTGACGTGGCCGATGCTGCGGATGAGGGCGTCGAGGTTGTCGATGCGGCGGATGCCGAGGACGATGCCGAGACCTCGGAGGGCGAGTAAGCCATGTCGCTGCGCGGTGGAATCGGTCTGCCCGAGCTTCCTCTAGAGGACGGGCAGGAGTTTAGGCTCGGCATTATGGGTGGCACCTTTGATCCCATCCATTACGGGCACCTGGTGACCGCTGAGCAGGCGCGTGAGTCCCTCGACTTGGATGCCGTGCTCTTTATGCCGGCGGGCACGCCTGCCTTTAAGCTTGACAAGCCGGTGACGCCTGCCGAGGATCGTTATGCCATGACGGTCCTCGCCACCGCCGCGAACCCGGCCTTTTTGGCGAGCCGGTTCGAGATCGACCGCCCGGGCGTAACCTATACGGCTGATACGCTTCATGCCCTTCGCGACTTTTACCCGCCGCAGGTAAAGCTCTACTTTATTACGGGCGCCGATGCGATTATCGATATCGTGACCTGGCATGATGCCGAACGAATCGCTGAGCTTGCTACCTTTATTGCGGCGACACGACCGGGCTTTGATATCGATACAGCGCGTGCCCGAATCAAAGAGTCGGGGCTGCCGTTCGACGTGCGCTATATTCAGATTCCGGCGCTGGCGATCAGCTCGACGAACATTCGTAAGCGAGTTGCCCGCGGCATGAGCGTGCGCTATCTTACGAGCGAGTCCGTGCTCGGCTACATTCGCAAACGCAGGCTATATGCCGATTTGGGCCAAGAAGATTTTGAGTGATGGGGGTCTACGTTGTCGGTAGAGGATCAGTTTGAGGGCGATGAGCGCGCACTGCTCAAGCGCATTCAAGAGCTGCTCGATGTTCGCATGAAGGATAAGCGCAAGCGCTATGTGCATTCGCTGGGTGTTGCCGAGACCGCACTTCATCTGGCCGAGGTCTACGGCGTTGACCGCTTTGATGCCGCTGCCGCCGGCTTGATCCACGACTGGGACAAGGTGCTTTCCGATGACGAGCTCGTGGCCCGCGCGCTTCACTATGGCATCAAGGTTGCCGGCTCTCCTTCGGCCGCGACACCGCTGCTGCATGGCCCAGTTGCCGCCTATGAGCTTCCGCAGCTTATTCCCGGGCTGTCGCCGGCGGTCTTTCAGGCTGTCGACCGTCACACCGTGGGAGCTTGCGACATGACGCCGCTCGATATGGTGGTCTTTGTGGCCGATGCCATCGAGCCCAACCGCCACGGCGACTATGCGCATGCGCTGCGCAAGATGGTGGGGGAGTCGACGCTCGATGAGTTGTTCTTCTCCTGTTTTGCGCAGGGTTTGGTCTATGTGATCCAGTCCGGGCGTTATCTTTATCCCACGGCTATTACGATTTACAACCATTACGCCCAGCTACGCTAGCTCGGGTGCGTCTAGAAAGAGGTATTCCATGGCCGACGAGACCATGACTGACGAGCAGATTCTCAAGGATGTGGAGCACAAGAGCTTCGCCGCCACGTCCGACCGCACCGCCGCCTCGCTGTCCGCGAGCGGTGTCGCCGCCGAGGATGTCGCCCGCGCCGCCGCGCAGGCCGCCTACGACAAGAAGGGCGAGGACGTTCAGGTGCTCGACCTGACTGAGCTTTCCGATGTGTGCGACTACTTTGTCCTTGCTACCGGCACCAACAACCGCCAGGTTGATTCGATCGTCGACGAGATTGAGGAGAAGGTCGCCGAGGCTTGCGGCGAGCATCCGTTCTCCATCGAGGGCCGCGAGCAGAAGACTTGGATGCTCATGGACTACGGTTCGGTTGTCGTCCACGTCTTCACTCCCGAAGCCCGCGACTTCTACCGCCTCGAGAAACTCTGGGGAGACGCCCCCCAGCTCCCCCTCAATCTCCTCTAGTAGCTCATTTGAGACGGGGTTTAGCTACCCTCACGCATATCGCCGGGCAGTTGCGGTTTTCCGCAGCTGCCCGCCTTTCTTTTTGCCCAAAGTAGCTAATTTGGGACGGGGCTTTTTTAGCTACTACCTACCGTTCGCCGATAGAAGCGAGTTGCGGTTCATTGCGTGATATTTAGCTTTCCGACTCGGGTAACGTATTTGTTATCTGTAGAGGAGGAGATGCGTATGACTCGGACCGCGCGGGAAATCTCTGTTTACGGCTATTACCATGTCGTCCAAAAGGGCTGTGGTGGTCAGCTGATATTTGAGGATGCCGATGATCGGATATATTTGATTCGGTTGCTTGCCTCGAAATGCCGAAAATACGACGTCAATATCATTGCTTGGTGCCTTATGGACAACCATATTCACTTGTTGCTAGATGATGAACATGTTCACCTGAGCGATTGCATGCACTCTGTTACGACTGCATATGCGATGTATTTCAACGCGAAAACCGGACGGAAGGGACCAGTTTTTCAGGATCGATTTAAGAGCGTGCCGATTCTTAACGATGATCAGCTGCTCAACTGTGTGAGATATATTCACGATAATCCTGCGAAAGCCAGGATTGGGACTGCTTCACTATATCGTTGGAGCAGTTTTAGCGAATATATGGGATACCCGGGTATTTGTATGACTGAATGTGTGCTAGGTTTGCTCGGAGATTCTCAGAGATTTTTTGCTTTCAGTACCTCGGGAGAACCGAATCGATATTGCTTCCGTGACGGCGCTCATGTGAGCGACATAGATGCACTGGAGTTTGCACAGGCTCTCCTTAAACCGTATGAGCCTCACCACCTTAAAGATTTGCCTAAAGCCGTGCGCGACAACTACATCCGTACGCTCAAAAACGAGGGCTTTTCGATAAAGCAGATCGTGCGCCTCACGGGCATCGGTCACTGCACGATTCAGAAGGTCAAGCTCAATCAGTAGCTATTTGGGACAGAGTTTTGTTGCGGCGGGCAAACCGGACATCCGGGGTAGTCAATTTGGGACGGGGCTATTTTAGCTACCCTTTGGCTGACGGTGAATGAATTAGGCCGAATGAATCTCAACCGATATATAGGGGTAGCTAAAATAGCCCCGTCCCAAATTGACTACCAATGCCGTGTCGGACGGAAGGCAGCAACCCCCCCGTCCAAAAAAGACTAGTTATTGAAGCGGGATTGGCGGCCGAAGGAAAGGGCGGTGTCGCCGAATTTGTCTCGGACGGCGTCGATGGCGACGGAGAGGTCGCGGCGGTCGCTGGATTGGGCTCCGCGGTCATCGATCTCGCAGAACAGGTCAGTCTGGATGCCGCCTTGGTGGTCGAAGTCGCTCATGCCGATGCCCGCTAAGCGAACATGCATGCCATCCTGCCAGATGTTGTCGAGCAGTTCGAGTGCAACCGCCACGAAGATGTTCTCATCGTCGGTCGGATGAGGCAGCCGGCGCTGTGCCGTACGCCCGCTGCCATACGAATACTTAAGCTTGAGCGTTACCGTGGCACCCGTCAGCCCCTGACGGCGCAGGCGGCGTCCCACTGACTCTCCCAACAGCGCAATCGCCGCCTCAATATCCCCACGCTCAGTCAAATCTTTCGCAAAGGTGCGTTCATTGCTGACCGATTTGACCTCGCGCTCTTCATCGAGACTCGTGACTTCGGAGATTTCGAGTCCTTGCGCACGCTGGCGCATGCGTTCGCCGTTGACGCCAAAAATAGAGGCCAAGGTGGATTCCGGTGCACGTGATAGCTCGCCGAGGGTGTAGATGCGCATGCGGCGCAGTCGCTCCTCGGCCGAGCGCCCGATGCCACTCATGGCAGATACCGGCAGCGCGGCCAAAAAGCGCTGCTCGGTTCCGGGGCGCACGATGGTCAGCCCAAACGGCTTATCCCGCTCGCTTGCGATTTTTGCGACCGTCTTGTTGCAGCCCACGCCAATGGAGCAGGTCACTCCCAGCCCTGCCACGCGGTCGCTTATACGCCGCGCAACCAGCAGCGGGTCTTCGGGCGCAAAGCGACCCGGTGTGATATCGATAAAGGCTTCGTCGATGGATACGCGCTCGACGCGCGGGGTCTCGTCGGCGAGAATCGCCATGACCTGCGCGCTCACCTCGCGGTAGCGATCAAAGTGCCCGTGCGTCCAAATGGCTTTCGGGCACAAGCGCCGCGCTTCGGCCGAGGCCATGGCAGAGTGCACGCCAAAGCGACGTGCCTCATACGAACACGTGGACACGACGCCACGCGAATCGGCGTCTCCGCCCACGATGAGCGGCTTGCCGCGCCATTCGGGATGATCGAGCATCTCCACGCTCGCAAAAAACGCATCGAGGTCCATCAGGCCCACCGCCGGACCCGTCCAGGGAGGCGGCGTGACGCCCGTGGCATCCTCATAACCGTATGTATGTTCGCGTCTTTCCATGTCATGAGTATACCGCGCAGCTCATGTGGGGTGCGTGTATGTGCTTGCAAATCCCGAATTCTTGTCTAAGATATGGATTTGCCCTCGACTACACCGAAGAAGTTGGTCTCACGGACTTCACCTGCCCGCGTCGATGGCGTATTATGTTCAACTGTTTGTTTGTAGTTGCAGCCTAAAGCTGCTTGGTTGGAGGAGTTTCCTTTGGCAGTCAAGATTCGCCTTGCTCGTCACGGCGCTAAGAAGCGTCCGTACTACCGTGTCGTCGTCGCCGATTCCCGCGCCCCGCGTGACGGTCGTATCATCGAGGAGGTTGGCCGCTACAACCCGATGACCGCCCCCAAGACCATCAACCTCGACCTCGAGAAGATCGCCGACTGGCAGTCCAAGGGCGCTCAGCTTACCGACGCCGTCGCCGCTCTGGTCAAGGCCGCCAACGAGGGCGAGAAGACCGAGACCGTCGTCAAGAAGTCCAAGAAGCAGCTCGCCAAAGAGGCCGAGGCCGCTAAGGCTGCCGCTGAGGCCGCTGAGGGCGCCGAGGAGTAAATCGTGCCTGAGGTTGACGCTGCACAGCTCGAGGGTGAGGCAATGCTCTCAGATCGCATCGCCGATCTCGTCGAATATCTCGTTGTTCAGATCGTCGACGACCCGGATTCCGTGAGCCTTGAGGTCATCGATGGTGACGACGCCTCTACAATTGAGGTTTCGGTCGCCGAGGATGACGTCGCTAAGGTCATCGGCCGTCGTGGCCGTACCATCAAGGCCATTCGCACGCTCGCCCGTGCACTGGCCGCTCGCCTCGACACTGCTGTCGAGGTAGAGGTTCTGGGCTAGGACCTTGAGGTCCCAGTACAAAAACATCGCCCGTGTGGTCAAGCCGCACGGAAGGAAGGGGGAGGTCCTCGCGCAGCCGCTGCGGGGGCTTCCTTCTGTATTAGAGCCGGGTATGCGCGTCGCCCTGACGCCGCCGGCGCTCAAGCGCGACCGCTTTTGCACGGTCGTGTCCGTCACCGATACGGGCGATGGCGATCTGGTCTCGTTTGAGGGCATTGACGACTTGACGGCCGCCGAGGGTATCACGGGATGCTACGTGCTGGCAAATCGTGACGATTTTGAGCTCGATTCGCTCGACGCTGCCTATACCGACCTGATGGGTCGCGAGGTGGTCGACGAGCGCTTCGGTTCGCTCGGCACGATTGTCGAGATCATGTCGACGCCCGCTAACGATGTTTGGGTTGTCGAGGGTGATCGGTACGGCGAGGTACTGATTCCCGTGATCGAGCAGGTCGTGCTCGATCTTCCCGACACAGGAACAATTTCCGTCCACGCTATGGACGGCCTGATCGATATGGACAATTAGGGAGGACAACATGCTGATCGAGACCCTTTCGGTCTTTCCCGAGATGTTTGAGCCCGTCATGTCCACGTCGATTTTGGGCCGCGCCCGCAAGGCCGGCCTTTTTGATTTTAAGGCGTATAACCTGCGCGACTGGACGCACGACCGCCATCGTACCGTCGATGACGAGCCGTACGGCGGCGGGCAGGGCATGCTCATGAAGGTTGAGCCTATCGCAGAGGCCATCGAGGCCATTAGCGCAGAGGGTCCCAAGCCCACTGTGGTGTTCTTTACCCCCTGTGGCGAGCCTTTTACGCAGCATGTGGCCGAGCGCCTGCTCAAAAGTGAGCGCCTGCTGTTTGTGTGCAGTCGCTACGAGGGCGTCGACGAGCGCGCGTATGCGTATGCCGATGAGCGTCTGTCGATCGGCGACTACGTGCTCACGGGCGGCGAGCTTCCCGCTATGGTCGTTGCCGATGCCGTCGTACGCCTGATTCCCGGCGCCCTTGGTGACGAAATGAGCAACGTCGACGAGTCATTCTCGACCGCCGAGGACGGAGGACTGCTCGAGTACGCGCAGTACACCCGCCCCGCCGAGTTCAACGGCGAGGGCGTGCCGCCGGTGCTTGTGAGCGGCGATCACGCCAAGGTCGATGCCTGGCGTCGCAAGAACGCCATCGAGCGCACCTGCTGCTGGCGTCCCGATCTGATCGAGACAGCGCGGCTCACACCCGAGGAGCGCGCTTACGCGCAGGAGATTCTTGACGCTTCGTATTCGCAGAGCGAGGAGTGAGTATGGTTCCTACGCAACATTCCGCGTTGAGGGGCGCTTTTGAGTGGATCGCGGTCATCGCGATTGCGCTCGTGGCCACGTTCCTGATCCGTACCTTTGTGGTCGAGCCCTTTGTGGTGCCCACCGGTTCTATGGAGGACACGATCGAGATTGGCGACCAGATCCTGGCGCAAAAGGTGAGCCTCGAGCTCGGTCAGCCTGTCAGCCAAGGCGATATCGTGGTGTTTCACAACCCCGATGGCACCTCCGAGCATGATGTTCTCGTCAAGCGTGTTATTGCCACGGCCGGCCAGACGGTCGACCTGCAGGATGGCAAGGTGGTCGTTGACGGCCAAGCGCTCGACGAGGACTATACGACGGGCATGAGCTGGCCACTTTCGGTCCAAGCGCCCGGTGCTCAGGTAAGCTATCCCTACACCGTTCCCGACGGGTGCGTGTGGGTGATGGGCGACAACCGCGAAAACTCTGCCGACTCACGCTACTTTGGTCCCGTCGATCGCTCTGATTTGATCGCCGTGGCACTCGTGCGCTACTGGCCGCTCAACCGCATCGGCGCTATCGACTAAAAACCGCTATAGTACAGTACCTAACCGTGTAATCGTTTCGACGAGGGGATATTAGAGGCATGAACGCTTCATCGCTTTCCTTCCAAGACATCATCCTGCGCCTCCAGCAGTACTGGGGCGAGCAGGGCTGCGTCATTATGCAGCCCTATGACTCCGAGGTCGGTGCCGGTACCTTCCATACCGCGACCACGCTGCGCTCGCTCGGTCCCGCCGAGTGGCGCACCTGCTATGCGCAGCCTTGCCGCCGTCCCGCCGACGGCCGCTACGGCGAGAACCCCAACCGCATGCAGCACTACTATCAGTTCCAGGTGCTCATCAAGCCCTCTCCGGTCAACGCCCAGGAGCTTTACCTGGGGTCTCTTGCCGCTATCGGTCTGGACCCCAACGACCATGACGTCCGCTTTGTCGAGGACGACTGGGAGAGCCCGACGCTCGGCGCCTGGGGCCTTGGCTGGGAGGTCTGGCTCAACGGCATGGAAGTCACGCAGTTTACGTACTTCCAGCAGGTGGGCGGTATCGAGGTCGACCCCGTTCCTGTCGAGATCACCTATGGCCTGGAACGCATCGCCATGTACGCCCAGGGCGTCAACTCGGTCTACGACCTGGTGTGGAGCTACCTGCCCGACGGCACGCCCATGACCTATGGCGACGTGTTCCTCGAGAACGAGCGCGAGTTCAGTGCCTACAACTTTGAGGTCGCCAACGTCGAGATGATGCGTCAGAAGTTTGACGACTACGAGGCCGAGTGCCATTCCTGTCTAGAGCGCAAGCTGCCGCTGCCGGCATATGACTGCGTCATGAAGTGCAGCCACGCTTTCAACCTGCTCGATGCCCGCGGCGCTCTGTCCGCAGTCGAGCGTGCCAACTACATCCTGCGCGTCCGCGCCGTCGCCAAGGCGTGCTGCGAGGCCTACATGGCCGAGGTCGCCGGAGTCAACGAGAATGCCGACCAGGAAGGCGAGGTGGCGTAAGCCATGGCAGACGCTAAGGATTTCCTGTTTGAGATCGGTACGGAGGAAATGCCCTCTGCACCGCTGAACAATGCCGTCAAGCAGCTTGGCACCATGATCGCCAAGGGTCTCGACGAGGCCGGTCTGGCCCACGGCGAGGTCCGCGTGATCTCGAGCCCGCGCCGCCTGGCTGCACTCGTTGCCGATGTCGCCACCGCGACCGACGAGGTTCACGAGGTCAAGCGTGGCCCCGCGGCCAACATTGCCTTCGACGCTGACGGTAACGCCACCAAGGCCGCCCAGGGCTTCGCCCGCAAGTGCGGTGTGGCTGCCGAGGACCTGGTCCGTCGCGAGGACACTGACGGTCGTGAGTATGTGTTCGCCGAGAAGAATATTCCCTCCGCACCGGCTACGCCGATTCTGACCGCTCTGTGCGAGAAGACCATCGCCGGCCTGCAGTGGCCCAACTACCGCTCCCAGCGCTGGGGTCACGAGCATGCTACCTTTGTTCGTCCGGTCCGTTGGATTTGCTGCCTTCTGGGCGAGGATGTTGTGCCCGTGTCGTTTGCCGACGTGACGAGTGGCAACACCACGCGTGGTCATCGCGTACTTGGCCCCGGTGACCATGTGGTCGCCAGCCCCGCCGTCTACGAGCAAGTGCTCGAGGACGCCGGCGTGCTTTCTGCCGAGCGTCGTCGTGAGGCCATCCTCGCCGGTATCGCCGAGGTCGAGGCTGCCCGTCCCGGCTGCCATGTCGATACGCCCAAGAAGGTCTTCGAGGAGGTCATTAACCTCTGCGAGTGGCCGACGGTGCTCGTCGGTACCTTCGATGAGGAGTTCCTCAAGGTCCCGCACGAGATTATCTGCGAGTCCATGCTCACCAACCAGCGCTACTTCCCGATCTATGACGGCGAGGGCAAGCTCACGCGTGAGTTCGTGGTCGTCTCCAACAGCAAGCCCGAGAACGCCGAGCGCGTGATCGACGGCAACGAGCGCGTTGTGCGTGCCCGTCTGGACGATGCCAAGTTCTTCTACGAGGAGGACCTGAAGATCTCCCTCGACGAGTTCCGCGAGCGTCTGGCCAAGGTTGCCTTCCAGGAGAAGCTCGGTAGCGTGCTCGCCAAGTCCGAGCGCATCGAGCAGCTCGCGCTCGCTATCGCCCGCGAGGCTCATCTGGGCGCCCACCTTGCCGCCGATGCCGCTCGCGCCGCGCACCTGTGCAAGGCCGACCTGGTGTCTAACGCCGTTGTCGAGTTCACGAGCCAGCAGGGCGTGATGGGCGGTTATTACGCGACCGCGATGGGGGAGAACGACGAGGTCGCTCATGCTATCCGCGATCACTATCGTCCCCGCTTTGCCGGTGACGAGCTGCCTGAGGGCACCGCTGGCTGCATCGTGGCTTGCGCCGACAAGCTCGATACCATCGCCGGTATCTTTGCCATCGGCGAGCCCCCGACCGGCTCTTCGGACCCCTACGCGCTGCGTCGTGCCGCTATCGGCATCATCAACATCCTGCGCGACCGCCTGCCGATCGACCCCACGTCGCTCATCGACTTCGCCCTCGAGCTCTACAGTGAGCAGGGCATTGAGTTCGACGCCGCCGAGGTCGCCCAGCAGGTTCGTGACTTCTTCCATGGCCGCCTGGTGAGCATGGCCCGCGACGAAAAGATCCCGGCTGATACCGTTGCCGCCGTCTCCGCGGTGCACATCATCGCCCCGTCCGTCTTCTTCGCCCGCTGCGCCGCCCTCGACGAGGCCCGCAAGAACGATGCCGAGACCTTTGACAACCTGGCTACGGCCTATGCCCGTGCCGCGCACATCTCCAAGCCCGAGCTGGGCGCGGAGTACGACCGCAGCCTGATGGGCGAGGCCGAGCTCGCGCTTGCCGATGCTTCCGAGGCTGCTCAGACTGCTGTCGATGCTGCCCTTGCTGCCGAGGACTACCCGGCCGCATTTGCCGCCCTCGCCGCCCTGCGCGCGCCCATCGACCGTTTCTTCGATGAGGTTATGGTCATGGACAAGGACGAGCAGCTCCGCGATAATCGCCTTAAGCTGCTCAACCGCTTCGAGGCCGTTTTCTCCGGCATCGCCAACATCGGTGAGCTTGCCCGCAAAAAGTAAGCCAGCCTGCGCATAAGCGCAAAAGGAGCTCCGCATGGATTGCCCGGTCACCGCTCGTCCCACCGTTATCGTTATCTCCGACTCGCTCGGTGATACCGCTTGTGAGGTGGTGCTTGCGGCGTCCGGGCAATTTGATGAAGGGGTTTTTCGCGTTTTGCGCCTGCCTAAGGTGACCTCCGTGGAGCAGGTCAAGTCATTTGTGGGGCCGCGCGTCGATGCCGACCATCGCGATATCGCCGTGTTCCACACCATTGTCGACCCGGCCCTTCGTGCTCGTGTGCTCGACTACTTGGGTATGTTGCATATTCGCTCGGTCGACCTGATCGGCCCGACGCTTGCCGTGCTGTCGTCGCTCATCGGTGTGCCGCCCAAGGGCGTTGCGGGCGTGATTCACAGGACCGATGACCGCTATTTCCATCGTATCGAGGCCATGGAGTATTTCGTTGAGCACGATGATGGACGCGGCTGCGACGATCTGTCGGGTGCCGATATCGTGCTGTTGGGCGTATCGCGCACGTCCAAGACGCCGCTGTCGATGTATTTGGCCTATCAAGGTTACAAGGTTGCTAATGTCCCTCTGGCGCACGGCATGGAGCCGCCCAAGTCGATTTACGAGGTTGACCCGATGCGCCTGTTCGGCCTAATTTCGACCGTCGACGTTATTTCTGAGATTCGCGATAGCCGCTTGGGCGATGATTACGCCCGTGCCGTTGCCGGCTCCTATGCCGAGCCCGAGAGTGTGCGCAGCGAGCTCGAGGAAGCCCGTGCCCTCATGAAGCGCCTAGGCTGCTTTGTGGTGCGTACCGATGGCAAGGCGATCGAGGAGAGCGCCTCCGAGATCATTAGCCACTTGGAGGAAATCCAAGAAGCCCGTGCCCGCCGCGCCGCCCGTCGAGCCTAATAGTAGCAGCATTTTGATAAAGCGATTTAGCAAAAATATCGCATCTGACCTGCATTTCTCTTGCAGTGGTATCTTCATAAGGTAACCACCTTTATCTACCGTTTACCGCCAGTTTTAGCACGTTTACCAAACCGCGCATCCTCTGCTTAAGCCCGCTCAAAACCCGCCGTATAGTTCCCTCACGGCCCGCATCTGGCGGGTCGATTCGTTACCACGGTCGTGCGCGTAAGTGCATGGAAGGGGAAGTATCGTGAGCGATTGCAAGAGGGTTTACCGTTTTGGAACCGACGCCCAGGGCACCCGTGTCACTGAGGGCGACAAGTCCATGAACTTCGTGCTTGGCGGCAAGGGCGCAAACCTTGCCGAGATGAGCCGTATCGGCCTGCCGGTTCCCGGTGGCTTTACCATTACCTGCCAGACCTGTGTCGAGTACTCCGGTGCCGGCAACGTGTGGCCCGAGGGCGCACTCGATGAGATCGTTGCTGCCGAGGCAGACCTCGAGGCCCGTTGCGGCAAAAAGCTCGGCGACGCCTCCGATCCGCTGCTCGTGTCGGTTCGCTCGGGCGCTCCGTTCTCCATGCCCGGTATGATGGACACGGTCCTCAACTTGGGTCTCAACGACGACTCCGTTCAGGGTCTCATTGCCCAGACGCAAAACCTGCGTTTTGCCTGGGATAGCTACCGCCGCTTTATCCAGATGTTCTCAAACGTCGTCATGGGTGTCGATGCCGACCTGTTCGAGAACGCCCTGACCCAGGCCCGCCTGGTCGCCGGCGTTCGCGTCGACTCCGAGCTTTCGGCCGAGGACCTGCAGGAACTCGTCGAGACCTTTAAGGGCATCTTCTCCGAGAACGTCGATGCCGCCCTGTATCCCGAGCTCGAGATCGCTGACGGCAAGCCCATCTTCCCGCACGACCCGGAGCTTCAGCTACGCCTTGCCATCCAGGCCGTCTTTGGCAGCTGGATGAACGAGCGTGCCTGCATCTACCGCAAGCAGCATGGCATTTCCGACGACCTCGGCACCGCCGTCAACGTGCAGGCCATGGCCTTTGGCAACAAGGGCGAGACCTCTGCGACCGGCGTCGCCTTTACGCGCAACCCGGCCGACGGCACCAAGGAGTTCTACGGCGATTTTCTGGTTAACGCCCAGGGCGAGGACGTCGTCGCCGGCATCCGCAACACCGAGCCCATTGCCGACCTCAAGACCACCCCGGGCCTCGAGTCCGCAGGTGAGGAGCTCGAGCGCGTGTTCCTGACGCTCGAGGATCATTATCGCGATATGTGCGATATCGAGTTCACCATCGAGCAGGGCAAGCTCTGGATGCTCCAGACCCGCGTGGGCAAGCGCACCGCCACCGCCGCCCTGCGCATCGCTATCGAAATGGTCGAGGAGGGCCTGATCACCCGCGAGGAGGCCGTGAGCCGCATCGATCCCGCGCAGCTCGACCAACTCCTGCACCCGCAGTTTGACGCCTCCAAGAAGTACGAAGCGCTGGCCAGCGGTCTGAACGCCAGCCCCGGTGCCGCCGTGGGCGAGGTCGTGTTCTCGAGCGATGACGCCGTCGCGCGCGCCAACGAGGGCCACAAGGTCATTCTGGTTCGTTGGGAGACCAACCCCGACGACCTGAAGGGCATGGTCGCCGCCGAGGGCATCCTGACCAGCCACGGTGGCAAGACGAGCCATGCCGCCGTTATCGCCCGCGGCATGGGTACGCCCTGCGTCTGCGGCGTTGAGCGCTTCCATATTGACGCCGCCGAGAAGGTCGTGCGCATCGAGGGCAGCGACCGCGTACTGCACGAGGGCGATGTCATCTCCATCGACGGCACCCAGGGCATCGTCGTCGACGGTCCCGTCGACCTGGCCTCCGCCGAGCTTACCGGCGACCTGGACACCATCCTGTCCTGGGCCGACGAGATTCGCCTGGACGAGACCTGTGGCCATGCCAACCATGTGCGCGTCAACGCCGACAATCCCGAGGATGCCGAGCTCGCCCTCGAGTTTGGCGCCGAGGCTATTGGCCTGTGCCGCACCGAGCACATGTTCCTGGGCGATCGCAAGAACATCATCCAGAGCTTTATCCTGTCTGACGATGAGACCGTGAAGCAGCAGGCCCTGGCCGACCTGCTCAAGGTTCAGACCGAGGACTTCCTGGCGATGTTCAAGACCATGTCCGGTCGCGATGTGGTCGTCCGGCTGCTCGATCCGCCGCTTCATGAGTTCCTGGATGATCCTCGCGAGCTCGAGGTCGCCATCACCAAGAAGGAAGCCGCTGGCGCCAACGAGGAAGAGCTTGCCGCCCTGCGCACCCGTCTGCGTCGTATTGACGGTATGGTCGAGTCCAACCCGATGCTCGGCCTGCGCGGTGTGCGCCTGTCCGTCGTCTTTAGCGATCTGCCGCTCATGCAGGTTCGCGCCGTCGCTACGGCTGCTGCCCGTCTTATCAAGGAAGGCGTCGATCCGCGCCCTGAGATCATGGTTCCGCTCGTTTCCATCACGGCCGAGCATGTCCAGATCCGCGAGGTTATCGAGCGCGTAATCGCCGAGGTTTCCGACGAAGAGGCCGTCGAGCTCAATATTCCCGTGGGCACGATGCTCGAGCTGCCGCGCGCCTGCATGGTCGCTGACGAGATCGCCCATTATGCAGACTTCTTCTGTTTTGGCACTAACGACCTCACCCAGACGACCTTCGGTTTCTCGCGTGACGACGCCGAGGCTAAGTTCATCCCGCTGTACATGCATAAGAAGATCCTGAAGGACAATCCCTTCGAGACCATCGATACCGCGGTGCTCGAGCTGGTGCGCATGGCCGTCGAGAAGGGCCGCGCCACCAACCCCGACATGCACTTTGGCGTGTGCGGCGAGCACGGCGGCGACCCCAAATCCATTAAGGGCCTGTTCAACGTGGCCGACGTGGACTATGTGTCCTGCTCGCCCTACCGCGTGCCCCTCGCACGCCTGGCTGCCGCCCAGGCCAAGCTCGAGGCGAAGCGCTCCGCGTAACGTTTTGGGTTCAGACGCCTAACGTAGCCCCCCTTCATGCCGTCCGTCTCATTCGTGAGGCGGACGGTTATCATGTGCGGGTTTTGTCTTTTTGTCTGCGTAAAAAATTGTTCTTGCAGCAGAAACCCGCGCGTGTATACTCGAATACGTTTGTTCAACTACGTGCCGGCCAAGGTGGTACGGCACCTCTAGAAGAGTAAGGAATTGCACATGGATTACATCCGCGCAATCGAGCGTCAGCAGATCCGCGAGGACATTCCTCAGGTTCGCGTCGCCGACAACGTCAAGGTTCACTACCGCATTAAGGAAGGCGACCGCGAGCGCATCCAGGTCTTCCAGGGCGACGTCATCCGCATGGCCGGCGCCGGTGCCCGCGAGACCTTCACCGTCCGCAAGATGTCCTTCGGTGTCGGTGTTGAGCGTACCTTCCCGCTTCACAGCCCCAAGATCGCCAAGCTCGAGGTCGTTCGTCATGGTCGCGTCCGTCGCGCCAAGCTGTACTACCTCCGCGACAAGGTGGGCAAGGCTGCTCGCATCCCCGAGAAGCGCTAAGAAGATCGCAGCGTCTGTCCACTCGTTTGGACACAAGGGCCACCTTCGGGTGGCCCTTCTTTTTATCTGATTTGCATGCAAGGAGGGCCTGGTATGGCCAATATGACGAGCTCGGTTTCGGCATCGCAGGTTGCCGGAGAGCTAGCGAGCGCAACGTTTGAGGAGATCCCCGCCCTCGTGGAGCATTATCGCGAGGACCCGCGCCAGCAGGTGATCAAGGCTTGTGAACGCGCCCTCAAACGCCATGCTAAGGAACTTGCCGAGCGCGAGCGCGTCAATGACATGTACGAGCTTATGCATGAGCTTGGCGGCGATGGGGTGGTCGTTGGTGTCGACGAGGTGGGCCGCGGCTCGGTAGCGGGTCCCTTAACCGTGTGTGCCGTGTGCCTTCCCATGGAGCCGCGCGTCTGGGGCATCAACGATTCCAAAAAGCTCACGCCGGCGCGCCGCGAGTTGCTCTCAGTGAAGATTGCCGAGGTGGCGACGGCGATCGGTTTTTGCCATATCGCGCCTAAGGATATCGATGAGATGGGCATGGCCCGTGCTATCCGTACCGCCGTTGCGGGCGCCGTGGCCGATACGGGACTTGAACCCGACTGCGTCCTCATGGATGGCAACCCCTTGGGCGCTGTTCCTAACGAGCGCGATGTGGTGAAAGGCGATGCCAAGATCGCCTGCATCGCCGCAGCGTCCATCATGGCCAAGGTCACGCGTGACGAGATGATGGTCGAGTACGACGCCGAGTACCCCGAGTACCATCTGGCCGAGTCGAAGGGCTATGCGAGCCCCGAGCACATCGAGGCCATTCGCAAACATGGACTTTGTCCGCTGCACCGCGTGAGCTTTTGCGGAAACTTTCTGCAGACTGAGCGCCTTTTCTAGGCCAATTGTGGAGACAGGGACCTCTGTGGTTTTATAAACCTGCTGGTAGCGGGCCGTATGCAGCAGCATTGCTGCGTACGGCCCGTTTTTTGTCGGCATTTGGTCAGCTTTTGGTTTGCTTCCGGTACTTACCCGCATGAAAGGTGCCCTCATCATCGGGGCAATGCAGTGTGCGGGAAAGGAGACCCCATGAGTGCCGCAAGCAAAAAGAGCAAGACGCAGCAGCTCAAGGAGCGTTGGGAAAACGGCGAGCTCGACTGTGGGGCGATGACGCCCGAGTTTATCAAGGGACTCAGTCCCCGCGAGCTGGGCATGCTAGGCGAGCTGATCACCATCGACTACTTTAACGAGCGCGGCTACACCTTGCTGGAGCAGGGTTATCGTTGCACCGAGGGCGAGGCCGATCTGGTGCTGCTCGATGAGCTCGACGATGTCGTGGTGATGGCCGAGGTCAAGACCAGACGCGTTGCGCTGGATTGCAACACGCGGGTCTTTCCCGAGGAGGCCGTGGACGCCCAAAAGCAACGCCGCTACCGCCGCATCGCAAGTTGCTATCTCATGGAGCATTATCCGCTCAAGGCGATTCGCTTCGATGCCGTGGGCGTCACCATCCGCGACGGGCATATCGCCGAGATCGAGCACCAGTACAACGCGTTCGATTGGCAGGTTTCGTGATGGCGTTCGAGACGTTTGCCGTTCACGCGGCCTGCATCCGCGGCGTCGAGGCGATTCCCGTCACGGTCGAGGTCTCGCTTGCCGGCGGCGTTCCGGGCATCCAAATGCTCGGCATTCCGAGTATGGAGGTGATGGAGTCGCGCGGTCGTATTCGCTGCGCGATGCGCTCCGCCGGGTTCGAGATCCCGCGCTCGGGCATTACGGTCAATCTGGCGCCCGGCGATATCCGCAAGACCGGTAGCGGCTTTGATCTGCCCATCGCCATCGCGGTATTGGCGGCCGATGGGCAGATTCCCCGCGACAACCTCGATCGTTGTCTTATCGCTGGTGAGCTTGGCTTGGACGGTACGGTGCTTCCTGTCAAGGGCGAGGTGGCGTTTCAGTTATTGGCGCGTGATTTGGGGCTGTCCTTTATCGCCGGCAGGTCAGACCAGCATGTGCCACTCGCGGGCGTGGATTGCGGATTCATCGATCATTTGTCTCAGCTTGCTCATGGTATGGGCGATGCCGCGCGGCACTACCTGGATTCTGAAGGGCCTGAGGCGACCTTTGAGCCTGAGCTCGACTATGCCGACGTGCTGGGGCAGGAAGTCGCTAAACGCGGCATGGCGCTTGCGGCGGCAGGAGAACTCGGCTTGCTCATGATCGGGTCTCCGGGATCGGGCAAGACGATGCTCGCACGCCGTATGACCGGCATCCTGCCCGAGCTTTCCGTTGAGGATCAGCAGGAGGCACTGTGCATCCATTCGGTTTTGGGTGAGAACATTGATGGCTTGTTGGCGGGGCACCGCCCCTTCCGCAGTCCCCACCACAGTATTTCGACCGCAGGCCTTATCGGCGGCGGGCGCCCGGTGCACCCGGGTGAGATCAGCCTTGCTCATGGCGGCGTGCTCTTTTTGGACGAGCTTGCCGAGTTTCCCACTGGCGTGCTGCAGACGCTGCGTCAGCCCATCGAGCGCGGCTACGTGAGGATCGTACGCGTCGACGGGGCTTTTACCTTCCCGTCGCGCTTTCAGCTGCTGGCTGCGAGCAATCCCTGCCCCTGCGGCTTTTTGGGCGATCGCGAGGTGCCGTGTCGCTGCTCGGCGGCGATGGTCGAGCGCTATCGGTCTAAACTGCGCGGTCCTTTGGCCGACCGTATCGACATGATGATCGATGTGACCCGTCCCGACCCTCAAGTGATTATCGAGGGTGCGGAGGGCATGTCGTCGGCCGAGTTACGTGACTACGTTGTGCGCGGTCGCGCCTTTCGCGCTTGGCGCGAATCCCGCATGGACGATGCGGATGCCGAGGCCGAGGATGACGAGACACGGTCCATTGACGGCGTCGTTTCGACCTTTGAGCTCGATGATGCGGCGGAGAAGTGTGTGCTCGGCCTGTCGAAGCGCACGCATCTCACAGGGCGTGGCATCGTGCGCCTTGTTCGCATTGCGCGCACGATCGCAGATGTCGCCGAGAGCGAGCAGGTGACGCAGGACCACGTGCTCGAGGCGGCGATGTACCAGGGAAGGAGGGACCAATGATGGCTGAGGGGACCTTCGAGCTGCATCCAGGTGACGCGTTGTATCCCGAGACCGTTTTGGAGCTTTCTGATGTACCTCAGACGCTCTATGTGCGCGGCAACCCCGAGGCGCTTTCGACGCCCGCGCTCTCCATCATCGGTGCGCGAAAGGCCTCGCCGTATGGTCTTGCCGTGGCAGAGCTTGCGGCGAAGGTGGCGGTTGAGGCGGGAGTGACGGTAGTTTCGGGCGGTGCGGTCGGTTGTGACCAGGCCTCGGGTTGGGCTGCGGTCAACGCCGGCGGCAAACACGTTGTGGTGCTGGGGACGGGCGCCGACGTGGTCTACCCGCGTTCGAGCGCGGGGCTGATTACGCGCACGCTTGATACGGGTGGCGCGGTCGTGTCGATCTCTCCGTGGGGCATGGGTCCGCGCAAGTTCGCCTTTCCGCGCCGCAATCGCGTAATCGCGGCCCTGTCGCAAGCCCTCTTTGTATCCGAGGCGGGTATGCCTTCTGGGACGTTTTCCACAGCCGAGGCTGCTATGGATTTGGGGCGCGAACTTCTTGCCGTGCCGGGGTCGATCCTATCGCCCGAGTCGCGTGGCACGAATTACCTCATTGCGAACGGTGCCTGCTGCATCGTCGACGAGGAATCTATCGAGATGGCTATCTCACGCATCTACGGAACCCTGCGCTACTCGCGCCCCGATGCTCCCGGCATTGCCGACCTGGATCCAACGCAGCAGACCGTGATGCATGCGCTCATCGCCTCTCCGCTCAAGGTCGACGACATCGCGGCGCTCGTCTCGCTCGATGCTGTCGGCGTACTCAAACTCTTGGGTTCGCTTGAACTCGAGGGTCTTATCGAGCGCATGATGGATGGAAGGTATGCGCCCTCCAAGTTTGCCCTTCACGCCCAGACACCCTTCGGTCACAATGGAAAACGTGTCAATTAGAAAGGTGTTTGCAGATGCAGTTCGATCAGGTGACAGTTATCGGTGGCGGTCTGGCGGGTTCGGAGTGCGCGATCCAGCTGGCAGATCGCGGTTTTGCCGTAAAGCTGTGCGAGATGCGCCCCCAGGTGAGCTCCCCGGCTCACCATACCGATCACCTGGCAGAGCTCGTCTGCTCGAATTCGTTTAAGTCGACCCGTCCGGATTCCGCGGCTGGTTTGCTGAAGGCCGAGCTTGAGCGCATGGGTTCAGTCCTGCTCGATTGCGCCCATCGCGCGGCTGTTCCCGCCGGTGGCGCCTTGGCGGTCGACCGCGTCAAGTTTTCCGAGCTTGTCGAGGCCGAGGTTGCCGCTCGTCCCAATATCGAGGTCGTGCACGGTGAGGTCACACAGATTCCCGAGGGTCACGTGGTCATTGCCGCGGGCCCGCTGTGTTCACCGGCGCTGAGCGAAGAGGTTATGAAGCTCGTCGGTGGCGATGCCCTGGCATTCTTTGATGCGGCGGCGCCGATCGTCGATGCCTCCACGCTCGATATGGACGTGCTGTTCTCGCAGTCGCGCTACGAGGAGCAGGGGAGCGGCGACTATCTCAACGCTCCGCTCAACAAGGAGGAGTACGAGGCCTTTATCGAGGCGCTTACCACGGCCGACCGCGTGGTGCTCAAAGACTTTGAGGGCGGCGATCTGTTCCAAGCCTGCCAGCCTGCCGAGGAAGTTGCGCGCACCGGCAAGGACGCCATTCGCTTTGGCGCCATGAAGCCCGTCGGCCTCACCGACCCGCGTACCGGACGTCGCCCCTGGGCGGCGATTCAGCTGCGTGCCGAGAACAAGGAGAAGACCGCCTATAACCTGGTGGGCTTCCAGACCAACTTGACCTTTGGCGAGCAGAAGCGCGTCTTCCATATGGTGCCGGGCCTGGAGAACGCTGAGTTCTTCCGCTACGGTGTCATGCACCGCAATACCTTTGTCGACGCCCCTCACGTGCTCGATAGCACCTTTGCCGTGCCCGGTACCGGCGTGCGCCTGGCCGGTCAGATCACCGGCACCGAGGGGTACATGGAAGCCGTGGCGACAGGTCTGCTCGCGGCGCTCAACACCTATGCCGAGGCTATCGGTGCCGCGGGCGTCGAGTTGCCGCGTGTGGGCGCCCTGGGTGCGCTCGTGGGCTATGCGACCGATCCTGCCACCGTGGGCTATCAGCCTATGCATGTCAACTTTGGCCTGGTGCCGCCACTCGAGGATGGTAAGCGCCGCAGCAAACGCGACCGCTATCAGGCTTATGCGGATCGCGCCCTCGAGGCCCTTGATGCCTACTTGGCCACGCGCTCCGACTTGTTTGGAGGCGACCGGTCATAGCCTTTGACCTGTACGACACCGTCGACTCGTTTATCGCCTATATCGCACGTGTTGAGGGACTTTCTCCCAACACGGTGACGGCCTATGGCTCGAGGCTAGAGCGCTTTGCTGTCTGGTGCGAGCGCGAGAATATTGATGCTTTCGCTGCCGACGTGCGCACCATTCGTCGCTATCTTGCCGAGCTTTCGCGTGAGCAGGTGGCTCCCCGAACGCTTGCGGCGCACCTGTCGGCTATTCGATCTCTCTATCGCTGGATGGCTGCCGAGGGGATTGTCGAGGGCGATGCGGTCTCGGCGATCGCATCGCCCAAGCTGCCACGTGACCTGCCGGGCGTCCTTACGACCCAGCAGGTTGAGGCGCTGCTCAAGACGCCTGATACCTCGACGCCCGCGGGACTGCGCGATGCGGCGATGCTTGAGTTGCTCTATGCCTCCGGCGCGCGAATCTCGGAGCTCGCGGCGCTCAACGTGGAGTCTATTGGTTGGTCCGAGCGAACGCTGCGACTTTGGGGCAAGGGGAGCAAGGAGCGTATCGTCCCTCTGTATCGTCGCGCACTCGAGGCGACGCGTCTCTATATTGAGGAGGGGAGGCCGGAGTTGCTCGCTCAGGCAAAGCGCCGTGACCCCGCTACCGGGCCGCATCCGCTGCTTATATCGGCGCGCGGCAATCGCATGAGTGCCGCCATGCTCAGGCGGCGGTTCCATACGCTGGCGACGCTCGCCGGCATTCCGGCCGACATTGCCCCGCATGCGATGCGCCATACCTTTGCGACCGATTTGCTCGAGGGCGGTGCGGACCTGCGCTCGGTTCAAGAGCTGCTAGGTCATGCGAGCCTGTCCACGACGCAGATCTACACGCATCTCACGCCCGATCGGCTCAAACGTGCCGTGGCTCAAGCCCATCCCCGCGGCGAATAGTGGCTGGGACGTCCCGCGCCGCACTCAGGTGTGTTGTTTTGATTGCGGGTTGGCAGGAAGAAGCATTCCTGCTATCATTCATCGGGTTGCTTCACGGCAACATGTTTTTATCACGCACGCGCGGCTACTTCATACCGTGGTGCCCGGGCTTTGGTAGCACATGTCCGGGTTGGTTTTGGAGGATGACCCCGCGCGGAGGCAAACCACAGGAGGTTTAACATGGCTACCAAGATTAATATCCGCACCCTGCTCGAGGCCGGCTGCCACTTCGGTCACCAGACCCGTCGCTGGAACCCCAAGATGAAGCCGTTCATCTTCGGTGAGCGCAACGGCATCTATATCCTTGACCTCAAGCAGACCATCCTCGACGCCGACCAGGCCTACACTTTCGTCAAGAACGTCGCCAAGGGTGGCAACGTGCTGTTCGTCGGCACCAAGAAGCAGGCTCAGGAGGCCGTCAAGAACGCTGCTGAGCGCGCCAACATGCCTTACATCAACCAGCGTTGGCTCGGCGGTATGCTGACCAACTTCGTCACCATCCGCTCCCGCATCAACCGCATGGAGGAGCTCGAGGCCATGGTCGAGGACGGCCGCATGGCTGTTCTTCCCAAGAAGGAGCAGGCTGTGCTCGGCAAGGAGCTCACCAAGCTCCAGACCAACCTCGGCGGCGCCCGCGACATGAAGGGTCTGCCCCAGGCTCTCTTTGTCATCGACACCAAGCGCGAGGAGAACGCCATCAAGGAGGCTCAGCGCCTGAACATCCCCGTCGTCGCTCTGATCGACACCAACTCCGATCCCGACGAGGTCGAGTACGGCATCCCCTGCAACGATGACGCTATCTCCGCTGTCACCCTTATGTGCGAGCTCATGGCTGACGCCTGCCTCGCTGGCTCCGGCAAGGAGCAGGTCTCCGAGGCCGAGATGGCCGCTGAGCCCAAGGCCGAGTAAATCAGTCTTAGTTAATTCTTTTTCATCTCTTTGAAAGGAACCACAATGGCCCAGATTACCGCCGCTATGGTCAAGCAGCTCCGCGAGATGACCGACTCCCCGATGATGGAGTGCAAGAAGGCTCTCGTCGAGGCTGACGGCGACATGGACGCCGCTGTCGACGTTCTGCGTAAGAACGGCCTTGCCAAGGCTGCCAAGAAGGCTGGCCGTGAGACCAACGAGGGCGCTGTCGCCGCGTTCGTCTCCGAGGATGGCAAGACCGGCGCTCTGCTCGAGCTCTCCTGCGAGACCGACTTCGTTGGCTCCAACGCCAAGTTCACTGGCTTTGCTTCCAAGGTCGCTGAGGTTGTCGCTACCACCGAGCCTGCTGACGTCGACGCTCTGCTCGAGAAGCCGATGGGCGAGGAGACCGTTTCCTCCGAGCTCACCGAGATGATTCACATCATGGGCGAGAACATGAAGATCTCCCGCTTCGCTGCCCGCAAGGCCGAGAACGGTGCGCTCGCTTCTTACATCCACATGGGTGGTAAGATCGGCGTTCTCGTCGAGTTCGCCTTCGAGAAGGCCGAGACCGCTCAGGCTGAGTCCTTCAAGACCTTCGCTCACGACGTTGCCCTTCAGGTTGCTGCCGTCGCCCCGATCTGCGCTACCCGCGATCAGGTTCCTGCCGAGACTGTCGAGCACGAGAAGCAGATCTACATGGCCCAGGCTGCCGAGTCCGGCAAGCCCGAGGCTATCCAGGAGAAGATGGCTGTCGGCCGTCTGGAGAAGTTCTACAAGCAGTCCGTGCTCACCGAGCAGGAGTTCATCAAGGACAGCTCCCTCACCATCAAGAAGTACGCTGAGCAGGTCTCCAAGGAGCTCGGCGACACCATTACCGTCGTTGCCTTTGACCGTCTGGTCCGTGGCGAGTAAATAAGCTCTTGTAGCTGGTAATGAGCAGGCTGTGGGTTTTACTCACAGCCTGCTTTTTCATGGCTCTTCTTAGAGCCTTTGATAGAATGTTGAGAGTTCAATCTAAAGGAGGATCGCTTTGTCCGACATCCGATATAAACGCGTGCTTCTTAAGCTTTCCGGCGAAGCGCTGATGGGCGACGGCCAATATGGCATCGACCCCAAGGTTACCGACCATCTTGCTAAGCAGGTCAAGGAGCTGCTCGCCGTTGGCCATGAGGTCGGCGTCGTTGTCGGCGGCGGCAATATTTTCCGCGGCATGGCAGGCGCTGCCGGTGGCATGGAGCGTGCACAGGCCGACTACATGGGCATGCTGGCAACCGTTATGAACGCGCTCGCCCTGCAGGATGCCTTCGAGCATAACGATGTTCCCTGCCGCGTGATGAGCGCTATCCAGATGAACGAGATCTGCGAGCCCTATATTCGCCGTCGCGCCATCAACCACCTTTCCAAGGGCAACGTCGTTATTTTTGCCGCCGGTTCGGGCAATCCGTACTTTACGACCGACACCGCCGCGGCTCTTCGTGCGTGCGAGATCGGCGCCGAGATTCTGATTAAAGCCACCAAGGTTGACGGCATCTACGACAAAGATCCCGTCAAGTGCGCCGACGCCGTCCGTTTTGACAAGATTACCTATCACGAGGTTCTCGTCCGCGGTCTGCAGGTTATGGATTCCACGGCTACGGCACTGTGCCAGGACAACCGTATGCCGATTTTGGTCCTCAACATCGATGGCGAGGACACCGTCAAGCGCGCGCTTTCGGGTGAGCCCGTCGGCACGCTCGTCTATCAGGAGGATTAAGCATGGCAGAGAACATCACCGCCCATATGGACAAGTCGCTCGAGTCCCTCAAGCATAACTTCTCCAAGGTCCGTACCGGCCGCGCCAATGCCAACATTCTGTCCGACATCACCGTCGATTATTACGGTGTTCCCACGCCGGTCACGCAGGTTGCCGCCGTCAAGACCCCCGAGGCCCACATGCTGCTCATCGAGCCGTGGGACAAGGCACTCATCAACGCTATCGTCAAGGCCATCGGCGCTTCCGATCTGGGTATTACCCCCAACTCCGATGGCACCGTCGTTCGTCTGCCGTTCCCGGCTCCAACCGAGGAGCGCCGTCGCGAGCTCGTCAAGGAGTGCCGCGAGTACGCCGAGCAGGCCAAGGTGTCTATCCGTAACATCCGTCGCGACTTCAACAACAAGCTCGAGCGCGATGAGGAGCTCACCGAGGACGATGTCCGTCGCGAGCAGGCTAAGGTCCAGAAGCACACCGATGAGTATGTCGCCAAGGTCGAGGAGCTTCTGAAGGAAAAAGAAGCCGAGGTCATGGAGATCTAAGGTGCAATACGACGAGCATAAACTGGTCGAGTACTTTGCCGACGCCCCTGCGGGCGTCGGTTTTTCCGACCTTGACCTCAATAACATTCCGCACCATATCTCGTGCATCATGGACGGCAACGGTCGTTGGGCCACGTCGCGCGGTCTTGCACGCACTGAGGGCCACAAGGCGGGTATCGTCTCGCTGCGCGAGATCATTACCTCCTGCGTGCGCCTGGGCGTCGACGTGCTTTCGGCCTATGCGTTTTCTACCGAAAACTGGAACCGCCCGCAGCATGAGGTCAACGTCTTGATGCACCTGTTTGCCAAGACGTTCATCGACGAGTTGCCGCTTCTGAAGCGCGAAAACGTGCGCGTTGTCTTTTTGGGTGATATTTCCGCGCTGCCCAAGAAGACCCGCGACGTTTTTGAACGCGGTCTTGCCGAGTGCGCCGATCACACCGGTATGACGCTGGCGCTTGCCGTCAACTACGGCGCGCGTGCCGAGATTACCCGCGCTGTCCGTCAGATCGCGCTCGACGTTGCCGCCGGTAAGATTGATCCTGCCGCAATTGATGACGACATGGTGGCTTCTCACCTTTATACCGCCGGTCTTCCCGATCCTGAGCTTGTGATTCGCACCTCTGGTGAGCTGCGCCTTTCGAACTATCTGCTGTGGCAGGTGGCTTATTCCGAGTTCTACGTCACCGATACCTATTGGCCCGACTTTGATCGTTGGGGCCTTGTCGACGCCATTTTGGCCTATCAGGGCCGTGACCGTAGGTTTGGTGGACTGAGCAAGACCGAGGAGGCTTAATCGTGTCCGATCGTCCCAAGGCATCTTCTCCCAAGACGCCTGCGCGCAAAGCTGCCACTGCGGGAGCGCCTGCAGCGAAGAGCGGCACCGGTTCGTGGCTGGCGGGCTTTATTACCCGTGCCGCTGCCGGTATCGTCTACGCCGTTGTCTTTATCTTGTGCTTGGTTTTGGGTATTGTGCCCACGGCCATCTTTGTTTCTGTCATGAGCGGTCTGTGCTGCTATGAGTTTTTCCGTATGACGAGGCTCGATGGCAAGATGGCTAACGAGCGCATGGGTATCGCTGCCGCCGTACTCTTTCCGCTGTCGGCGTTGGGCGATTCGATGCTGCTGAATGCCCTGCTTTTTGCCCTGATGCTCGCTGTGGGTATTTGGTATGTCTGGTCGCCGCGTACCCGCATCTCTGATGTGGCCGTGACGCTCATGGGTCCCATCTACACTGGCTTTATGCTGTCGGCTATCGTGCTGCTGCGCGATGCCGTGCCCGGTTTTGCCGGCGCCCTGCTTTCGGTGGGCGTTTGCGCGTCCCTTTGGGTCTCCGATTCGTTTGCCTACATCGTGGGTAGCCGTATCGGCAAACACAAGATGGTTCCCAAGATCTCTCCCAAAAAGAGCTGGGAGGGGTTTGTCGGCGGCATCCTGGGCTCGGTTTTGATTTGGCTCATCCTGTGGGCGACGCACTTCTACAAGCTCAGCCTGCCCTATGCGCTGCTATGCGGCGTGGTCGTGTCCATTTTGGGCGTTATCGGCGACCTCATCGAGTCGCGTATCAAGCGCGGTGTGGGCGTCAAGGATTCCGGTAACCTTATCCCGGGCCACGGCGGTATGCTCGATCGTAGCGATTCGCTTATCTTCGGCTGCATCACCGCGCAGCTGATGCTGATGATCGGAGGCGTGCTGTAATGTCATTCCAGACGACGTATAGCCCCGATGGACGCCTCCGTGTTGCCATCCTGGGTTGTACGGGCTCCATCGGCACCCAGGCGCTCGATGTGTGCCGTCAGCATGCCGATCGCCTGCAGGTGACGGCGCTGTCCGTTAACTCCAGTACCTCCGAGCTCGTTGCCGCTGCCCGCGAGTTCTCGGTTCCGGCGGTTGCCGTGGCCGATGTCGCTCATGGCGATGACGCCGTGCTGCAGGAGTTGCCCGAGGGAACGAAGCTCGGCGTTGGCGCGCAGGCGGTTTGCGAGCTCGCGCGTCGCGACGATGTCGACTGCGTGCTCGTTGCTATTGTGGGCGCCGCCGGTCTCGAGGCGAGCCATGCGGCCTTGACCTCAAATAAGCGCCTTGCCCTTGCCAACAAGGAGTCCCTCGTCGTCGGTGGCGACTTGCTTATGCCGTTGGCGCAACCGGGCCAGCTTATTCCAGTCGACTCTGAGCACTCCGCCATCTACCAGTGCTATCTGGGGGAGAACCCGCGCGAGGCTCATTGTATTTGGCTCACCTGCTCGGGCGGTCCGTTCTTTGGCCGCACGCGCGACGAGCTAGATCGCGTGACGCGTGCCGATGCCCTCGCACATCCCACGTGGGCCATGGGTGCTAAGATCACCATCGACTCCGCCACCCTCATGAATAAGGGCCTGGAGCGCATTGAGGCCATGCATCTGTTTAACTGCGACCTCGATTTCATTAACGTGGTCGTGCAGCGTCAGTCCAAGATTCACTCTATGGTCGAGTTTGCCGACGGCTCCGTGATGGCGCATCTCGGTGCTTCCGACATGCGTATTCCCATCCAGTTCGCGTTCTCGTATCCCGAGCGTTGGGATACCCCGGCGCCTCGTATCGATTTCCGTGAGCTGGGGCAGCTCACGTTTGATGCTGCCGACATGGATACCTTCCGCTGCCTGGCACTGGCCGAGCGTGCCGGCAAGACGGGTGGCACCATGCCGTGCGTGCTCAATGCCGCCAACGAGGTCGCCGTCGATGCCTTCCTGCACGATGGCTGCAGCTTTACCGATATCGATCGCATTGTGGAATCCTGCATGGATGCCCACGATATGCAGGCGGTCGACTCGTTTGAGCAGCTTCGCGACATCGATGCGTGGGCGCGTGAAAAGGCTGCGCAGGTGCTCGCCGCAACCCGTTCCTAACCCATAAGGATTGCTTTTTCGTTTTATGGATACTGTTCTGAGCGTTCTCTCATCGGTCTTTTGGGGCCTGCTGATGCTTTCCGTCCTCGTGTTTTTGCACGAGGGCGGCCACTTTTTGGCGGCGCGTGCCTGCGGCGTCCGTGTGACCGAGTTCTTTTTGGGCTTGCCGTGCCGCTTTGACATCCATCACACGTCGCGTCGCATTGGAACCAAGTTTGGCGTGACCCCGCTGCTGCTGGGTGGCTACGCTGCCATCTGCGGTATGGATCCGACCGATGTCTCCTGCGCCGATCGCGTGCTCGCGGCTATCTATCGTCATGGTCGCGTGACCGTGGGCGACCTTGCTGTCGAGCTCGAGCTATCCGAGGAGGTTGTGCTCGAGGCATGCGCCTTGCTCTTGGGTTGGGGCTCTATCGCGCCTTGGTATGAGGAAGGGGAGAAGCCCTCGCCGAGCTACTATCCCACCAAGTATCAGACGCTGCCGCGAGACGCGGCGGGTTACACCACCTTTGACGGCCGCCGTTTCGATCGAGAGCATGCGACTACCGAGGGCGATGTGTGGGAGCTGCCGTGCGGCGAAGCCGAGTTCCTTGCGCAAGAGCGTTCGCATACCTATCTGGGCCAGGGTTTTCTCAAGCGCGCCTTTATGCTGCTCGCGGGCATTCTCGTCAATATCCTGACGGGCTTTTTGCTGCTTATGAGCATCTACTCTATTGCGGGTGTCACCGTGCCGATGGATACCAACGTGATCGGTCAGGTTGACGAGGGGTCTATTGCCGCCAAGGCGGGTATCGAGGGCGGCGACGCGATACTTTCGGTTGACGGAGTATCGTGCTCTACCTGGATGGACGTTTACGATGCCATCGGCAAGGCCGCCGGTAAGGACGATATCGCCATTGAGTATGAGCGCGACGGCAAGCAGCATTCGACCTCGGTTGCGCTCAAAGAGGACGAGCGCCTAGGTGTGTATGCCTCTACGCAGGTGGTCCGTTTAGACCCCATCACGTCGGCTCGCCTTTCGTTCTCCTATGTCGTGCAGACAGCGGAGGGCGTGATGCGCCTGCTCCAGCCGCAGCATACGATGGAGATTCTCGATCAGTCTTCTTCGATCGTGGGCATTAGCGTTATGTCCTCACAGGCTGCTGCTGCCGGCCCTGCCACGTTCCTTTCGTTTGCCGCCCTCATTTCGTTCTCGCTTGGCTTTATGAACCTGCTGCCCATCCCACCACTCGATGGCGGCAAGCTGGTCATCGAGATCATTCAAAAGATTGCTGGCCGCGAGCTTCCGCTCAAGGTCCAGACGATTGTGAGCTATGTGGGCATCGCGCTCTTTGCGCTGCTGTTTGTCTATATGCTTCGTTCCGACGTCCTTCGATTTATCCTGTAGGGGAGTGTTTGGATTGTCTTTATCCCATCCTTTGCCTCGCGAGTTGACGCGCCCCGTGCATGTGGGCGGTGTGCTGATCGGTGGCGGCGCGCCGGTGGTGGTCCAATCCATGACCTGCACCGATACCGCTGACGCCCAGGCAACGCTTGCGCAAGTGTGCGCGTTGGCGCAGGCTGGCTGCGATATCGTGCGTGTGAGCGTGCCCACCGAGGCCGCGCTTGAGGGTTTCCGCACCATCTGTGCCGAGTCTCCGGTGCCGATCGTCGCCGATATTCACTTTAACCATAAGCTCGCCATCGGCGCCGTCGAGGCTGGTGCCGCCAAGCTTCGCATCAATCCCGGCAATATCGGCGATTGGGCTAAGGTCGATGCCGTGATCGATGCCGCGGGCGCCGCTGGGTGCGCGATTCGTATCGGCGTCAATGCCGGTTCGCTCGAGCAGGATATCGCCGAGCGCGACGACCTCACGCAGCCCGAAAAGCTCGTGATGTCGAGCGAGCGCTTCGTCAAGCACTTTGAGGACCGCGGTTTTACGAACATTGTGCTTTCGGCCAAGGCCCATAGCGTGCAAACGACGCTTGATACCTATCGAGCCCTGTCGCGTGAGATTCCCCACGTTCCGCTTCACCTGGGCGTGACGGAGGCGGGGACCAAGCTCCAGGGCACCATCAAGAGCTCTGTAGGCTTGGGTATCTTGCTTTCCGAAGGCATTGGCGACACCATGCGTGTGTCGCTCACAGCCGATCCGGTTGAGGAGCCGCCGGTTGCCTGGGGTATTCTGCAGTCGTTGGGCTTGCGTCGCCGTGGCCCCGAGATTGTCTCGTGCCCCACATGCGCCCGCTGCCAGGTTAACCTTATTCCCATTGCCGAGGAGGTTACCGAGCGGCTTAAGAACTACTCCGCGCCGCTTTCGATCGCTGTGATGGGATGTGCCGTTAATGGCCCCGGCGAGGCTTCTGATGCCGATCTGGGCGTTGCTTGCGGACGTGGTCAGGCCTTGCTCTTTTCGCATGGCCAGATCATTGGTAAAGTAGCTGAGAACCAAATTGTCGACGCGCTTATGGCCGAGGTTGACAAGCTTATTGAGGAGAAATAAATGACCCGAGCAATGTATATGTCTAAGCTTTATGCGCCGACGCTTAAAGAGGATCCGGCGGACGCTGAGCTCGCCAGCCACCGTCTGCTGCTCCGTGCCGGCATGATCCGCAAGGAGGCCGCCGGTCTATATTCCTACCTGCCGCTTGCTTGGCGCTCGATTCGCAAGATCGAGAACATCGTGCGCGACGAGATGGACGCCGCCGGCGCCCAGGAGCTTATGATGCCTATCATGGTCGATGCCGAGTTGTGGCGTGAGTCCGGCCGCATCGACGCCTATGGCAAGGAGCTTGTGCGCTTTGACGACCGTCATGGTCGCGAGTTCGTCCTGGGCCCCACGCACGAGGAGACCGTCACGGCCCTGGTGCGCAATGAGCTGCGCTCCTACAAACAGCTGCCCGTCAACCTGTACCACATTCAGGACAAGTTCCGCGACGAGTTCCGTCCCCGCTTTGGCCTGATGCGCGGTCGCGAGTTCATCATGAAGGACGCCTACAGCTTCTCCGCCACGCAGGAGAGCCTGCAGGAGGAGTATGACAAGATGAAGCAGGCCTACGCTAACATCTGCGAGCGCTGCTATATCAAGGCCCTGCCCGTTGTTGCCGACTCCGGTGAGATCGGTGGCGATACTTCCGTCGAGTACATGGCTTTGGCCGACGCCGGCGAGGCTTCGCTCGTCTACTGCGACGATTGCGGCTTTGCTGCCGATGACGAGGCGGCAAGCACCAAGGTCGTCGTGACCGAGGGTCCTGGTGACGGTACGCTCACCAAGGTTGAGACTCCGGGCATGGGCACCATTGAGGCAGTTGCTAAGTTCTTTGGGTTCCCCGAGAACGGCACTCGCAAGTCGCTGGCACTCATCGACGCCGAGGGCAAGCCGGTCGTGGCCATTGTTCCGGGCGATCACGAGCTCAACGATTGCAAGGCCGAGCACGTCTTTGGCAAGGGCTATCGCATGATGACCGACGAGGAGCTTCAGGCGAACGGTCTGCACAAGGGCTTTATCGGACCGGTTAACCTGCCCGATGGCATTCGTCTGGTGTGCGACGAGAGCCTGCGCGATTCCAAGCAGTGGGCCTGCGGTGCCAACGAGGTCGATTATCACTTTACCGGTGCCTGCCCCGAGCGCGACTTTACCGTCGATGAGTGGGCCGATCTGGTCACCGTTGTCGCCGGCGACCCCTGCCCGCACTGCGGCAAGCCGCTCTCCGCTGCCCGCGGCATCGAGGTCTCTCAGGTCTTCCAGCTGGGCACCAAGTATTCCGAGGCCATGGGTGCCACCTTTATGGACGAGGACGGCAAGGAGAAGCCGCTCATCATGGGCTGCTACGGCGTGGGTGTGTCCCGCTCGCTCGCTGCCGTCGTGGAGCAGCACAACGACGAGCACGGTATCGTCTGGCCGGTCTCCGTTGCCCCGTACGAGGTCGCGGTGATTCCGCTCGATCCCAAGAAGGAGGAGTGCGCTACCGTCTGCGAGCAGATCGTTGATGGCCTGTGCGCCGAGGGTATCGAGGTTGTCGTCGACGACCGCGACGAGCGTCCCGGCTTTAAGTTTGCCGACAACGACCTTATGGGCTTCCCGTATCAGGTCGTTCTGGGTAAGCGTGGCCTTAAGAATGGCACCGTTGAGCTCAAGGACCGTGCCACGGGTGAGCGCGAGGATGTGGCGATCGACGAGGTCGTCGCCAAGGTCGCCGAGCTTGTGAAGGCAGCACGCCGTTAATCGACGATTTCGCTTGTAGTTCGATATACGGGACGGCCCCGCATTTCTCCAGATCGGGGAGATGCGGGGCCGTCCTTTTATCTTGTGGCATCCTCGATATCTAAAAGGAAAACCCCACAGCCCATGAGAGCTGCGGGGTTTTCCTTGTGCCTCCGATGCGAAATAAATCGCTCAGATATTACTGATAATCGACGACGTCGATCCAGTTCTTCAGGAACTCATCGTTCACGTTGCGCTTACGAGCGAGCTCGGAAGCGGCGACGATGCTCGTCCACTGACGTACGACCTGCATGGGCATGTCGGCGCGGTCGCAGTAGAGCTCCAGGTAGGCCTCAGCCTGATCCTTGCTGTTGAGGGCAAAGAGCAGGTAGGTGGTGGCAACGTCGGCAGCAGGGGAGCCCTGGGTGGCGTGTGCCCAGTCGCACACATAGAGCTGGCCGTCGTCGCCGACGATGACGTTGGAGGGGTTGAAATCGCCGTGGCAGACCTTGAACTCCTTGGTCATGCCGTCCAGACGCTCCT
This sequence comes from Collinsella sp., assembly GCA_019419555.1. Classification (GTDB taxonomy): domain Bacteria; phylum Actinomycetota; class Coriobacteriia; order Coriobacteriales; family Coriobacteriaceae; genus Collinsella. The sequence goes on from DXZR01000003.1 coordinate 65,805, forward strand.
GAAGGTTGTAGCGCGTGGTGGCATTGAGCTGATCAAGGCTGTCGATCATGCGGGCGTACTTGTCGCGCTGACGGTTGAGCAGCGGGGAGGTGTAGCCGTGGATCTCGATCTGGAGGTCGACGAACATCTCGAGGTACTCACCAAAGCGCTGGGGCTCGGCAGTCATCTTCTCGGCGAGGGTGGTGCCCGGAACCTTCTCGGTCACGAGCGCCCAGCCGTTGGCGTTCTCGAGCTGGGAAACCTCGAGCGCCTTGGGGCTGCGGATGCCGCACTCATTGATGCGGGCAAGATTCAAAGCCTCGTTGAACACGTCGGAGACAGGCTTGGTCTCGTTAAAGACCTTGACAATCTTGTCGCCCAGGTCGTAAACGACCTTGTTGCCACGGCGGACGAGCTCGGTCTTGGAATCGGGTAGCAGCATGGTTGCATCCTTTCAACGATGCGATAGAAGCGACGGCGGGGGTGTGTGAAACACCCGTGCACCCCCGCCGCAAAAAACCGTGCTAAAAACTAGCAGACGGCGTAGTCCTGGGGCTCGCGGCCGTAGTAGGCGTCCAGGTAGAGCTCCTTGATCTCGCTCATGAGCGGGTAGCGCGGGTTAGCGCCGGTGCACTGGTCGTTGAATGCCTGCTCGGTCATCTCGTCGAGGGTGTCGAGGAAGTACTGCTCGTCAACACCGTAGTCGGCGATGGTCTTCTTGACACCGATGAAGTCCTTGAGCTCCTCGAGCTTCGTGATGAAGTTCTCGAAGACCTCCTTGTCGTCCTTGCCCTCGATACCGCAGTACTTGGCCATCTCGGCGTAGTTGTGCAGCGCGTTGGGGTAAGGATACTGGGAGAAGGTACCCATCTTGACGGGAGCCTCGGCGGCGTTGTAGCGCATGACGCGGGTCAGGATGACGGCGTTAGCGATGCCGTGGGGCAGGTGATGGAAAGCGCCGAGCTTGTGAGCCATGGAGTGGTTGAGGCCCAGGAAGGCGTTGGCGAAGGCCATACCGGCCATGCAGGAGGCGTTGTGCATCTCCTCGCGGGCGTGCGGGTCCTTGGCGCCGTTCGTGAAGCTGGAGGGCAGGTTCTCAAAGACGAGCTTGGCAGCGCGCTCGGAGAGGCCCTTGGTGTAGTCGGAAGCCATGATGGAGACGTAGGACTCGATGGCGTGGGTCATGACGTCGATGCCGGAGGCAGCGGTCAGGCCGCGCGGGGCGGTCATGCAGTTGTCGGCGTCGACGATAGCCATGTTGGGGAGCAGCGCGTAGTCGGCGAGCGGCCACTTGATGCCGGTCTCCTTGTCGGTGATGATGGCGAACGGCGTGCACTCGGAGCCGGTACCCGAGGAGGTCGGGACGGCGACGAAGTAGGCCTTCTTGCCCATCTCGGGGAAGGTGAAGATACGCTTGCGGATGTCCATGAAGTCCATGGCCATGTCCTCAAACTTGCACTCGGGGTGCTCGTACATCATCCACATGATCTTGCCGGCGTCCATAGCTGAGCCACCGCCGACGGCGATGATGACGTCCGGCTCAAAGAGAGCCATCTGCTTGGCGCCGCGACGTGCGCACTGCAGCGACGGATCGGGCTCGACGTCGTAGAAGCAGTCGTGGGCGATGCCCATCTCGTCGAGCTTGGCCTCGATGGCGCGGGTGTTGCCATTCTTGAAGAGGAACTGGTCGGTAACGATGAAGGCGCGCTTCTTTCCCATGACGTTGCCCAGCTCGTCGAGGGCGACGGGCGTGGAACCCTTCTTGAAGTAGACCTTCTCGGGAGCGCGGAACCACAGCATGTTCTCACGGCGCTCGGCCACAGTCTTAACGTTGATCAAGTGCTTCACCCCAACGTTCTCGGAGACGGAGTTGCCGCCCCAGGAGCCGCAGCCCAGGGTCAGAGACGGCTTCATGCCAAAGTTGTACAGGTCACCGATGCCGCCGTGCGAGGACGGGGTGTTGATGACGATACGGCAGGCCTTCATGACGTGCTCGAACAGGCTGATCTTCTCGGCCTGGGCGGGGTGCACGTACAGAGAGGCGGTGTGGCCCGGGCCACCGGCGAGCACGAGGTGCTCGGCCTTGTCGACGGCCTCCTGGAAGTCCTTGGCGTGGTACATGGCCAGGACCGGGGAGAGCTTCTCGTGGGAGAACTCCTCCTTGGCGGGGTCGGTGGAGGTGACCTCGGCGATCAGGATCTTGGTCTTGGCGGGAACCTCGATGCCGGCGAGCTCGGCGATCTTGGCAGCGGCCATGCCGGGGATGCGGTGATCGAGAGCGCCGTTCTTGAACATGGCGGCACGCAGGGCCTCCATCTCGGCACCCTGCTTGACGAAGTAGCAGCCGCGCTTCTGGAACTCGGCCTTAACCTGGTCATAGATGCTGTCGATTACGGTCACGGACTGCTCGGAAGCGCAGATCATGCCGTTGTCGAAGGTCTTGGAGTGGATGATGGAGTTGACGGCGAGCAGCACGTCGGCGGTGTCGTCGATGACGACCGGGGTGTTACCGGCGCCAACGCCCAGGGCGGGCTTGCCCGAGGAGTAAGCGGCCTTGACCATGCCCGGGCCACCGGTGGCGAGGATGATGTCGACGTCGCGCATGACCATGTTAGTCAGCTCGATGGAGGGGACATCGACCCAGCCGATGATGCCCTCGGGGGCGCCGGCCTTGACGGCGGCGTCAAGCACGAGCTTGGCGGCGGCGATGGTGCACTTGGCGGCAGCCGGGTGCGGGGAGATGATGATGGCGTTGCGGGTCTTCAGGCAGATCAGCGTCTTGAAGATCGCGGTGGAGGTGGGGTTGGTCGTCGGGATGACGGCGCCCACGATGCCGATGGGCTCGGCGATCTTGGTGATGCCGTAAGCCTCGTCGCGCTCCAGGACACCACAGGTCTTGGTGTTCTTGTAAGCGTTGTAGATGTACTCTGCGGCGTAGTGGTTCTTGATGACCTTGTCCTCAAGAACGCCGCGGCCGGTCTCCTCGATGGCCATCTTCGCCAACGGGATACGAGCCTTGTTGGCGGCCATGGCGGCCTCATAGAAGATCTTGTCGACCTGCTCCTGCGTGTACGTAGCAAAAAGCGCCTGGGCCTCTCGCATCTGAGCGAGCTTGGCCTCAAGCGCCTCTACGTTGTCCACAATTGCGGGAGTAGTGTTTTCCGGTGACTTTTTCACCATTTGTGTCTCCTTGCGATCGGAGATTTACCCTACGCCTTGCATGATAGCAAGAAATTATTCGGCGAACGGTCAGATTCCTCTAAAAGGCACACTAAAACGCTTCAATAAAATGAAACGTTTTAAGCAAACTAATTACCAGTGCATCGCCTCGTTCATTGGGGATCGACTTATATGAGTGCTTTCACTCATGTAAGTCTGTCCCAAATGATTGCAAAAAGGCGCCCTCCGTAGGGGAGGGCGCCTTTGGTAAGTTCTATATGAACGCGAGGTCTTTGACCCGGAGAGTCCGAGGTACTTGTTGGTAAGACCTTATTTACGAGCGCGCAACCTTGCCGGACTTGAGGCAGGTGGAGCAAACGTTCATCTTGCGACGGTGACCATCGACGACGACGTAAACGCGCTGGATGTTGGGGCGGAACTTACGGTTGGTGACGCGGTGAGAGTGGCTGATGGAGCGACCGGCAACGGGGTGCTTACCGCAAACTTCGCAAACTTTGGACATAACTGACCCTCCTTGGGCGACAAACGAACATGTCGCGTTAACAAACAAGCCTGAACTATAGCACAGAAGTCGCTCCCTGTGCGCAATCTACACAGAGATATTCCTCTTTTGGCGATAGTGCTCACGCCACGGCCCTGGACGTAGATCCGATTTGCGTGCAGCAGAGGGGATTATGCCAGCTCGTGCGTGCGTTTTCAAGCTCGTCCCACAAATATATAGGTTTATTGAGCTTTGGGCTCCGTTTACGGATTGCTCTGTATTTATGCTCGCAATTAAGCTCGAGGTTGGCTACACTATCCCATGACCATTAAAGGGGTACGAGATACCCACATGGAATTACATAGCTGCCCAAAGAGCAGCCCTTCCTGTGGGTGTCTGGTCCGCTTTAAGCGGTCGGGCATCTATTTTTTTGACTGTGTCAGCAGTCAAGACATGTGAGGAAGGAGATCGATGGGCACGACTTCCCCCAAGGCGGTCATCATGGACGAGACCGCCGTCAATCGAGCGATGACCCGCATCGCGCACGAGATTCTCGAGCGCAACGAGGGCTGTGAAGACCTCGCTCTGGTCGGCATCGTCACGCGCGGCGACCTTCTGGCAAAGAAGCTCGCCGAGGAGATCAAGGAGATCGAGGGCGTCGACGTTCCGCTCGGCAGCCTCGACATCAGCTTCTACCGCGATGACTATGCGACCAATTTCGCTCCCGCGATCCACGCCACCAACATTCCCTTTAGCGTCGACGGCAAGCGCGTCGTGCTGGTGGACGACATCCTGTATACGGGCCGTACCATTCGCGCCGCTCTGGACGCCGTCATGGACCTGGGCCGTCCGAGCCGCATTGAGCTGGCAGTTCTCGTTGACCGCGGCCACCGCGAGCTCCCCATCTCGCCGGACTTTGTCGGCAAGAACGTTCCCTCGTCGCATGAGGAGAACGTGCACCTATATATGAAGGAAGTCGACGGCCACACCGCCGTCGAGATTAACGACGTCGCGCCGGGTTCCCACGTGGGCTCCGCGCCGCTGGGAGGTGAGTAGTACCGTGGCGTTCAACCATAAGCACCTGATCGACATTGCCGAGTACTCCGAAGAGGACATCAAGCTCATCCTCGAGACCGCCAAGGCGTTCTCCGAGGTCAACGAGCGTGCTATCAAGAAGGTCCCCACGCTCAAGGGCAAGACCATCGTCAACATGTTCAACGAGCCCTCGACGCGCACCCGCAGCTCCTTCGAGCTCGCCGAGAAGCGTCTTTCGGCCGACAGCCTTAACTTTGGCGGCTCCTCGACCTCCACGGTCAAGGGCGAGAGCCTTGTCGACACCGTCGAGACCCTCAACGCCTATAAGATCGACTGTATCGTCGTGCGTGATAAGCACGCCGGCGCTCCCTACATCGTCACGCAGAACTCGCCCGCGAGCGTCATCTGCGCCGGTGACGGCAAGCACAACCATCCCACGCAGGCCCTGCTCGACCTGTACACCATCTGGGAGCACAAGGGTGACTTCCACGGTCTGAAGGTCGCTGTCGTCGGCGATATCGCGCACTCCCGCGTCTGCGGCTCGCTGATCCCCGCCCTTAAGATCATGGGCTGCGAGACCTACGCCGTCGCCCCCGGCACGCTGCTGCCGCCGGCGCCCGAGGTTCTGGGCTGCGACCACGTGACGAGCGACCTCGATTCCGTCCTGCCCGAGCTGGACGTCGTCTACATGCTGCGCGTGCAGCAGGAGCGCCTCGAGGGTGCCCCGTTCCCGACCATTCGTGAGTACCACAGGCTCTTCGGCCTGACCAAGGACCGCGAGAAGCTCATGAAGCCCGATGCGATCATCTGCCACCCGGGTCCCATCAACCGCGGCGTCGAGTTCGACTCCTATATGGCCGACCACCCGCAACGCTCCGTCATCCTGGAGCAGGTCTACGCCGGTATCTGCGTGCGTATGGCTATCCTGTATCTGCTGCTTGGAGGTGCCGATAATGGCCTTGCTTCTTAAGAATGCCCACGTCGTCGACCCGTCCGTCGAGCTTGACGGTGTCGTTGACGTCCTGATTGACGGCGACAAGATCGCCGAGGTCGGCGAGAATCTCGCCGTCGAGGGAGCCGAGGTCCGCGACCTTTCCGGCAAGTACCTCGTCCCCGGCCTGGTGGATATGCACGTTCACCTTCGCGAGCCCGGCTACGAGGTCAAAGAGGACATCGAGAGCGGTACCCGCGCAGCTGCCAAGGGCGGCTTTACCGGCGTGTGCGCCATGCCCAACACCGATCCCGTAACCGATAACGGCACTGTCGTGGAGTTCGTCAAGTCCCGCGCTGCCGAGGTCGGCCACTGCCGCGTCTATCCGTCGGGCGCCATGACCCGCGGTCTTAAGGGCGAGGCCATGTCCGAGATGGGCGATATGGTCGCCCACGGCGCCGTCGCCTTCACCGATGACGGTCGCGGCGTGCAGGGCGCGGGCATGCTCCGTCGCTGCATGGACTACGGCAAGATGTTCGGCAAGGTCTTCATGAGCCACTGCCAGGACGAGGACCTGGTCGGCCACGGCCAGATCAACGAGGGCAAGGTCTCGACCCGTCTGGCCCTCGAGGGTTGGCCGGCTGCCGGCGAGGAGCTCCAGATCGCCCGCGACATCGAGATCGCCAAGCTGACCGGTGCCAAGCTGCACATCCAGCACATCTCCACCGCCCATGGCCTGGAGATCGTGCGTGCCGGTAAGGCCGCTGGCGTTCAGGTTACCTGCGAGGCCACCCCGCACCACATGTTCCTGACCGAGAACGACCTGGACGAGACCTACAACACCTCGCTCAAGGTCAATCCGCCGCTGCGTACCGAGGAGGATGCCGAGGCCATCCGTCAGGGCGTCATCGACGGCACCGTCGACGCTATCGCCACCGATCACGCTCCCCACACCCCGTGGGAGAAGGCCCGCGAGTTCGAGCTTGCGCCCTTTGGCATGATCGGCCTCGAGACCTCGCTGTCGCTCGTACTCACCGAGCTGGTCAACACGGGCAAGATGAGCGTGGGCCGCATGGTCGAGCTCATGGCCATCAAGCCGCGTGAGATTCTGGGCCTCGACCAGGTTCAGGTCAAGGCGGGCTCCGTTGCCGACCTGACCGTGTTCGACCCCTCTGCCACCTGGACGGTCGGCGAGGACGGTTATGAGTCGCGCGCCGAGAACTCCGGTTTTGCCGGCCGCACGCTTACCGGTCGTGCCACCGATGTGTTTGTCGGCGGTAAGCAGACGCTCGCCGACGGCTGCATCTGCTAGCATAGCCTTATCGCTTTTGTGCGCGGTGCCCTTGCGGTGCCGCGCTTTCTGTTCGTTTTGACCATGCAATCGCATGGGGGATTGGAGCGTCTATGCCCACACCTTCCACTGCACGCATGCACGACTTCGAGGTCGTCTCGAACCGGGAGATCGCCGACGGCATCTTCTCGCTCGTCATCTCGGCCCCCAAGCTTGCAAGTGCGCTCAAGCCCGGCCAGTTTGTGAACATTGCCGTGCCCGGCGATGCGTCCTCGCTGCTTCGCGTGCCTCTGAGCTTCTATCGCGCCGACGCCCAGGCCGGCACCGCCGAGCTGTGGTACGCCGTCGTGGGCGACGATACCCGTCGTCTGTCGCAGATGGCTCCCGGCTCCAAGTCCAACCTGTTGGGCCCTGGCGGCCGCGGCTGGCTTGTTCCCGAGGGCACCAGGAAGGCGCTGCTCGTGGCGGGCGGTATCGGCGTTCCGCCCGTGCTCTGCCTCGCCGGCAAGCTTGCCGAGCAGGGCGTGGATGTCGACGTGTGCCTGGGCTTTGGCACCGCTTCCAAGGCCGTGGGCATCGACGAGTTCCGCGCGCTGGGCGCCACGGTTAACGTGTGCACCGACGATGGCACGCTGGGCACGCACGGTTTTTGCACCGACCCGGCAGCCGAGCTGCTCGGCGAGGGCGGCTACGACTACGTCGCCAGTTGCGGTCCCGCCGTCATGATGAAGAAAGTCGCCGCCGCTGCCGCTGAGGCCGGTGTGTACTGCGAGGTGTCGCTCGAGCGCATGATGAGCTGTGGCTTTGGCGCCTGCAACACCTGCAATGTCGAGACGGTCGACGGTATGAAGGGTGCTTGCATGTGCGGCCCCGTGTTCGATGCTTCCAAGGTGGTGGTCTTCTAGTGGGTACCGTGAACATGGCCGTCGATTTCGGCGGCGTCAAGATGCAGAACCCCATCAACACCGCAGCCGGTACCTTTGGCTACGGTTGGCAGTTCCAGAACTTCTTTGATGTTTCCCAGCTGGGCGCCATCACCACCAAGGGTTGCGCAGCCGAGCCCTGGCCCGGCAACCCCGCGCCCCGCATGGCCGAGATCCCCGGCGGTATGATCAACTCCGTGGGCCTTCAGAACCCCGGCGTGGCCGCCTTTGCCCGCGAGTCCGGTCCGTGGCTCGAACAGCTGTCCAAGGACGGCTGCCAGGTCATCTGTCAGGTTGCCGGCCACTCCGTTGACGAGTTTGTCCGCGCGCTCGAGATGTATGTCGAGCTGTGCCCCTGGGCTGCCGGCTACGAGATCAACGTGAGCTGCCCTAATATCGCCGCCGGCGGTGCCGCCATGGGCTCTACGCCCGAGGGCGCCTCATCCGTTATGGCTGCCTGCCGCAAGGTGACCGATAAGCCGCTGTTCGTGAAGATGGCACCGGTCAACGTCGCCGAGATCGCCAAGGCCCTCGAGGCTGCCGGCGCCGACGGCCTTTCGGTCATCAACTCCATCCAGGGCATGGCCATCGACGTCCATACCCGCAAGTCCCGCGTGGCTAAGCCCAAGGGCGGCCTTTCGGGCCCGCTGTGTCATCACATCGCCGTGCGCATGGTCTGGGAGGTTGCCCAGGCCGTCGATATCCCCATCAACGGTGTCGGCGGTGTCATGACCGGTGAGGATGCGGCTGAGTTTATCCTGGCCGGCGCCACCTGCGTGTCGGTCGGTATGGCCAACTTCGTCGATCCGTGCGCTTCGCTCAAGATCGCGCATGAGCTCGAGGCCTGGGCCGAGTCCCAGGGCGTGAAGGACATTAACGAACTGGTAGGTGCTTTCGAATGCTAGAGACCGATGCCCGCGACCGCGTAATCGTCGCCCTCGACTGCGACCGTGAGCGTGCGCTCGAGCTTGCCCACGAGCTTTCGGGTCATGCCGCCTGGCTCAAGGTTGGCATGACGCTCTATTACGCCGAGGGTCCCCAGATCGTCAAGACGTTCAAGGACCTGGGCTTTAAGGTTTTCCTTGACCTTAAGTTTCATGACATTCCGCATCAGGTTCGCGGTGCCGCCCGCTCGGCTTCGCTTGCTGGTGCCGACCTGCTTTCGGTCCACGGCTTGGGTTCGGGCGCCATGCTCGCTGCCTGCCGCGAGGGTGCCGAGGAGGCGCGCGAGGACCGCGCCAAGCTCGTCGCCATCACCGTTCTTACGAGCATGAATCAGGATGCCTTGAGCGAGATCGGCGTCGAGTCGCCCGTGGCCGAGGAGGCCGCCCGCCTGGCAAAGCTCGCTCAGGCCAACGGCATCGATGGCATCGTGTGCTCGCCGATGGAGGCTCACGACATGCGTGAGCTGCTGGGTCCCGATGCCCTGATCGTGACTCCGGGTGTGCGTCCGGTGGGTGCCGCCTTAGGCGACCAGTCCCGCGTGGCGACGCCTTCCCAGGCTATCGAGCGAGGCGCAAGCCACATTGTGGTGGGCCGTCCCATCACTGGTGCCGACGATCCGGTTGCCGCCTTTGACGCCATCGTCGCCGAGCTGGTCGAAAACGTCGCGTAAAAGATTCCCCTAAGTCACCACTTTTGGGTCTCATTAGCACAAAATAGCCCCTGTGCCTGCGTAAACTTTCCCATCCTTTGTGTGGAATCGCAGGTCAGGGGCTTAACTTTGGGCGCAGTATATTGCACTTTTTGCGGGTATCGTCTAACCTATGGACCCGCGATTGGGCATTTTGTACGTTCTACGTGCTAAAATGCCAATTATTGAATCAGAAATAACCCAACTATTTGGAGGTACGAATGGCACTCCCTCAGCTTACCGACGAGCAGCGCAAGCAGGCTCTTGAGAAGGCTGCTGCCGCACGTCATGCCCGCGCTGAGCTTCGCGAGCAGATCAAGAAGGGCGAGAAGTCCCTCGAGTCCGTGCTCAACTCCGATGACCCCATCGCTTCCCGCATGAAGGTTTCCACCCTCATCGAGTCTCTCCCTGGTTATGGCAAGGCCAAGGCCGCCAAGATCATGGAGGAGCTCGGTATCTCCGCTACCCGTCGCGTCCAGGGCCTTGGCGTCCGTCAGCGCGAGCAGCTCCTCGAGCAGCTGACCAAATAAGTGAGCGCTCAGGATTCCAAGCTCTTTGTGATTTCTGGACCGTCAGGCGCAGGCAAGGGTACGCTCGTCACTCGTGTGCGCGAGCGCCGCTCGAACCTGGGCCTGACGGTTTCGGCTACCACGCGAGCACCACGCAAAGGTGAGGTCGACGGCGTCAACTACTTTTTTCTGACGCGCGAGGAGTTCGACCGCCGCATGGCAAACGGTGAGTTTGTTGAGTGGGCCGAGGTCCACGGTAACTGCTACGGTACGTTGGTGAGCGAGGTTCAGTCCAAGCTCGCCTCTGGTTCGTCTCTGATTTTGGAGATCGATGTCCAGGGTGCCCTGCAGGTGAAGGAGCGTTTCCCCGAGGCCGTGTTGATCTTTATCAAGCCGCCTTCGCTTGAGGTGCTCCGCGAGCGTCTAGTCGGTCGCGGTACCGAGACGCCCGAGACAATCGAGCTGCGTATGGCAAACGCCGCCGATGAGCTTGCCCTTGCCGACCGCTACGACGACGTCGTGGTAAATGACGATCTCGACCGCGCGACCGATGAGCTCGTTCGCGTTCTCGATATGCATGAAAGGATCTGAGGTCCGTGTCCGTTGTAAAGCCTTGCATTGACGATCTTCTGGAGAAGACCGATCACAACCGCTTCCTGCTCGCTTCGCTTGCCTCCAAGCGCGCCTGCGACATCAATAGCATGCTGCGTGGTCAGCACAATCGCGTGCTTGCCGTCCAGGATGTCGATGACATCACCATCGGGCTTTCCGGTGCCGATACCATCTCGATGGCTATGGACGAGATTGTCGACGGCGACATCTCTTACGACGAGGCCCGTTACGAGAAGGCGCTCGGCCACAAGGTTGCTGAAGCCTAAATGGCGGCTCGCGTCTGCCTGGTCCACTATCACGAGGTTGGACTGAAGGGTAAGAACCGCGCACATTTTGAGCATATCCTCATGGATAACATCAAGGCGGCCTTGGCCGCCTTTTCCGTGAATGCCGTGTCTCGAATTTCCGGTTATATCCTCGTGACCTTTAACGAGCATCAGGCCGACGAGGCGGCGCGTGTCATTCGCACCGTTCCCGGCGTTGCTCGCGTGTCTTTGGCGTATCACACCAATCGCGACCCTCAGGAGTACTGTGCCGCCGCCGTGAAGGCGCTGCGTGAGTTTGGCCCCTTCGATTCGTTTAAGGTGCACGCCAAGCGCTCCAATACCGACTATGAGCTCACCTCGATTGATATCAATCGACAGGTTGGCGAGGTGCTGTGCGAGGCGTTCCCCGATAAAAAGGTTCAAATGCACGATCCCGACGCGATGGTTCACGTGCTGGTTGTTCAGGGTAGCGTTTATGTGTACGCGCGCTCCGAGCGCGGTGTGGGCGGTCTGCCGGTGGGCTCTGCCGGTAAGGTCGTGACCCTGCTGTCATCGGGTATCGACTCGCCGGTGGCGACCTGGATGCTCGCGCGACGCGGAGCCGTGTGCGTGCCGGTGCATTTTTCCGGTCGTCCGCAGACGTCAGATACCAGCGAGTATCTAGTGCAGGACATCATTCGCGCCCTTGAGCCGGGTGTCCAGATCGGCCGTCTGTATGTTGTGCCGTTTGGCGACTGCCAGCGCGAGATTTCGGTGACCTGTCCCAGCAACCTGCGCGTGATCATGTATCGCCGCATTATGTATTCGGTTGCCGAGCGCATTGCACACATCGAGGGCGCCAAGGCTATCGTGACGGGCGAATCGCTTGGGCAGGTTGCCTCCCAAACGCTTGAGAACATCATGGCCGTCAACGAGGCCGTGAAGATCCCCGTGTTCCGCCCTCTCATCGGTTCGGACAAGCAGGAGATCATCGCGCGCGCCGAGGAGATTGGTACGTTCGATATCTCGACTGAGGCCGCTCCCGACTGCTGCACGCTGTTTATGCCGCGCCGTCCCGAGACGCACGCTAAACTCGATGCCGTGCATGAGGCCTGGGAGTTGTTCGATCACGAGGAGATGATCGAGCGCCTGCTCAAGCAGACCGAGTACATCGACTTCGAGAGCAACACGTATAAGGCCCCTAAGACCTTAAAACGCAAACATTCGGAGCTTGCTCCGCGTGAGATTTACCAAGATCACGAGTAATGTTGTGCATAGACCGACGATGCGCCTGCATCGTCGGTCTTTTGCTATCTGGGCATTTTGCGGCTAAGTGTTCATTTGCTGACGTGTGCCTGAATAAATGGACAGATTTGTGCAAGGTTTTGGTCGGTATTTGGTTTGACCGCTAAAACCGGTTTTGGAGCGTGGCTGTTGCAGGGCTTTTTTCCTGACACGATGGTGTTGGGAGGTTTTGCTATGGCGCAGCGCGAACAACACGAACGGGTCAAAAAGATGGACCGCTGGGCGGACAAGCTGCTCGGTCACAAGGCAGTGGTGATGGCGATACTGGTCGTCATTGCGATGGCGAGCGGCTTGGCGATGGCGAACCTTGGCGGCGGTACTGGCGGCGTGTCGTTTGAGCGCACTGATGGTTCGGGCTCGTTAGTGGAGCCGGGATCCGGCGATGCCTCGAGCGGAAAGACATCCGAAGGCTCTTCGTCTAAGGCGTCTGCCGCGGCAGAGGTTTATGTCGATGTTGATGGTGCCGTTGTGTCGCCCGGTGTATATCGCGTCAAGGACGGCGCGCGGGTGGCTCAGGCGATAGATGCCGCCGGCGGGCTGGCGCCCGAGGCAGACGTTACGGGGCTCAATCGGGCATCCAAGGTCGTCGATGGGCAGAAGATTCACGTTCCAACGGTGGGGGAGCAGCAGGCGTCCATTGCGGAAGCCGGTGTTGATGGTGGGGCTTCCGCATCATTGGGCGTGAGTGGCGCAACGGGCCTAGTCAACATCAATACGGCAAGCGCGGCAGAGCTGCAGACGCTCTCGGGCATCGGTCCCTCCATGGCACAGTCGATTATCGATGAGCGTACAAAGAACGGTGCTTTTGCCTCGGTTGACGATCTGATGCGTGTGTCGGGAATCGGCGAGAAGAAGCTTGCCAAAATCAAAGATTGCATCTGCGTATGAGTGCGACCGAGCGCGAACATGTGATGCCTCCGCGGCCCCTGATGCCGTGGACGATGGCCCTGTGTGCCGGCATGTGTATGAGCTGCGCCTTGGTGCTCAACGTGGCCGCTGATGCGCTGCTGAGGGAGCAGGCGCCGGCGGTCGGGCTGCTATGGGCCATTCCCGTTGCGGCGACGGTATTCGTTGTGCTGGCTCAATCTTGTGCGCGGCTTGCCCCTTGGAAGCGGTGGCTGTATGCCGCGTCCGTCGGTCTCGTGGCGGGAGCGGTCGTCTCGGCGTGGTGGGCTGCGGGCGCGCTCAACGCCTCGAAGGCGCTCGACGGTCGAGCGGCAAGCAGCCTCGAGTTTGTCGTGCAGGGTGATCCATCCATAAACGACGACGTGTATTCCTATACCTGCGAGGTACGCGCGGACGGTAAGAACTTGGCAACGGTTCGCCTATCGTGCGACCGCGAGCTCAAGGTCGGGGCGCACGTGCGTGTTATCGGTCGCGTTTCACGTTTTGAGAACGATGCGTATGGACGATTGCGCGTGCTCCGAGGCGAGGTGCGCAAGGTTAAAGCCGTTCGGATTGTGTCGGTCGATGAGGGCTCTCCGGGGCCGCTGCTTCGGCTGCGAAATTGGCTGCTTGCGTCCATCGCGCCTGCGACCGACCCGGCACGTGCGCTCATAGCTGGTGTCGTCTGTGGTCGTTCGGCCGAGCTGCGCGCCCAGCCGGCGGGCGACTGGTTTTCGGTGACGGGAACGGCGCATCTTATCGCCGTCTCGGGCAGCCATCTGGCTATCGTGGGGTTTGTGATCGAGGGCGTATTGCAAAAGACTCGGTGCTCACGTGGTTTTCAGCGGGTGATATTGGCGATAACGCTTGTGGGCTACGCTGCCTTTACGGGCGCGTCTCCCTCGGCCGTGCGCGCGTGCTGCATGGTGTTCGCGACGCTTGTCGTAAACGGAGCGGGTCGTCGTCGGCACGGCGCATCGGCACTCTTCGTAACCATGTCCATCTTTGTGCTACTGAGGCCGACGGTGCTGTTCGAGATGGGCTTTCAGCTTTCATGTGCCAGCGTCTTTGCCATCCTGTGCTTTTGCCCGTATGCTACCTACGCTTTGGGTGAGCTGAGCGTGCCGTCGGGCATTGCCAGCATGCTCTCCGTCACACTGTGCTCGCAGTTGGCGACGCTCCCCATCACCATTCCTGCCTTTGGTACGTTCTCGCTCATTGCTCCGTTGGCAAATGCGGTCATCGGTCCGGTGGTGAGCGTACTGCTTGCTGTGTCGATCGTGCTGGTTCCCTTTTCGCTCGTGGCGCCGTTGCGGACTTGGGCGCTCGTTGTGCCCATGATTGCCGCCCGTTGCGCGCTGTTCTTCGAGCGGCTGTTTGCCGCCGTGCCGGGTGCATCCGTGAGCGTGCCGCCCGATAGCATGTGGATTTACCTAGTGCCGTGTTTGCTGGCGGTTCTGCTTGTCCGGTGGCCGCGTCCCCGTGCACGTCCTATGGCGGTGGGGCTTGCATGCCTGGTGCTCTTGGCTGCGATTCCGTACGTCTACTGGGATCGATTCGCTCCGCCTTCGGTGACGGTGCTCGATGTGGGCCAGGCCGATGCGATTCTTATCCGCCAGGGCGGCGCAGTAGCACTCGTCGACTGCGGGCTCGACGAGCGCGTGGTGGCGGCGTTGGTCCGCAATAACGTGCACCATATCGATGCCGTCTTTGTGACGCATTGGGATGAGGACCACTGGGGTGGTCTGCCTGCCGTGCTCGAACAGTTTTCGGTCGGAACGATTGCCGTGGCGGCTGATGCGCTGGAGGATGCTCCTGCCGAGGTGTTGAACCGACCTGGCGTGGAGTATCGGCAGGTGCGCCGTGGGGATACAGTCGACATCGGCTTATTTTGCGCCCGCGTGATGTGGCCATTCGAGTCCGTGGATGGCGAGGGAAATGAGGACTCGCTTGTCCTGCTGCTCTCTTATATTCAGGAAGGCAAGGGCCTGCGTATGCTCCTCACCGGCGATGCCGAGCTCGACCAAGAACGGGAATTCGTGCAGGAGGTGGGGGATATCGATGTCCTTAAACTTGGGCATCACGGCTCTAAGGTTTCAGTCGATGGTGAGTTGCTGGACGTCCTGAAGCCCGAGCTTTCCCTCGCGAGCGCGGGCGAGGGGAATCGATACGGCCATCCGTCCGACGCCTGCATCGATGCCGTTAAGGAAGCGGGCGGCGTGTTCGCGTGCACTATCGAACACGGCGACATTACCGTCACGCCGACTGCGAATGGCTTTGCGATGCGATGCCAGCGACCGTGACGACGTCGTTGGCGTGTGGTGGGCCCCTGGGCTAGAATGGCACGGAGCGAATACGAAGGCCTGCGGGAGGGGAGCGCAATGTCCGAAACCGGTCTGCTGCCGGCATATCTGATCGTTGGTACCGACGGAGTCAAGCGCGATCACGCCGTCTCGCGTATGAAAGCGCGTCTGGAAAAGTCGGGTATGGTCGAGTTCAACCTCGACGAGCGCGACATGACCAAGGACCCCGATATCGAGTCGATTATCGGATCGCTTAACACCTTTCCGATGGGCAGCGAGTTTCGCCTGGTAATCCTTGATGGCTGCTCAAAGCTCGCCAAGGCGGTCTCGGAGCCGCTCGTCGAGTATTTGGCGAGTCCCAGCCCCACAACGGTTTGCCTCATAATCGCCGATTCGCTTGCCAAGAACACGCGCCTGTACAAGGCAATCGCCAAGATTGACAAGAAGGCCGTGATCGATTGCTCCGGCACCAAGCGCTGGGAGCTTCCGCGCCGCGTGCAGCAGATGGCGACGCAGCATGGCAAGTCGATCTCGACGGCGGCCGCCGAGGAACTTGTCTCGCGTTCGGGTGAAAACACTCGCATGCTCGATAACGACTTGGCTAAGCTTGCCCAAATGGTTGAGGCGCCTCAGATTGAGCTTGCCGATGTGGAACGCTGGATCGTGCGCACGGCCGAAGTCCAGCCCTGGGACTTTCTCAATGCGGTCTCGGCACGTGACATGCGCCGCTCACTCGAGCTTTTCAATCTACTGCCCTCCAAGAGCTACGTGTGGACCTACACATTGCTGTGCGGCCGCATTCGCGAGCTTATCGTTGCCAAGGCGCTCGATGCGCGCGGACAGGGTCGTGAGCTGGCCGCAACGCTCAAGCTCCAGTCCTGGCAGGTCAAGAATCACCTGACCTGGGCACGTCGCTTTTCGATGGCAGAGCTCGTTGCCGCGCTCGAGGGTGCGGTCGATGTGGAGCGCGCGCTCAAGGGTTCGGCCGATTCTCGGACCGCGCTTTTGCTCTGGATTACGAACATCTTGAGAAAATCGTGATGATACCTGCCTATTTGACAAATTCGTTCTATCCCTTTGAGGGGGAGCGTGCTATAGTAAGCGCTTGCATGACCTCACCGTGTCTCAGAGGTGTCATACATTTTTTGCAAGGAACTCGAAAGGAACTCCAGAAGTGGCAAACATCAAGTCTCAGAAGAAGCGTATCCGCACCAATGAGGCAGCTCGCATGCGTAACAAGGCTGTCAAGTCCGAGCTCAAGACGCTGACCAAGCACGTCCAGTCCGCCGTCGCCGAGGGCGACGCCGAGAAGGCCCAGGCTGCACTCAAGACCGTCACCAAGCGTCTCGACATGGCTGCCGCCAAGCATGTTATCCACAAGAACCAGGCTTCCAACCGCAAGTCCGGTCTTGCCAAGCTCGTGAACAGCATCAACGCCTAAGTTGTAAATTTCACATCACACAGATTACGCGCATAAATGGAGCCTGTTTTATGGAACAGGCTCCATTTTTTGTATCGCTCGGGTAAGATAGTCCGCATGAATACTTCAATTGACATTTCCCACATCCGCAACTTCTCGATTGTTGCGCACATCGACCATGGCAAGTCCACGATCAGTGACCGCATTCTCGAGCTCACCCATACCGTTGACGAGCGCGATATGGAGTCGCAGCTGCTCGACACTATGGATATCGAGCGCGAGCGCGGCATCACGATCAAGTCCAATGCCGTTCGCGTGTCCTATGACGCCGACGATGGCGAGACGTATCAGTTCAATCTGATCGATACGCCGGGCCACGTGGACTTTACCTACGAGGTCTCGCGCTCGCTGGCAGCCTGTGAGGGCGCGGTGCTCGTTGTCGACGCCACGCAGGGCGTCGAGGCGCAGACCGTCTCCAACGCGACGCTCGCCATGAACGCCAATCTGGACATTGTGCCGGCCATCAACAAGATTGACCTGCCCTCGGCCCATCCCGATGAGGTTAAGACCGAGATCGAGGATGACCTGGCGATTCCTGCCGATGATGCCGTGTGTGTCTCGGGCAAGACCGGCGAGGGCATCCACGATCTGCTAGAGTCCATTGTCTTTTTGATCTCTCCGCCCAAGGGCGATGCGAACGCGCCGCTCAAGGCACTCATTCTGGATTCGTACTTCGACGAGTATCGTGGCGTCGTCGCCACGGTGCGCGTCTTTGACGGATCCATCAAAAAAGGCGATACCCTGCGCATGATGCAGGCAAAGGGCGACTTTTTGGTCGATGGCGTGGGCGTCAAGCGTCCCGCCGAGACCCCGGTCGACGCGCTGACGGTCGGCGAGGTCGGATACGTGGTCACGGGCCTGAAGGACCCCGAGGCCGTTCGCGTGGGCGATACCCTCACGTGGGCGTCGAATCCCTGCCCCGAGCCGCTTCCCGGTTACCGCGAGGCCAAGCCCATGGTCTATACGGGCCTGTTCCCGATCGATAACAAGGACTACGAGAACCTGCGTGATGCGCTCGATAAGCTGCACGTCAACGACCCGTCGTTGGTGTGGGAGCCCGAGACCTCGGTGGCGCTCGGCTTTGGCTTCCGCGTGGGCTTCCTGGGCCTGCTGCACATGGAAGTCGTCAAGGAGCGCCTGGAGCGCGAGTTCAACTTGGACCTCATTGCCACGAGCCCCTCGGTGGACTATCACGTCTACAAGACTGACGGCGAGATGATTGATGTCCGTAGCCCGCAGGATCTGCCCGAGGCTACGCGCATCGAGCGTATCGAGGAGCCCTACCTCAAGGCAAAGATCATCTGCCCGCCCGAGTATACGGGTGCCGTCATGCAGCTCGCTATCGAGCACCGCGGCATTACTACCGACATGATCCATCTCACGAGCAAGTCGGTCGAGATGCGCTTTGATATGCCGCTTGCCGAGCTCATCTTGGACTTCTTCGATCAGCTCAAGAGCCGTACCAAGGGCTATGCCTCGCTCGACTACGAGTTCAACGAGTACCGTCCATCTGAGCTTGTGAAGCTCGATATCCTGCTTTCGGGCGACGAGGTGGACGCGCTGTCGTTTATCGTGCACAAGGATAAGGCTTATGGTCTGGCCCGTGGCCTGTGCGACAAGCTTAAGGAGATCATCCCGCGTCAGCTGTTCGAGGTTCCCATCCAGGGTGCTATCGGCAATAAGATCATTGCCCGCTCCACCGTCAAGGCGCGTCGCAAGGACGTGCTTGCTAAGTGCTACGGCGGCGATATCTCGCGTAAGCGCAAGCTGCTCGAGAAGCAGAAAGAGGGCAAGAAGCGCATGAAGGCCATCGGATCGGTCGAGGTCCCGCAGGAGGCCTTTATGGCGATCCTCAAGGTGGACGAGTAGGTCTATGGCGCTTTCCGAATACAGCAAGCGGCTGCTGGGCGCCTATGCCGAGCAGCCGTTCCTTATGGCTCCCATGGCGGGCGTGACCGACCCTGCCTACCGCATCATGTGCCGCCGCCGCGGTGCCAACCTTGCCTACAGCGAGATGGTGAGCGTGGCGGGCCTTGCCTATGCTAGCAACAAAACGTGGCGCCTGGTGCTGCCGGCCGACGAGGAGCAGCAGATTTGCGTGCAGCTCTTTGGCTCCAAGCCCGAGCAGTTTGCGAGCGCCGTCGCCGCCGTCGAGGATCGTGTGGGCGATCGTCTGTCGCTCATCGATATCAATATGGCATGCCCCGCCCGCAAGGTCGTTACCAAGGGCGAGGGCTCGGCGCTTATGCGCACACCCGATCTGGCCGAGAAGATTGTTGAGGCAGCTGTGGGCGCGGCTCATGTTCCCGTGACCGTGAAGATCCGCAAGGGTTTTTATGCCGAGGACCGCAACGCCGCAACGTTTGCCCAGATGCTCGAAGGGGCGGGCGCCTCCGCAGTTGCCGTGCACGGTCGTTGTGCCACGCAGCTCTATACGGGGCAGGCCGATTGGTCTGTCGTCGATGAGGTCGCAGATGCCGTCGAGATTCCCGTGATTGGTTCGGGCGATGTGTTCTGCGCCGAGGATGCCGCGGAGCATCTGCGCAGTTCTGGTGCCAGCGCGGTGTTTATCGCGCGCGGCATCTATGGTAATCCCTGGGTGTTCGGTGATGCTCGCGCCCTTGCGCTCGATGGCATACCGGTGCCGGCGCGCAGCTCCGTCGAGCGCCTGGACGCCCTGCGTGAACACCTAACGCTGACGCACGAGCTTCTGCCGCTCATGTCGCGTGCCCGCACGTACGCAAGCTGGTACTTAAAAGGCATGCCCCATGCCGCCGCTTGGCGTGCCCATGTGGTGCGCTGTTCCACATACGAGGAGTTTATGGTGCTGGTCGATGAGATCGAGCGCGATGTGGTGGCCTGCGAGGCCGCACTTGCCGCCGGCGAATCGGTGCCCCCTCATCCGCTGGAGGCTTAAGGGTGGCCGTTACCGCGCTGTACGTGCACGTGCCGTTTTGCGCCCAAAAGTGCCGGTACTGCGACTTTGACTCGCGCAGTTTTGCTCCGTGTGATCTGAGCGCTGCGCTCGATGCCTATTTTGAGCAGTTGTTCGCGCGTCTCGATGCTTTTGGCAAGGCTGGTGCCCTTGACCAGATCCGCACCGTCTATGTTGGCGGCGGTACGCCGTCGCTGGCGGGGGAGCGCCTGGTGGAGCTGGCGCGGCGTATTCGTGCGTGGTGCGCCCCCGTTGAGTTTACCTGCGAGGCCAATCCCGAGTCGCTGACCGCCGAGCTTGCCGCTGCACTTGCCAAGGTTGGTGTCACACGCGTCTCTCTGGGCGTGCAAACGCTCGATAACACCGAACTTACCGCTATCGGCCGTATTCACGATGCCGATCGGGCGCTCGCCGCCATCGCGACAGTCAAGACCGCTGGGCTTGACGTGTCGTGCGACCTTATGTGCGGACTTCCCGGGCAGACCGCAGCGAGTTGGAAGCGCACGCTCGATGGCGTGCTGGTGGCGGCGCCGCATCATGTGTCGGTGTACCCGCTCACGCTCGAGGAGGCCACGCCGCTCTACCTCATGGCGTGTCGCGACGAGTCGCTCGAGCCCGACGAGGATTTTCAGGCCGCCTGCATGGATATGGCACGCGAGCTCCTGGGTGCGGCCGGTTATCACCCCTATGAGGTGGCGAGCTATGCGCTCGACGGCCATGAGTGCGCCCATAACATTGCCTACTGGACCGGACGGGGCTACCTGGGCCTGGGTCGTTCTGCCGCGGGCATGCTCGACGCCGAGGATTTCGACCGTCTTGCAGGTTTGTTCCCCGGCGTGTCTTCTCGAGGCGATGCGCACCGCGTGCGTCTGGTGCAACGCGACGATGACGCGACGGCGTTCGAGGCCGAACATCTGTCGCAGCGCGAGGCTGAGGCCGAAGACCTGATGCTCGCCTGTCGCATGACGCGCGGTGTCGCGTCCGACCTGTTGGTTCGCGCGGCTCGTGTCATCCCGGCCGATGAGCTGGCAGCTGCCTGCGATCGCGCACTCGAATTGGGTCTTGCCACTTGGGTGCCCGAGACGTTCGGGGTCCATGGGGGACCCTTCACTTCGGCAGATGTCGTCGCGGGTCATGTTCGAGCTCGTCTGGCGCCGACCCACCTGGGCTGGCTCGATGGAAATGTTCTGTTCGAGCTGTTTTGGGATCTAGCTTAGGTCGCTCGGGTAGAATTACCGGAATATATACGCTGCTGTGAGCAGGAGGTTGCCGCGCATGGCGACGATGAACGAAAAAGATTACTACGAGATTCTGGGTGTCTCCAAGGACGCCACCTCGCGTGATATTCAAAAGGCCTTCCAGCAAAAGGCCCGCAAGCTCCATCCGGACGTCAACAAAGAGCCGGATGCCGAGGAAAAGTTTAAAGAGGTTTCCGAGGCCTACGCCGTGCTTTCGGACGAGCAGAAGCGTTCGCGCTACGACGCCATGCGTTCTGGCAATCCCTTTGCCGGTGCTCCTACGGCTTCGCCCTATGGTGGTGGCTACGCCGGCAACACGGGTTATGGCAATCCCTTTGAGGGCGGCTTTCCCTTTGGTGGCGCCTGGGGCCAGCAGCGTCGCGGGCAGGCTGCCTACAATCCCGAGAACGGTGCCAACGTGGTCGTCGATATCAAACTCGACGCCAAGGAGGCCAAGGGCGGTGCCCGCAAGACCGTCCGCTACACGCGTTTCGATACGTGCGGACATTGCGGCGGTTCGGGTTCTGTCTCCTCCGAGCATGCCCATACCTGCCCAAGCTGTGGCGGCCGCGGCCACATCGACGTCGACCTGTCCTTCCTGTTTGGTGCAGGCACGTTCCAGTCGGTTTGCCCCGAGTGCGGCGGTTCCGGTAAGGTCGTGGCCGACCCCTGCCCTGATTGCGGTGGCAGCGGTCGTACTCGCGTAACCTCCGAGCAGACGATTGAGTTTCCTGCCGGCACGCACGATGGCGACGAGGTCCGCATTAGCGGCATGGGTCATGCTGGCACCAACGGTGCCGCGGGCGGCGACCTGGTCGGCCGCGCCCATGTTGAAGCCGAGCGCTTGGAAGGCAAAGCTCGTACCGGTTTTTACCTGATGGGCATCGTGGCGCCGTTTTTGGTACTCTCGGCCATCTCGGGCGTGTTCTCGGCCTTTGCCGTGATGTGCTTTATTCCGTTTACCATGGGCCTGTTCATGGTGCTTTCGGACGGCGTGCTTCATCGCAGTCTGCTGTGGTGGAAGCGCGGCGCGATGCAGTTTGCCAACGGTTTTGCCAACGGCTTCATGTTCGCGCTCGTGTCGGTTTGGTTCGCGAGCTGCTCGCAACGGGCCATGCTTTCGCCGTACCAAATGCAATAACATCAAACCCTCTGTTTGCGGTCGGCCCAGCTTGGGTATAGGACGCACTGTGACAATAATGAAAGTCGGAAGGATTCGGTCGTGTCGGAAAATAGGGATTACTACGAGGTGCTTGGCGTCGACAGGGATGCCGACGCGCGGACGATCAAGCGTGCGTTTCTAAAGAAGGCCCGTACCGTACATCCGGATGTTTCGGACGACCCCGAGGCCGGGGCCAAGTTTAAGGAGCTCAACGAGGCCTATTCCGTTCTTTCCGATGAGCAGAAGCGTGCTAACTACGACCGTTACGGCACTGCCGACGGCCCTGGTGGTTCGGGCTACGTCGATATCAACGATATCTTTGGTGGCATGGGCATGGACGACTTGTTCTCGTCGTTCTTTGGCGGCGGTGCCGGCGGTGGCTCCCGCAGCCGTCGTGAGCGTCGTCGCGGACGTGACATGGCCATCTCCCTTTCGGTGACGCTCGAGGAGGCGGCGCTCGGTTGCAAAAAGACGATCAGCTATGACCGCCTTGCTCCCTGTGAGGATTGCAATGGCACCGGTAGGGCCGAGGGTGCACAGGAAAAGCAGTGCAGTCGCTGCCACGGCACGGGCTACGTCACGACGGTTCAGCGTTCGTTCCTGGGCCAGGTTCAGTCTTCCTCGCCTTGCCCCGACTGCCATGGCGAGGGTACGGTTATCGACCATCCCTGCGAGACCTGCGACGGTCAGGGCCGCACGCCTTCGCATGAGAAGATCGACATCGATATTCCCGCCGGCGTTTCGACCGGTCGCCAGCTGCGTGTGAGCGGCTTTGGCGAGGCCGGCCTTCGCGGTGAGCCTTCGGGTGACCTGATTGTCAACGTGCGCGTTGCCGACCATGAGCGCTTTAAGCGCAACGGCGACGACCTGTACCTCGTGAGCGATATCTCGATTGCGCAGGCTGCGCTCGGATGCGAGATCGAGGTCGAGGGCATTATGCCTGACGAGGTCGTCAAGGTGACGGTCCCTGCTGGTGCACAGTACGGCGACACCGTGAGCGTCAACAATTACGGCATGCCGCGTATCGGCGGTGGCGGTTCGCGCGGTCGTCTGATCGTGCAGCTGCGCGTGGTCGTCCCCACCAATCTCTCCAACAAGCAGCGCGAGCTGCTCCGTGCTTTTGCCGATGATATGGGCGATGACGTCGCTTCCGGTAAGAAGTCGGTGACCGACCGTATCAAGAGTGCCCTCGACGATATCCTCGATTAAGGAGCCCGCGTGCTCGCACCCCATATTTCCGTCGTCAACCTCGGCTGCCGTGTCAACCGGGTTGAGTCTGACCGTATCACTGCCGATCTTATGCGCCTGGGCTTTGCTATGGTGGAGCCCCAGGATGCCGATCTGATCGTCATTAACACTTGTGCCGTTACGGGCGAGGCCGAGGCCAAGACCCGTAAGGCCGTCCGTCATGCGCTGGCCCATCCTAACGACCCTTACGTGGTCGTAACCGGCTGCGTCGTCAACCTGCATCCCGAGGAGTTGCTGGAGCTCTCCGATCGCGTGATCGCCGAGCCGTCCAAGATTGACGTCGCCGAGCGCGTCTGCGAGGTACTGGGTGTCGAATCCGATAGCGTTCCCGCCTGCAGCGATGGCGAGGTGGTCGATGCGCTCGGTCGCTCTCGCCTGGGCGTGAAGATTCAGGACGGCTGCAACCATCGCTGCACCTATTGCATTGTGTGGAAGGCACGCGGCCCCGAGCGCTCCGTGCCCGTCGAGTCCGTGCTCGAGCAAGTTCGCGAGGCCCAGGAGGCCGGCGTGCCCGAGGTGGTGCTGACCGGTGTGAACCTGGGTGCCTACGATGGCAAGAGCGCGACCGACGAGCACGTCGAAATCGATGAGCTGCTCGAGGCCATCATGGAGCGCACGTCTATTCCGCATGTGCGCATTTCCTCGGTCGAGCCCATGGATATCTCTGAGCGCCTGCTTAAGGTTATGGCGCGCTATCCGCAGCGTATCGCCCCGTTTTTGCACCTGCCCGTGCAGTCCGGCTGCACGGCGACCCTGCATCGCATGGGCCGTCCCTATAGTGCGGAGGCCTTTGAGGACACGGTGCGTATGATTCGCGCCAATCTGCCGCAGGCGTCACTTTCTTGCGACGTTATTGTCGGCTTCCCTGGTGAGACGGACGAGGAGTTCGAGGAGTCGCTGGCGCTGTGCCGCCGTGTGGGTTTCTCGCGTATGCACGTGTTCCGCTACAGCAAGCGTCCCGGTACCCTTGCTGCCGACATGCTCGACCAGGTTCCGCCCGAGGTTATGGCCGAGCGCAGCCGCCGTATGCGGGCCGCTGCACAGGAGCTCGCTATTGCCGACGCTCGCCGTCGCGTGGGCACGGTCGAGCGTGCCGTGCTCGAGTATGGCGACAACCTGATGCTCGGCTCCTTCCATCATGCCCGCCTTGACGATACCCGTGGACTCACGGCCCCGTGCCTGCTCGATGTTGCTATCATCGGAGTCGATGATTCCGGCTTGGTCCATGCACGCAGGGAGGTTCATGGAAGCCTCGAAGATTAGACTTACCGTTCCCGAGGGAATTGACCCCTCTCGTGTGCTGGGCGCTGGTGACGGCGTTCTGCGCACGCTCGAGGGCCTGGTTCGCGCCCACGTGGTTGCCCGTGGTGACAGCATCGCCGTGGGCGGTGACCCGGATGAGGTTGAGCTCGTGGCGCGCTTTTTCGAGCATGCTTTTCGCGAGGCGGCCGCCGGGCGCACACTGTCTGCCGACGATGTCTCTCGCTGCCTGGCCGTCTTGCGCGACGGTGAGCACGAGGCTACGTCGCTTCGCGATGACGTGCTGCTTTCGTATCGCGGCCGTGCCATTCGCCCCAAGACGCTGGGCCAAAAGCGCTATGTGGATGCCATCCGCACGCATACCATCACGTTTGGCCTGGGTCCTGCCGGCACCGGTAAGACCTATCTGGCCATGGCGCTCGCCGTTGCCGCGCTCAAGCGCCACGAGGTGGGCCGGCTGATCTTGACGCGTCCGGTTGTCGAGGCGGGGGAGAACTTGGGCTTTTTGCCCGGCACCCTCGAGGAAAAGATCGATCCCTACATGCGTCCGCTCTACGACGCCCTTTTTGACATGATGGATCGCGAGCGCACCGATGAGCTTATGGAGCGTGGCGTGATCGAGATCGCCCCGCTTGCCTACATGCGCGGCCGCACGCTGAGCGATGCCTTCGTGGTGCTCGACGAGGCGCAAAATACCACGCCTGAGCAGATGAAGATGTTCCTGACGCGCTTGGGCTTTAACTCCAAGTTTGTGATTACCGGCGACCTGAGCCAGCGCGACCTGGTGGGTCGTCGTGGCGGTCTTGCCGACGTTGAGCAGATTTTGGGCCGTGTCGACGATGTCGCATTTTCGCACCTCGAGCGCGCCGACGTGGTGCGCCATGCCTTGGTGGGACGTATCGTCGAGGCATACGACACTTATGATGACGTGCGCGAGCAGCGCCCGCGCGACCGAAAGGAGTCCCGTTGAGTGTATTGATCAGCAACGATGCCGAGCTCGATACGCTGCTCGATGCGCAGGAGGTGGAGCACATCTGCGAGGTCGTGCTTGCCGCCGAGGGCGTTGAGCGTGAAGTCGAGATTTCCCTTTCGTATGTCGACGAGGACGAGATGCACGAGCTCAACCACGAGTGGCGCGGTATCGATCGCACCACCGATGTACTCTCGTTTGAGTGCGATTCGGCCTTTGACGATGACATTCCCGCCGATGAGACGCTCGAGCTCGGCGATATTATCTTGGCCCCGCAGGTTATTGCCCGTCAGGCCCCCGGTTTTGGCAATAGCCCCGCTGACGAGTGCCGTCTGATGCTCGTTCACGGCATGCTGCACCTGCTGGGCTATGACCACATCGAGGACGACGAGGCCGAGGTCATGGAGGCCCGCGAGGACGCCATCCTGCGCGATTTGGCGCTCGAGCGCGGCGAGGACCCCAAGCTAGTCCACGTCGGCCCCATCACCAACCACGCCCACGACTAGGAGCCGTCTATGATTCCCGGATCGAACAAGGACCATCCGTCCTTCTTAAAGTCGTTTTCTTACGCTATGGAGGGCTTCGTCACCGCCGTCAAGACCGAGCGCAACATTAAGGTCATGCTCGTGGCGGGCGTGTGCACCGTCATTGCAGGCTGCATCGTGGGGCTCGACATTGCCGAGTGGGCCACGATTATCATCTGTTGCGGCCTGGTGATCCACGGCGAGCTTTGCAATACCGCCATGGAGGCCATCGTCGACCTGGCGACCCAGGAGCTCCATCCGCTGGCCAAGCGTGCGAAGGACATCGCCGCCGCCTCCGTATACGTTCTTTCCATCACCGCCGCGATTGTGGGCTTGCTGGTATTTGCCCACGCGCTCGGCTTTATTTAGAAAGGGATTCCCATGTCCGACAATATGCAGCCTACCGATGAGATTTTGGACGACGAGTCCCTGGACGCGGTGGATACCGAGGAGCTCGAGGATGTCGAGGAGTTCGACCCGTTTGAGGGTATGAGCGACGAGGAACTCGACGCCCTGTGCGACGAGGACGACAACCTCGCGGGCTTTGGCGACGTGGAGCCCGGTTTCCGCAGCGGCTTTGTGGCCCTGGTCGGTCGTCCCAACGCTGGCAAGTCCACGCTGCTTAATGCCTGCTATGGCAAAAAGGTCGCCATCACCTCGCCGGTGGCCCAGACGACCCGCCGCCGCATGCGCGCCGTCGTTAACCGTCCCGGCTACCAGCTGGTCTTTGTCGATACCCCGGGTATCCACAAGCCCAAGGACGGTCTGGGTTCCGAGCTCAACAAGAGTGCGTTGTTCGAGCTGAACGATGTTGACGTCGTCGCGTTTTTGATTGATGCCACCAAACCTATCGGCAGGGGAGACGCTTGGGTTGCCGAGCGCGTCAGATGCGCCCGTTCCAAGAAGGTTCTGGTGCTCACTAAGGCCGATGAGGCCGACCCCGCACAGGTCATGGAGCAGCTTAAGGCTGCCCACGAGCTCATGGAATATGACGATGAGATCGTGACGTCGTCGGTCAAGAACTTCAACGTCGATGCCTTTATCGAGACCGTTGCGCACTTTTTGCCCGAGGGTCCGCGTTGGTTCCCCGAGGACATGGGTACCGACGCTTCCGATGAGACGCTCGTTGCCGAGTTTGTGCGCGAGAAGGTCTTGCGCCGCACCCGTGATGAGATTCCGCACTCCGTTGGCGTGATCTGCGATGCGCTTGAGCAGACCAAGAAGGTGCTGCGCGTGCACGCCACCATTTACGTCGAGCGCGAGGGCCAAAAGGGCATCATCATCGGCAAGGGCGGCGAGATGATCAAGCATATCGGTATCGACGCCCGTCGCGATCTTGAGCGCATCTTTGGCACGCAGGTCTTTTTGGAGCTGGACGTGAAGGTCAAGGCCGGCTGGCGTGACGACGAGGCCCAGATTCGCCGCTTTGGCTATAACGCCGAGGACTAAGGACGCGCGGCGCGCATGGCAGGCTCCCGGACATATCGCACGAAAGTGGTCGTGCTCGATAAGACTAAGCTCAAAGAGACCGACCTGATCTTGACGATGCTTGACGAGCGGGGGCGGCAGGTTCGTGCCGTGGCAAAGGGCGCCCGCAAACCCGGCGGACGCCTGGCTGCGCGCTGCGAGCTGTTCTGTACGGTCGATATGCTGCTCGCACATGGACGGTCACTCGACGTGGTTTCCCAGGCCGAGCTTATGGAGGCGCCGCTCGGCGCTGCGCCCGATTACGAGACGACCTGCGCCGCAAGCGCGATCGCCGAGGTTGCGCGCGTGTGCTCGTTCGAGGACGCCGAGGACCCGTTTACCTTTGCCATCACGCAGCGAGCGCTTGCCCTGGTGGGCAGCGGGCTTGACACGGCGCATATGGACCTACTTGTGGCGGCATATGTCTTTAAGCTGCTGTCGCACGTTGGCTATCAACCCGATTTTTCGGCCTGTGTGCTGTGCGGAGACCCCATGCTGTCGTATTTTTCAGCCCAGGCGGGCGGTCTCATGTGCGGGTCGTGCGCGTCGAGCGTTCCAGGTGCCGAACTGGTGTCGACCGGTGAGACCGCATGGCTGCGCGCCCTCATGTCCATGACCTTCGATGCGCTCATGGCCGAGCGAATCGACCCGCATACGGCGGCATTCCTGCTCGGGCTTTCGCATGTTTGGGCTGCGACGCACACCGATCAGCGCCTCCGCGCGATGGAATTCATGTTGGGTCGGTGATGATGCGCAGGCGCGGGCTGCTTGTGGTAACATACCGACCTGTTGGTACCTCGACCTTGGTTGTTCGCTCCACCGGCGGCTTCCCAGTCCGAGGCGAATCGAGTCGCCCGTGGGCGACGCAAAACGAAAGGTGAAACAATGACTGTTTCCAAAGAGCGCAAGGCGGAGCTGACTGCCCAGTTCGGTAACACCCCGGTCGACACCGGCAACCCCAAGGTTCAGGTCGCCATCCTGTCCGAGCGCATCAAGGAGCTGACCGAGCACATGAAGTCCCACCAGAAGGACTTCCACACCCGTCGTGGCCTGCTCATGCTCGTCGGTCGTCGTCGTCGTCTTCTTTCCTACATCAAGAAGAACGACATCGTCGAGTACCGTGAGCTCATCAAGGCTCTGGGCATCCGCGACAACATCCAGTAGGATTTGTACATGCTAAGAGCGTTCTGCGCAGCGGGGCGCTCTTTTTGTGTAAGGGCGCGAACAATCACGCTCTGAAGCGTGGCGGGGGCAGGGGGCCCGCGTCACATGAGAAGCCCGCAGGCAAGGGGCCTGTGGGGTAAAGGAGAACAATGACACTCGTATCCAAGACCTTTGAGCTGTACGGCAAGACCTACACCTTCGAGTCGGGCGAGCTTGCCAAGCAGGCCACCGGCGCCTGCCTGGTCAAGCAGGGCGACACCACGATGCTCGACACCGTGGTCGTCTCCAAGGAGCGCAAGAACTACGACTTCTTCCCGCTGACCGTCGACTTCAACGAGAAGATGTACGCCGCAGGGCGCATCCCGGGTGGCTACCTCAAGCGTGAGGGCCGTCCCAGCGAGAAGGCCACGCTCACCGCGCGCATGATCGACCGTCCGATTCGCCCGAGCTTCCCGGACGGTTTCCGCAACGAGGTGCACATCGTCGCCACCTCGCTTGTCGCCGACCAAGTCAACCCCTTTGACGTCATCAACGTCATGGGTGCTTCCCTGGCCATGACGCTCGGCGGCGTGCCCTTCGAGGGCCCGCTTGCCTGCGTGCGCATCGGCCGCAACGTGGAGACCGGCGAGTTTATCGTCAACCCCACCTACGAGGAGCGCGAGAACTCCGATCTGGACCTGGAGCTGGGCGGATCCGCCGACTTCATCTCGATGGTCGAGGCCGGCGCCGAGGAGATTTCCGAGGACGACATGCTCGCCGCCATGAAGTTTGGCCAGGAGGCCCTTGCCGCTTTCTGCCAGGCTCAGGACGAGTTCGTCGCCGAGTGGGAGCAGGTCAACGGCCCCATCGTCAAGAAGGAGTACCCGCTCGACCAGCCCGTCGAGGAGGTCCAGGAGCGCATCTTCGCCCACTACGACGAGATGGCAGCCGCCCTTCGTGACGCCGACAAGCTCTCCCGTATCGGCAAGGTTGAGGCTCTGAAGGAGTCCATCCGTGCCGAGTTCACCGAGGAGGAGCAGGCCGCTTGGGAGCGCGAGATCCCCGTGGCGCTCAAGAAGCTCGAGAAGAAGGCCATGCGCACCATGGTCGTCGAGACCGGTGAGCGCGTCGACGGTCGTGCCGCCGACGAGATCCGTCCCATCATGGTGAAGGACAACTACCTGCCGCTCGTTCACGGCTCCGGTTTGTTCCAGCGTGGCCAGACCCAGGTGCTCTCGGTTCTTTCGCTCGGCATGCTCAACGAGGGCCAGCGTCTGGATACCATCGAGCCCACCGAGGGCAAGCGCTACATGCACCACTACAACTTCCCGCCTTTCTGCACCGGCGAGACCGGCCGCATGGGCAGCCCCAAGCGCCGCGAGATCGGCCATGGCAATCTGGCCGAGCGCGCTCTGCTTCCGGTGCTTCCCGACGAGAACGAGTTCCCCTACGCCATCCGCGTCGTCTCCGAGGTCATGGAGTCCAACGGCTCCTCTTCGATGGCTTCGACCTGCGGCTCCACGCTCGCCCTTATGGACGGCGGCGTGCCCATTAAGCGCCCGGTCTCCGGTATCGCCATGGGCCTGATCCAGGAGGAGGGCAAGACCGTGGTGCTGTCCGACATCCAGGGTCTCGAGGACTTCCTGGGCGACATGGACTTTAAGGTCACCGGCACCACCGAGGGCATCACCGCCCTGCAGATGGACAACAAGGCCACCGGCCTCACCTTCGACATCCTGGCCCGCGCTCTGCAGCAGGCCAAGGAGGGTCGCGCCTTCATCCTGCAGAAGATGCTCGATGTGATCCCCGAGCCGCGCCACACCACGCGCAGCACCGCTCCGCGCATCGTTTCCATCCAGGTTCCGACCGACAAGATCCGCGACGTCATCGGTTCCGGCGGTAAGGTCATCCGCGGTATCCAGGACGAGACCGGCGCCTCGGTCGACATCCAGGAGGACGGCACCGTCTTTGTCGGCGGCACCGGCGAGTCCGTCGACCAGGCCGTCGAGCGTATCAAGCTCATCATCAAGGTTCCCGAGCCGGGCGAGGAGTACACCGGTCGCGTGGTCTCCATCCAGCCCTTCGGCGCCTTCGTCAACCTGCTGCCCGGTAAGGACGGCCTGCTGCACATCTCCCGCGTCGCCAAGGGCCGCGTGGAGAAGGTCGAGGACGTCCTCAATGTGGGCGACGAGGTCAAGGTCGTCGTCATCGAAGTCGATGACCGCGGCAAGATTTCGCTCGATCGTCTGGATAAGCCCGAGGCCCCGGCTCGCGCCGAGGGTGCCTCAGAGGGCGACGGCGAGCACTTCCAGCGCCGTGAGCGTCCGCGTCGCGAGCGCTCCGAGCGCAGCGACCGTCCGCGCCGTCCCGGCGACAACGGAGGCCGCAAGCCCCGCCGTCACCACGACGCCGAGTAACAGCTACACATAAGCAGCTCAACAAGGGCGACTCCGGACTGGGGTCGCCCTTTTGCTATTCCCGGCGGGGTCCGCGGATAAAGTTTCCTGCTCTACAGTCCTGCTCACGACGGAGGCCACATTAAGTGGTCTCCTGTTCGTGCGGAACTCGCGATAAACTTTATCCGTGGACCCCGCCGGGAATAGCAAAAGGGCTGGTTGATGCGGGTTTCGATTTTGTCAGACAGTCTATTCAGTTATATGAATTCAGATCTTTAGATAAACGCATGTGCGGCATTACCCCAGATACAACCGACCAAAATAAACCTGTCCCTATTTGTCAGGTCTGGGGCCATCGGGGGCCGGGGCGGGTTAAGTTTGTCGCGAGTTCCGCACGCAAAGGAAAGCACTTAATGTGCTTTCC
>DXZR01000030.1 GCA_019419555.1 Collinsella sp.
CCTCTCGTCGAAGACGAGCCCGTGCCTGAGCAGGAACTTGGAGAGCCGCTGCTTCGAGCGCGAGAGGTCGTCCCTCGCGTCCTCGAGCGCCCTGGTCAGGTCGCGGGCGGCCTCGCACTCGTCGTCGGGGACCCACACCTCGACCACGTTGCCGACCGACAGCATGCGGGCGAGGAACTCGGCGTCGTTGCGGTCGTTCTTCCTGCGCCTGTCCGCGCTGGGCTTGATCATCTTCGAGACGGCGCCGACCACGCAGTCGACCCCCAGGCCGGAGAGCCTCTTCTGCAGGTCGAACCCCGTGACCCCGGACTCGTACACGCACCTGGCCTTTGGGTCCACGGACCGCACCCACCCCGCGACGGCGCCGGCGTCGTAGCCGAAGGTCGCGCAGCGCGCCTCCCCGGTCATGACGTCGAGGGAGACTGCCTTTATCGAGCGGGCGTGGACGTCGAGTCCGACGAAGGTGGTAGTATCGAGCATGGGAGCCCCTTCCATGAATGCGGCGTGGCCGCCGCGGCTGAATTAGACACTCACCATTGTCGGCCTAATCCGCGGTCTTTCATGCAGCAGGGGCTCTCAATGTTTTTATGTCCTGCTCATATCGTCTGTGCCGGCATTCGGGGACACTCCTTGCGGATTTGCGAGCAGTTTGCGCGTTTGTCGACGTGCGGGTGTTCATTTGTCGACTTCTTGGGCTGTGGTCACCTGTTGTTTCTGTGGTGGCTGCAGGCATCTGGCTCAAAAGGGCGGGTTGGCCGTCTATGTTTGCCTGCGGTTTTGTTGCGGTGCACATTTTCGGTCAAGCTTTTCGTCAAGTGTTTGGTCAGCATCTGGTTTGCAGTCGGAGGCCTATTTTGCCCGCGCTGGTCGTGGCTGCCCACCCTCCTCGTAAGCTCAAATTGAGGTCCATCAGTTTGAGGAGGATGCCATGACTGACCACGCTTTTGACCGAGCAGAGCTGGCTGAAGCCGTCGGCAACGATATTGCCGACATGGCTCACTTTTGGATGCTGCGGAAGTTTCAATTCCTGGAGCCGGCACGCGAACAGTTCGAGATTATCGTCGACCCGTGGCTCAGCTATTGCGAGGAACCTTCTCAAAACGAAATCATGGCCTACAACATGGCGTTTACCGATTGGCTGCTCTTCGAGCGCCCCTATCGCCATGGCAAAACGCTGCTCGAGCTATATGTTGACGAGCCGCCGGCATCGCTTTCGCCTGCCTCGCTCAAGCGGCTCGAGCGGGTACGCGACACGCAGTATTTCTCGCGCTTTGGCATTTTGGACAAGAATCCTGCGTCCGGCATGGTCGTGCTGAAGGACACGCGCACCGATCATCGCTTTGATGTCTACGACCCGCATATCGTGCAGAAGGAGCATTGGAACGACGGCGCGATTGCGGTGCGCCTCGCCTGCGTCGACGATGTCTGGCTTACGGCGGGACAGCTCTACCTGTATGACATCGCGCGCCTGAACGACACGGCGGTCGACGGACCGGGTGCGGTGCATCCCGAGGATCTGCAGGACGGCTTTGACACCTCGTGCATCAGCTTCTTCTTGCGTCTGGTCCGCGACATCATGGGCGCCCAGGGGCGGTACGTAAAGTCCCTCAACATCTACGAACAGGAATGGGGGTAGAGGATGGGCGGTTGTCGCCTGCCTTGCCTTCTGCCCTTTTGTCTCGATCTGTAACGTTTGGGGACAAAAACCAGTCTATCTGTTACAGATCGAGACGAATGCTTGGGCGCCGCTGGTTTGTCTAAATCTGTAACGTTTAGGGGCCTGGAGAACGTCTTACTGGTACAGATCGAGACGTTTGGCACCTGGCTGGGGGGAATGTCTCAATCTGTAACATCTACAGTACAAAAATCGGTCTTCTTGTTACAGATCAAGACGTTTGTCGGTGGAGGCAACGGTGACGATGGTCCATTTGTCCGATGTGGTGGTGATGGAAGTGTCTAATACCGTTTTCAAGCACAAGCATACGACTCGCAACACGTTGGCGCGGAATAGGATGCTCGCGCGACTCACGGAGGCGACCGAGCAAGGTGCGCTGCTCGCAACGCATGACAATGCCGAGCTCATGTGGCTGCGGCGTCATGTTGGAACCGACGATATCGCGGAACCCGAGCCGTATTTGTTCTGCTTTCAACATGATTGGGGTGTGCTGACGCCGGCGGAGCGAACGCTGCGTACCATCAAAGGGCTTGCAGAGTTTCATCCCGATTGGGCGTTTTGGGGCTATGACGCGGCGCTTTTGTGGGGTCTGGAGGTGCCGAATGATCTGCTTGGGTCGCGTTTTCTTGTTAAGACGGGTTGTTCGGTGACGTTGAGCGGCGGGTGCAGGTTGTTGCGTCCGCAGATGGCGGGCGCACTCGAGCATGTTGATGGCGTGCGGGTGACGTCGTTTTGGCGCACGGTGGAGGATTGCCTACTGCGTGCGCCGTTCTCCTACGGGTTGGCGATTGCCGATTCTGCACTGCGGGCGAAAGGCGTATCACGTGGGGATTTGTGCGAGCGCCTCCGCGCCGATTGCGAGGGCAGGCGAGGGTATCGCAGGGCACAGGTGATTGCGTCGTATGCGGACGGGCTGTCTGAAAACGGCGGCGAGTCTCGGTTCCGAGCATTCTTTATTGCGTACGGCTTCCCGGTTCCGGAGCTGCAGGTGGAGTTTCGCGACCCGCTCGATCCGAGCCAGGTGTTTCGCGTCGACTATTATTGGCGGCTCGAGGACGGGACGTGTGTCATCGGCGAGCTCGACGGAAAGGGGAAGTACACCTTGCAGAGCGGCGAGGGTCGGGAGTCGGTTGACCCATTCGTGGCAGAGCGTCAGCGGGAATCTCATCTGACAATGCTCGGGCATAAGGTGCTTCGGTTTACGTTTGATGAGCTCAAGAATCCGGGGAAGCTGATCGAGAAAATGAGGCTGGCGGGTATTCCTCGGCAGGTTGAATTGGCTGAGGAGTGGAGATGCCAGTGGTATGGGCGCTGAGAGGTTTTGTCTCGATCTGTAACGTTTAGAGGTTGTTTGAGCTCGTAATTGTTACAGATCGAGACAAGCCGGTGAAACGTCGACCGAATGTCTCGATCTGTAACATCAAGGGGCCTAATAACCCTGTACCTGTTACAGATCGAGACATTTCCCTGGTGTCGCTGGGGTGGGACTGCAACGTGTTCCGTCTCCCCACATCCCCTCTTTCTTCCGTTAACCGATGCGTCTGCAGCAATCCAGCGGGACTAGGTGATAATGAACAAATGTTCAAGTTAATCGTGAGGGAGGAGCTCGATATGGCATCTGCCGATCGTCCCACATTGTTTATCAATGCGACCGTTCTGGATGGTTCGGAGCATATGGAGCCGCAGCCCGATATGGCCGTGGTCGTCGAGCGTGGCATCATCACCTGGATGGGACCGAGCGCTGTGGCCCAAGCTCCAGCGGGGGCTGAGGTCATCGACCTGGCAGGGGCGTATCTCATGCCGGGCCTCATCAATATGCACGTGCATCTGTGCGGTTCGGGCAAGCCGGTCTCGGCGGGTGATGCGGGCGCGCTGATGAAGAAGCTCGACAATCCCGTGGGCCGCGCCATCGTTCGCCACATCCTCAAAGGCAGCGCCCAGCAGCAGCTGGCAAGCGGCGTGACTACGGTGCGCGGTGCGGGTGACCCGCTGTTTGCCGACATCGCCGTGCGCGATGCTATCGATGCCGGCAAGTATCAGGGTCCGCGTCTGGTAGCGCCGGGAACGGGCGTTACAGTGCCGGGTGGCCACGGCGCGGGGCTGTTCGCGCAGGTCGCCAATACGCCCGACGAGGCGGCCGAACAGGTGCGCGACTTGTACGCGCGTGGTGCCGACGTCATCAAGTTGTTCGTAACGGGCGGTGTGTTCGATGCGACCGAGGTGGGCGAGCCGGGCGTGCTGCGTATGCCCGTGGAGGTTGCCGCAGCGGCGTGCAAGGCGGCGCACGATATGGGCCTTCCAGTTATGGCTCATGTCGAGAGTACCGAGGGCGTGAAGGCCGCGCTTGAGGCCGGCGTTGACACGATTGAGCACGGCGCTCCGTTGACGCCCGAGATCCTGGAACTGTACCGCGGCGCCGCGGGCACGCAGCTTGAGGGGCGTGCGCCCAGCGTGACCTGCACCATCAGCCCCGCACTGCCGTTTGTATTGCTCGATCCGGAGAAGACTCATTCGACTGACACGCAAAAGAAGAACGGCGACATCGTGTGCTCGGGCATTATCGAGAGCGCTTGTGCGGCGCTGGAAGCCGGTATCAAGGTAGGCCTGGGCACGGATTCGAGCTGTCCGTTCGTGACCCAGTACGACATGTGGCGCGAGGTGGCCTATTTTGCCAAGTACGTGGGTGTGAGCAACGCCTTCGCGCTGCATACGGCCACGCAGGTCAATGCCGAGCTGCTGGGGCTGGGCGGCGAGACCGGCACAATCGAGTGCGGTAAGGCCGCCGATATCCTGGTGACGCGCGAGAACCCGCTCGATGACCTGTGCGCTCTGCGAGAGCCGATGCACGTGATGTGTCGTGGCGATCTGATGCGCAAGCTCAAGGTCAAGCGTATCCCCGAGGTTGACGCCGAGCTCGACACGATTATGGCCATGCCGTCCGAGGCGCTGGCCGAGGAGCTCGCCCGCGACGGCGTGGCGTAAGCGCGCGATATGGCGATGCGACAAAGGGACAATCCTTTTGTCATAATCAGAAAAAGCCGAGGTCCCAGTGCGAGGCCTCGGCTTTTATTTTGTCCCATGGTATGGCGGCTATGAGCGCGTCTCCATCTTGGCGTGGCACTTGGGACAGGTGACGCGGATCTTGCCCTTGCCCTTGGGGACGGAGAGCATCTGGCCGCAGTTAGGGCACTTGAGGTATGCCGTGGTCTTGCGACCCTTCCACATCTTCTTGGCCGTGCGCTTGGCACGCTCAAAGTCTTCCTTGCTGGTGCCGGCCGCGCGCGAGGTGCTGGCCGCTGCGGCCCCGCCGCCCAAGCTGGCGACGAACTTGCCCAAGCCGGGGACCTTAGCCGAGCCGGCGACAAAGGCGTCGTTCTCCTTGCGACGTGCATCGATGTTTTTGGACAGGCCGCGCAGCACGCCGATCACGATGACAGCGATGGCGATCCAGCTGAGCCACTGGATGCGGGCTATCGATCCGACCATCGCGATGACGATGCCGACAAAACCCATTACGATGGTGAGTTCATCGGCGCCATTGCGACCCTTCATAAAGTCATTCATGCAAATTGCCTTTCGTTCGATATACTGCACGCCTTTATACCCCTTTTGGTGCAAGGGGGACAGGTACGTTTGCACCAATTACTTGGCGAGCTTGTCGACGACGCGCTCTATCTCGGCGAGCTTGGCGGCCTTGAGTTCCTCGTCGCCCGATTCGATGGCCGAGGCGACGCAGCCCTCGATGTGAGCCTTGAGCACATCGGCGTTGATGCGGGCGATGAGCGCCTGCGTGGCCATGAGCTGCGTGGAAATATCGACGCAGTAGCGGTCCTCCTCGACCATCCGCAGGATGCCGTCGATCTGACCACGTGCCGTTTTGAGCATGCGGGTCACCGATTTATGGTCTGCCATCATGGCGGGTCCTCGTTTCTGGTCAATCCTTCAAATACCTCGCCCTCAGTTGCGGTGAAATAGTTCTTGATTGAGGGCTTGGAGCGCTAAAACAGGAACTATTTCACCGCAACTTCTGAAGGGCTGGTTGAGCGGTGGTTGCTGGGCGGCTATGTCGGCCGACAGCGGTGCCTGCTGGTGCGGTGGCAGCTAGGCTGCGGTCACGGACAGGGCGTGGAACTTCTCGCCGGCGCCCTCGACGGCGGCAGTGAGCTGCTCAGCGGTCACGGTGTCGGCGCACTCCACCTGGACGGTCTGGGTCTCGTGATCGGCGTCGGCGTCGGTCACGCCGGCAACGTTGAGCAACGCCGTCTCGACGGTGGCGTCGCAGTGGCCGCACATAAGGCCGGAAGTCTTAATTGTGAAACGCATGGGTATTCCTCTCTGCTGTGTCGGCTTTCCCAGGCACCCGACCTTGACCCTCAAGCCGTCGCTCGCGTACCAAAGTACGCGTCGCTCCTCTTTCAGGTCAATCTCGGGCACCTGGAAAACCCGTTCTAAATGGACTTAATGGTGAGCCTATTTTGCCACTTTAGGCTTAAAGGTTCGCAGGCGCAGCGCATTGCTTACGACGCACACGCTCGACAGACTCATGGCCGCGGCGCCAAACATCGGCGAGAGTTGCCAGCCGGTGAGGGGGAAGAACACGCCCGCGGCGAGCGGAATGCCGATGCCGTTGTAGAACAGCGCCCAGAACAGGTCCTGCTTGATGTTGCGGATCGTGGCGCGCGACAGCTCGATGGCGCGGGCGACGTCCATGAGGTCGCTGCGCATGAGCACCACATCTGCCCCCTCCTTGGCGATGTCGGCGCCGGTGCCGATGGCCAGACCCACGTCGGCGCGCGCCAGAGCGGGGGAGTCGTTGATGCCGTCGCCCACCATGGCGACCTTGCCGCCCGCATCCTGCAGCTCGCGCACGTGGCGTTCCTTGTCGGCGGGCAGGACGTCGGCGATAACCTGTTCGTTGCTCAGCCCCACGCGGCGGGCGATGGCCTCGGCCGTCACGCGGTTGTCGCCGGTGAGCATGCGCACGTCGACGCCGAGCGAACGCAGCGCGGCGATGGCCCCGGCACTCGTCTCCTTGACCTCGTCAGCCACGGCAACGGTGCCGGCAAGCTCGCCGTTCTTGGCAAAGAACAGCGGCGTCTTGCCCTCGGCGGCAAATTGCTCGGCAAGGCCCGCGGGCACGGTAACGCCCAGCTCGTCCATCAGACGTACGTTGCCGGCTACGATGACATTTTGTCCCTCGCGCGCCGTAACGCCACGACCGGGCACAGCGGCAAAGTCCTCGACCATGCGCGCGACAATTCCGCGCGTCTCGCACTCGGCCATAATCGCCTCGGCCAGCGGGTGCTCGCTTGAGCGCTCCAATGCGGCGGCCAGCTTGAGCAGTGCCTTTTCGCTCATGGCGGGCGAGCCGTCGGCGCGCGTGGCTACCACGATATCGGTCACGGCAGGCTTGCCGCGGGTGACCGTACCCGTCTTATCGAGCACCACGGTGCCCACGCTGCGCAGGTTCTCCAGCGCCTCGGCACTCTTGAACAGAATGCCCATCTCGGCGCCCTTGCCGGTGCCCACCATAATGGCGACGGGCGTGGCCAGACCCAGTGCGCACGGACAACTGATCACCAGCACGGCCACGGCGGAGGTGAGCGCCTCGTTTATGCTGCCGGTCAATGCCATCCACACCGCAAAGGCCACGGCCGAGATCGCGAACACCACGGGCACGAACACGCCGGCGACCTTGTCGGCCATGCGAGCGATAGGCGCCTTGGTGGCGTTGGCATCCTCGACGAGCTGGATAATCTTGGCGAGCGATGTCTCGGCGCCCACACGCGTGGCGCGGAAGGTAAACGAGCCGGTGCGGTTGACGGTGGCGGCGTTGACGGTGGCACCAGCGGTCTTTTCCACGGGGATGGACTCGCCGGTGAGCGCGCTCTCGTCCACGGCCGAGCTGCCCTCGAGCACCACGCCATCGACGGGGATGGACTCTCCGGGGCGCACGCGCAGGACCTGGCCGGGAAGGATACTGTCGACGTCGACGGTGGTTTCGGTGCCGTCGTCGGCAACGACGGTCGCAGTCTTGGGTGCCAAGTCGATGAGCGCCTCGATGGCGCCGCCGGTTTTGGATTTGCTGCGTGTCTCGAGGTATTTGCCCACGGTGACGAGCGACAGGATCGTGCCCGCACTCTCAAAATACAGGTTGTCCATGCCCGTCATCATGGCCTCGTGGATTTGCCCGGCGGCCAGCTGGTCGGCCATGATAAACATGGCATAGAGCGACCAGGCGATCGACGCGGTGGCGCCGACGGCGATGAGAGCGTCCATGGTCGGCGCGCCGTGCGCGAGCGATTTAAACCCGTTGATAAAGTACGCGTCGTTGACGTAGACGATGGGGATGAGCAGGACGAGCTCGGTGAGCGCGAGCGTCATGCTGTGGGTATGGTCGGTGAAAATGCCGGGTAGCGGCCAACCGAGCATGTGCCCCATGCCTATGCAGAACAGTGGGATAAGGAATACGATCGAGACGATGAGGCGGGTGCGCATGGCGGAAGCGGGGGCCTCCAGCTTTTTGGTAGGCGACTCCATATGGGCGGCGCCGGACCTGGCTTGCACGCTGCCGTTTGAGCCAGCGGCGCCGGTGCCCGCATCGACGGGCGAGGCCGAGTAGCCCGCGCGGTCGACGGCGGTGCAGATATCCTCGGGGGAGACCTGCGCGGGGTCATAGTCGACCATCATGGAACCAGCGAGTAGGTTGACCGCGACGCTTTGGACGCCGTCGAGTTTGCTTACGGCGCGGTCCACGTGCGCCTGGCAGGCGGCGCATGTCATGCCGCCCACGTCGAACTTATCTTGAGCCATGGCTTCTCCTTTCTGTAGTTCGGTGTTGGAATTGTTAACCTGCCGATACTATACACCCATACCCCCTGGGGGTGTCCAGTAATAGTTTGAATGTATGACTTTTCATTACAGATGAGGGTGGCTGCTCAATCGGTGGCCGTCCCAACCAATCATCTCAATCTGTAACATCTAGAGAAGTTTTAACCCCTTACTGTTACAGATTGAGATGTTGTCTCGCGGGGTTGGGTTTTGTCTCGTTCTGTAACATCTAGATCTGTATCTGCCGAGCTAGTGTTACAGAACGAGACAATTGCCGGGGAGGGGTCCCGTCACGGCAAGACGCCCGCTCCCTAGATGCAGAACCCGGGGATCACGCAGGTTCGCTTGCTTGGCTTTTCCGCAGGCGTTGCGTACGTAAAGACGTCGCCGTCGTGCCCCACGCGGTTCATATAGAGCGTGCCTTCGCTCTCCGATGTGTCGGGGCTCACCGTGCGCTCCCACCAACAAGTGTCCTTGCCCTTCCACTGGCGGACCATCGTCTCGTTCGTGGAATACGGGCTCACCTTGAGCTCGCGGAAGAGTTGGTACTCCTTGCCCTCGCCGTTGTAGATGTCTGCCAGGTAGTGATAGTCCTCGGCAAACGAATCGGGCGGTTGCGTACCGCACAGCTCGACCATGGCGGGCAGCCAAAGGGTTGCGGGCAACTCGCTCAGACACGATGCACTGTTGGCGGCGCCAACGTTATTTGAGATCTTTTTGACGGATTTGATGAGTGCGCGCAACTCGTTGGGCAGCAGCTTAAGGCCGTCGCCGTTGAGCCATTCCCGCAGCTCGCAATCTGCCCAGCCGGCGCTCGGCGGTTCAGCCGCAGCGTTGCGCTCGGCAATACCCGCATCGAACATAAACGTCAGTCCGGCCTTGCCTGTACCGTCCAGAAGTTCGTCGTGGCGGATGCCCACAAGCTGAGCGCCGACCTCCAGCCCGTTGGCGAGCTTCACACGCTTAGTGCACGGATAGGGGATATGCCCATCAGCGTCGAGCAGGTGGTAGCGCTTGGCAATCTCGCGTGCCTCGCTACGGGTCTCGGCGGCCTTAATCTTGAGCGAAATCTCCTGCAGCTGGTCCCAAGTGTAGTCGTCAAGCGAACCGCGGATGCCGTCCAGGTAGTCGGGGATGCCAAAGCCATGGGTTGCCGCGCCAACGACGCCGAGCCCCGCAACGACCGCAACGACGCCGCCGATAATAAAGCGACGGCGGGTCATGGCGTCGTGCCGGGCCTGCTCCAGGATCTCTCGCGCGCGCTCGCCGGCGACGTCGACCTTAAGGTGCGTGCCAGAATCGATATCAATTGCGGCCTCGTCTCCTGCACCCTCGCGGTCCTCAGATTCTGCAGCGGGGAGGTATGTCGAGAGCACCTCGAGCATCTGCTGCTCGGTAGGGCGATCGCCCTGTTCGACCGAAATGCCTTTCATGATGATCTGGACAAGCGCTTTGTCGCCCTCGCAGCGCGGCTCGAGCGGCGCCGGCTTGGTCTTGGTCTTTATGAGGTAGAACGAGCCGGTCGCCGCGGCACCCGTCGACTCAACATCGAACGGCTAGCGACCGCTGTAGAGCTGGTACAGAATGCTCGAAAGCGCATAGACGTCGATCGCGGGCGAGCGGCGAAGGGCCGCGATGCCTTCGATATCCTGCGTGAGCATTTCGGGCGCGGCGTATGCGGGCGTGGCAAAGCGCCAGATGTCGGCGCGCCGGGTGATCGTGTCGTCGCCGAGGGCCATGGTCGCGGAGCCCATGTCGATGAGGCAGGGGTCAAAGGAGCAATCGGCAATCTGCTGCTCGAGCGTTCGGCTGGTGGTGCGGAACATGATATTGGCAGGCGACAGGTCGCGATGGATGACCGGATTCACGAGGCATTGGGTCATCAAGAGCGCGCGAAGTACGGCGTTTCCGACGGCGGCGACCATCTGGGTGGTCAGCCCGCCCGAGGCGTCGTGCGGAAGCAAGGGCAGCGCCTGCTTGAGCGAGG
Organism: Collinsella sp.; assembly: GCA_019419555.1. Classification (GTDB taxonomy): domain Bacteria; phylum Actinomycetota; class Coriobacteriia; order Coriobacteriales; family Coriobacteriaceae; genus Collinsella. The sequence continues at coordinate 10,494 of DXZR01000030.1, forward strand.
TGCCCTCGACCCACTCCATGAGGATGAGCGGGTCGTTCTCGCACGATCCGTAGCCATAGACGCGCGGAAATCCGCGCAGGTGCGAGACGGTACACAGATGACGGTACTCCTCGAACAGCGCGGCGGTGCTGGCCAGGTGCGCAGCCGCTTGCTCGGCAGAGCGATCGGGCGTCTGGTCGGAAAGGATGGCGTTGTCCTTGAGCAGCTTGACGGCAAAGACCTCGCCGCTCGTGTTGGTCGCGCGCAGCACGTGCCCGATATTGCCGCCGTCACGGTATGCCGTCTGAAGAATAAGCGTCATAAACCGGCGCTTGGCGTCGTCCTCGGCACTGGGGTCGACTGCCACGGCGGTATCGAACGTGTCGAGACGGATGAGTTTGTCGCCATAGGCGCTATCGGTAGTATCCATGGCGTTCCTTTGTCTGGCATGGGTTGCCGCGCGTATACGTGAGCAGTGCGGATATCGGTAAAGTACCATGATAACCGCACTGCCCACGTATACCGCTGAGTATTGTCGTTTACGACGCAGAAGGTAGAAGACAAAAGACGGACGGCGGCCGTCTTTCGATCGCCGTCCGCGCTAGTCCACAATGACAAGGAATGTCGTATAGAGACCCAGATGGAGCCTGTCGCTGTTTTCGATTTCCACCGGGGGATAGATCTTGCCGGGCTCGCGTTGGTCGCGCGGCGGCTCAATCACAATATCGCCGTCGCCTGCACCCGATTCGAGCACTGTGCCGTTGGTCGACCCAAGGCCCTGGGCGTACCAGCGTCCGCCTTCGAGCCAAATGCGGAGATGCTCGCGCGATGCGTCGGCGCCTACATCGGTGATGCTGGGCGAGGTTTTGGGCAAGGACCCAATTACCGTGCCGCGCGGGTCACGCGTAAGGGGGTGGATCTGCATGTCAACGCAGTTGTCGGCATGTGTCCTGAGCAGACCGAGGTTGGGGGCGACGGTGCGCGGCTGCTCCAGGCTGCCAGTAAAGCCACGTCCGACGGTAGTTTCGGTGGTGCCAAAGTGCCCGCCTGTCTTGCTGTCGCAAAAGCGCTCGACGGTAGCCACGCCTTGGATGGGGTCGGCGAGCGCCCCCGTTGCCACAAAGAGCATAAGGTAAAGCGTACTCTTCTCGCGCACGGCATTGCCGTCAAAGTTGTCGATGTGATTGAGGGCATTTGCATATAGGCGGCTGTCCAACTTGTAGCTGGCGAGAGCCGACATCATTTCGTTGGCGGCCGGGCCGCGATAGTGCTCGGCGATTGCCTGATAGGCGGACTCGCCGCCGCCGAGCTTGCTGCAGATTGCCGCGGAAAGATTGAGCGTGGTGACGGCAAAGTCGCTGTAGATGGCGGGCGCGCACTGGTCAGGCTCGCGATGGACGATGTAACGGGTGAGATACGAGCGGTTGGAAGAGCATTTCTCGAGCAGGGTACTGCCGAGATAAGAGTTTCCATTGATGAGCATTCGGGCGATCTCGAGATGTTTAAGACCGCCGAACGAGCGAATATCGTTATAGAGGACCGAGCAAGGCGTCTCTGCTGCCACGGATACCTCCTTTGATTGCTTCCTGGCCAATAAGGCGATAGGAATTAATGGCCCCCGGTGGGCGACGTATTAAATGGCTGCGCAATATGTAGCGTAACCAAAGCAACATTATAGGCCACATGTTCGAAATTGCAGGAAGAGCGAGAGATTTGGTTTGGACTGGACGGAAATCCCCCTCTGTCTTGATCTATAACAATTGGGACCGATTTTGCTCCGTAACTGTTACAGATTGAGACGTTTGTGAACCGTGCCGACCGTTTGTCTCGATCCGTAACATGTAGACCCGGTTTTGCTCCGTAATTGTTACAGATTGAGACAATCGGTCCGGGCCCGCCCCGTCATCTGTGGTTTACGTGGGGGCATGCGAAGCGCGGGTATACTAACCGGCGGCGAATCTGCTCCATCGCTTAGGGCCGCTGCGTCTGGACGGCGCGTGATAGGGCTGCCAAAGCGATCGCCAGCGTGCTGAGCAACGTCCTCTCTGTGCGCACCTGTTTTTGTATGTATTAGCGCACTACCAAGCACGCTCGCGCGGCCGCATGCCGTGCCCATAACGCGTGCAGATAAGGAACAACAACATATGCGTAATTCTGTATCCGACGTCACGGACGCCGAGATTCTGGACGAGGCCCGCGAGGCCATGACCCAGGCTGCCTTCGATGCTGCCGACGAGGCCAGCGCCGCCGAGACCGTTGAGTCCGCGACCGAGAGCCTGCCCGCCTTTGACGAGCTGGGACTTTCGGACGAGATGCTTCGTGCCATCGAGAACCTTGGCTACACGGCGCCCACGCCTGTCCAGGCTGGCTCGATTCCCGTTGTGCTCGAGGGCCGCGACCTGCTTGCCGCCGCTCAGACCGGCACCGGCAAGACGGCTGCCTTTTTGCTGCCGACCATGAACAACCTGGAGCACATCGCTCCGCCCAAGCCCGTGCGCGAGCGCGGAGGCCGCAACCGCCGTCGCGGCGCCAAGAAGCCCGAGGGCAACGGTCGCGGTCCCTTGATGCTCGTCATCACCCCCACGCGCGAGCTTGCCCAGCAGATCGACGAGGTCGCGAGCAAGATCGCCGACGTTACCGGCCATGTTGCCGTGACCGTCGTGGGCGGCGTGAGCTACAAGCCCCAGACCGCGGCGCTCAAGTACGGCTGCGACATCCTGGTCGCCACGCCGGGCCGTCTGGTCGACCTGATCGAGCAGGGCGCCTGCCACCTGGACGAGGTCAAGGTGCTGGTGCTCGACGAGGCCGATCGCATGCTCGATATGGGCTTTTTACCCGCCGTCCGCCGCATCGTGCGCGAGACGCCGGCCGAGCGCCAGACGCTGCTGTTCTCGGCTACGCTCGACGAGGAGGCCGTGGGCGAGATCACCGACCTGGTGAGCGACCCGGCCCGCGTGGAGATCGCGCCCGCTACATCGACCGCCGACACCGTCGACCAGTTTGTGTTCCCGGTGTCCATCGAGGCCAAGAACAACCTGCTGCCCGAGTTCCTCAAAAAGGAGGGCCCGGAGCGCACTATCGTCTTTATGCGCACCAAGCACCGCGCCGACAGCTGCTGCCGTCGCTTGGAGCGTAAGGGCATCAAGGCCGCCGCGATTCACGGCAACCGCAGCCAGGCGCAGCGCGAGCGCGCGCTTTCGGCCTTCCGCGACGGCACCGTCGACGTACTGGTGGCGACCGACGTGCTCGCCCGCGGCATCGACATCAGCGACGTGCGCTACGTCGTGAACTTTGATGTGCCGGCCGAGCCGACCGACTATATCCACCGCATTGGCCGTACGGGCCGCGCCGGCGAGCTGGGGTGGGCCATCACGTTTGTGACCGAGCAGGATGTCGATGAGTTCTACGAGATCGAGAAGCTCATGGACAAGACGGCCGACATCTACGAGGCCGGCGACCTGCATGTGGGTCCCAACCCGCCCGCGGTTGACCCCGAGCGCGACCCTGCCGCCTTTAAGGTGAAGAAGAAGACCAAGCGCGGCAAGTCCAAGAGCAAGAAGAAGCTTGAGCAGGCGCGTCGCGACGGCAAGCGCAACGGCGACGATTACGGCGATGTTGCCGGTCGTTCCAACCGCGGTCGCGACGAGCGCCGCAGCGACGGCGAGCGTCCGGGCCGTCCCAAGCGCGGCGGCAAGACCCGCGTGCGCGAGGGCGTTCAGGCTCGCGTGGACGAGGCTGTGGAGAGCGTGGCCCGCGAGGTAGCTGCCGAGGAGCGCGGGGGTGCTGCTGCCGTCGAGCAGACCCCACGCGGCAACCGTGCCGAGCGCCGTGCCAAGCAGTTCCAGGGCGAGGCGCATCGCCGTCGCCGCGAGGACGAGGACCGTGGTGGCCGTCGTCGTGTTGAGCGCGAGGACGAGGGCCGCGGTTCGCGCGGCGGCAAGCGCGGCTCGGGTGACCGTCGTCGTTCCGGTCGCAATGACGAGCGCAGTGGCCGTGGCGGCGAAGGCCGTGGTTCGCGTGACGAGCGCGGCGTCCGTGGCGGCGAGCGTCGCGAGGGTGCTCGTGGCAACGGTGGCCGCAGCGGCGCCGGTCGTTCGAATGAGTCGCGCGATCGTCGCGACCCGCGTGCCAGCCGCGATCGTCGCGATGATTGGCGCAACTACGACGACACCCGCGAGGAGCGCCGTGGCGGCTACCGCGGCGGGCGTGGTGACAACCAGGCCGGTTCCCGCGGCGGTCGCGCCGGCGGTCGCGATAACCGTGGCAGCTATGGTAACAATCGTGGCGGCAATCGCGGCGGCAGCTCCCGTCGTCCCGGCGACGGCGGCGGCAAGCGCAGATAACATACGCATCGCACGCTAGCGTGAGACAAACAAAAGGGCCCGAGCAAACAACGCTCGGGCCCTTTTGTTTACCGTGTCCATCGCTAATCCAAACGCGATTTTCTCGGGAATGCATCTGGGGGATGCCGAGGACCTATTTTCTGTCATGCGGCAATGGGTCCCATGGGGTGCGTCGTGCATTTTTTGGAGTATTCAGCAGCTCTAGTTGGTTGCATACGATTCGGTATTGCCAACGGCGGCCTTCGGATATCCCTAGCGAGCGTTCCGAGTCAGATTTCGCCGTTTTCCGGAGCAGGGGCGCGTCATTCTCGCCATGTCGGGACTTAGAATGATACGGCGCCCTACAGTTTTGCCCACCCGCGGCGGTGCTGGCGCGGTCACGTTGCAGAATACTCCGTTTTTTGCACGGGCCAGGATGGGGTACCTCAGGAGAACACGGCGGTATCCCGTAAATATATACAATCTGTACCGTAATTAATACAAAACGAAGAGGCAGACAGCGTAGGGTGGGTGCATTGGGGTGTTTGGTGCACCAAAACGTGGATCCCACGTACCGTATACTCTGGCTGGATGTGAAAACGGCTTGACGCGTCGCCAGGCGTAGGGGGAGGGTGCCTCGATGGACGTATTCGAAATTGTGTTTAGTCCGACGGGTGGAACGCGGAAGGTGTCTGGCCTTGTGGCCGGGGCGCTGGACAAAAATACCGTTACCGTCGATCTGACCGATAGCGGGCTAGATTTCAGCGCCGTCTCGATGACTGAGGACGACGTGGCCGTAATCTCTGTGCCGGCGTATGCCGGTAGAATCCCGGCTGTGGTGGCTGACCGGTTGGGCATAGTGCGCGGCAACGGGGCTCGGACTGTTTTGGTTTGTGTATACGGAAACCGCGCGTTTGAGGACACGCTCGTAGAGTTGGAGGACGTTGCGAAGCGCGCCGGATTTAGGGTGGTCGCAGCGGTTTCTGCTATTGCTGAGCATTCCGTTGCTCGTCAGTTTGCTGCTGGGCGACCGGATGCGCAGGATGCGGCGCAGCTCGCAGAGTTTGCGCAGCAAATTCAGCAGAAGCTGTTGGCTGAGGATGCATCCGAGCCCTCTATTCCCGGCAATCGTCCTTATAAACAAGCTGGAGGTCACCGCATGGCACCCGAGGCAACAGAGGATTGCGTCTCCTGCGGTGCATGCGCCGCGGCGTGCCCCGTTTGCGCTATCGACAAGGGCGACCCCAAGCGAGCAGCTGACGAGGCGTGTATCTCCTGCATGCGCTGCATCGCCGTATGTCCGCGAGGCGCTCGCAAGCTTGATCCCAACAAGCTATCCGCTGTTTCCCAGATGCTGAGCAAGGTTTGCGTCGTGCGGAAGGAATGCGAACTCTTCATCTAGCGCATACGAAATTGGTGCAATGGGGCCAGAGCAAGGAGTGTCCCTGGGTGCCGGCAGAAAAGGAACGTCCCCAAGTGCCGCTTAAATACCGTTTATCGAAGAAAAAATACCGCTCACCGGTCATAATGATTGTTCTGGCTTTGGGCTTGTCTACAATAGCTCCCGTAAAAAGAAATGCGGAAGGTTACCGAGTCCCTCGGACGTGGGCCTAACCAAAGTCTTTGAACGGATGTGTCTCTATGGACGCATTCGCTTGATTTTGGTTGGGCTATATTTATGAAGGGACATGCCACCATGGGTTTCTTTTCTCGCCTGATGGGCGGTTCGGATGAGCAGAAGACTGCAACTTCCGAGTTCGAAATCCTCGCTCCCGTTTCCGGCGAGCTTGTTCATCTGGAAAAAACCAATGACCCCGCTTTTAGCAGCCGTGCCGTGGGCGATGGCGTTGCCGTGGTTCCCCAAGAGGGAACGGTGTGCGCTCCTGTCTCCGGTACCGTCGCGGCGCTGTTCCCGACCGAGCACGCGCTGGGTATCATGTCCGACGACAGCCCTGCTCAGGTGATGCTGCATATCGGAATCGACACTGTTAAACTTGAGGGCAAGGGCTTCCATGCGCTTGTTGCTCAGGGTGACCATGTCGACGCGGGCCAGCCCCTCGTCGAGGTCGATTTCGACGCGGTCCGCGCCGCCGGCTTCGATCCCACGGTCTTCGTTATCGTGTGCGAGCGTTCGGAGAACTCGACTCTTCGTGAGCATGCTTCCGGCCCTGTTGCTGCTAAAGAGCCTGTCATCTGGCTTTCCGAGTAAATTTTTGTGGTGGGTACCGTGGTTATCAAGCGAGTTTTTAACAACAACGTCGCAATGGTCACTTCGGACGATGGCTCCGAGCTCATCGTCATCGGTCGAGGCTTCTGCTTTGGCCGTCATGCCGGCGATGCCATCGACGAGGCGTCGATCGAAAAGACCTACGCGTTGCAGGAGGGAACTTCTCAGGACTCGCGTACGATTGACCGCTTGGCACATCTTTTGGAGTCCATCCCCACCGTCAACCTCGTGATTGCCGAGGACATTGTTCAGATGCTCCGTCGAGAGCTCAATGTTGATATCAACGACAAGATTCTCATTGCTCTCGCAGACCATATCAGCCTTGCTTTGGAGCGCGAGCGCAAGGGCGTCTCCTGTGAGAATCCGTTGCTGCTCGAGATCCAGCAGTTCTATCGCAAGGAGTATGCACTTGCGGGCCGTGCGCTGCAGATTATCAAGGAGTATATGGGCATCCAGATGAGCGAAGAAGAGCAGGGTTTCATTACCTTGCATATCGTCAACGCCACCATGCCGCAACGCTCCGACCGTTTGATTGTTTCGGTCCAGCTTGTTCGCGACGTGCTCGCGATTGTTTCCGAGCGCTATGCTACGACCCTCGATGACACCTCGTTGCCCTATGAGCGTTTCGTCCGCCACCTGCAGTTTTTCGCACAGCGGGCGCTTGACCCCACGGCCGGGCAAATCAATGGCGACGCGCTGTTCCGAATCGATGAAACGGCGTATCCGTGCGCATTCTCGTGCGCGGACGCCATAGCCGCCCACTTGTCGTCTACCTATAACGTTGTCGTTACCGATGCCGAGAAGAGCTATCTCGCATATCACATTGTTAACCTGCTTGGAGAACCTGGTCTCTAGGCATAACGTGCCCACACATCGATTGATATAAGGCAAGGCTCACGGTCTTGTCCAGGGCACATCTGTCTTAATTTGCGGAAAAGGAAGGGGAGTACCGCTATGACCGCAAAAAAGAAGTTCAATTTCAAAGCGCCGTTGGAGGTGTTCGCGAAGTCGATCGTCCAGCCGATGATGTATCTCTCGGTTGCCGGCATCCTGCTCATTGTGGGCATCATTCTGACCAACAAGACCATTTGCGCTTTGGTCCCCGTACTGGGCTCCGGTCCGTTCCAGCTTGTGGGCGCCGTTGTCTACCAGTCGCTGATGTTTATCATCAACAACCTCTCGATTCTGTTCTGCGTGGGCATCGCCGGCGCCATGGCAAAGAAGAACAAGGGCCATGCTTCGCTGATCGCCCTGATGTCGTTCTTCCTGTTCCTGCAGGCTAACAACATCGTGCTCAACGCCACCGGCTCTCTTGCCGATGCGAGCGGCATGCTCGGCCTTACCGGAACCGGCCAGGCCACCGTTATGGGCATCCAGGTGCTCGATACCGGCGTGTTCGGCGGCATCATTCTCGGTTGCATCACCGGCGCCGTGTTCAACAAGTACTCGAACAAGCAGTTCCCCATTGCCCTTTCGATGTTCTCGGGCGTTCGCTTTCCGTTCCTGATCATGATCATCATCTCCTGGATCATGGGCGCTGGCTTCTGCATCGTTTGGCCTCCGGTTCAGGGTGCCATCTCCTCCGTTGCCGGCATCATTAAGGAGTCGGGCAACATCGGTCTGTTTATCTACGGCATGCTCAACAAGCTGCTCGTTCCCACCGGTCTGCACCACCTCATCTACACCCCGTTCCAGTTCTCCGATGTGGGTGGCACCCTTACGCTGGGTGGTCAGGTTATCGCCGGCGCCTATCCCATCCGTGTTGCCGAGATGGCAATGACGGGTCAGCCCTTCTCCGATAGCACCTACTTCAACAGCTACACCTTCAACAATCTGTGGCCCTACATCGGCATCGGCCTCGCCTTTATCGTCACCGCCTACAAGGGGAACAAGGATAAGACCAAGGCCGTTATCATCCCGCTGATCATCACCGCCGTGCTCTCCTGCGTGACCGAGCCCATGGACTTCCTCTTTGTCTTTGCCGCTCCCGTGCTCTTTGTCGTTCACTCGGTTCTTTCCGGCATCTTCCTGGTCCTGCTCAAGGTCCTCTCCGTGCCCGCTTCGACTGCAGGCGGCATCATCAACATCGTGGTCTCCAACCTGGTCCTGGGCGTCGATAAGACCAACTGGCCGGTTATGCTGGTGCTTGGAGTCGTCAACGCCGCGCTGTACTTCTTCCTCTTCACCTTCCTTATCAAGAAGCTCAACCTCCACACGCCTGGCCGCGAGGAGGAGTCCGAGCTCGCCGAGTCCGTTGCCGAGGGCGAGGCCGCCGCGTCTGTCGCAGTGAAGCAGGGCGCCGTTGCCGCGGCTCCCGCAGAGGGCGTCGATGCAGGTATTGCCGACCTGGTCGCAGGTCTTGGCGGCAAGGACAACATCGAGGAGCTCGAGAACTGCTTTACGCGTCTCCGCGTGAACGTTAAGAACCCGGACCTCATCAATGAGGACCTCATCAACCACGTGCCCAACAGCGGCATCAACCGCAACGGCAATAATATCCAGATCATCTTTGGCATGAAGGTCGCCGAGATGCGCGACAAGGTCGAAAACGCAATTGAGAAGGAGCAGTAAACAATGATCATTACTCTGTGTGGTGGCGGATCCACCTTTACCCCCGGCATCGTCAAGTCCATCGCCCTGCGCAAGGACGAGCTCGACGTTGACGAAATTCGTCTGTACGACATCAACGAGGAGCGCCAGCGCAAGGTCGGCGTGCTCGTGGACTGGATTTTGCACGAGGATCTCGGCCTGGACATCAAGCTCACGGTGACCACCGACAAAAAGACGGCTTTTACCGACGCGAGCTTCGTGTTTGCCCAGATGCGCGTGGGCGGCTACGCCATGCGCGAGCAGGACGAGAAGATTCCGCTGCGTCACGGCTGCGTGGGCCAGGAGACTTGCGGTTGCGGCGGCCTTGCCTACGGCATGCGCACCATCTTCCCCATGGTCGAGCTGATCGATGACGTTGAGAAGTACGCCAAGAAGGATTACTGGATTCTCAACTACTCCAACCCTGCTGCCATCGTCTCCGAGGGCTGCCGTGTGCTGCGTCCCAACGCTCGCATCATCAACATCTGCGACATGCCGATCGCGATCATCGACGTGGTTTGCGCCGCGCTCGATATCGACAAGAAGGATGTCGAGTACGATTACTTTGGCCTCAACCACTTTGGTTGGTTCACCTCGATCCGCCACAAGGGCGAGGAGGTGCTCCCGCAGCTGCGCGAGTACATCAAGGAGCACCAGATCCTGCTGCCCGACTCCTACCTCAAGGGCATGGGCTCGCTCATGGCAAAGAAGCCCGAGGAGGCCACCGACGAGCATCCCGAGCAGAACCGTCACACCAAGGGCAGCTGGTACTACGTCTGGAAGGGCGAGTACGAGATTATGGAGTGCTTCCCGGAGTACCTGCCCAACACGTACCTGAACTACTACCTGCAGCAGAAGGAGTTCGTCGAGCATTCCAACCCCGAGCGCACCCGTGCTAACGAGGTTGAGGAGACGCGCGAGAAGAACCTCTTCGACGGTATCGATCACTACGAGAAGACCGGCGAGATCGACGAGAGCACGTTCTATGCGGGCAGCCACGGCGACTGGATTGCCGACCTGGCCATCGCTCTGAAGAACGACACAAAGCAGCGCTTCCTGGTCATTTGCGAGAACAAGGGCGCCATCCCCAACATGCCCTATGACGCCATGGTCGAGCTGCCTGCCTACATTGGCAAGAACGGCCCCGAGGTCATCAGCCGCGACAACATTCCGCTGTTCCAGCAGGGTCTTATGATGCAGCAGCTGAACTCCGAGAAGCTCGTGGTCGAGGCTACGATCGAGGGTTCGTACGAGAAGGCGCTCAAGGCCTTTACGCTGAACAAGACCGTGCCGTCGATGAAGGTCGCCAAGGAGGTTCTCGACGACATGATCGAGGCTAACAAGGACTTCTGGCCCGAGCTTAAGTAAAAGCAACAGGGTCGCTGGCCGCATACCTAGAGCAATGCCCCGTCCACGTGATTGCGTGGGCGGGGCATTGCCGTTTTGCGCAAAGTAACCTGGCCCCCTTGCACCAACAATGATCCGTTTCCTCTGTCCCCAAGGGATCAGTGTTTTGCCAGTTTGTGGTAGAACTAGGGAACGGTTCTTGAGGAGGCTGGCATGCTCAACGCGTTGGTGTGGACACTTGCTTGCTTAGGCGTTGTCGCGGCAGATATTGCTCTGAGCGTGGTTTTGTTTTCCGCTCTGGGTGTCGCGTCGGTGTTCATGGGTTTTTCGATTGACGGCCTCGATATTCAATTGCTTCAGGCTGTCGCGCAGACGGCATCGTTTTTAATGGCGCTGCTGTGGTGGCGTTATCTGTGGCCGCGTTCGTTTATGGCACGCCGGCAAAGCGCGCATCCGCTCGGCGGGGGAGCGCGTGGGGCGTGGAAGCGCATCGCCTGCGTTATCGTGATCGGCCTTGCCCTGCAGGTGGTCGTTGGCTACGTGACCGACGCCGTGCTGTCGCTGTTGCCCGAGGCTGCGGCCGACTACAGCGAGCTTGTCGAGGAAACAGGCATGGGCGACACCAGCTATCTCGCCGTCCTGACTACGATGCTCGGCGCCCCATTTTGTGAAGAGCTGCTGGTGCGCGGCATCATTTTTGAGTTTTCGCTCCGAGCGTTTAATCCGCAGTGCCGCCCACTTTGGAAGCGCCGGCGTCGTGCGGGTGCGCAGGACGGCGCCATGGTGCCCTGGGCGGCCCCGAGCACGTGGGGTATCACCGCGGCGATTGTGCTGCAGGCGGCAATCTTCGGTTTTATGCACATGAATTGGGTGCAAGGTTGCTACGCGGGTGCCGCCGGCCTCATCTTTGGTTGGGTGCTCGTGACGACCGGAAAGCTCCGCTACACGATCCTGCTGCACTTCGCCTTTAATGCCGGGTCGTATCTCATGACGTTGCTTTGGTTTGTGAACACGCCGTTCGACGTGGCAATTACGGTCGCCATCGCCGGCGTCATCCTCGTTGAGGCAATGCGGTCGCTGCGCCGCGCGTGTGGGATGGATGCAGCGAGCGCACCGCTGCCCTAGTTGCGGCGTCCGCCTCCGTTGGCGCCTTGACGTCCCTGAGCTGCACGGTTGCGCCCGGCAGTGTTCTGTGCGCGCGACATGCCGCCGTGCCCCTTGCTGCCCTTGGGCCCCTTGCCAGCGCCGTCACCATGCGGTTTGCCGCCCTTCTTGCCAGTGCCGTGTCCGCCGCTGGCCGATGTCTCGCCCGGGCGCGGGGGCACGGGGCGAATCAGGCAATGCTTGGTGTAGCCAATCAGATCGCGGCGGCCGGCCTTTTCCAGTGCCTCGCGTACGAGCTTGTAGTTCTCGGGCTTGCGGTATTGGATGAGCGCACGCTGCATGGCCTTCTCGTGCGGGTCGCGTGCCACGTAGATCGGCTGCATGGTGCGTGGGTCCACGCCGGTGTAGTACATGCAGGTCGACATGGTGGACGGGGTGGGGTAGAAGTCCTGCACCTGTTCGGGCATGTAGCCCATGTCGCGTACGGCCTCGGCAAGGTCCACAGCTTCCTTCATCGTTGAGCCGGGGTGGCTCGAGATCAGGTACGGTACCACATACTGTTTAAGTCCGTATTCGCGGTTCAGGCGTTCAAATTTACGGCAGAACGCGTCGTAGACGGCGCGGCTCGGCTTGCCCATCACGGAGAGCACCGCGTCGCTCACGTGCTCGGGTGCTACACGCAGCTGGCCCGAGACGTGATGCTCCAGCAGCTCGCGCAAAAACTCGTCCGAGGCGTCGGCCATGGTGTAGTCAAAGCGGATGCCGCTGCGGACGAAGACCTTCTTAACGCCCGGCAGCTGGCGCAGGTCGCGCAGCAACTGCGTGTAGCCGCTCTCGTCGACCACCATGTTCTTGCACACGCTCGGCCACAGGCAGCGCTTGTTCTTGCACACGCCGTGCTTGAGCTGCTTGTCGCAGGCAGGGCGGCTAAAGTTAGCCGTCGGCCCGCCCACGTCGTTGATGTAGCCCTTAAACTCGGGATCGTGCGTGAGCAGCTCGGCCTCGCGCATGATCGAATCGTGGCTACGCATCTGCAACACGCGGCCCTGGTGGAAGGTGAGCGCGCAAAACGAGCACTCGCCAAAGCACCCGCGGTTGGAGCTAATGGAAAACTTGATCTCGGCAAATGCCGGCACGCCGCCCGCCGCGTCGTAGTCGGGATGCCAATCGCGTGCGTAGGGGAGTTCGGCAACCTCGTCCATCTCGTCGGTGGTGAGTGTTGCCGACGGCGGGTTCTGCACCACATAGACGCTGTTGGGGTAGGGCTCTACCAGGCGATGACCGGTGATGGGGTCCATATTCTGCTGCTGCACATTAAAGCTGCGCGCGTAGTTGAGCTTGTCGGCGGTAAGGTCGTCCCAGCTGGGCAGCAGGTCGTAGTCGTAGACCTCGTCGAGCGAGCCCGTGCGGTAGACGGTGCCGTTGATATAGGTGATCTGATCGACGGGCAGTCCCGCGTCGAGCGCGTCGGCGATCTCGACGATCGCGTGCTCGCCCATGCCGTAGATGAGGATGTCGGCGCCCGAGTCGAGCAGTACCGAGCGCTTGAGCTTGTCCTGCCAGTAGTCATAGTGGGCCAGGCGGCGCAGACTCGCCTCGATGCCGCCGATGATGATGGGGGCATCCTTGAACGTCTGGCGGATGAGGTTGCCGTAGACCGTGACGGCACGATTGGGACGGCGCCCCTCCTCGCCACCAGGGGTATAGGCATCGGTGTGACGGCGGTGCTTGGTCACCGAATAGTGGTTGACCATGGAGTCCATGTTGCCGGCGCTGACGAGAAAGCCCAGGCGCGGCTCGCCGAGCACGGTGATGCTGGCGGGGTCGGTCCAGTCGGGCTGGCAGATGATACCCACCTTGTAGCCATGCGCATCGAGCACGCGGCTGATGATGGCCATGCCAAAGCTTGGATGGTCCACGTAGGCATCGCCGCAGATGTAGACAAAGTCGCACTGGTCCCAGCCGCGCGCGTCCATATCGGCGCGGCTGACGGGGAGGAACTTATCGCGGCCCGGACGCCAGGGACGTGTGGGCGCTGCTGGGGTATGCGTGGTGTGCCCACCCTGCGCCTTACCGCCGCGCTTTTGCTGCTGCCCCTGTTTGTCCTGCTGACTGCGCTGGTTGTTCTGAGCGTGCTGAGGCTTTTTTGCCACGATCCCTCCCGGTGTTTGTATGCTGCACGTAATTGTAACCAGTCTTTTTGGGACGGGGCTAAAAAGACTGGTGGAGTACACGAGGTCTCGGGTGTCGGTGCCGCGCCCGCCGTTTGTTTCCAGACTGTGTATCTGCGCGTTGGAGAACCCGTCTCGCGCGCACGCCATGTTGTCAATGGGTTACAGTATGAACGGCGGCTATGTTTCCGCCAACGCACGAGAGAGTCGTCAACAAGGAGGATGCACGACGATGCAGCGTGCCAAACAGATATCGGAGTCCATTGAGCTGGGCATCATCTTGGCGCTCGCCGGTGGCTTTATGGATGTGTATTCGTACATTGGGCGCGACCATGTTTTCGCCAACGCGCAGACGGGCAACATCCTGCTGGTGGGCGTGAGCATCTCGGAGGGCAATTGGGCACTTGCGGGGCGTTACTTCTTCCCTGTGGTTTCGTTTGCTGTGGGCATTATGCTTGCCGACCTGGTACACGAGCGTTTTGGCAGCGTGATCCACTGGCGTCAGGTGACGGTGTTCTTTGAAGCCGTCATCTTGCTGGGCGTGAGTTTTATTCCCGGTGGCGATTTCAACCTGCTCGCCAACTGCCTCACTTCGTTTGCCTGCGGTATGCAAGTCGAGAGCTTCCGCAAGATCCACGGTCACGGCATCGCTACGACCATGTGCATCGGCAACTTGCGCAACGCGCTGCAAAACGTGGACGATTACATCATTACCCACAAGCGCGGCTTTTTGGAAAACGGCCTGCTGTACTTTGGTGTGATCTTTACCTTTGTGTTTGGTGCCGTGCTGGGCAATTGGTGCATTGAGCGCATGGGCCTGCACGCCATTGCGGTGGCGAGCGTGCTGCTGTTTATCGCGTTTGCCATCATGTTTATCGACCGTGAACGCGATTTGCACAGGAAATGGGCCCGCATCGTAGCTGACTGGCAGACCACGAGTCTTAAGCGCTAAGGTGCATGTTCGTAATGACAAGATTTGACGTCAGCAAAGCGTGCGGCTTGAGGCTATAGAATAAAAATGCCATCTTTCTAGCTATAATTATTAGTTGAGGGGATGGACATATGCCAGAGCTTTTTATTCAAAATAAGACGACAGTAATCAAGTTGATGGTGCTCTGCATTTTATCTGCCCTGGTGGAGCTGTCTGTTGTTAAAGCTGAATCGTTGATTATAGACTATGGCCTGCTTCGCTCTAATTATCGTAACGTTTTATACATTGGGTTAGGCCTGCTAGTATTGCTCTCAGTTGAGCTGGTGACAAACCTGTTCAGATCAAAATATGCGGAGCAATTGGCTTCCGATGGCGCTAACTGCTTCTATAGATTGCTTGCCCGCCGTGCTTTAGAGCGGCCCTTAGTTTTAGCAAAAGACAGTGACTACCTGTTATCGCGCATTGAAGAGGCTGGGAACCTACAGCCGATGATTGGAATATTTACAACTGCGTTTCTTCCGTGCCTAGTGACGGGTTTGGCATCGTTTGTGGCGCTATCTAATATCTCTTTGCTGCTTTTGATCCCTGTTTGTGTTTCGGCATTGTTTATTTCGCTTCTATATCCGTTCGCTCTTAGTAAGCTATCGACTAAGAGCGAAAAGGCATTGGAGGCCCAGGCGAGGGGTTCTGCTTATTTAGCCCAGCTAATAAATTGTCGACTTTACATTCGAATTTCTCGTTCAATTAACTTGGAATTACTTCGCTATAAAAAGATGCTTAAAGCCTGCAGGAACTCTCGAGTTGAGGAGAGTGTCTTTGCGAGATTGGCAACTGAAATAGTTAACGCTGGCAACATCATTACTGGCTTGCTTTCAGTTCTGCTGCTTATTTTCCTTGTGTTAAAGCGCGGGCTGACGGTCGGGATTGCGGTGCAGAGTTATCAACTTGTGCTTCTATGCTATTCTCCTTTTCCTCTTGTTCTGAATTGTTGGGCTCAGCTTCAGCCGTCGTTTAGGTCGTTGCGCCGTGTCTTTGTTAGCGCCGGAATAATTTAGCCAAATATAGTCGGCCGAGATTGACCAATCCC
>DXZR01000031.1 GCA_019419555.1 Collinsella sp.
AGAGAAGAGGCGGGGCATGCCCCGCCTCTTACACCACATCTCTGCGCGCTACCCATGATTCAGCGGTCTGGAGCCCGTTTTGCCTTAGATTTGCTAAGGCAGGGAGACCTGCTGGTCAAAAAACATCAAATATGAGTACTGTTACCGATTTGGTAGCAGCAATTTTGGACTAATAAGGCCAGATGGCAAGTCGAAATGGCGATGAATACACGATTTTGATCTGACTGTTAGTCCTTATAATGGACATATGTTGCGTAACCTAAGCAAACACTATCTGTTTATATGTTGCAAGCAAAGTAGCAGTACTCATTTTTGCCATTATTTGGCCACGGCCTTTGTGACAGACGTGCTGGCGGGTTCGAATCCCATGCGCTGGGCCCAAAAAAGAAAGGCTCCCATTGCTGGGAGCCTATCAAATCAGTGGTGGGCGATGAGGGATGTCCGCGTGCGGCTCCGCCGCCCGCATCCGCTTCGTCGCTTCGCTCCTCGCGTGCTGCGCTGGAAAACGCTTCGCGTTTCCTCAGCTCCGCACCCTTGCGGGTTCGAATCCCATGAAATGGGCCCAAACAAAAACGGTCCCCTTTCGAGGACCGTTTCCAATTCAATGGTGGGCGATGAGGGATTCGAACCCCCAGCCTTGTGCGTGTAAAGCACCTGCGCTAACCGTTGCGCCAATCGCCCGTGCGGAGAGAGTATAGCAAAACAATCGCCCCATTCACCTCATATCCATTAAAGGTAACCGGCGCGTGTCACAGCGGAGCTGATTCAGTTGAGATTGCCTGAACATTCCGCCCCTCTTTACGCCCTCGGGTATACTCAAAAGCTACTGATTCGATTTGATGCCCAGCAACAGCAGAGGGGATAGTATATGTGCGGTTTTGTCGGTTTTGTCGGTGGGACGGATAACCAATCCGAGGTGCTCACCAAGATGATGGACCGCATCGTCCATCGCGGTCCCGACATGGGCGGTCAGTTTATCGACGGCCGTGTTGCCCTGGGCTTCCGCCGCCTGTCGATCCTCGACCTGACCGAGGCCGGCGCTCAGCCCATGGCCAATGAGGACGGCAGCGTCGTCATTGTCTTCAACGGCGAGATCTACAACTTCCAAGAACTCCGTTCCGAGCTCGAGGCCAAGGGCTACAAGTTCCACTGCGGCGCCGACACCGAGAGCCTCCTGCACGGCTACGAGGAGTGGGGCGAGGCCGTACTCGATCGTCTGCGCGGTATGTACGCCTTCGTCATCTGGGACAAAAAGAAGAACAAGCTTTTTGGCGCCCGCGACATCTTTGGCATCAAGCCGCTCTACTACTATCCCATGGCCGATGCGGGCGACGGCGCTCCGGGCGTGCTCTTTGGTTCCGAGATCAAGAGCTTCCTGGACTACCCGCACTTCCACAAGGCGGTCAACAAAAAGGCTCTGCGTCCGTACATGACGCTGCAGTATTCGGCGACTGAGGAGACCTTCTTCGAGGGTGTCTACAAGCTGCCGCCGGCGCACTACTTTACCGTCGATATCCCGACCGGCAAGATGAACATCGAGCGCTACTGGGATTGCGATTACTCTGCCGTCGAGAAGCCGTTCGAAGAGTATGTCGATGAGCTGGACGAGGTCGTGCACGAGAGTGTCGAGGCCCATCGCATCGCCGACGTCAAGGTCGCGTCGTTCCTCTCCGGTGGCGTCGACTCCAGCTACATCGCCGCTTGCCTCATGCCCGACAAGACCTTCTCGGTGGGCTTTGACTACAAGAACTTCAACGAGACCAACTACGCCAAGGAACTTTCCGATAAGCTCGGCGTCGAGAACGTTCGCAAGATGATTACCGCCGACGAGTTCTTCGGTGCGCTCGAGGACATCCAGTATCACATGGACGAGCCGCAGTCCAACCTGTCTTCCGTGCCGCTGTGGTTCTTGGCCGAGATGGCCCGCAAGGACGTTACCGTCGTGCTTTCGGGCGAAGGCGCCGACGAGCTCTTTGGCGGCTACGCCTACTACGAGGACACGGTCCCGGTGCGCAAGTACAAAAAGATGGTGCCGCTGCCCATCCGTCGCGCGCTCGGTAACCTGGCGCTGCATATGCCGTACTTCAAGGGACATAACTTCCTGGTCAAGGGTGCCGAGATCCCCGAGAAGTCGTTCCTGGGACAGGCTCTGGTATGGCCGGAGCGCGAGGTCGACGGCGTGCTCAAGCCCGAGTACAACACCGGCGATGGCGCCTTTGAGCTCGCTGCACCCATCTACGCACGCGTGAAGGGTCAGCCCGAACTGGTCAAGAAGCAGTACCTGGACATGAACATGTGGCTCCCGGGCGACATTCTGCTCAAGGCCGACAAGATGTGCATGGCGCACTCGCTGGAGCTGCGCGTGCCCTTCCTGGACCGCAAAGTCATGGAGTTCGCCGAGCACATTCCCGACCGCTACCGCATCAACGAGAACGGCAACAAACAGGTACTCCGCCACGCTGCCAACAAGTCGCTGCCCGATGAGTGGGCCACCCGTCCCAAGGTGGGCTTCCCGGTGCCGATTGTCTACTGGCTGCGCGAGCAAAAGTGGTACGACTATGTCAAGGAGTACTTCACCGCGCCGTGGGCAAGTGAGTTCTTCAATACCGACGAGCTCATGCACCTGCTCGATCTGCACTTTGCGGGCAAGGGCGATTTCCAGCGCAAGATCTATACGCCGCTCGTGTTCCTAGTGTGGTACAAGCGCTTCTTTATCGACGAGGGCCAGCCTTCTGTTCAGGCTGCCTAGTCTCGGCCTACGAATGCCTGCGCGTAACGGCTCCTCCGGGAGCCGTTTTTGCGCGAGCACGTTTCAGTTACTATGAAAACCGTCCCTGCCAAATGGCTGAGAAAGGTGAAAGATGCACCATTCGGATTCCGCGACCGTGACCACGGTCGATACGCTTGCCAAGCTTCTCGATGTGTGCGGCGAGCTGCGCGCATCAGAGCAGGTTGACGAGCGTGCCGTGACCGGCTGCTCGTTTGATTCGCGCGCGGTCTCGGCAGGTGACGTATTCTTTTGCAAAGGTGCTGCCTTTAAGCCCGCGTTTTTGAGCATGGCGCTCGATGCGGGTGCCGTCGCATTTGTGTGCGAGGAGTCGCTGGTCGAGTCTCTGGAGCCGCTGGCACAGGAGAGCGGTGCTGCGATGCTGGTTGTTGATAGCGTTCGCACGGCCATGGCCCTGTTGCCGCCGGAGGTCTACGACCGTCCCGACCACGACGTCAAGATTGTGGGCATCACCGGCACCAAGGGAAAGACCACGGCCGCTTTTATGCTCCAGTCGATTATCAAAGCGGCAGGCGAGTCCTGCGGCATGATCGGCTCGGTGAGTACCGACGATGGCATCGAGTGCTACGAGAGCACCAATACTACGCCCGAGGCCCCCGAGGTCTGGCGCCATATCGCCAACTGCCGCACGTCCGGTCGCCAGTCCATGGTCATGGAGGTCTCGAGCCAGGCGCTCAAGTACCAACGCGTCGAGAATCTGCCGTTTGACGTGGCGTGCTTCCTCAACATCGGCCGCGACCACATCTCGCCGATCGAACACCCCACGTTTGAGGATTATTTTGAGAGCAAACTCAGGATCTTTGACCAGGCAAAGACCGCCGTGGTGAATTTGGGCACCGAAGAGGTCGACCGTGTGCTGGAGGCAGCGTCGACGGCCGAGCGCTTGGTGACCGTTGGCGTCGAGCATCCCGAGGCAAGCCTGTGGGCGAGCGACGTACGCATGGTCGGCTTTAGCATCGAGTTCAACTTGCATGGCCTGTGTGCCGACGAGTCCGAGGCGGGGGAGAAGGTCCTGCTGGGTATCGCGGGAGACTTTAACGTGGAAAACGCGCTGGTCGCTATCGCCGCCGCGCGCGAGATCGGCATCGGTATCGAGGCTATCAAGAAGGGCCTCTCCAAACTGCGTGTGCCGGGCCGCATGGAGGTCGTGGAGTCGAAGGACGGCCGCGTGATCTGCGTCGTTGACTATGCGCACAACCAACTTTCGTTCCGCTCGCTTTTCTCGTCGGTCAAGCGCGCGTTTCCCGCTAGCCCCGTCATTGCGCTGTTTGGCGCTGCCGGCGGCAAGGCGCAGGAGCGCCGCGAGCAGCTTCCGCGCGAGGCCGCACCATATTCCGACCTGATGATCTTTGCCAATGAGGACCCGGCTCACGAGGACCCGATGAAGGTCTGTCGCGAGCTTGCCGAACATGTTCCCGACGATACGCCGAACAAGATCATCCTCGATCGCGAAGCCGCTGTGTATGCGGCGTTCAAGGCGGCGCGCGAGGAGTACGTCAACCCCGATGCCCCCACCATTGTCTTGCTGCTGGCAAAGGGTGACGAGGAGCTCATGCACGTGGGCGACGAGTTCGTGCCCATCGAGAGCGACCTTTCGTTGGCCAATCGCCTGATCGATGTTACCCAGTTTGACTAATGAACCATGATGGCGGTGGCGCCCTGAGTGCGCTGTCGCCATAAGCGTGTTCCCTCAATCAAAACATGCCGTCCAAGTCCAAATCCTTCTACGTAAACGGAGTAACCATGTCCCACAACACCCTGCCGACCGTTGCCGAGCTTTCGGGCGAGATGCGCGAGCGCTTGGCCAAGGTCAAGTACGTCTTTACCGACCTGGATGCCACGATGCTCGCACCCGGCTCGTGCGTGCTGCGCGACAACGACGGCAACCCCTCGACCAAACTCGTCGAGGCCGTCGTGGCGCTCGCTCGCGCTGGTATTCAGGTGGTTCCCACCTCGGGCCGCAACCGTACCATGATCCACGAGGACGCGCGCGTGCTCGGCCTCAACTCCTACATTGGTGAGATGGGCGGCCTGGTCATGTACGACCTCAAAGCCAACGATTGGGAGTATCTGACCGGCGACATGCCCTACGACCCCTCTTGCGGCCTCACGCCGCATCAGGTGATCGAGCAGACCGGCGTGTGCGAGAAGATTCTCGCCCGCTGGCCGCATAAGATCGAGTACCACAACGACATGTCGACTGGCTACAAGTACCGCGAGGTCACCGTCGGCATGCGCGGCGATGTGCCCGACGACGAGGTCCAGGCCATTCTTGACGAGGCCGGCTGTGGCCTGGTCTGGGCCTGCAACGGTCACCTGACGCATCTGTCCAAACCGACGACGCTCGAGCTCGAACGCGTCGAGGATGGCCGCGCGTTTAACATCAATCCCGTCGGCCTCAACAAGGGCGTTGCCATCGCACGTTTCTGCGAGCACCTGGGTATCGAGCGTGAGGAGACGCTGGCGCTCGGCGATTCCGAGTCCGACTTCTACATGGCTGACCACGTGGGCACGTTCTGCCTGGTCGAGAACGGTTTGACCAGCGCCGGCGCGCCCGAGTTCCTGGATGCTTGCGATAACGCCTACGTCACGCGCGGCAAGATTGTCGATGGCTGGGCGGCAACGGCAGAGCTGCTCGTCGCGGCCCGTTCGTAGTGCGGTCCTATCGCGCTGAGCCATATCTTTTCGAGAGAGAATCTGGTGAGGTAATGTCCGATATCGAGAATTCGGCAGGCGACACGCGCCCGATTGGCGTGTTCGATTCTGGTCTGGGCGGTCTGACGGTTGCACGCGCCATCGCAACGGCGTTGCCGCACGAGTCCGTCTACTACTTTGGCGACACTAAGCGCTGCCCCTACGGCACCCGCACCGAGGACGAGGTGCGCTCGTTTGCACTGCAGGCGGGCCGTTGGCTGTCGAAGCACGACGTCAAGATCATGGTCATCGCCTGCAATACGGCGACCGCTGCGGCCTTGCGTTTGGCCCAGCAGGTGCTCGACGTCCCCGTCATCGGTGTGATCGCACCGGGCGCACGCGCGGCAATCAACAGCACCCGCACGCGCCGGGTGGGCGTGCTCGCCACCAACCTCACCATTCGCTCAGGCGCTTACACGCGTGCCATTCAGGACCTGGATGCCGGCGTCGACGTATACGGCTGCCCTGCCTCGAGCTTTGTCGAGGTCGTTGAGCACGAGCTCGCCTCGGGCGCGCATCTGCAAGAGCAGTGGCTCGAGAACGAGGACATCTTTGATACGCCTGCCGTACGCGCACTGGTCGGCGCCACGGTTGAACCGCTGCGCGACCACGGCATCGATACCGTGGTGCTCGGCTGCACGCATTTCCCGCTGCTCGTGGGGCCTATTCGCCATGCGCTGGGTCCCGGAGTGCGCGTGGTGAGTTCCGCCGAGGAGACCACGCGCGAGCTGACCGATATTCTCACGCGCCGCGAGCAGCTGGCGGGCGACGCTGCCGAGCCGCAGCATCGTTTTGCAACGACGTCCGATAACATTGCCGAGTTTGCGGTGGCGGGCAGTTTTATCTTTGGCCAGCCGCTCAAGAGCATTGAGCATATCGATATCGACGAACTGAAATAGATAAAAGGTCACCGACCAAAGGCTCACGTTCACCTTTTGCCGAAAGGATATTTCTATGGAGTACATGCAGGTCAACCGCGCCAACGGCCGTGCCGCCAATGAGCTGCGCCCCGTTAAGCTCACCCGTGGTGTTATGAAGCATGCCCACGGCTCGTGCCTGGCTGAGTTCGGTGACACGCGCGTACTGTGTGCCGCCACAATTGAGGAGGGCGTGCCGGGCTGGCGCAAGGGCGCCAAGGCCGGTTGGGTAACGGCGGAGTACGCCATGCTGCCGGCATCGACCGGCAAGCGCTGCAAGCGCGAGCATGCCAACCGCAAGGGCCGCTCCATGGAGATCGAACGCCTCATCGGTCGCAGCCTGCGCACCGTCGTCAATATGAAAGCACTCGGCGAGTACACCGTTACCATCGACTGCGACGTGATTCAGGCAGACGGCGGCACACGCACGGCGAGCATTACCGGCGCCTGGGTGGCGCTGCACGACGCCCTTGCCATGTGGGTCGAGGCGGGTAAGCTCGAGCGCATCCCGCTCACGGGCCAGGTCGCCGCGATTTCCATGGGCGTTGTCGACGGCAACACCCTGCTCGACCTGGATTATTCCGAGGACAGTCACGCCGAGGTCGACATGAACCTTGTCGCCACCGATATCGGTGAGATGATCGAGCTCCAGGGCACCGGCGAGCAGGCGCCCTTCGACCGCAAGCGCCTCAATGCCCTGCTCGATTTGGGCGACAAGGGCATTGCCGAGCTCATCGAGCTCCAGCGCCAAGCCCTCGCCTAACCTGCCAAAAAGGGACAGGTTTATTTTGGTAGGTTTTATCTGCTGAGACGTCTAGACACAAGACTGCCGTTGATTGAGAGGGGAGAGGCGGAGACCCTCGTTGCCCTCGGCGCGGCATTGCTATAGAGACAAGGAGGCCAGTCATGGCACTTGAGAAGATTGACATCGACACCCTCGACCCGGCGGCGACCATCGTCGTGGCAACGGGCAACGCTCATAAGCTCACCGAGATCGAGGCCATTTTGGGCAAGGTCATGCCCGAGGTGCGCTTTGTGGCGCTCGGCCAGCTGGGCGATTTTGAGGATCCCGAGGAAAACGGCACGACGTTTTTGGAGAACGCCATCATCAAGGCCCAAGCCGCGGTCGAAGAGACGGGGCTCATGGCCATTGCCGACGATTCGGGCTTGGTCGTTGATGCCCTGGACGGCGAGCCGGGCGTGTATAGCGCGCGCTATGCGGGCGTGCACGGCGACGATGCCGCCAACAACGCCAAGCTGCTCGTTAACCTGGAAGGCGTGGCCGACGAGGATCGCACCGCGCGCTTTATGAGCGTCGTTGCGCTCATCGACACGGACGGTTTGGTCACCTATGGCGAGGGCGCCTGCGAGGGCACTATCGCACACGAGGGCCGCGGCGATCACGGCTTTGGCTACGACCCGCTGTTCCTGCCGGTCGACACGCCGGGCAAGACCATGGCCGAGCTCACGGCGGACGAGAAGAACGCCATCAGCCATCGATTCCATGCGCTCGAACACCTATCTGCCAAACTGACGGGCGAGGAGTAGGCCGTGCGTGCGGTGGTGCAGCGCGTACTCAACGCCGGCGTGACGGTCGATGGCGAGTGCGTGGGCCGCATTGGACGAGGCTACCTGGTGCTGCTGGGTGTGGGCCATGGCGATACGCGTGCCGAGGCCGACAAGCTGTGGGGCAAGCTCCGCGGGTTGCGTATCAACGAGGACGAGAACGGCAAGACCAACTTGGCGCTTGCCGATGTCGACGGCGAGGTGCTCGTGGTGTCGCAGTTCACGCTGTTCGCCGACTGCCGCCACGGTCGCCGTCCGTCGTTTACGGATGCCGGCGCACCCGATGTTGCCAACGAGCTCTACGAGTACTTCCTGACGCTCGTTCGTCAAGATGTCGAACACGTGGCGCACGGCATTTTTGGCGCCGATATGAAAGTCGACTTGGTCAACGACGGCCCATTCACCATCGTCTTGGACACCGATTGTCTGTAAGTAGTCAATTTGGGACCGGGCTTTTTTAGCTACTTGCGTATGGCCACAACAGGGTGCTATAGTATTAGAGTTTTGTCTATCTTAGGGGTATTATCCCCTTTTTGAATTGCACCTTCTGGAGGCCCTGTTCATGGAAGAGATGGAAGTCAATCACGTCGACGACATCCACGAGAAGCTGACCGATATGGTGGGCGATCGCGTCAAGGTTAAGGCCAACATGGGCCGTACCCGCGTCGTCGAGCGCATGGGCACCATCAAGAGCGTCCACCCGGCCGTCTTTATCGTCGAGGTTGACGAGCGCCGCGGCCGCAAGTCGCGTCAGTCCTACCAGTATATCGATGTCCTCACCGGTCAGGTCGAGCTGTTCGACCCTGAGAGCGGCGAGCATATCTTTACCCCGCTCGGCAATCAGCTCGAGGAGCATTAACGGTGACCGATCGGTCCCTGACTCTTTCCGCGCCGGCAAAGATTAACCTCTACCTGGGGGTTCATACCGAGCGCGATGACCGCGGCTACCACAGGGTCGATTCCCTGATGGCGGCCGTCGGTCTTTCCGATACCGTGACGGTCACGCCGGCGCAGGCGCTGACCGTCCAGACGGTTCCAGCATCAGATTTTCCCATGCAAAAGAATACGGCGTATCGGGCTGCGGTTGCTATGGCCGAGCATTATGGTCGCGAGGCAAACATCTGCGTGACGATTGAGAAGCGCATTCCATTGTGCGCCGGCTTGGGCGGCCCCTCGACGGATGCGGCCGCGGTCATTGTCGCCTTGGCGGAGCTCTGGGGCATTGATCGCACCGACCCAGCGCTCGACGACATTGCGCGGGGCATTGGTGCTGACGTCCCGTTCTTTTTGCACGCGAGTCCTGCGTTCTACGTAGGTGGGGGAGACGTGCTGGCAACTGAGTACCCCGCGCTGCCCGTGACGCCCGTCGTGCTGGTTAAGCCGCGCGAGGCGAGCGTTTCGACAATTGAGGCCTATCGACGTTTTGACGAGGCCCCGGTGCCTGCGGACAAGCCCGGAGCGATCGCATCTGCCCTTCGCTCGGGAGACGCAGAGGCGGCCTACGCGCTCGTCCACAACAACTTGGGTGTCATTTCCGCGCAGATGGAGCCGCGGATTCAAACGGTGCTCGACTGGCTTCGTTCACGGGACGGTACCATTGCCGTAAATGTGTGCGGTTCGGGTGCCTGCTCGTTTGCCCTCTGCGATACCGCCGCCACGGCAGTCAATCTTGCGGCAGACGCTCAACAAAACGGCTGGTGGGCTTATGCAACGGAGCTCGTTTCCGACGCGGTCCGCATTGAAGCGCCAAAGAAGTAAAAATTTCTCTGGCACACGACGGAAATCTTTGTTACTATAGTCGAGCTAACGGGTTGTGGCTCAGTTTGGTAGAGCACTGCGTTCGGGACGCAGGGGTCGCTGGTTCAAATCCAGTCAACCCGACCAGAGCATGAGGAGGGACCGCTTCTTGCGGTCCCTTTTTTTAGCTATTGTTGTGATACCGCGATACCCGCGGTATACTCATTCGAGCTTGTCTCGCTGTATTGTGGAGGTCTACATGTTTGGACTGAGGGCTCCTGAGCTCATCATTATTCTCGTCGTTGTCCTGATTATCTTTGGGCCCAAGAACCTGCCGAAGCTCGGCAAGTCCCTCGGCTCTACCGTCAAGAATATCCGCGAGGGTATGGAGGGCGACGATAAGGGCGAAACCAAGCAGGCCGAGGACGTTGTGGTCGAGGAGTCCAAGGAGGACAAGGAGATCGCAGAGCTCGAGGCCAAGCTCGCTGCTGCCAAGCAAAAGAAGGCAGAGGACAGCGACGCGGACGCAGAGTAGTCCCATCCCTTTGGGGTGAGCACCTGACCGGCTTGCCCGCAGGCTAGCCGGTCTTTTTCGTTTTTGTTGACAGTTGATCGTTACATCATAGTTGGGGAGATATCCGTATGGACGCAAGCCAGATCGTACTGACCGCTGAGGGCCGCCAGAAGCTCGTCGAGGAGCTCGCTTGGCGTGAGGGCGATTACGCCAAGGAGATCGTCGAGGACATCAAGGAAGCTCGCGCGTTCGGCGACCTTTCGGAGAACTCCGAGTACGACGCCGCTAAGGACAAGCAGGCCCAGAACGCCGCTCGTATTGCCGAGATCCAGGCCATCCTCGCCAACGCTCAGGTTGCTGCCACCACGGGCGACCTGACCGTTTCCATCGGTTCCACCGTTTCGCTGATTGATCCCAACGGCGAGGTCATGGAAGTCACGCTCGTCGGTACCACCGAGACCAACTCGCTCGAGCACAAGATTTCCAACGAGTCTCCGGTCGGTCACGCCATCATTGGTCACGGCGAGGGCGACTCCGTCGAGGTCGTTACGCCTTCCGGCAAGACTCGCGTCTACACCATCGCCAAGATCGCACGCTAGACCACGGTCCCGCGTAAAGGTATGTTTTCGCTCCCTGGGACCGAATCCTGGGGAGCGTTTTAGTTTGAGGAGCTAACTTATGGCAGAGAACCAGAACGCCGCCGATCAGGCATCGACGCTCAACGACGAGCGCGCCACCCGCCTGGCCAAGCGCGCCGCCCTGTTCGAGGCGGGCCAGAACCCCTATCCCGAGCACTCTGAGCTTGAGGACTACGTCGCCGATATCGAGACTAAGTACGCCGATCTTGCCGATGGTGAGGACACCGAGGATGTCGTGAAGATCGCCGGCCGTGTGGTCGCCAAGCGCGGTCAGGGCAAGATCATGTTCATCGTCGTGCGCGATGCGACTGCCGAGATTCAACTGTTCTGCCGCATCAACGACATGGACGAGGCTGCCTGGAATACGCTCAAGGCCCTCGACCTGGGCGACATCCTGGGCGTGACCGGCGTGGTCGTGCGCACCCAGCGCGGCCAGCTTTCCGTTGCCCCTAAGAGCGCGACCCTGCTTTCCAAGGCCGTTCGTCCACTGCCCGAGAAGTTCCACGGTCTTTCCGACAAGGAGACCCGCTATCGCCAGCGCTATGTCGACCTGATCGCCAACGACGACGTTCGCGAGACCTTCCGTAAGCGTTCGCAGATTCTCTCCACCTTCCGTCGCTTTATGGAGTCCGACGGCTACATGGAGGTCGAGACCCCCATCCTGCAGACCATCCAGGGTGGTGCCACGGCCAAGCCGTTCATTACCCACTTCAACGCGCTCGATCAGGAGTGCTACCTGCGTATTGCCACCGAGCTGCACCTCAAGCGCTGCATCGTCGGTGGTTTTGAGCGTGTGTTCGAGATCGGCCGCATCTTCCGTAACGAGGGCATGGACCTTACTCACAACCCCGAGTTCACCACGATGGAGGCCTACCGTGCCTTCTCCGACCTCGAGGGCATGAAGGCGCTTGCCCAGGGCGTCATTAAGGCGGCTAACAAGGCCATCGGCAACCCCGAGGTCATCGAGTACCAGGGCCAGGCCATCGACCTTTCTGGTGAGTGGGCCAGCCGTCCCATGACCGACATCGTCTCCGACGTGCTCGGCAAGCAGGTCACCATCGACACGCCGGTCGAGGAGCTTGCTGCCGCCGCGCGCGAGAAGGGCCTGGAGATTAAGCCCGAGTGGACCGCCGGCAAGATTATCGCCGAGATCTACGATGAGCTGGGCGAGGACACCATCGTCAACCCCACGTTCGTGTGCGATTACCCCATCGAGGTCAGCCCGCTTGCCAAGCGCTTTGAGGACGACCCGCGCCTGACGCACCGCTTTGAGCTGGTTATTGCCGGTCACGAGTACGCCAACGCGTTCTCTGAGCTCAACGACCCGGTTGACCAGGCCGAGCGCTTTGCCGCTCAGATGGCCGAGAAGGCCGGCGGTGACGACGAGGCCATGGAGTACGACGAGGACTACGTGCGCGCCCTCGAGTACGGTATGCCTCCTGCGGGCGGCATCGGCATCGGCATCGACCGCGTGGTCATGCTGCTCACCAACCAGGCTTCTATCCGCGACGTGCTGCTGTTCCCGCACATGAAGCCCGAGAAGGGTTTCCAGTCCGGTGCCGCTGCCGCCAAGGCTGCCGAGGCCGGCAACGCCGCGAGCCCGTTCGTTAAGTCGCTTAAGCCCACGCTCGATTACTCCAAGATCGCCGTTGAGCCGCTGTTTGAGGAGTTCGTCGACTTTGATACCTTCTCCAAGAGCGACTTCCGCGCTGTGAAGGTCAAGGCATGCGAGGCCGTCAAGAAGTCCAAGAAGCTGCTGAACTTTACGCTCGACGACGGCACCGGCACCGACCGCACCATCCTCTCCGGTATTCACGCTTATTACGAGCCCGAGGACCTGGTTGGCAAGACCTTGCTCGCCATCACCAACCTGCCTCCGCGCAAGATGATGGGCATTCCCAGCTGCGGCATGCTCATCAGTGCCATCCACGAGGAGGAGGGCGAGGAGCGTCTCAACCTGATCCAGCTCGACGCTTCCATCCCCGCCGGCGCAAAGATGTACTAGGGGGTTACGGCGTTTTACCAAACGCCGTAACCGCTCGACGCTGCGCGGGCCGCATTTGGACAATCTGACGTTCAACTTCAAGGGCGCGACCAAAAGGTCAGCGCCCTTTCGTTTCACGTCACCTTGTCACAAATGCGACCCGCTCGCTGGCGTTGCCAAAACATCGATGTAGTCATTGGGGACGTTCTTAAACGACTAGTCATTCAAGAACGTCCTCAATGACTACTCAACGGCTATTGAGCGCATGGTTCGCATGACAGCCGTCTCTTTTATGTTTCCTTTAGCCGTTGCTGCCTAGGATGGGGGTTAGTCGGTAGGAAGGGAGCGTCTATATGGACGACGCGAGCGAGCGTTCAATCGAAGAGGACATGCTCGATCAGTTCAATTACTTTGATGATGAGGACGAGGAGCTGATCGACCGTCGCGAGCCAGCGCCGCTTGATTCCTTTGATCTGGTCGATGAAGAGACTGATGAGGTTGAGGACGAATCAACGGAGCCCCCACAGCCTTCGCGCCTTGACTCGCTGCTTTCGAGAGCCCCCATGCACCACGGCGTTCGTGCCGGCGCGCTCCATATGAAAACTGATTGGCACCAGATCGTGACGGCAGGCGATGAGCTTGCCGTCGATGCGCCACTCACCGACAAGTCATCCATCATCTGCCGCACCGGCATGCTTATGCTGGCAAGCGGAACAGGTGCCTGGCGCGTGCGCGATACCATGAATCGTGTTGCTGCCGTACTCGGCGTCACGATTCACGTCGACCTGAGTCTTCTGTCGTTTGAGTGCACTTGCATCGAAGATGGCCACTGCTTTAACGAGGTTGTCAGCCTGCCCACAACGGGAGTCAATACCCATCGCATTTGGATGATGGAGAGTTTCCTCAAGGAAATCGAGACCTATGGTCGTCGCTTCACGGTACACGAGTATCACGAGATGCTCAGGACCGTTGAGAGCTCAAAGCCCGATTACTCTCCCTGGCAACAGGGCCTTGCGGCAGCCTGTGCTTGCGGCGCCTTCGTCTTTTTGCTCGGCGGCGGCCCTATCGAGATGGCCTGCGCGTTTGTGGGCGCGGGTGTCGGCAACTTTGCCCGCTCCCATATTCTCAAGCAAGGCCTTGGTCAGTTCAGCGCGCTGACGACCGGCGTTGCGCTCGCTTGCGTTTCGTATCTGCTGGCATTGCTCGGCCTTGGCCAGGTCATACCGGGGGCAATGTCGCACCAAGAAGGCTATATCGGCGCCATGCTCTTTGTGATTCCCGGCTTTCCGCTCATTACGGCAGGCCTCGACATCGCCAAGCTCGACATGCGAAGCGGTATCGAGCGCCTTTCATATGCCGTATCGATTATTGTGATGGCGACGCTCGTAGGTTGGATGGTTGCCGAGTGTGTTGGCCTGGCGCCGGACGACTTTGCCCCACTGGGCCTTTCGCCGCTTGCCCTTACGCTCCTGCGCGTGGTGATGAGCTTCGTTGGCGTATTCGGCTTCTCGGTGATGTTCAACAGCCCGGTAAAGATGGCCGCGGCAGCTGGGTTGATCGGCGCCGTTTCCAATACCCTGCGTCTGACCCTTGTCGATGCGCCGACGATGATTCCCTTCCTGGGCCTCAGCACGGGAATGCCTCCCGAGGCAGCAGCGTTTATCGGCGCGCTGGTATCGGGTCTGCTGGCAAGCTTGGCCGAAGTCAAGC
Source organism: Collinsella sp. (assembly GCA_019419555.1). Taxonomy (GTDB): domain Bacteria; phylum Actinomycetota; class Coriobacteriia; order Coriobacteriales; family Coriobacteriaceae; genus Collinsella. The sequence goes on from DXZR01000031.1 coordinate 14,549, forward strand.
TCACCTACCCGCGTATCGCTCTCACGGTGCCTTCGATTGTCATTATGGTGCCGGGTTTGTATCTGTATCGCTCGATGTATTACATGTGCACCTTCGACACAGTCAATATGCTCGGCTGGTTTGTGCGTGCAGTGCTCATCGTGGCGTTTTTGCCCGTTGGCCTGGGTGTGGCGCGTACGCTCACCGACCCTCGCTGGCGCCACACCAGCTAATTGGTGCAAGGGGGACAGGTTACTTTGCACCAAATGAGTTGCGGTGAAATAGGGACTGAATTGTTGCTTAAAGGGTCAAAACAGTCCGTATTCCACCGCAACTTATGGGGTCGGGGGTTTTGGTGCCCTGCATCTCCACAAACTCAACGCTTACGAAGCGCGCGCCGTTCGTGTTAGGGTAGTTCCACCACATAAGTAGTCGCAGACGCGCGTAACACGGGCGGGCGAGATGAAGTTCCAACAGCTCCATCTTGCCCGCCCGTTTTTGTTGCGTGGCGCCGCGGTACAACACAGAGAGGAATCTGCCCTTTATGCCTATCAACAAACGAGAGAGCCTGCTGTTCACCTTTATCATGTGCTTTTGCATGGTGCTCTGGATGAGCATCTACAACGTTGCCCTGCAGCACGGGGCCATCAACGGCGAGGTCGTTGCCGCTGCGTGGCTCGGCTTCCCCGTTGCCTACATTTTTGCCATGTGCTGCGACTGGTTCGTCGCCAGCCCGCTCGCCAAGGGTTTCGCCTTTAAGTACTTGGTCACGCCGGGCAAGAGCTCGCCACTTGCCATGACGCTCGCCGTCAGCTCCTGCATGGTCGTTCCCATGGTCATCATCATGTCGCTGTACGGTGCCTGCGAGGGTCTGACGCACATGCCCGGCGGCATCCTTGCGAACCTGTATTCCGTGCCCGCGATCTGGATGATCAACATCCCGCATAATTTTGTGATGGCGCTGCCGTGGAACCTTTTGGTAGCCGGTCCGATTTCCCACTTCGTCTTCCGTCGCGCCTTCCCTGTGGGGACGGTTTTCGAGGAGGAGCATGCCGAGCTCTTGGAGCAGGCTATGGCTCCTGAGTGCGAGTAGCTCGCTTAGGGATCTGCTGAGCGCGGGCGACTTGCTTGGTTGGAGCCCTAAGCGTGGGTAGCTCTCTCGGCGACATCGCGGGCGTGAGCGGTGCGCATGACCGGAGGGCCCGTGCTGCTCCGTTGCCCGACGTGCTAGCGCGCAGAACAATCTGTTGGTGCATTCGGCGGCTGCTGAAGCGTTTCGGCAGCCGCTTTTTATACGGAGTTTAAATACAACAGTCTGTTGTATTACGTAGAGTGGTATATCTCTAGCAGGAAAAATGCGAGAGACGGAGCATTATGGCGTTGCTAGTAGGACTGGACGTAGGGTCGACGACGACCAAAGTTTACGCGATGCACGAGGATATGACCGAGGCGTGGTGGGGATATCGCCGCCACGGGGCGTGTCAGACGGCGAGCGTGCGCGCCATGCTCGGCGAGCTCGCCGAGCGCTTTCCCCATGAGTCGCTGCGCGTTGCGGTGACCGGCTCGGGTGCGCGCGATATCGCGACCGCGCTGGGCGCCTCGTACGTTCAGGAGGTGGTCGCCAACGCGCTCGCGATCAGCAGGTTCTATCCGCAGACGCGCTGCGCCATCGAGCTGGGCGGCCAAGACGCCAAGATGATCTTCTTCCGCACCAACGATAAGGGAGACATCGAGGTTGCCGACATGCGCATGAACGGCTCGTGCGCAGGCGGTACCGGTGCATTTATCGACGAGATGGCAAAGCTCATGGGGGTCGGCACCGAATCGGGCGAGTTCGAGCAGCTCGCAAGCCGGGGAACGACCGTCCACGAGGTCTCGGGCCGCTGCGGCGTGTACGCAAAGACCGATATCCAGCCGCTGCTCAACGAGGGCATTCCTACCACCGACCTGGCGCTTTCGGCGCTTCACGCGGTCGCCCGCCAAACGATCGGCGGTCTGGCCCAGGGTATCGACATCGAGCCGCCGGTAATCTTCGAGGGCGGTACGCTCGCCTACAACCCCACACTGGTCCGCGTGTTCCGGGAGCAACTGAATCTATCGGACGATCAGGTTATCGTCCCGCGCGATCCGCAGATCATGGTCGCGCGCGGTGCCGCCCTGTCGCTGACCGACATGTTCGCATCGTCCCAACCGATCGACCTTCCCGACGCTTTTGTCCGGCTGGATAAGCTCGAGACGGTCGCGCCCGCAAGCGGGGAGGGACGTCTTGCCCAGCCCTTTTTTGCCACACCTGCCGAGCAGGCGGATTTTACGGCACGCCATGGCAAAGAGACGCCGGCAAAGGGTCCGGATGCGTATGCGCCCGGAGAGACGGTGCGTGTGGCGCTCGGTATCGATTCGGGGAGCACGACGACCAAGTTCGCCCTGGTCGATGAGGCGGGTGAGCTTGTCGATTCGTTCTACGCGTCTAATAACGGCAGACCGCTCGACGTCGCCCAACAGGGTCTTGTCAGCTTGAAGAACCGCTGGGAGACAGCGGGAGTCACGCTTGCGATCGATGCCGTGGGCACCACGGGATACGGCGAGGAGCTTTTCGCGCGCGCGTTCCACGCCGACTACCATACGGTCGAGACGGTCGCGCACGCCCGCGCCGCGTGCGCATGCGTTTCCGATGCGACCTTCGTGCTCGACATCGGCGGACAGGATATGAAGGCCATCTGGCTCAACCACGGCGTGCTGACCGATATCGTCGTCAACGAGGCGTGCTCTGCGGGCTGCGGCTCGTTCCTCGAGGGTTTTGCCAAAAACCTCGGAATAGCCGTTGAGGATATCGCGACCGAGGCATTTTCGTCCAAAGCCCCCGCCGTTCTCGGCAGTCGCTGCACGGTGTTCATGAACAGCAGCGTCGTTTCCGAGCAGCGGCGCGGTAAGGGTCCGGGCGACATCATGGCCGGTCTCTGCCGTTCGATTATCGAGAACGTGTTCACCAAGGTCATTCGCGTTTCAAATCTCAACCGTCTGGGCGACAAAGCCGTCGTCCAGGGCGGCACGTTCCGAAACGACGCGGTGCTGCGCGCATTCGAGCAGTATCTGGGCAAACCCGTCACGCGTGCGCCCCACCCGGGGCTGATGGGCGCTATCGGTATCGCCCTGCTCGCGCGCGAGGAATGCCGCAAGGGCGACGCCGACACGTCGTTTATCGGGCTCGATGCCGTGGAGCGCTTCGAGCATCGCGAGTTCGGCGGCGTTACCTGCCGTCGGTGCAACAACCGCTGCCAGCGCGCGGTCGTGGCATTTGGCGTCGGCTCGCTTTACGTCACGGGCAATCGCTGCCCGCGCGGCGGCGCCATCTCATGGGATGAGCTCGTGCGCGAGGTTCCCGCGGCGGAGGAGCTGCGTCCGCAGGGTGCTTGCGAGGCACAGGCACCCGGCACGGGGCGCGACCGGACCGCGGCTGCCCCCAATCTCTTTGTCGACCGCGAGAAGCTGCTGTTCGAGTCGTACCCCACGGTTCCCGTCAGCGGGGGGCGCGATGTCACGATCGGCATTCCCCGTGTGCTCGAGTTCTGGGACACCATGCCGTTCTGGTCGACGTTCTTCAGCACGCTCGGCTTTAAGGTGCGCGTCTCGGGACACAGCACCAAGGCGATGTACGAGCGCGGTCTGGCGCACGTCACATCCGACACCGTGTGCTTCCCGGCCAAGCTCGTCCACGGGCACATCCGCAATCTCGTCGACGCCGGCGTCGACCGCATCTTCATGCCCATCATCACGACGGTGCCCACCGAAAACACCGCCTCTACCAGCGAGTGGATGTGCGCCGTCGTAAAGGGATACCCCTACGTGATGCGCAATTCCGATAACCCGGAGGAGCGTTTCGGCGTTCCGTTCGATACGCCGCTGTTCCACTGGTACGACGAGGGCGACCGAAACCGCCAGCTCAAGGCGTGGTGCAAGGAGACCTTCGATATCGATGCCGACCTGGTTGCCAAGGCGACCGAGCAGGCGGACCGCGCGCAGGAGACGTTTGAGAACCAGCTGCAGCTGCGCGGCAGGCAGGTGCTCGAGAACGTGCACGAGGACGGCGGCTACGCGGTGGTGATCGCTTCGCGCCCGTACCACAACGACCCGCTGGTCAACCACGGGCTGCCCAAGCTCTTCTCTGAGCGCGGCATCCCCGTGCTGACGCCCGATGCGGTGCCGGGGGTCTGCAACGTCGATCTTTCCAACAGCCGCATCGACATCGTGAACAACTACCATGCGCGCATGCTGTCGTGCGCGGTCATCGTCGCATCGACGCCCGAGCTCGAGCTCGTGCAGATGGGCAGCTTCGGCTGCGGCCACGATGCGTATCTCACCGACGAGATCGCGCGCATGATGGGCGAGATGGGCTCCAAGGTTCCGATGATGATCAAGCTCGATGAGAGCGACGTCGCCGGTCCCATGGGCATTCGCGTGCGTTCGTTTATCGAGTCGGTCAACCGTCGTCGCGCGGAGGAGCGTGCCGAGGGCGCCCGGGTGCACGCGGTCCATCCGCTCGACGACCCGTATAAGGTCAAGTACACCAAGCGCGACCGGCACGACAAGATCGCGCTGGTCCCCAACACCTCCCATGCGTTCTGCAGGCTCATGACCGCGGCGATGCGCAATCAGGGCGTGCGCGCCGAGGCCCTTGATATCGGGCGCGAGGATGCCATCCGCCTGGGCAAACGCTATGTGCACAACGACATCTGCTTCCCCGCGCAAATCGTGATCGGCGAGGCGCTCGCGGCACTCAAGAGCGGTAAGTACGACCCGCACGACGTCGCCGTGGTGACTGGCAAGTATATCGGCGACTGCCGCCTGACGCACTACATGCCCCTGCTGCGCCGCGCGCTCGACGACGCGGGATACGACTATGTCCCGGTGCTCACCAACGACGACGTCGATGCCCACAATGCGCATCCGGGCTTCAAGCTCGGCCTTGGCCCGAGCATCCAGATCGCCTACGGTCTTCCCATGATCGATGCCCTCGAGGCCATGCTTAGGCGCATCCGTCCCTACGAGCTCGAGAAGGGCGCGGCGGACGCTGCGTTCGACCGCGCGCTCGATGAGGTTATCGAGGGCATGGAGCGCTCCGGGCTGAGAGGCCAGGCGACGGGCTTCAAACGCGCGCTTGCGATCATGGACGCCGTTCCGTACGACCGCTCGAACCCGCATCCGACCGTTCTCATCGTGGGCGAGTACCTGCTCAATTTCCATCTCGGCGCCAACCACGAGATCGAGCGCTACCTCGAGGACAACGGGCTCGAGGTCATCGAGGCGCGCATGACCGACGTGATCCGCAAGACCTATTTCTACAAGCATGCGCAGTCGCGCGAGTTCCACGTCGACCTGTCGCTGCCCGAAAAGGCCTGGTACGCCACGGCGGACAACCTGTTCGAGCTCGCGCACGACCGTTGCGACCGCCTGGGCGCGGCGAGCCCGCTCTACGAGCCGCCGACGCGCATGCCCGAGCTCGTGCGCGCGAGCGATAAGATCCTGCACCATACGTTCGATGCGGGCGAGGGCGTGCTGATTCCGGCGGAGATTCTCGAGCACGCCAAGCGCGGCTGCCGCAACTTCGTGATCCTGCAGCCGTTCGGGTGTCTGCCCAACCATGTCGTGGGGCGCGGGCTCATCCATGCGCTCAAGGAGCAGTATCCCACGGCGCAGTTCCTGCCGCTCGACTACGATCCCGACGTGAGCTTCGCCAACGTGGAGAACCGTCTTCAGATGCTCATCATGAACGCCAAGGCGCAGGGGTGCGGTGAGGCGCATGGCGAGACCGCGTAAGGACGCCGATGCGCCCGATGCACGCACCCGTATCATCGAGGCGTTTTGGGAGCTCATCGAGAACAACAGCATCTTCGAGCTGTCGGTTGGCGAGGTGACCCGCGCCGCCCAGTGCAATCGCGGAACGTTTTACTACTATTTTCACGATTTCGATGAACTCGTCGCCATCGCCATAGCCCAGCTGCTGCAGGATAACGAGCTCATCACCGATGCCCTCTGGCATTTTTCGAGCGAGGGCGACCTTTCGGCGTTCGACCGGCGCGACGTCCGCTGCCTGCTGCGGCGCATCGTCATCACCATGAGGGCGGGTGCCGCCGAGCAGGTCGTGCAGGGCATCCATACGATCATCATCGACCGCGTGAGAGAGATCGTCCACCCCGACGGAGAAGAGCTCAAGGCAGATTCGAGCTTTGCGGTGGGCTTTCTGGTCTCGGGCATCATGGGCTTTGTGATGGCGGTCGGCTTTGCCCGGGAGGGCGGCGAGGAGATAGACCTCGAGCAGCCGGGGGACAGCGCGTGCGCGTACCTGAGGGCGGTCGCCATGCAGACGGTGGAAACGGTCGCGCAAGTCGAGGGCGTCGATACATCCGAGCTGCTCGAACGCGTCTCCAAGGAGGCCGATGCCTATCGCGCATCGCGTGCGACGAGTCCCGACGTGGTGAAAGACGCCTAGGGTTTCTCTTGCGGGGCGCCTGTCGCGCATCGCGCGGTGAGTCCCGCGATGCGGTCATAACCTGCATTCATGTGAGCCGGGTTTATAGATATTCCTCCAGCTGTTAACATAGACAACCTGTGGGTAAAGAGACAAAAGCGCCGCCGACGGGCGGGCGTTTTGATTTCGATGAACTCATGTAAGGAAACGAGCATGTTAGATAGATTTACCGATCGAGCGCGCAAGGTCATGTCGATGGCCAAACAGGAGGCGCTCGATCTGCACTCAAATAAGGTGGGCACCGAGCACCTGCTGCTCGCACTCGCCAAGGAGGACGAGGGCATCGCTGCCGAGGCGCTGCGCTCGCTTGATATCTCCTACGACGACATCATGGACACCCTCAAGGAGGTCCAGACCACGGTTCCCGAGCCCAGCGAGGAGACCGAGGCTGCCAAGCTTGCCTTTACGCCGCTCGTCATTAGCGTGATGGAGCGCTCCTTCCGCGTGGCACGTGAGAACAACCAGACCTACGTGTCGACCGAGCACTTGCTGATTGGCATCGTCGAAGAGGGTAACGGCATGGCCATGGACATCCTCATGCGCCTGGGTGTGTCGTCCGCCTCCATCAAAAAGGCTATCGAGAAACTTACCGCCAAGGACCAGGACAAGAAGCGTCCGCTCGCCGGCGCCGGTGCCGGGCGTCCCGGTGCGGGCCTGCCGTTCTTTAGCGGCTCGGACGCGTCGCAGCAAAAGGGGAGCGGCACCGATACGCTTAAGCAGTTCGCCACCAACCTTACGCAGAAGGCGCGCGACGGCGAGCTCGACCCTGTAATTGGTCGCGAAAAGGAAGTCCAGCGTATGATGGAGATCCTTTCGCGTCGCACCAAGAACAATCCGCTTATCTTGGGCGACCCCGGCGTGGGCAAGACGGCCATCGTCGAGGGTCTGGCTCAGCAGATTGCAGCTGGCAACGTGCCCGAGAACCTTATGAACCAGAACATCTGGACGCTCGACCTGCCGGGCCTCGTTGCGGGCGCCAAGTATCGCGGTGAGTTTGAGGAGCGCCTCAAGAACGTGATCCAGGAGGCCACCGAAGCTGACGACGTCATCCTGTTTATTGACGAGATGCACACCATCATCGGTGCCGGCTCTGCCGAGGGCTCCATCGACGCGAGCTCCATGCTCAAGCCCGTGCTCGCGCGCGGTGCCTTCCAGATTATCGGCGCCACCACGGCCGAGGAATTCCGCAAGTACCTCACCAAGGACCCGGCCTTCGAGCGCCGCTTCCAGACCATCGATGTCGAGGAGCCGAGCGTCGAGGACACGGTCAAGATCCTGACCGCGCTCAAGCCGCGCTACGAGGAGCACCACCATGTGCGCTATACGCAGGGTGCTATCGAGGCCGCCGCGAACCTCTCCGACCGCTACATCCAGGATCGCTTCCTGCCCGATAAGGCCATCGACCTCATTGACGAGGCCGGCGCCCGCGCCCGCATCGCCGCCAACCGCGCGCCCGAGCCGGTGCGCGAGGCCGAGCATCGCGTGGAGGAGCTTAAGGCCGCCGCGCAGGAGGCCACCGAGAGCGACGACATGAACAAGGCCGCCGAGATCACCGAGCAGCAAAAGGCTGCCGAGATTGAGCTCGCCGAGGCCAAGGCTGCCTGGACGGCCGAGCTCGACGCCAGCCCGCTCACCATCGATGTCTCCCAGATTGCCGACATCGTGTCCGTGACCTCGGGCGTGCCGGTGTCCTCGCTCACCGAGAGCGAGAGCCGCCGCCTGCTGCAGGCCGAAAGCGTGCTCAAGACGCGCATCATCGGTCAGGACGAGGCAGTCGAGGCCGTCGCCAAGGCCGTGCGCCGCAGCCGCTCGCCGCTCAAGGACCCGCGTCGCCCCGGCGGCAGCTTTATCTTCCTGGGCCCCACCGGCACGGGCAAAACCGAGCTCGCCAAGACGCTCGCCGAGTATCTCTTTGGCAGCAAGGACGCGCTCATCAGCTTCGATATGTCGGAGTTTGGCAGTGAGTTCGAGGTCTCCAAGCTCATCGGTAGCCCTCCGGGTTACGTCGGTCACGACGAGGGCGGCCAGCTCACCAAGGCCGTTCGTCGTCACCCGTACTCGGTCGTGCTGTTCGACGAGATCGAGAAGGCGCACCCCGATATCTTCAACATCTTGCTGCAGGTGCTGGAGGAGGGCCGCCTGACCGATAGCCAGGGCAAGACGGTCGACTTCCGCAACACCGTGATCATCATGACGTCCAACGTGGGCGCTCGCGAGATTGCGCAGGATGCGAGCGTCGGTTTTGGCACCACCGGTGAGCAGGGTCTCACGTCGAGTGAGATCCGTGGTCGCGCGATGGGCGAGCTCAAGCGCCTGTTCCGCCCCGAGCTGCTCAACCGTATCGACGACATCGTGGTGTTCCAGAAGCTCTCGGGCGAGAATCTCACCAAGATCGCGCACCTGCTGGTGGACGACCTGCGTCAGCGTTTGATTGCCAACGGCATGAACATCAAGCTCACCGATGCGGCCTATGACAAGATCGTGGCCGAGGGCACCGACCTCACCAACGGTGCGCGTCCGCTGCGCCGTGCTATTCAAAAGCTTATCGAGGACCCGCTGTCCGAGGAGCTTCTGGCCGGCGAGTGGGGCGAGGGCGATACCGTCCTGTGCGACGTGGCCGATGGCAAGTTTGTCTTTAGCCACGGCACGGGCGAGATCCCGGCACCGCGTCCGGCGGGCACGCTCGGCGGCGATACCGCCCCGGCGGCACCGCACACCGGCAACGCCGCGCCCGTGAGCGGCGGCGTGACCTCGGGCCCCGGCGGCATGATGCAAGCCGGTTCCGGCGCGCTGTAGGGCGTGGCGACAATTTGATACGCGCAATCGAGGCGCTCTGGCAAGGGCGCCTCGATTTGTAGAGCTGCGAAGTTGTGACCGTTACGCTATGCGGTCCACCGTTAGCCGATGATGCGAGAGCGCTCGGCGTTTTCGACTGGTTTATGCACGCAAAGTCTGGGAATATACAAGTCGCATGTCTTACTGTCTAACCAGTTGCGCCAAGGAGGCACCATGGACTACAAGATTACCGGCTGCGAGCCCGCCCAGCTGTTCCATTTCTTTGAGGAGGTCAGCGCGATCCCCCGTGGGTCTGGCAACGAGAAGGGCATCAGCGATTTCCTGGTCGCGTTTGCCAAGGAGCGCGGTCTCGATGTGTATCAGGATGAGGTCTACAACGTTATCATTCGCAAGCCCGCATCTGCCGGCGCCGAGAATGCCCCGACTGTGATGCTGCAGGGCCACATCGACATGGTGTGCGACAAGCTGGGCTCCGTTGAGCACGACTTTACGACTGACGGTATCGACCTGGTCGTCAAGGACGGCGTCCTCACCGCTAACGGCACCACTCTGGGCGCCGACAACGGTATTGCCGTCGCTCTGATGCTCACTGTTCTCGATGACGATTCGATCGTTCACCCCGCCCTCGAGTGCGTATTCACCACCGACGAGGAGACTGGCCTGGTCGGCGCCGAGACGCTCGACAAGTCCCAGATTAGCGCCCGCACCATGATTAACCTTGACTCCGAGGAAGAGGGCGTTGCTACCGTCAGCTGCGCCGGCGGTGTCGTCGTTACCTACACCTGCCCGATCACGCGCGAGCACAAGACCGGTAGCACCCTCACGCTCGACATCTCCGGCCTGCTGGGCGGCCACTCCGGCAGCGATATCAACCTGGAGCGCGGCAACGGCAACCTCATCATGGCCCGCATCATCGACCGCCTGATGGTCGCCGGCGAGCCCGCCATCGTTAGCTTTAACGGCGGCACCAAGGACAACGCCATCAACCGTGAGTGCAAGGCTGTTCTGGTCTACGCCGACCACGCTGCAGCCGAGGCCGCGGCCCAGATCGCAAAGGGCATCATCGCCGACGTTACTGCCGAGCTCGAGGTTTTCGACCCCGGCTTTACCTGCACGGTTGAGATTGCCGACAACACTGAGGTCGAGGCCATGGACGAGAAGTCCGCACTTGCCCTTATTCGCGCTCTGCGTCTTGCCCCCAACGGTGTGATCCGCCGCAACGTCGCCACCGACGGCTCCGTCGAGGTTTCCTCCAACATCGGCGTGGTTGCCACCTCTGACGACCAGGTCAAGATCATGCTGTCCCCGCGCTCCTCGATCACCTCGCTGCAGAACGAGTTCAAGGACCGCCTGCAGACGCTGGCCGATGTCCTGGGATTCGACGCCAAGTTTGAGTTCGAGTATCCCGGCTGGAGCTATGCCGAGCATTCGCCGGTCCGCGACATCTTTGTCGAGAGCTATCGCGAGCTCTTTGGCTCCGAGCTACGAATCGAGTCCATTCACGCCGGCCTTGAGTGCGGCCTGTTTGCCGAGGCCCTGCACGGCCTGGACGCCATCGCCGTGGGCCCGACGCTCTCCGATGTCCATACCCCGGACGAGAGCATGGAGCTCGCTTCTGCCGAGCGCTTCTACGAGCTGCTCATCGACGTGCTCAAGCGCCTCGCTGCGTAAAGGTTGCGCTAGCAGCTGTCCGAGCCACGTGCTGGTGGATTGCAAATGACATTGCGTGAGGGGGCACCCGAGCTTTTGCGACGGGTGCCCCCTCTCTTCTTCAAGACTTTAGTCCGCTGGCCGCGCAGCGGCCAGCTTTAAACCACCCGCTACG
>DXZR01000032.1 GCA_019419555.1 Collinsella sp.
TCGACACCGCCGAGTTCGCGATCCCCGGCCTTGACGACGAGTTCCGCGTCATCGTGTCTCCGTGGATCCTTTCCTCGCTGATCACCGATCGCCTTGCCGCTTACTACGAGACGGTCACCAAGCACAACCTCAACTACCGTCGCTACTATCACCAGTTCGACTACTAAGAGCAAATAACGTTTGTGTAATCGGGCCTCGCTCCTATATGGAACGGGGCCTCGCTTGGGTTGGAGAGTAATTATGAGCTATCCCCAGCTTGCCGTCATGAATATCAGCCATCGTTATTTTGACCTTGAGGAGTTCTTTTCTTCGGCGTCGGCTTCGGGCTACACGTGTTGCGAGCTTTGGACCGGGGCGATGCATCTGTATGTCGATTGCCATGGATACGATTCGCTCGAGCAGGTGCGGGAGCTATCACAGCGGTATGGGGTTCGGATTGTGGGGCTTTGTCCCGAACAGAACAATCCCAAGCCGTGGAATATCGCGGCGCGCGGGAATGAGGCGCGCACTCGCACGCTCGCGTACTTTAAGAACGTTGTGGATATCGCGGCGGAACTTGGAGCCGAGCAGGTCATGGTCTCGAGCGGCTGGGCATTTTTGAACGAGCCGATCGAGGACGCGTGGGGTCGCAGCGCCTCGATGCTGCGTGTGATTGCCGAGCATGCGGGAGAGCGCGGCGTGCGACTGGTGCTCGAGGCCCTACAGCCGGTTGAGTCGATGATCGTGAACTCGGCGGCCGATACGAAGCGCATGATCGAGGCAGTTGATCATCCGGCACTTAAGGCGTGTCTGGATTTGGGCGCTATGGCGGTGGCGGGGGATACCATCGACGATTATTTTGATCTGCTTGGCGATGATGTCGCCCACGTGCATTTTGTCGATGTTGCGGCAGATGGCACGACGCATCTTGCCTGGGGTGACGGCGACCGCGATATGCGCGCCGACCTGGATAGGCTGGTGGCGCGCGGCTATCGCGGAGTTGTTTCGGCCGAGACCTATGATTGGCGCTATTTCGCCAATCCCGCGGCAGCCGACGCTCAGGTTATGGCGGAGTACCGACGCGCGATTGGCGCCTAAGTGGGACAGGGCGCCGAGTTGGCGTTTGACGCTTTTTGAGAAACGGGACGTGCTTTCCGCTTGAGGCTTCTGGCGGAAAGCACGTCCCAGAACAGGCGCTCAGAATGGGACACACTTTCCGCTGAGGACCTCAACCGGAAACCGCATCCCAGTTTTTGGCTGGCGGGCGGGACGCGCTTTCCCCTATGTTTCCAAATGAATACGCTATGAGCCGAGGAGGACGATTCTCCCCGCAAACACTCTAGTATGCTAAAGTACCCAGAAGACCGGCGGAGCTATGCCGGTCTTCTGCTCTATATGAAACACAGCATGAGGAGGCTCACCAGATGACGGCCACACCGTGGGGATTCCGGGACATATTGCCCGAGGAGGCTCAGGCGCGCGAGGAGATCACATGTACGGTGAAGGGCTGCTTTAGGGAGCATCATTACCTGCCGGTCGAGACGCCGCTGCTCGAGGACAAGGGCTCGCTCGAGGAAGGCGGCCGCATTGCGGACACGCCGTTTAAGCTCTTTGACGATGATGGCCGCCTGCTGGTGGTCCGTCCCGACAACACGCTGCCGATCGTGCGCTTGGTTTCGACCCGTATGCGCGCTGCCGACTTGCCTCTGCGCTTACGTTACGAGGCGCCGGTGGTTCGCGAGTGTCAGCGCAATGCCGGTGGTTCGCGCCAGTTTACGCAGTTGGGCTTTGAGCTTATCGGCGCGGGCGATACCTCGGGCGATGTCGAGATTGTCTCGCTGGTCGCCGAGGCCGTGCGCGAGCTGGCACTTCCCGATGCGCGCATTATCGCAGGCAGCGTGCGTCCTTTTAAGGAATTGCTCGCGGTATGCGAGGATCGTGAGCTGGCTGCCGAGGCCCTGCGCTGCGTGCATGCCAACGACTTTGTGGGCCTCGATGCCCGCGTGGCTGCCAGCGCCGAGTCCGATGCCGTCAAGGCCGCCATTAGCGAGCTGCCGCGCCTGCACGGTGGTGCCGAGGTGCTCGACCGCGTGGATGCGCTGCTGGAGGCTGCCGGCATCGTCGCGCCGCTGACGCGCGAGCTGCGTGCCCTGGTCGAGGGCCTGGCTCCCGAGGACGCCCAGGTGCTGTCCTTCGACTTCTCCATCATGAATTCTTTTGATTACTACACGGGTCTGGTCTTTAAGGCCTATGCCGGCGGCCTGCCCGATCCGGTCGGTTCGGGCGGACGCTACGACTCCATCTTTACCGGTGCGTTTGGCGACGGTATCGAGGTGCCGGCGGCGGGCTTCGCCTTTTCGCTCGAGCGTCTGGAGGCCGTGCGCACCTCGGCCGAGGACGCCGCTTCCGATGGCGACCACGCCGTGGGCCGTGGCGCCGAGGGGCCGCTGCGTATCGCCGTGCCCAAGGGCTCGCTTAAGGCCGACACGCTCGACGTGCTCGAGACCGCGGGCCTGGACGTCTCCGAGCTGCGTGACCCCGGCCGTCACCTGATCGTGCGCGGCCGCGACACGCGTGTCGGCGAGGGCGCGGTCGGCGATATCGAGTTTGTCATCGTGCGCCCCAGCGACGCGCCTGCTTTTGTGGGCTGTGGCGGTGCCGATTGCGGCATCTGCGGTTGGGATTCGCTTATCGAGGCAGACCTCAACCTGCTGCAGCTGGTCGACCTGGGCTATGGCCTGTGCACCTTTATCGAGGCGGAGCCCGCATGGCGCGCCGGTCAGGCCGAGCGCAACTATGCTCGCCGCGGGTCGCTTCGCGTGGCAACCAAGTATCCGCGCATCGCGAGTGCCTGGTATGCCGAGCGAGGCGTGAACGCCGACATAGTTTCGCTGCACGGCAACATCGAGTTGGGCCCCATCGTCGGCATGACCGATCGCATCGTGGACATTACCGCCACGGGTGCCACGCTGCGCGACAACGACCTGGTCATCACCGGGCGCATCATGGACTGCACGGCCCGCTTCTTTGTCAATCCGGGTGCTGCGCGCCTGGATCCGCGCGTACGCAATCTGGCAGATCGCTTGGCCGCGGCCGTTAAGGACAAGCATTTTGAGCCCGTCGCGGGCTCGGCACAATAGCGCGAGCGCGCACGGGCGCCCCAACGTACGGGCTGCGGGCCGATTGGCGCCGCCGCCCGGCCTCTCGTTTTTCGAACACAACCTCGACCGATAGGGGATACCGATATGAAGACCATCAAGCTTGCTCCCGGTGAGCGCCTCGTTACCAACCAGCTCAACCGCAAGGGCGTGCTGCCGCAAAACATCATCGACGCCGCCCGCGATATCGTGGCCAACGTGCGTGCCAACGGGGATGCCGCGGTGCGCGATTACTGTCAGCGTTTTGACGGCGTTGAGCTGCAGAGCTTCCGTCTGCCGCAAGAGCAGATCGATGCCGCGCTCGAAGGCCTCGATCCCGCCTTTGTCGCGGCGCTCGAAAAGGCCGCGCGTCAGATTCGCGAATTCCACCAGCGCGAGGTCGAGCAGAGCTGGTTTACCACGCGCCCGGACGGCACGATACTCGGCGTTAAGGTGACCCCGCTCGCGGCGGCTGGCATCTATGTGCCGGGCGGTCGCGCGCAGTATCCCTCCACGGTGCTCATGAATGCCATTCCCGCCAAGGTTGCCGGCGTCAAGCGCGTGGTTATGGTGACCCCGCCGCAAAAAGACGGCCTGATCAGCCCCCACACGCTTGCCGCGGCAAAGCTCGGCGGCGTGGACGAAATCTATATGGTGGGCGGCGCTCAGGCCGTGGCCGCGCTGGCGTACGGTACCGAGACCATTCCGCGTGTCGATAAAATCACCGGTCCGGGCAACGCCTTTGTCGCTGCGGCCAAGCAGATTGTCTCGGGCGACGTGGGAATCGACATGGTCGCTGGCCCCTCCGAGGTCTGCGTACTGGCCGATGCCACGGCCAAGCCCATGGTGGTCGCGGCAGACCTGATGGCCCAGGCCGAGCACGATCCGCTGGCAGCCTGCTATCTGGTGACTTGCGACGAGCAGTTTGCGCGCGAGGTCGAGGCTGGTATCGACATTCTGGTGGCGCAGTCGCCGCGTGCCGAGATCACGCGCGCCTCGCTCGACAACGAAGGCACCATCGTGGTGGCCGCCGACATGGCTGCCGCCGTCGAGGCCGTGAACACCGTGGCGCCTGAGCACCTTGAGCTGCACTGCAAGGATGCGATGGGCCTGCTCGGCGGCATTCGCAACGCCGGCGCCATCTTTGTGGGCGCTTGGAGCTCCGAGCCGCTCGGCGATTACGTTGCCGGTCCCAACCACACGCTGCCGACTGGCGGCACGGCCATGTTCTCCAACCCGCTTTCGGTCGAAGAGTTCGTTAAGCGCTCGAGCGTCATTTGCTATACACCCGAGGGCCTGCTCTCCGACGCTCCCGCCACACAGCGTCTGGCCGAGGCCGAGGGCCTGTGGGCGCACGCGCTATCCGCCGCTCTGCGTCGCCGTGTGCTGGAACAGGGCGAGGATGCCGTGAGTGCCGAGTCTCTGGCCGCGGCCGACCTGACCAAGGTCGCTTGGCCGGGTGACGCCGTGGCGACGGTTGCCGAGGGCGTTGACCTGGCGGCTGCGGGCGCGGATGGCGTTGGCGCGACCGGCGAGGAGGCCTAATATGGCCGAGCTGATGCCGCGCATGAAGGAGCTCGTCCAGCCCTACCTGGCCGGCATTGAGCCCTATGATCCCAACTTCACGCCCACGCGCATCAACCTTTCGGCCAACGAGAACACCTATCCCGTGCCGGCCGGCGTGCGCGAGGCGATTGATGCAGCCCTGGCTGCCACGCCGCTCAACCGTTATCCC
This sequence comes from Collinsella sp., assembly GCA_019419555.1. GTDB lineage: Bacteria > Actinomycetota > Coriobacteriia > Coriobacteriales > Coriobacteriaceae > Collinsella. The sequence continues at coordinate 4,852 of DXZR01000032.1, forward strand.
GACCCCATGTCCAACGACCTGCGCGATGAGCTTGCTGCTTGGCATGGCGTGACGCGCGAGAATATCTGCGTGGGCAACGGCGGTGACGAGCTGCTCTATAACTACTTGCTGGCGTTTGGCGGCGCGGGGCGGACCCTGCTCAACTGCCCGCCGTGCTTTAGCGAGTATGCGTTCTTTGCGTCGCTGTGCCAGACCGAGGTGCGCGACGTGTGGCGCGACCCGGCGACCTTTGAGCTCGACCAGGCGGCGGTGCTTGCAGCGGCTCCCGAGTGCAATCTGGCGATCGTGACCTCGCCCAACAATCCCACGGGTGACGTGGCGCCGCTCGACTTTGTTGCGGCTCTGTGCGATGCCTGCCCTGGCATGGTGATGGTCGACGAGGCCTACGTGGAGTTTGCCGACGATTCGTTTGGCGCGGCCACCACGGCGCAGGGGCTTATCGCCGAGCATCCCAACCTGGCGATTCTGCATACGCTGTCCAAGGCGTTCGGCGCCGCCGGCACGCGTCTGGGCTATGTGATCGCGGCGCCTGAGGTCATCGATGTGTTTGCGGCGATTCGCCAGATCTACTCGGTTAACGTGCTGAGCCAGGCCGCCGCGCTTGCCTGCGTGCGTGCCCGTGATGCCTACGCACCTGTGGTGGCGCAGGTCGCATCCGAGCGCGAGCGCGAGCTGTGCGCCCTGCGCGCGATGGCTACCGAGGGCCTGCCCGTGGAGGCATGGCCGAGCGCGGCGAACTTTGTGCTCGTGCGTACGCCGCATGCCACGCGCGTGCGCGAGCGCCTACGCGACGAGTATTCGATTTTGGTGCGCGACTTTAGCTATGCGCCGGGGCTTGCGGACTGTCTGCGCATTACCGTGGGCACGCCGCAGGAAAACGATGAGGTACTGGCTGCGTTTGCCGTGCTGGTGAAGGAGGAGATCTAGATGGGCCGTTATGCCGAGGTGACCCGCAAGACGGGGGAGACCGACATTGTCGTCAAACTCGACCTGGATGGAACCGGTACGTGCGATATCTCGACCGGCGTGCCGTTTTTCGACCACATGCTCAACGCCTTTGGCCGCCATGGCCTGTTCGATTTGACGGTACATGCGGTAGGCGACGTTGAGGTCGACGCGCATCACACCGTCGAGGACACGGGCATTGTGTTGGGCGAGGCGTTTTGCCGGGCGCTGGGCGACAAAGCGGGTATTACGCGCTTTGCCGATGCGGCGATCGCCATGGACGAGACGCTCGTGATGGCCGCCGTGGACATTTCGGGTCGTGGCCAGGCCTATTGCGAGCTGCCCGTGCCGACCGAGCGCGTGGGTAGCTTCGATACTGAGCTAGCCGTCGAGTTCTTCTATGCCTTCGCGCGTGACGCCAAGCTCACGCTGCACGTGCGCGAGCTGGCGGGCGGCAACTCGCACCACATTATCGAAGCCGCCTTTAAGGCCGTGGGCCGCACGATGCGCCGCGCCTGCGAGCTCGATCCCCGCGTGCAGGGCATCCCCAGCACCAAGGGCTCGCTGTAACCTGCCAAAAAGGGACAGGTTTATTTTGGCAGGTTTTATCTGCGGAAATGCTGTCTCATGTGGTGGGTGAACGTTTAACCGACCAAAATAAACCTGTCCCTTTTTGGCAGGTTTTGAATGGGAAAAGGGAGGGGTCGCGTGGGCGAACCGAAGATCGTGGTGGTCGACTACCACAAGGGCAACTTGTCGAGCGTCGTGCGCGGGCTTGCGCGCGCCGGTGCCGCTGCCTGCACGTCGGACGATCCGGAGCAGATCCGCAACGCTGACGGCCTGGTCATCCCGGGCGTGGGCGCGTTCTATGACGCGATCGCCTTTATGCGCCAGAGCGGCGAGGCGGACGCGGTGCTCGACGCCGTTGCCGCCGGAACTCCGCTGCTCGGCATCTGCCTGGGCCTTCAACTATTCTTTGAGCGCGGCAACGAGGGTGTGCCTGCGGACGAGGGCGCGGTCGCCGACGGCAACGCCCCCGACCATGCCGACGGCCCTTGGGTCGATGGCCTGGGCATTATGCACGGTTCGTGCACGCGCCTGGAGTCGAGCCGTCTGAAGGTGCCGCACGTGGGATGGGATCAGGTGCACATGACGCCCTCTGGTGCGGCCGATCCGTTGCTCGCCGGTTTTGCCGAGGGCGCCAACATGTACTTCACCCACAGCTACGCGGTGACCGACGATGCCGATGCCGCCGATGTGCTGGCGCGCACGCACTATACGCGGAGCTTCCCGTGCATCGTGCGCCACGGTAACGTGTGGGGTTGTCAGTTCCATCCCGAGAAATCCTCTGCGCTGGGTCAGCGCATCCTTAAGAACTTCGTGAACATCGTCGAGGAGGCCGGCCGATGATCTTGTTTCCCGCAATCGATTTGATCGGCGGCAGGGTCGTGCGCCTGGAGCGCGGCGACCGCAGCCGTTGCAAGGTATATTCCGACGACCCCGTGGCCGTCGCCCGCTCCTTTGCCGAGCAGGGCGCGAGCTGGGTGCACGTTGTCGACCTGTCCGCCGCCTTTGGCGAGGACGAAGATGCGTGCGCGGCCAACTCAGCGGCGATTAAGGCCATCTGCGGCGTCGACGGTCTGTCCGTGGACGTGGGCGGCGGCGTCCGCTCGCTCGCGCGCATCGACGAGTTGGCCGGCTACGGTGCGCGCCGCATCGCACTAGGCACGGTGCTCGTGACCGAGCCGGGTTTTGCCGAAGTGGCGGCCCAAGGCTTTGGCGAGCTGCTGGTGGCTGACATTGCCGCACGCGACGGCCAGGTCAAGGTGAACGGCTGGCGCGACGGCGCGGGTGTGGCGCTCGACGATGCCGTGGCGCAGCTTTCCGAGCTGGGCTTTAAGCATCTGGTGTATACCGACATCGCGCGCGATGGCATGCAGACGGGCATCGATGTGGCGGCGTATCGCCATGTTGCCAAGGTCGCGGGCTTTCCTGTCGTGGCTTCGGGCGGCATCTCGACGCTCGATGATATCCGTGCGCTCGCCGCGGTGGGCGAGGGCGCTATTGAGGGCGCCATCACCGGTTGCGCGCTCTACGAGGGCAACTTTACGCTGGTACAGGCGTTGGCCGCCGCGCGAGGGGAGGAGTAGCCCATGCTTACCAAACGCGTCATTCCCTGCCTGGACGTTAAGGACGGCCGCGTGGTCAAGGGCGTCAACTTTGTGAGCCTGCGCGATGCGGGCGATCCGGTGGAGCTTGCCCGTGCCTACGATCGCGAGGGTGCGGACGAGGTCGTGTTCCTGGACATCACTGCCACGAGCGACAACCGTGCGACGACCATCGAGATGGCGGCGCATGCGGCCGAGGAGCTCGCCATTCCCTACACCGTGGGCGGTGGCTTTCGCGACCTTGCGGGCATGCGAACGATGGTGGCGGCCGGTGCCGACAAGGTATCGCTCAACTCTGCCGCCGTGCGCGACCCGTCGCTGATCAGCCAAGCTGCCGCGGCGTTTGGCAGCCAGGCCGTGGTCGTGGCGATCGATGCCAAGCGCGTCGGCCTGCCTGGGCAGCCGGATGCCGACAAGTGGGAGGTCTTTACCGCGGGAGGCCGCAATGCCACGGGTATCGACGCGGTGGCGTGGGCCGAGGAGGTGGCTCGCCGCGGCGCCGGCGAGATCTTGCTGACCAGCATGGACCGCGACGGCACCAAGGCCGGCTTTGACCTGGCACTCACCCGCGCCGTGGCGCGTGCGGTGCCGATTCCCGTCATCGCGAGCGGCGGTGTGGGCACGCTCGAGCATTTTGCCGAGGGCGTGATTGAGGGCGAGGCCGATGCCGTGCTGGCGGCGAGCGTCTTTCACTTTGGAACCTTCAGCATTCGCGAAGTCAAAGAGTATATGGCCTCGCAGGGCATTCCTGTGAGATTGGACTTCTAATGCTGCGGGCTTCGCTGCGGCTTGCCCAGGCACCGCATCTTGCCGCTCAAACCGTCGCTCGCGTACCAAAGTACGCGTCGCTCCTCTTTCGCGGCAACCTGCGGCACCTGGACAACCCTCGCCGACCTGTGGGGTTTACGGTAATTACTTGGGAGAAATGATGACTGAGGTAATAGAAGCGTCTGATCTTAAATACGACGCCCGCGGGCTGATTCCTTGTGTGGTTCAGCAGTATGACACCGGCGAGGTGCTTATGGTTGCCTGGATGAACGAGGAATCGGTGGGGCTGACGCTCAAGACCGGCACCACGTGGTTTTGGAGCCGCAGTCGCCAGGAGCTCTGGAACAAGGGCGCGACGAGCGGCAATATGCAGGAGGCCAAGGAGCTCTGGGCCGACTGCGATAGCGATACGCTGCTGGTCAAGGTCGACTCGCCGGGTCCGGCCTGCCATACCGGCAACCGTACCTGCTTCTTTAAGAAACTCGCGTAGGGCAGGCGCTCGACTAGGCGCTTGGCCAACCAGAAAGGATTGAACTATGGGTGTGCGCACCGTAAACGTTCAGGGTGGAAATATCGGCGAGACGCTGACGGGTCTTGCCGAGGTGATTCATGGTCGTCGCGATGCGTCGCCGGAGGAGAGCTATACCGCTCGCCTGCTGACCGATGTCGAGGACGAGTTGCTCAAGAAGCTTGCCGAGGAGGCGAGCGAGGTGATCATGGCCTGCAAGGATAACGACCACGATCACATCCGCTACGAGGCCGGCGACCTGGTCTACCACCTGCTCGTGACGCTCGAGCGCTACGGCATCACCCTCGACGAGCTGGCCGGCGAACTCAACGCCCGCCGCCACTAGTCTTAGGCGAGGGGTGTGGATTCCCATTCGCCGGTGGGGTGGGGGATATCGAAGGCCCGGTAGCCGCAGTCGTAGGCGTGTGCCTGGGCCTCACGGATGTTCCAGCAGATGTCGCAGGCGCGGTGTGCGTCCGAACCAAAGGTAATCGGCACCTCGGCATGGGCAAAGCAGCGTAAAAGGCCGGTCGCGGGATAGTAGTCGTCGAGCCCCTTGCGCGGTGCGGCCGTCGAGACTTCAACGCGGCGGCCCGTATCGTGCGCGCACTCGGCCATCTGCTCCCAGAACGGCGCGGGGTCAAAGTCGGGCGCAAAGCCCTCCTTCGAAAAGCGCATGACCAGGTCGGGATGAGCCATCACATCAAAGTTAAGCGGGCTCTCGCAGGCGCGGCACCAGTCGTCGACATAGCGCTCCCACACACCGCGCACGCCCAGGTTTTCCCAAACATGCAGGTTGGCGTCGTCGTCGATCCAGCCGCAGAGCGAATCGGGCGTATCGGGACGAGCGACGTTTTCTGTTCCCGCCGTACCCGCGGCACCGGCCATGATATCGCCCGGGTCGCCAATCCAGTGCACGCTGCCCAAGCGCACCACGGCGCTCGCTGACCAGCGCTCTACCAAGGGCTCGCAGCCCTCGTACCAATCGCATTCAAAACCGTAGATAAAGGTGAGCTCCGGCGCAATCTGCGCGGCGAGTTTGCGGGCGTCCTCAAAGGCCAGACGATGTGCCGGCAAGTCGCCCACGACGACCTGCACCTCGCAGTTGGCGTCCATGCTGGCGGGCAGGGTGAGGTGGTCAGTCGAGACCATAACGCGGCAGCCGGCGGCGGCAGCAGCGCGGACGTTGTCCTCAAACGAGGTATGGCCATCCGAAAACGAGGTATGAGTATGGCAATCGACCAGCGGGCAGGCGGACATGGCGACTCCTTTGCGTTTGGCGAATCCGTTCCATTGTAATGGCGCAGCTCTCAACACGCCGCGCACGCCGGAGCTCGAAATCGATTGGAAAGGCTGCGCGGCGCCGGTGCGGCCTCGCTTGCGCTCTCAAAACGTGTACATCAGCCTCCAAAAGCTGCAGAAAATGACATGTTTGGAGGCTGATGTACATGTTTGGATAGGAGCGAGGGCGGCGACGGACGAAAGTCACGCCTGTGCCACGTCCGATGTGCTAGCGTTTGGATGAACAAAACGAGCCCGTGCGGAAAGGAGCCGGACCGTATGCAATGCGATAGCACATCTCCGCTGTCTCGCGAGACCGATGCGCCCGAAACCATCGTCAAGCTGGAATGCGATATCGATGACGCGTCGCCCGAGGTGCTTGCCTACGCCGCCGACCGTCTGCGCGGGGCAGGCGCCCGCGAGGTGCACTGGCTGCCGCTCTATTGCAAAAAAGGACGCCCCGGCTGGCAGCTGCAAGTGATTTGCTCGCATGAGGATATCGAACGCCTGCAGACGATTATCTTTTTGGAAACCACGACCAACGGCATTCGTCGCCAGGTCATGGAACGCGTCTGCCTGCCACGCCGCTTTGAGCAGGTGACGACGCCATGGGGCGAGGTGTCCGTCAAGGTGGCCACCCTGCCCGACGGCAGCGAGCGTGCAGCGCCCGAGTACGAGGACTGCGCCCGCCTTGCCCGCGAGCACGGTGTGCCGCTCCAGCGCGTGATGCAGGCGGCACAAGCCGCGGCACTGCGATTTGAGTAACGCGGCCGGTGGCGACATCCTGCGCCCAGCCATATCAACCCCATTCGAAAGGATCTCCCCATGAAATACCTCATCGCCTCCGACATCCATGGCTCGGCATATTGGACCGAGCGCCTGGTCGCCGCCATCGAGTCCGAGCAGCCCGACCGCATCGTCCTGCTGGGCGACCTGCTCTACCACGGTCCGCGCAACGACCTGCCGCGCGATTACGCCCCCAAGCGCGTAATCCCGCTGCTCAACGCCCTGGCCGATCGCATCATCGCGGTGCGCGGCAACTGCGACGCCGAGGTCGACCAGATGGTCCTCGACTTCCCCGTCATGGCTGACTACGCCACACTATTCGACGAGACCGGACGTGAACTGTTCCTGACGCACGGCCACGTCTTTGGCGCCGGCATGCATAACAGCGTTGACCACGCGCCCGCGCTGCCCGAGGGCTCCGCGCTCGTCTACGGCCATACGCACATCAAGGTTAACGAGGAAAGCGCCGCGCACCCGGGTCTGTGGCTCTTCAATCCCGGCAGCGTGAGCATCCCCAAGGACGGCACACATAGCTACGGCGTCTACGAGGGCGGCGCGTTCCGCCATGTGATCATGGGGGAGGACTAACCATGGCCGAGCATATGGCTCAGCAAAATGCCGAGGGTTCGCGCGACCTGTCCACGCTGGTAGACGCGTCGGCCGAGCTGCAGCATCTGGTGCAGACCATCTGGCGCCTGCGTCAGCCCGACGGCTGCCCGTGGGACCGCGAGCAGACGCACCGCAGCATTGGCAAGAACATGATCGAGGAAGCCTACGAGGCGCTCGACTGCATCGAGGCCGACGACGCGGCACACCTGCGCGAGGAGTTGGGCGACGTGCTCATGCAGGTCGTACTGCATGCGCAGATTGCGGCGGATGCCGGCGAGTTTTCGCTGGCCGATGTGGCGCGCGATATCGACGCCAAGCTCATCCGTCGTCACCCGCACGTGTTTGGCGATGCGGATGCCGACAACTCCGACGAGGTGCTCAAGATTTGGGACGAGGTCAAGCTTGCCGAGAAGGCCGCCAAAGACCAGGCCGTGGCGGCAGGCGGGGCCGCACCCGAGGGTCTGCTCGACGGTGTGCCCACGCACCTGCCGGCGCTGATGCAGGCTCAGAAGGTGTCGCGCAAGGCGGCTGCCGTGGGCTTTGAGTGGGAGACGGTCCAGGACGTGTGGGACGAGGTCGCTGAGGAGCGTGCCGAGTTTGAGGCCGAGGCTCCCGGCTCGCCCGAGCGCGAGATGGAGTTTGGCGACCTGCTCTTTGCCCTGGTCAACGTTGCGCGCAAGGAGGGAATCGACGCCGAGAGCGCCCTGCGTGCCAGCACGGCAAAGTTCCGCCGCCGCTGGGCCGCGATGGAGCAGATGGCGGCCGACGCCCACGTGGATCTGGCCGAGCTTTCGACCCACGGCCTCAATGACCTCTGGGATGCCGCAAAGGCAGAGGAGTAAGACTGCGGGGGCGACGGGACGGACTTTCTCATCGCCCCCATTATTTTTCAAAAAGATTGTATCCCTTGGCTAACTTAGGGCATAATGCAAAAAGTGCGATAAGGCTAACTTATGAACCTGCGCGCCACTGTAGCGTGCAGGCCGTGTCGCCAAGCATTCAACCCGTTTCCAAGTGAGAGGGAGACAACATGAGCGATATTTTGGACGTTTACGGTCGCGAGGTGCTCGACAGCCGCGGCAATCCCACCGTCGAGGTCGAGGTTGTGCTCGAGGACGGTAGCTTCGGTCGCGCGATGGTGCCTTCGGGCGCTTCGACCGGTGCCTTTGAGGCTTGCGAGCTGCGCGATGGCGACAAGGGCCGCTATCTGGGCAAGGGCGTCTCTCAGGCCGTCGAGCACGTCAACAACGAGTGCGCCAATGCCGTCGTCGGCCTCGACGCCTTCGACCAGCGTGCCGTCGATGCCGCGCTGATTGCCGCGGACGGTACCCCCAACAAGACCAAGCTCGGTGCCAACGCCATCCTGGGCGTGTCGCTGGCCGTTGCCCGCGCCGCTGCCGAGTCGGCGGGCCTGTCGCTGTACCAGTACCTGGGCGGCGTCAACGCTCACCTGCTGCCCACGCCCATGATGAACATTCTCAACGGCGGCGTGCATGCCGACAACAACGTCGACTTCCAGGAGTTCATGATCATGCCCGTGGGTGCTCCGAGCTTTGCCGAGGGCCTGCGTTGGTGCGCCGAGGTCTACCACACCCTCAAGGGCGTGCTGCACGAGGCCGGCCTGGGCGGCGGCGTGGGCGACGAGGGCGGCTTTGCCCCCAACCTTAAGACCAATGCCGAGCCGTTCGAGTACATCACCAAGGCCGTGGAGAAGGCCGGCTTTAAGCCCGGCATCGACTTCATGTACGCCATGGACCCGGCCTCGACCGAGTTCTACAACGCCGAGACCGGCATGTACGAGCTCAAGGGCGAGGGCGTGGAGTACACGAGTGCCCAGATGGTTGATTACTGGGAGAAGCTCGTCGACACCTATCCCATCATCTCCATCGAGGACGGCATGGCCGAGGAGGACTGGGACGGCTGGGTTGAGCTCACCCGTCGCATTGGCAACAAGGTGCAGCTGGTGGGCGACGACCTGTTCGTCACCAACACCGAGCGCCTCAAGAAGGGCATCGAGCTGGGTGCCGCCAACGCGATCCTGGTCAAGGTCAACCAGATCGGCACGCTCACCGAGTCGCTCGAGGCCATCGAGACCGCCAAGGAGGCCGGCTACGCTTGCATCGTGAGCCACCGTTCCGGCGAGACCGAGGACTCCACGATCGCCGACCTGGTCGTGGGCGTCAACGCCGGCCAGATCAAGTCGGGCGCCCCGTGCCGCAGCGACCGTATCGCCAAGTACAACCAGCTCATCCGCATCGAGGACGAGCTCGAGGGCAGCGCGCGTTACGCCGGCAAGGCCGCGTTCTACAACATTCGCTAGGCACGCGGAGGTCGCGGGGGCGGGGAAGACTCGGATTTGCCTTGCTCCAGCCGGGCGCTGTTGAGCACCATTGGGCGCTGGGCCATATGACTCAGCGCCTTTTTTATGTCGAGCAAAGGCTGGCGAAGGCGGTGCGGGCGCTCGTGCTATAACTAGAATACTTAGCGCAAACAAACCTCAACCGCACAAGGCGCACATGGATCAGATTTACGACAACAGGTACTATTCCGCCGGTTCGCGTGAGCCGTCGCCTCGCCGTGCGCGCACGGTGCAGCTCGGTGGGTCCGCCTACGCCGGCGCCGACCGCTCCATGCAGCGCCCGACAAGTACCTCGCGCCCCAATGCTCATGTGAATGCTTCGGCAGATGGACCGGTGCGCCCGGCACGTTCGTCGCATGCGTCGCGTCCCTCGGCCCAGACGCACGACAGGTCGAGTAGGCCCTCGAGCCGTCTTTCGGGTTCGGACTTTATGCGCTACGCCAACGACAACGCGGTGATTAAGGCGATCTATGACTTTACGCATGGCTCTCTACGCCCGCTGTTTATCGGTATCGTGGTGGCGCTTGCGCTCGTGAGCCTGTATTTCCCCGTGCGCGATCTGTATGTGGCAAAACGCTCGAGCGACATCTTGGCCAAGCAGGTCGAGATTCGCGAGCAATATAACGACGAGCTGCAAAAAAGCGTCGACAAGCTGCTCTCGGAGGAGGGTATCAGGGATGCGGCGTCCGAGGACCTGGGCCTGGTGATGCCTGGCGAGACTAGGATTGATGTCTTGGGCTTGGACGATGATTCGGACTCGTCGCCGGCTGAAAAGAAGTCGTCGAACGCCAAGAAGGCCAGCGAGGTGGCCAAGGAGATCGAAGAAGTCGGCAAGGACGCGCCGTGGTACATTCAGACGCTCGACATGCTGTTTGGATTTAACGGCGTCGAGGGTCAGACGGTCGCGTCCAGCGGCGAGTAGGCGAGTAGCGCCCGGAGGGGAGCCCGCAATGACAAATTGCAAACGATATAAGGTGGCCGCGATTGACCTGGGAACGGTGTCGTCGCGACTGGTGTTGGCGCAGGTCGAGGCCGGGGCGATCGTGGAATCGTCCAAGCATACCGAGATCACCGACTTGGGCGAGGGCGTGGACGCGACGGGGCGCTTTTGCGAGGCGGCCGTTGAGCGCGTGCTCGCTGCGTGCCGCATGTTTGTGGACGAAGCCCGTACCTTTGGGGCCGCGTGCATCTGCACCACCTGCACGAGTGCCGCGCGCGATGCGTCCAATGCCGCGCTGCTGCTGGACGGTCTGCGCGATCTGGGGCTCGAACCGCAGGTGATTCCGGGCGAGGTCGAGGCGCGCCTGACGTTTTTTGGCGTGGCGCACGACTTTGCCGGCGAGCGCATCATTGTTGCCGATTCGGGCGGCGGCTCCACGGAGCTCGCTACGGGTGTATACGCGCCGGAGCGCGGGATCTTCGCGCTGGAGGGAACGCGTTCGCTGGACATTGGTTGCCGTCGTGTGACGGAGCGTTTTTTCTCGGCGTTGCCGCCTTCGGACGGCGAGCTTGCTGCCGCTGCCGACTGGGCGGGCGAGCAGTTCGAGGCCTACTTTGAGAGCCTGCCGAGCGATTTTGAGCGCGCCGAGCGCTTGGTCGCGGTGAGCGGTACCGTCACCACACTCGTGGCGCTGGTCCACGAGCTGGAGCCGTACGACTCGAGCTTTGTGCACCTGCGCGAGCTTTCGATGGAGCAGATCTCGGACGCTATCGATCATATGTCTACGCTGGATGTGGAGGGTATCGCTGCGCTGCCGGGCGTGCAGCCCAAGCGCGCGGGCGTGATTCTGGCCGGCGCCGTGGTGGTTCGCGAGCTCATGCGCGCCGGTGGCTACAAGACGCTCACCGTAAGCGAGAACAGCCTACTCGCTGGCATGGCCGCCACTATCAACGAAACCCTCGACGGCGCGACCCCCACCATCGGCTGGACCCCGAGCCTGAGTGCTCTTTAACCGTCTTCCTCTGAGTTGCGGTGAAATAGTTCCTAAATAAGCTGGTAAACGGTATAAACGGGGGTGCGGACAGAAAGTTGGACCGTGAAGCGGTCCGGACTGGAGGTTCGCATGTACAGCAGGGAGAAGGTCGAGCTCTTCCTCCTGGCGACGGAGGACGGCATGGGGCCGACCGCCGCCGCGAAGTTCGCGGGGGTCTCGGTGGGCGCGGCCAAGAAGTGGGCGACGGGGCACCTCCCGCACAGCTACACCGGGGCGCGCTGTAGAATCGGGGCGAGGAAACCGCCACGGAAGGAGGCCGGCTTGGGCCCCGACAAGTCGACCTACGCCCCGCCGGCGACCGGCCCGCTCGCCGGGCTCAACGAGGACCAGATAGAGAACCTGCTGCTCAGGGCGGTGTTGGCCGACCTAAAAGCGGAAGGGTGGGACCCGGCTTCGATCTCGAACAGGAGCAAGTGCGAGCTCGGCGAGAGATTGAGGCGGGCGACCGCCCTGCCCCTCCGCTCGATCACAGGTTTCTTGAGGATATCGAAGAGCTCCTATGAGTACTGGAGGCCCCGCGTCGCCGCGCCGCGCGACCGCGACGCCGACATACGCGACCGCGTGGTGCGCATCTTCCGCGAGGGCTCGGGGTGCTGGGGGTACCGCACCGTCTGGGCGCGCCTGCGCCGCGAGGGGGTCCGCGCCAGCGAGAAGCGCGTGGCCCGCGTGATGCGCGAGGAGGGCCTCGAGGTCGTCTACAACAAGAGGCGCGCCCGGGGCTACAGCTCCTACGCCGGCGAGGTCTCCAAGGCGCCGGAGAACCTCGTGAACAGGAATTTCCACGCCGACGAGCCCAACCGGCTGTGGCTCACCGACATCACCGAGTTCAGGCTCCCGGGCGGCGAGAAGGTCTACCTGAGCCCGGTCATCGACTGCTTCGACGGGATGCCCGTCGCCTGGTCGATCGGGCTGCACCCCGACAAGCGCCTCGCGAACTCGAGCCTGCTCAAGGCCTGCGCGGCGAGGCCGGCGGGCGCGCGCACGACGATCCACTCGGACCGGGGCGGCCACTACCGCTGGCCGGAGTGGATCGGGATCTGCGAGGAGAACGGCCTGATCAGGAGCATGTCCGCGAAGGGCTGCAGCCCGGACAACTCGGCCTGCGAGGGCTTCTTCGGGCGCCTCAAGAACGAGTTCTTCCACTACAGGGACTGGGAGGGCGTGACGGCCGAGGAGTTCATGGGAAGGCTCGAGGCCTACCTCGTGTACTATCGTGAGGAGCGGATCAAGAAGTCCCTCGGGTGGCTGAGCCCGATGGAGTACCGCAGGAAGCTTGGATACGCCTAGGCGCGGTCCAAGAAATCATCCGCACCCCCAACAGGATCTATTCCACCGCAACTTAGAGCCCCGCCGGCGTGTAAAAGAAACGAGCCCGCATCCCTTGGGGACACAGGCTCGAAAGCTCCATATGGTAGGGGCGGTGGGACGTCCGCGCATTTGCTGCGCAAATACGCACCGGCTTCGGTCGCCTGCCGGCGCCCTCGCCGGCTCGCTACAAACGCTCCGCGTTTGCTTAACGCTCGCCCCCTCGCGGGTTCGAGTCCCACCGGCGTCCAAAAGAAACGAGCCCGCATCCCAACGGGACACGGGCTCGTAAGCAATCACATGGTAGGGGCGGTGGGACTCGAACCCACAATCCTTGCGGCGAGAGATTTTAAGTCTCCTGCGTATGCCAATTCCGCCACGCCCCCGTGAAACTAGAAGTCTAGCACAAGCCGTTCGCTACGCGTTGACAGCCATCGAGTGCCGGCCCGACTTTTCCAAGTACTCGGCAAACTTGGCCTCGTCGCCCTTGTTCTTGTACTGCAGGGCCAACAGGTACTCCAAGCGGCAACTCTTAACCTTATCGTCGCCGGCCTCCTCGAGCATGCGCTCCAGCTCGGGAATGTCGTTGTGGCGCTTGAGGATCATCGTGTCGTACATCAGCTGGCACTCGTGCGCGACTGCCTCGGCCTGACCGCCCTCAAAGCCCTTGATCTCGTGCAGGAGCTCCTTGGACTTTTTGCGGTCCTCCTGGCCAACGTAGTAGTTAAAGGCCTTAATGACCAGGTCGACGCGCTGCATCTTGGGCAGGTTGAGTCCCAGCAGCAGGTCGAACATCTCGCTGGCGCGCTCGTGGTCCTCGCGCAGCAGATAGGAGTTCAGGCGCAGGTAGTCGCGGTTGTAGCGCGGGTACAGCATGCTGGTGAGTTTGCCGTCGAGCAAACGATCGAACTCGTCCCACTGCTTGGCGGCCATGAGCTGCTGCAGGCGCTTAAACGTGGTGCGTTTTTTGACGCTAAAGAACACCGACACGGCGATGCAGATGATAACGACGGCGGTCCAGAGTGTGCGGGAATCGGGCATATTAGGGTCCTTAGTCGCTCATAAAGCGAGCGGTATGACAACACGTACTGGATGTATTATACGCAGCGCGCAAGCAAACTGGCATAAAAGCTCATCGAGGCCGAGTGACATCGCTCGCTGCGGTACACTTACCTAAAGTAAACCATGAAGGGAGACATTACCTATGAAGAAGATCGTTTTGGCTTGCGGTGCTGGCGCTGCTACTTCCACGCTCGTTGCCCAGAAGGTCGCCACCCTGCTCGACGCCAACGGTTACGCCGACAAGTACGAGATCGTGCAGTGCGCCATCTCCGAGGCCAAGGATTACTGCGACGAGGGCGCCGACCTGCTGATCGCCACCACCGTTGCCCCCGAGGGCCTCACCTGCCCGTACGTGAGCGGCGTGCCCTTCATGACCGGCATGAACCGCGTTGCCGCCGAGAAGGCCGTTCTTGACGTCATGGCTCAGTAGGCGCTGCCTGCATGAGTGAGCAGAACGCCAATCCGGTAGAGCTCTTTGGTATGCGCGTTGCCCATGTGGGCATTAACGCCGCCGACCCGGCAGACGCCTTGGAGATCGCGGAGCTGTTCTCGACGATGATGGGCCTGCCCGTTATCGAGACCCCGGTTTCGTACTTTAACGATTCGCTGGTCGAGGTTATGAAGCAGAACGGTCGTGGCACCAAGGGCCACATTGGCTTTGCCGTCAACGACATCGATGCGGCCGAGAAGTGGTTTGCCGAGCGCGGGCTCGAGGTCAACGAAGAGTCGCGCGCGCTGCTGCCCGACGGTGGTACCAAGCTCGTGTACTTTAAGCGCGAGTTCGCCGGTTTCGCCGTGCACCTGTGCCGCGAATAGCGCACAAGCTGCCATAGCTAGCAAAAAGGGATAGGGCCGCGTGGCCCTACCCCTTTATTTATGCCGAGGGGCTTCCTACCGCGGCAGGCGAATCGTAAAGCGGCTGCCGACCCCTTCGACCGAGGTCACACCGATGACACCGCCATGGCTATCGACGATCCACTTGGCAATGGCAAGCCCCAGACCCGAGCCCTGCGCGCCGGCATCGCGCGCGTTGTCGGCGCGGTAGAACCGCTCGAACGCGTGAGCTGCGGATTCCTGGTTCATGCCGATACCCTCGTCCTCAACACTTATGTCGATCGTGCCCATGCCCGCATTGGGCGTTATGCCAAATGTGACGGTCGTTCCCGCATCCGAGTACTTGGCGGCGTTTTGCACGATCACGCGCAGAGCCTGCTTCACGAGCGCCACGTCGACGGGCGCGTCGCAGCGCGGGTCGCTGGCAAGCAGGGCGTCAAAAGCCAGCCGATACGTGTGCTCGGCATCGATCATCTGTGATTCCTCGCATACCTCGCCGACCAGTGCAGCCAAGTTGGTATGCGCACGCCGTAGGACCGTGCGCCCGGCATCGCCGCGCGCCAAAAACAGCAGCTGCTCCACGAGCTCCTGCATGTGCTCGCTTTCGGCCTTGAGGGATGCGATGGATTCCACCAGCACGTCCGGGTCGTTTTTGCCCCAGCGGTCGAGCATGTTTACGTAGCCCTGAATCACCGCGATGGGCGTGCGCAGCTCGTGGCTTGCATCGTTGACAAAGCGCATCTGCTGCAGCTTGGCCTCTTGCATCTGGCGCAGCAGGCGGTTGAGTGCGACCTCGATGCTTGCCAGGTCGGCGTCGCCGGTGGTGACGCTCGGCGAGTCGACGCTTGCGCGTTCGATGGCCTGCTCCAGCGTTTCCATCTTGCCGCCGGAGAGCTGCATGCGGCCGAGCTCGTCCACGCGCAAGGCCAGGTCGTTGAGCGGCGCCATGGTACGGCGCACGCGACGGGCGCCGCCGAGCATGTTGAGCACGCTGATGACCTGCCAACCCACAACGACAAGGTAGAGAGGCCATAGCGTGGCGAGGTCCTGCGCGAGGGGGAAGGTCTTGGCGGTACGCGCAAGCTCGACGGTATAGGTGAGCGTTGTTAGGTCCCAGCCGCGCGCGGGCGTCAGCGACATGCCGTGAACGGTGGCGCCGGGAATCCAGCCTGCAGTAAACGCGCTGTCGGGCAGCGTCTGGTTGTATCCATAGACGAGGATCGCTGCCGCAATCACCATCAGCAGCAGATCGAGCCAGACGTAGCTCATCAAGCGGCGCCACATATAGCCCCAGTTGATGGCGCGGGCGATGGAGGTGACGCGCTTGGCCTCGGTGTTACGCGCGGCAGACATAGCCCACCCCGCGCACGGTCTGGATGATGCGGGCGCTGCCGGCGTCTTCGATCTTGGCGCGCAGGTGCGCAATGTGCACGTCGACGTTGTTGGTGTCGCCCACGTATTCGTAGCCCAGCGCTTCGTGCGCGATGCGCTCGCGCGTGAGCACGGTGCCGGCATGCGCCATAAGCAGGGCGAGAACGTCGAACTCGCGGGCAGTCAGCACGATGGGCGAGCCGTCGACTGTGACTTCGCGGCGGTCAGGGTCGAGCGCGACCGAGCCCACGGCGAGCGTGGCGGGGGAGGGAGAGGCAGAAGCCTGGGTCGAGTCGCTGACCGGGGGTATCGCAGTGGCGTCGACGCCCGCGTCACCCGCCCCGGCGCCGCCAACGCCCGAAGCCGCCCGCACGGCCTCCGAGCGCTTCAGCGCCACGCGGATCCGTGCGAACAGCTCCTCGATCGCAAACGGCTTGGTCAGGTAGTCGTCGGCGCCGGCATCGAGCCCGGCAACCTTATCCATCACGGCATCGCGCGCGGTGACCATGATCACCGGCACGTCCTTGTGCTTGCGGACACGCCGCAGGACCTCCATGCCGTTGAGCTGCGGCAACAGCACATCGAGCAGAATCAGATCGTAGTCGCGCTCCAGTGCCAGGTCCACGGCGGTGCGGCCGTCGGCGGCGTGCTCCACCTGGTAGCCCTCGTGCTCCAGCTCGAGCGTCACAAAGCGGGCGATTTTCTCCTCGTCCTCTACGATCAGGATCCGTGCCATGCGTGCCCCCGTCTGCGATTACTTGTCGTCGTTCAGATTTTGTTTGATGTCGTCCGCGGCATCGGCGGCGTGATTCATAAGGTTGTTGATGCTGCCGGGCACGTCGCCGTCGCTGTCGATGCGGTAGCGCATGCCAAAGAACAGGCCAATCAGCATCAGCCATATCGTGGCGCCCCAAGCAAACAGCGCGACGATGGGGATCAGGATGGGGATGTTGAGGATGATCGCATCGCGGCGCGTGGCGATAAACTTGGTGTCCAGGCTCAGGCGGAAGAGCTTTTTGAGGTACTCCCATACGCTGTCCATCTTCTTGGAGAAGTCGGTCTTTTCGCTCGACTTCTCGTAGGCGGCCTGCGCGGCGACCATCTCGGCTGAGGGCTCATCGACCGGCTCAGACTCGGTGGCGGCATGCGCTGATGTGGTCTGGGTCTTGCCCTGCGACTCGAGCCAAATGATGGCGTCCAAAACGTTGCCGTCGGCGGCATCGAGCGCGGCCTTGGCATCGGTGTAGCTCACGTTGCACTTGGTGCGGATGGTTTCAACTTTTTCGAGGTCGTCCATGACCTGTCCTTTCGTTCGATGGGCGCGACGCCAGGCGATCTGCCTGGGCGCGAGCGTTGCGTTCGGCGGCCTGCGTTGCGCGGCGCCGCCCCGCCCTTGGTCGAACTCTATAGTGCAGGTTATAGATTAAGCGATTCTTGAGCCAAGATTAATGTTGGATGAGTTTTTGGGTAGCGGTGGGAAAAGTATTAGACCTCGATAGCGGGGGATGTGGTGCCGGTGCAAAACGGCGTCAAAGGTTGGTCGAGCAGGCGGTTTCTCCATTGATGTCCGCACGACATGTGACACTTACCCTGCCGCCCTGCTCTGCCGCGGAGGCATGTACCCAAACAACGACCCTCTAAGGAGTTCGATATTGATGAGTGACAACGCAAAGCATCTCGCAAAGAAGTGCGTTAAGGACGCGGGGCCGTGCCTCGCGCTGTGCGTAGCCGGCGCAGCGGTCGCGCTGCTGGCTTCTTTGGGGCCATTCGACGTGCTCCGAAGTGCCGTCTCTCTGCACGTTTGCATGGCCCTTGCCGGCGCCATGATGACCGGCGGCGTGCTCGATCTGGTTTTTTGGGTGCTTGACCCGTTTGGATGGAAGAACGAGGGGTAAGCCCTAAGGGCTGGAACGGTTGGCTTAGTGATCGTGCAGAATGCGGGCTAGCGACTTACAGGGAAGTGGTGATCCGATGACGGTCTATGTGACGGGCGATATTCACGGCGGCGTCGACATGCAAAAGCTGCGCGACTGGGACCTTGGGGATAGTCTGACGAGCGACGACTATCTGATTATCGCCGGCGACTTTGGCTTTCCGTGGGATTTCTCTGCCGAAGAATGTGCCGACATCGCTTGGCTGGAATCGCGTCCCTATACCGTGCTGTTTGTCGACGGCAACCACGAGCGTTTCGATCACTGGGCGGAGCGCCCCATGGAGTTGTGGCACGGTGGGCTGACGCAGCGCCTGTCGGACACCTCTCCCATACGGCGCCTGACGCGCGCCGAGGTTTTTGAGCTCGACGGCTCAACGGTCTTTACCATGGGCGGCGCCACGAGCGTGGACAAGGAATACCGCATTCCGTATTCCAGCTGGTGGCCGCAGGAGCTGCCGGACGAGCGCAACTTTGAGGAGGCGCGGGCAAAGCTCGACAGCGTGGGCTGGACGGTCGACTACGTGATCACTCACACCTGCTCTACGCGCATGCTTTCGTCCACGCTTTATCCAGCGTCCGGCTGGAATTGCCCCTCCGTTGATCGGCTTACGGCATTTTTCGATGAGCTGGAAGACCGCTTGGACTACAAGCGCTGGTACTACGGGCATTTTCATCGGGATACCAACCCGGCCGAGCGTCACACCGTGCTCTACGACTGCATCGTTCGCTTGGGCGACGAACTCCAGCCCTGGGATGTTGCGTAGAGGCGGGGTGGCTGGCTACTCGACCGTTACAGTGATGTTCTCCCGATGCGCGCGGATGACGTCCCAGCTAAAGTGCTCGACCAGCTGCTCGGCGGTACGCGGCGTGGTGTCCGGCGCGATGCCTGTTTGCCCGGCGAGCCATCCCAACAGTGCCTCGGGTGTGCCAAAGCGGGTGCGGAGCTCGCCCAGGTCCAGATCGCGATCGCGCTTGGAAAGGCGGCGGCCGTCCGGTGACATGAGCAGCGGAATGTGCGCGTAGTGCGGCGTGGGCAGTCCCAGCAGATGTTGCAGATAGATCTGGCGCGGCGTGGAACCAAGCAGGTCGCATCCGCGTACGATCTCGGTGACGCCCATGGCAGCGTCGTCGACCACCACGGCCAGCTGATAGGCAAACACGCCGTCGCTGCGGCGCACCAAAAAGTCACCGCACTCGGTGGCGAGTGCTTCGCATTGGGCTCCGTACGTGCGGTCCACGAATTCGATCACGTCGCTGGCGAGGTCGTCGACGGTGGGCACGCGCAGGCGCGTGGCCGGAGCACGCAGGGCACTGCGGCCGGTGATTTCATCAGCAGAAAGACCTCTGCAGGCGCCGCGGTAGATGGGCGTGCCGTCGCTGGCGTGCGGCGCGCTCGCGGCGTGGAGTTCGGCACGCGTGCAAAAACAGGGATAGGTGAGGCCGGCGTCTTGCAGCTGGCGCAGGGCGTCCTCGTACAGATCCAGGCGATCGTGCTGGTAGTAGGGGCCTTCGTCCCACTCGAGCCCCAGCCAGGTCAGATCGTCAATCAGTTGAGCGGCAAGTTCCGGGCGCTTGCAGCGATCGTCCAGGTCCTCGATGCGCAGCACGATGCTGCCGCCCTGGCTGCGGGCCGAAAGCCACGAGCACAGGCAGCTGAACACGTTGCCCAGGTGCATGCGGCCCGAGGGCGACGGGGCGAAACGGCCCACGACGGGCGCGGGGGCGGAGGCGGGTGGCGTCGCTGGCGCGTCCGCGGCGGGCGTTGCTATGTTG
>DXZR01000033.1 GCA_019419555.1 Collinsella sp.
CCCCAATATGTTGTAAAACACCCCCGAGCATATGTTCGAAAACACAATATGTTGTGTTTACAGCAAAGGCGGGATGCCACCTGTAGAACCACGCCCGCGAACCTCAACCTTCAAGTTGACCTTGAGGCGATTTTTACGTCCCTTTACACACCGTTCACATCGCCCCCAGACTCCCCCACCCACGGTACACACGGCCCACCACCGCGTCGGTGTCTAGCGAAAAATGGGACGGGCCCCAGATTGCCCATGCGCGCAAAAGTGCGTCTCGGCAATCTGGGGCCCGTCCCCTTTAATATTTATAAATATGCAGGTCAACGAGGTGCTAGCGATGTGCCAGCGGATGCGCCGCCAGATAGACCTCGGTCAGTTGCGTGCGGTCGACATGCGTGTAGACCTGCGTGGTCGAAATATCGGCATGGCCCAAAATCTCCTGCAGCACACGCAGGTCGGCACCGCCCGCGAGCATGTGGGTGGCAAAGGAGTGGCGCAGAGTGTGGGGGTGGAGCCCAACCAGCCCCACCTGGCGCCCATACCGCTCGCATATCGCATGCACGGCCTGGCGCGACAGGCGACGTCCGTTCTTATTTAAAAAGACCGCCGAGGTCTCCGTCCCGTGAGCATGCGCGGCCAGGAGAGTGCGCCCGTCACCTATATAGTGTGTCAAGGCGCGAGCCGCGCTTCCCACCAACGGGGCCAGACGCTCCTTGGAGCCCTTACCGCGCACCAGGACAAACCCGTCATCGATATGGATATCGCCCACATCGAGCCCAACCAGCTCACTCACACGCAAACCGCATCCGTAGAGCACTTCCAAGATGGCATGATCGCGCAGCCCCATCTCACCCTCGGGAAAGTCTTGATCGAGCAGTGCCGAGACATCCTCCACCGAAAGGTATTCCGGCAGGCGATCTGCCTTTTTGGGCAGGCGCAACGCCGCCGTCGGGTTTTGGGCCACGGCCCCATCGCGCACCAAAAAGGCATGCAGGCCCTTCACGGCAGCAAGCGCGCGCTCCACCGAGGCGTCGGAATAGCCTCCGTCGCGGCGATCGGCAACAAAGTCCTCCACGACCTGACGGGTCACATCTTCAAAAGACGCGATGTCAGCTCGCTCCAGATAGGCGCAGTACGTCGTCAGGTCACGACGGTAGGCCGCAATCGTATTGCGCGCCAAACCCCGCTCGACCGCAAGGTAATCGAGATACTCCCCCGCCGCCACGGCGAGCGACGAGGGAGTAGCTTCGGTATGTTCCTTATTCGCCGGCACCCTTAGTCCGTAGCGAGGTTCTTGGGCGTCACCTGCAAGCGATCGACGCCCTCATGCTGGCCGATCGAGGCGCGCACGAACTCGCGGAACAGCGGCTGCGGGTTGGTCGGGCGGCTCTTGAACTCGGGATGAGCCTGGGTGGCCACATACCACGGATGCACGTCGCGCGGCAGCTCGACCATCTCGACCAGACGCTCGTCGGGTGAAAGACCCGAGATTACCAGACCGGCGTCCTCGAGCTGGTCACGGAAGGCGTTGTTGAACTCAAAACGGTGACGGTGACGCTCGTAGACGAGCTCCTCACCATAGGCCTCGCGAGCGAGGGTATCGGCGGCAAGCTTGCACGGATAGGCGCCCAAACGCATGGTGCCGCCCTTCTCGGTCACGTCCTCCTGCGAGCTCATCAAGTCGATGACACTATACGGGCCATCCGGATCGAACTCGGAAGAGCTGGCGCCGGCAAGGCCGACCACGTTGCGGGCAAATTCGCACACGGCCACCTGCATACCCAGGCAAATGCCCAGATACGGAATCTTGTGCTCGCGGGCGAACTCGGCCGCGAGGATCTTGCCCTCCAGGGCGCGCTTGCCAAAGCCGCCAGGGACCAAGATGCCCGAGGCGTCACCCAGGACCTCGGAGACGTTCTGCTCATCGAGGCTCTCGCCATCGACCAGCTGCACGTCAACGTGGCGATCGTAGAACACACCCGCGTGGTGCAGGGCCTCGATAACCGACAGGTAGGCATCGGGCAGCTGCGTATACTTGCCCACGACGGCGATCTTCACCTTGTCGGCGTGCTGGTTGGCATGGTTCTGCTTGCGCAGGAACTCGTTCCACTGACTCATGTCGCGCTCACGCGGGTCAAGACCCAGACGCTCGCAAATGCGCAGGTCAAAGTCCTGCTCGGCGAGCAGCTGCGGAACATCGTAGATGCTCGCGCAGTCCTCGTTGGTAAAGACACAGTCGGTGTCGACGTCGCAGAAGCTTGCAATCTTGCCGCGGATGGCGTCGTCGATATGGTGATCGGAGCGCAGGACGATAATATCGGGCTGGATACCAAAGCTGCGGAGCTCCTTGACGGAGTGCTGCGTCGGTTTGGTCTTGACCTCGTGGGCGGCGGCGATATAGGGAACGAGCGAAACGTGGATGTAGCAGACGTTCTCGGGGCCGGCCTCCTTGCGATACTGACGGATGGCCTCGACAAACGGCTGCGACTCGATGTCGCCGATGGTGCCGCCCAACTCAGTGATGACCACATCGGAGCCGGTCTGCTCCTCAATACGACGGAACTTATCCTTAATGGCGTTCGTGACGTGCGGAATCACCTGCACGGTGCCGCCCAAAAAGTCACCGCGACGTTCACGGGCGATCAGGCTCTTATAGATGGCACCAGTCGTAAAGTTGGAATCGCGGGTCAGGTTCTCGTCAATAAAGCGCTCGTAGTGGCCCAGGTCCAGATCGGACTCGTAGCCGTCCTCGGTCACAAAGACCTCGCCATGCTGGAACGGGCTCATGGTGCCGGGGTCGACGTTCAGATACGGGTCGGCCTTTTGCATCGTCACCTTGTACCCGCGCGACTTGAGCAGACGGCCCAGCGAGGCCGCGGTAATACCCTTGCCCAGAGACGAAACCACGCCGCCGGTCACGAACACATGCTTGGTCATATTGAGTTACCTGCGCTTCCCGTAGAAGTTGTCCATACACATCTTACGGGTCTTCATTGTAATACTCGCGACGCGCGCCGCACGCAATTTTTCTTACGCGCAATCGCATTTCTCCATCTCGAAACAAAACGCCGTCCGGTTGCCCAGGCGGCGTCGTTTCCACTATGAATGCGCGCCGTTATCGATCGGCGACTTCGTCCTTGATCAAGTCCTGCACGAGTATGCCGGCACGGATGCCCTCTAGATACCATTCGCCACGCTCCGTGAGACAAATACCATTTGCGAGCTGGCCGCCGTCGTCGCTGTAGCGCGAGACGACCTCGATGATGTCTTCGGATTCCAAGCGTTCAATTGCCGCGCGGGCGCGATACGGAGACACCCCCACACGCTCGGCAAGCGTCTTGCGCGAAAAGCCATAAAATCCGCCGTTGTCTTCGGACTGCTGTGCGATCTCCATCAGCACCTGCACCTCGACGCGCTTCATATCGTTGACACTCGCACGACCCTTGCCAGCCATGGCAGCCTCCTCAAACCGAGCACGGGCATCACCTGCACCGTGCGCGACCGGCACACCCCATGATGGCCGGCAACATCCATCATGCGGCATCCCCGCAAAAGGATGAAACAATTAGGGTTATTGTATACCGCCCAAATCACTTATAGGCAGGTAAGCGGGCTATTTTTAGGTTAAACGGTAGCTTTGTTGATAAAAGGGGCACACCGAATGCATACCCGATGTGCCCCTTTCAGACCAATTTATCCAGGCTTAGCGGTGGAAGAAACCACGGCGCTCGAACTTGGGCTCACAGCACACGTTGATGCCCAGCTTGCGCAACACCGTCTCGTCCGTCGGCGAGATGATTACGCTAAAGAAGGCATCGCAGCCGCGCAGCTGCTCCAGGCCCGAAAGGACGCGGGCCGCCGTCTCGCTCGTTGCCGAGGTGATCGAGAGCGCCATAAGCGTCTCGTCAGTGTGCAGGCGCGGGTTCTTGCTACCCAGGAAATGCGTCTTGAGCTTGCTGATAGGCTCGATCGCCTCATCACTAATGACCTCGAGCTCAAGGTCAACGCCCGAGACATGCTTAAGTGCATTCATGATGAGCGAGCTCGCGGCGCCCAGGCGCGTGGAAGTCTTGCCGGTCACCACGGAGCCATCGGGCATGACCATGGCGCCTACGGGGCCACCCGTCAGCTGCTCCCTGGTAAGGGCGGCCGAGCGTGCCGGCGAGTAATTCTTGTCGATACCAGCCTTCTTCATAATGATCTTGAGACGGTCGACTTGCTCATCGCCCACGCCGGTACGGCGCACATTTTCGACCGCGGTAAAGTAGCGGCGGACGATCTCCATCTTGGAAGCGTCGCGGCAGGCATCGTCATCGGTGATGGCAAAGCCGACCATATTGACGCCCATGTCCGTGGGGCTCTGGTAGGGGCTCTTGCCCAGGATCTTTTCCATCAGGGCACGGACCACCGGGAAGGCCTCGACGTCGCGGTTGTAGTTGACCGTAGTCTTGTTATAGGCCTCCAAGTGGAAGGAGTCGATGATATTCGCATCGTCGAGGTCGGCCGTGGCGGCCTCATAGGCGATGTTGACCGGATGCGTGAGGGGAAGGTTCCAGACCGGGAAAGTCTCGAACTTGGCGTAGCCGGCGGCGGTGCCGTGCTTGTGCTCGTGATAGAGCTGAGACAGGCAGGTGGCGAGCTTGCCCGAGCCGGGGCCGGGCGCGGTGACCACGACGAGCGGACGAGTGGTCTCGACAAACTCGTTCTTGCCATAGCCGTCGTCGGACACGATCAGGTCGACGTCGTGGGGATAGCCCTCGATGGGATAGTGCAGCTTGGCAGGAATGCCGAGCGCGTTCAGGCGATTGCGGAAGACGTCAGCGGCGGGCTGGCCGGCGTACTGGGTGATAACCACGGCCGCGACAGCAAAACCGTTGCCGCGGAACAGGTCGACCAGGCGCAAGACGTCCTCGTCATAGGTAATGCCCAGGTCGCCACGGGCCTTATTCTTCTCGATGTGGTTCGCGTTGATCGCGATGATGACCTCAACGTCATCGGCAATGCTCTTGAGCATGCGGAACTTGCTGTCCGGTTCAAAACCCGGCAGCACGCGACTCGCGTGATAGTCGTCAAACAGCTTGCCGCCAAACTCCAAATACAGCTTGCCGCCAAACTGCGAGATGCGCTCCTTAATATGAGCGGCCTGCAGCTCGATATACTTCGCGTTGTCGAAACCCTGGCGCATGTATGGCTCCCGTCCCGTTTCCATTTAATGTTCTAGGCGATTATAACGGAGCCCGCCCTCCCCGATACCCAGACCATCAACAGGCACCAACCAAACACGCCATCAATAAGTTGCGGTGAAATAATTCCCGTTTAACCCCTCAAGACGGCCAAACAGGAACTATTCCACCGCAACTTCCCCTTTTGGCGCGAAGTAACCTGACCCCATTGCACCAGCGAACGGGCGCCAGAGCGAGCAAGCAGCCCCCTGCACCAACAATGGCAGCGCCGCAGGTGGAGCAAACGTCAGCGAAAGCCCGCCAGAGCGAGCAAGGTGACGTGAAAGAGGAGGGCATAGGCCTTTTGGCCATGCCCGACGATTGAACGTCAGATTGCCGCTCTGGCGGGCTTGCAGCGTCGAGTGGTTCCGGCGTTTGGTAAAACGCCGGAACGCAAGTCGCCCCCTCCCGCGCACGGAACGGGAGGGGGCTAAAGGTAGGAGTCTACCGGTGGGTTGACCCCACCGGACAGACGATGACCAGGTGATCCTTTACAGGATCGTCAAGGTTTCCGTGGGGTACCCGTTGGGTACTTAGAGCAGCACGCAGGCGACGGTCAGGATGACGGCGCAGACGACGGAGAGCGCGACGATGAGCTTAAGGGCAAACTTGAGCCAGGTCGTCCACTCGATCTTGGCCAGGGCGAGACCGCCCATGATGGCACCGGAGGTCGGGGTGAACAGGTTCACGACACCGATAGCAGCGGAGAAGATCATGACCATGACCTCGGGCGAGAAGCCGAGCTTAACAGCCAGCGGTCCCATGATGGGCATGGAGACGGTAGCCATACCAGAGGTCGAGGGAATCAGGAAGGACAGGCCGAAGTAGACCAGGAAGCTCATGGGAGCGAAGATCACGCCGGACAGGCCAGCCAGAGCATTGGCGGCAGCGTCGAGGACGTAGACGTCGAGGCCGGTGTTAGCCATGAGGACGGAGATACCACGGGCGAGGGCGATGACGAGAACAACGGACATCATGTCGGCAGCGCCGGTGATGAAGGTGTTGACGATCTGCTTCTCGGACAGGCCTCCGATGATACCGATCAGGACGGCCATGAGGAAGAACCAGGTGGAAGCCTCGTCGAAGTACCACTGGCCAATGGGCAGGCCGGTGATCAGGGCAGACCAGCCCTGGACGACGGCGTTACCGTCGGCATCGTAGACAGCGCCAGCGTCGAAGAAGTTGGCGACGCCCTCGTTGAGGTCGGCCAGCGGGATGAAGCCGACGATCATGACGACGAAGGTGAAGGCGAAGGCGATCAGAACACCCTTCTGACGACCGGTGAGCTTGACCTCCTTGTGGACCTCGGAAGCAGCCTTGCCGTGAGCCTCTTCGGCGTCCTTGAGCTCCTGCATCGACAGGATGGTGGAACCCTTGTCAGCCTTGACCTTCTTGGCATAGTTCATCACGAAGAAGATGGACATAGCGGTAGTGACAATCCACAGGACGGCACCGAGGCCGATGATGATGGACTGGTTGACCTCAATGCCAACGCCGGTCAGAGCGTCGACGGCAGCGCCGACGGCGAACGGGTTAACCGTGGAGCCCAGGCAGCCGCAGCCAGCGCCGAGCAGGACGGTAGCGGCACCGACCATGGGGTCGAAGCCAGCGGCCATCATGGTAGCGGCGAGCAGGGCGTAGAAGGGAACGGTCTCCTCGCACATACCATAGGTGGTGCCACCGAGGGAGAAGATGAGCATCAGCACGGGAATGAGCATAATCTCGTTGCCCTTAAGCTTCTGCACCAGAACGGCGATGCCGTTGTCCAGGGCGCCGGTCTCGGTCATCATGCCGAGGAAGCCGCCCAGGATCATAACGAAGAGGCAGACGGGCAGAGCGTCAGCGAAGCCCAGGATCGGGGCGGTGCAGAAATCGCTCAGACGGGCTGCGGTAACCGCGCCGCCGGACGTGCCGGAGACGATAACGGTAATCACTGCAACAATTGCCAGCAGAGCTAGAAGAATGGTGAACGATGAAGGCATACCGCGCTTTTTCTTAGCGGTCTCAGTCATGGTTCTCATCCCCCCCTTCATAAATCATTTAACTTTCTCGCGCGAAGCGGATCTTCCGTGCCGTGCCCACCGCCCGACGCGAGATATTTACCAGACAAAGCCGCTCGGGGTGTGCAGCAAGACACCCCGAGCGAGATGCTAGATGCTCTTACTTGAGCGTGGCGTACATAACAGCCTTGATGGTGTGCATGCGGTTCTCGGCCTCGTCGAAGACCTTGGAAGCGGGGCTCTCGAAGACCTCGTCGGTGACCTCCTGCTCGGTGATGCCGAACTGCTCGCACTTCTCGGCGCCAATCGTGGTGTTGGTGTCGTGGAAGCTGGGCAGGCAGTGCAGGAAGATGGCACCCGGGTTGGCCATAGCCATGACCTCGGAGGTAACGCGATACGGGGTGAGCTGAGCGATGCGCTCGGCCCAGACCTCGTCGGGCTCGCCCATGGAGACCCACACGTCGGTGTAGATAACGTCGGCACCGGTGACGCCGTCCTTGACGTCGGTGGTCAGCTTGATGGTGCAGCCGTTGGCCTCGGCGATGGGCTTGCAGGCCTCGATGACGTCGTCGGCGGGCATGCACTCCTCGGGGCCGCAGGCCACGAAGTTCATGCCGAGCTTGGAGCAGACAACCATGAGGGAGCGAGCAACGTTGTTCTTGCAGTCACCCATGAAGACGAGGGTCTTGCCCTTGATGTCGTAGTTGAAGTTCTCCTGGACGGTCAGGATGTCGGCGAGCATCTGGGTGGGGTGCCACTCAGTGGTCAGGCCGTTCCACACGGGCACGCCGGACTTAGCAGCGAGCTCCTCGACGTCGTCCTGGGCAAAGCCACGGAACTCGATGCCGTCATACATGCGGCCGAGAACGCGGGCGGTGTCCTCAATGGACTCCTTCTTGCCCATCTGCGACGAACCGGGATCGAGGTAGGTGACGCCCATGCCCAGATCCATGCCGCCGACCTCGAAGGCGCAGCGGGTACGAGTGGAGGTCTTCTGGAAGAGCAGAACGATGTTCTTGCCCTCGAGATAGCGGTGCGGAACGCCAGCGCGCTTCATGTCCTTGAAGTTCTTGGAAAGCTTGAGCAAGTACTCGATCTCCTCGGTGGAGAGGTCGAGGAGCTTGAGGAAGCTACGGCCGGAGAGGTTAACACCCATGGTTCGTTTCCTTTCGAAAAAATGAATTACGTAAGTATTAGTGTTGCCCGTTTGACGGGCGAAACCGGTGCGGTTGTAGGGGGACCGCACCGGAAACGGAAAGACTTAGAGGTCCTCGCGCCAGAAGGGCATGCTCATGCAGCGCGGGCCGCCGCGGCCGCGGGAGAGCTCGGCGGAGGGCACGACGAGAAGGTCCAGGCCCTCCTTGTACAGCACGTCGTTGGTGACGGTGTTGCGGGCGTAGACGCAGATCTTGCCGGGCTCGACGCACAGGGTGTTGGAGCCGTCGTTCCACTGCTCGCGGGAGGCCGCGATCGGGTCGCCGCCGCCGCAGGGGATCAGCTTGACCTGGTCGACGCCGGTGGCGTCCTCCAGGACGTGCTCGAGGGTGTCCTCGATCAGGCGGATGTTCACGTCGCCCGGGTTCTTGCCGGCGGTCAGCTCGTAGACGCGCAGGGTGCCCATGATGGCGGGGTGGATCGTGAACTTATCGACGTCGATCTGGGTGAAGACCGTGTCGAGGTGCATGAAGGCGCGCGAGACCGGGATGTCGAAGGCCAGGATGCGCTCGACCTTGGAGTCGGAGTTCCAGAAGATGTTCTGGGCCATGACGTCGATAGCGGCGGCCTGGGTGCGCTGGGAGATGCCGACGGCGAGGGTCTTCTCGTTGATGTTCAGCACGTCGCCGCCCTCGGTGTGGAACTGGCAGTCGCGGCGGAAGTACAGGGAGACGTCCTTGTAGTCGGGGTGGTACTTGAAGACGTACTTGCCGTACAGGGTCTCGCGGTTGCGGGTGACCGAGTACATGCGGTTGAGGTTGACGCCCTCGCCGACGACCGCGAACGGGTCGCGGGTGAAGTAGAGGTTGGGCATCGGGTCGATGATCAGGTCGGACTCGGACTCGGAGTTGACCAGGGAGTCGAGGGTCGTGGACGCCGTGAGGGGCATGTCGATCTCGGCCTTGGTCATGCCGGCCATGGTCTTCTTGACGAACTCGAGGTTGTCCTCGATGGAGTCCAGCTTCTCGCGGACGATCTGCGGCATGTGCTGGCCGCGGATGCCGGCCTCGTCGATGTACTGGTCGGTGAACTCGGCGCGGGCGCCGGGGACCTGGTCGAACACCTCGGCGACGAGGTTCTCGAGGTAGAGGACCTCCACGCCCTGGTCCCTCAGGATCTGGGCGAAGGTGTCGTGCTCCTGCTGTGCGACCTCCAGGAACGGGACGTCGTCGAACAGGAGTCGCTCGAGCTCGTCGGGCGGCAGGTTGAGGAGCTCGTCGCCGGGACGGTGCAGGCAGACCTTCCTGAGCTTGCCGATCTCGGAAGGCACGTGCAGACCTTTCGTCATGGCCTCCTACCTTTCTTTCGGGCCCCTGTCAGGGCCGATTCGTTAGCGCCCCTCCGTGTGAGGCGTTATTGCTGACGACATATTTATATCCAAAATCAGTTCATACTTCCACCTCGCCCCCGAACGGTTTTATATGAGGGGTGAACGGCATACACATATACTTCACGCATGGCACACTTTGATTTAATAAAGTTTATTTACGTGCTTAAACGCGTTTTCAATCCAAATAACAAATGGAACTTAACTTTATTAAACCACCCTCAAATTGCATATTTCCAATAAAGCTATGAATAGAATTAGCGATTCATACCGCGTCTCAACCATTTTCATTTTTATTCAGAAAAAAGTTTGTCCTATTCATTTCTGGTAACAAATTACCGTTTACCAGACGTTGGATACCGTTCACCGGAAGCTCAGTATAAGGCCCATCGGATACCGGCTCGCCTTATGGCCTCATTTGTAACAACTTGACTTCTCGGTATAGAAAAACAGTCCCGCTCCCCTCATGGGAAACGGGACTGTTATCGATAATCGTAGACAGATTTGAGCGGTTTTGAGAGCCGTCGGAATCCTAGCGATCGAACTCCGCCAGTGCCTCGCCCAAAAGCCTCAGACCCTCGCGCAGAACGTCCTCGCTCGCGCAGTAGCCCAGGCGTGCGCCGCAGGGAAGCTCAAAGCGGCTACCGGGAACCAACAGCACTCCCCTCTCGGCCAGCAGGCGCTTGCAGAACCCCTCGTCGTCCTCGGGAATATCAAGCTTGATAAACGAGGTAGACACGCCCTGCGGGGCCGTCCAGGAAACGCGATGCTGCGTATCGATCCAAGCCTGCGCGATATCGCGGTTTCCAAACACGATCTTGCGGTTGCGCTCGAGGATCTTGTCCTTGTGCTTGAGCACATAGGTCGCCAGGGCGTCGTTGAACACGCCGCCGCAAATCATGGTGTAGTCGCGGTACGTGCGAATGCGGTTAGATACCTCTTCGTCTGCCACAACCCAGCCCACGCGGGCCGCGGGCGTCGAATAGGTCTTGGACACCGAGTTGGTGACGATGGCCTTCTCGTACACATCGGCCATCGACAAAAAGTCCTCAGTGTTCTCAAGCGGCAGGTACACCTCGTCGCAAAGCACATAGGCGCCAACCGAGCGGGCGATCTCGGCAATCTGGCCGAGCGCATCGGCATCGAGCACCGTTCCGATGGGGTTCGATGCGTTGTTGATGCAGATGAGCTTCGTGTTGGGGCGCACCGAGCGCTTGAGCTCCTCGATATCGGGTTTCCATCCGAGCTCCTCGCGAAGCTCCCAATACTCGACCTCGGCGCCGAGCGTACGCGGGATCTCATAGAGCGGCGCATAGGTAGGCCACTCGGCGATAACGTGGTCGCCGGGCTCGACCACGGCCATGATGGCGTTGAGATTGGCGCCCGTGCAGCCGTTGGTCTGCAGGATGTGATCGGGATTGACCTCGCGACGATACAGCTTGGCAACCTCGGCCTTAAACTCCGGCGAACCCTCGATCCAGCCGTAGTTCATCTTCTCGCGGTCCAGGCGTTCATAGAACGTGGCGCCGTCCTGCTCGTCGAGCGCGCGCAGCTCGCCCATGGTAAGCGAGGAGATCGTCGACTGGGCGATATCCCACGTGGCGCTCTTCTCCCAAACGTTGAGCCACTCTTCAACGCCGATTGTCTTGATATCCATGGCCAAGCTCCTTACAAAAGCAGTCATCCAATCGTGTTGACGTTCCTCATACAAGAATGGGGCGGTGCGAAAACCCGCACCGCCCCATTGGGAGACATCTAATTGCAGCTAGATGTATGTATTAAGACCTGTACGGGTCCTTGAAGACCTTAGAGGTCCTCGCGCCAGAAGGGCATGCTCATGCAGCGCGGGCCGCCGCGGCCGCGGGAGAGCTCGGCGGAGGGCACGACGAGAAGGTCCAGGCCCTCCTTGTACAGCACGTCGTTGGTGACGGTGTTGCGGGCGTAGACGCAGATCTTGCCGGGCTCGACGCACAGGGTGTTGGAGCCGTCGTTCCACTGCTCGCGGGAGGCCGCGATCGGGTCGCCGCCGCCGCAGGGGATCAGCTTGACCTGGTCGACGCCGGTGGCGTCCTCCAGGACGTGCTCGAGGGTGTCCTCGATCAGGCGGATGTTCACGTCGCCCGGGTTCTTGCCGGCGGTCAGCTCGTAGACGCGCAGGGTGCCCATGATGGCGGGGTGGATCGTGAACTTATCGACGTCGATCTGGGTGAAGACCGTGTCGAGGTGCATGAAGGCGCGCGAGACCGGGATGTCGAAGGCCAGGATGCGCTCGACCTTGGAGTCGGAGTTCCAGAAGATGTTCTGGGCCATGACGTCGATAGCGGCGGCCTGGGTGCGCTGGGAGATGCCGACGGCGAGGGTCTTCTCGTTGATGTTCAGCACGTCGCCGCCCTCGGTGTGGAACTGGCAGTCGCGGCGGAAGTACAGGGAGACGTCCTTGTAGTCGGGGTGGTACTTGAAGACGTACTTGCCGTACAGGGTCTCGCGGTTGCGGGTGACCGAGTACATGCGGTTGAGGTTGACGCCCTCGCCGACGACCGCGAACGGGTCGCGGGTGAAGTAGAGGTTGGGCATCGGGTCGATGATCAGGTCGGACTCGGACTCGGAGTTGACCAGGGAGTCGAGGGTCGTGGACGCCGTGAGGGGCATGTCGATCTCGGCCTTGGTCATGCCGGCCATGGTCTTCTTGACGAACTCGAGGTTGTCCTCGATGGAGTCCAGCTTCTCGCGGACGATCTGCGGCATGTGCTGGCCGCGGATGCCGGCCTCGTCGATGTACTGGTCGGTGAACTCGGCGCGGGCGCCGGGGACCTGGTCGAACACCTCGGCGACGAGGTTCTCGAGGTAGAGGACCTCCACGCCCTGGTCCCTCAGGATCTGGGCGAAGGTGTCGTGCTCCTGCTGTGCGACCTCCAGGAACGGGACGTCGTCGAACAGGAGTCGCTCGAGCTCGTCGGGCGGCAGGTTGAGGAGCTCGTCGCCGGGACGGTGCAGGCAGACCTTCCTGAGCTTGCCGATCTCGGAAGGCACGTGCAGACCTTTCGTCATGGCCTCCTACCTTTCTTTCGGGCCCCTGTCAGGGCCGATTCGTTAGCGCCCCTCCGTATGGGACGCTGCTTGCTGACAGCTCTAGTTATATCCAAAAACCACCCGCAATTCCACCTCGCCCCCGAACGGTCAGCAAAGTGCGATGAACGGTATATCGCATATGATTCCCCCATGATGCACTTCAGTTCTCTAAAGCATATTTTCAAAGGTAAACGTTCTTTTTTCTAAGGAATTAAGCTAGATTGCACAAATATTTTCATGTTTAAGAATTGCATAGCTAAAACGGTTTTCTGCATATATTTGTCGTTTGTCCACGATTCGATTTGGATTCGATTATATTCAGCTCGCAATCATTCTTATTCATACATCCTCATCAGTTGAGTATGGATATAGATTGTTTTCAAAACGAGTTGGACAGTTAGTCGCATGCCTTGACAGCGTAAGAAGTAGGTAAAGATACCGTTCGCACAATACGTCCGTGCCACAAGTCGACTAAATTGAGACAATAGTGAATAGGGTTAGGCTACCGTCCCTTGCGGGGACTGAACGGACAGATGCATATGCCGAGCAAAATCGAAAAAAAGCAAGCCGCCGCAAAGCTGCGCAAACCGCCGCGCGACTTCTCGTACACGCAAAATCGAGAGCTCAGCTGGCTGCGCTTTGACAACCGCGTGCTCGACGAGGCCTTTGATGAGTCCGCGCCGCTGTTCGAGCGCCTTAAGTTCGTCTCGATCTTCGAGTCCAACCTCGACGAATTCCTTATGGTGCGCGTGGGTGGCCTGTCCGACCTTGCCGAGCTCAAAAAACAGCCTGTTGACAACAAGAGCAATATGACCGCCTCCGAACAGGTCGATGCTGTCATGGCCGAAATGCCCGGGCTCCTTACCCGTTGGGAGTCCATCTTTAAGAGCATCGAGGGCAAGCTCGACACTCTGGGCGTTCACCGCGCCCGCATCGATTCGCTTACGCCCGAGGAACGCACCTTTGTAACCCGCTACTTCCAGGCCTACGTGTCGCCGGTCATCTCACCGCTGGTGATCGACCCGCGCCACCCCTTCCCCAACCTGCGCAACGGCGCGCTCTACCTGGCGTGCGGCCTGGACGGCGTCACCGACGAGGAGAGCCTGCTGGGCCTGATCGAGATTCCCGCCTCGATGAACCGCGTGGTCGAGATCCCCTCGCCCACCGGCACCTACTCCTACATTCTGCTCGAGGACGTCATCCTCGCCTGCCTGGACAGCTGCTTTGGCTCCTATAAGCCGCTGGACCGTGCGCTCATCCGCGTCACCCGCAATGCCGATATCGACCCGGACGGCGAGGGCGTCGAGGAGGAAGAGGATTACCGCCAGCACATGAAGCGCATCCTCAAGAAACGCTTGCGCCTGCAGCCGGTGGTGCTCGCCGTATCGGGCTCGCTCGAAAAGCCAACGCTCAAGACTATCCGCAAGGCGCTCGAGCTCTCGCGTCGCTCGGTCTTTACCTGCGATATCCCGCTCAACCTGGGCTATGTCTTCGGCATTGAGGGCAAGATTCCCGAGCACCTGCGCAACGAGCTGCTCTTTACGCCGTTTAAGCCGCAGCCCAACCCCACGATCGATATGACCCGCTCCATCCGAGAGCAGGTACTTCAGCACGACAAGCTGCTCTTTTATCCCTATGAGGCCATGAACCCCTTCCTGGATCTGGTGCACGAGGCCGCCTACGACCCCGAGTGCATCTCGCTGCGTATCACGCTCTACCGCGTGGCCAAGCAGAGCCGCCTGTGCGAGTCGCTGATCGATGCCGCCGAGAACGGCAAAGAGGTCACGGTGCTCATGGAGCTCCGCGCCCGCTTCGACGAGCAGAACAACATCGAGTGGGCCGAGCGTCTGGAAGAGGCAGGCTGCACCGTCATCTACGGCTCCGAGGGCTTTAAGTGCCACTCCAAGATCTGCCAGCTCACCTATCGCGAGGGCATGGCGCTTACACGCCTGACGCTGTTGGGCACCGGCAACTTTAACGAGAAGACGGCCAAGCTCTACAGCGACTTTATGCTCATGACCGCCCATCCCGGCATCGGCGAGGACGCCAACTTGTTCTTCCGCAACCTGTCGCTGGGCAACCTGCGCGGCGACTACCGCTTCCTGGGCGTGGCGCCGGTCGGCCTCAAGCCGCTCATCATGCGCGGCCTGGATCGCGAGATCCAGCGCGCCCTCGTTGGCGAGCCCGCCCGCGTGTTCTTTAAGCTCAACTCGCTCACCGACCGCGAGGTCATCGACAAGATCGCCGAGGCATCGTGCGCAGGAGTCCGCGTGGACATGATCATCCGCGGAATCTCGTGCCTCAAGCCGGGCGTTCCGGGCAAGACCGAGAACGTGCATGTCCGTTCTATCGTCGGACGCTTTTTGGAGCATGCGCGCGTTTACGCCTTTGGCGTGGACTCGGACATGATCTATCTGAGCTCGGCCGACATGATGACGCGCAACACCGAGCACCGCGTGGAGATCGCCTTCCCCGTGCTCGACCCCACCTGTCGCGCCCTGGTGCACGAGTACATGGGCATGCAGCTGCGCGACAACGTGAAGGCCCGCAACCTCACGAGCGACGGCACCTGGGTCCCCGTCGAGCGCCACGAAGGCGAGAGGCCCTTTAACTCGCAGGAAGCCCTGTTGGAGCGTGCCTATCGCAACGCCGAGGCCGCCGCGCAGCAGCGCGCACAGGAGAAGGAACGTGTGGCCGAAGAAGCTATTCAGGCCGAGGTTGAACATGGGGCAGTTGCCAAACCGGAAGCGATTGCCGCTCCCCCGGTGAATGAACCCGTGGCTGCCGCAGAGCCCGCCGCGGAGAAAGCGCCCGAGGTTCAGAAGGTCCAGGCGACCGTCATTGAGCCCAAGCCCGCACCTGTACCTCGGCCCGAGCCGCAGGTCACCAAGCCCGCACCCGAGCCGAACGCCCGTCGCGATAAGCCCGCCGGCAAGACCAAGGCCATCGAGCGCCATCGCCCCGGCCGCGTGCGCATGGGCTTGGGTCTGATCGGCCTGGGTCTTAAGACGCTCATTACCGGCAAGACGAAATAGTCGTTTGTAGAAGCAGTTTGTAGAAGCGCCCCGCATTTGAGGAAAGCCTCGGATGCGGGGCGCTTTTCCCTGCTACCATGGTGCGGACAACAACGCGAATGACAGGCAGGGATATGAAGCTCACTATCGAATCGATGACCTACGGCGCCGACGGGCTGGCGCACGCCGACAACGGCAAGGCCGTCTTTGTGCAGGGCGCCGTGGCAGGCGACGCCGTCGAGGCCGAGGTCGTACAGGACGGCAAGTCGTTCATGCGCGCCCGCACCACCGAGATTCTGGAGCCAAGCCCCGATCGCATTCAGCCTCCCTGCCCCTTCGTGGGCATCTGCGGCGGCTGCTCGTGGGGCAATCTCTCACGCACGGCGCAGCTCGCCGCCAAGGAGCAAAACCTGCGCTCCACGCTCGAGCGCATTGGCAAGTTCGCTCCTGAGCAGGTCGATGAGCTGGTACAGCCCATCCGCCACACCAAGGACGACTGGGGCTACCGCAACAAGATCGAGCTGGAGCCCACCGTCGTCAACGGTCGCGTGCGCCTTGGCATGCACGGTGTCGACCCCAGCAAAATCGTGACCGTCGATGCGTGCCCGCTGTTCGATAAGCGTTTTCCCAAGGCGCTCAAATCGGTCGTCGGCGCACTCAACTATCTAAGCGGCAGCCATGACTTGGGGCTCGAACGCGTGGGCATTCGCGCATCGCGCCGCACCAAGGCACTCGAGGTCGCACTCTGGACGCCCACAGGCTCTTTTCCGCGCTCGCAGGTCTCCCGCGTGCTGGCGGACGCCGCTCATCCCACGAGCATCGTTCGTGTGATGAGCAAGGGCGAAAAGAAAGCCCGCCGTGTCTCCAAAGTCGAGATGCTCGCCGGCGAGGGCTCGTGGACCGAGAATATCGCCGAAGGCCAGATGCGCTTATCTGCCCCGTCGTTTTTCCAGGTCAATACCAAGGGCGCCGAGATTTTGATTGAGCTCGTTATGGACGCCCTCGACCCGCAGGAAGACGAGCTGGCCGTGGACCTGTACTGCGGTGCCGGCACCTTTACCCTGCCGCTCGCCCGCCGCTGCGATTTTGTCGCCGCCGTCGAAGCCTATGGCCCGGCCGTGCGCGATCTACGCCGTAACCTCGAGATCAACAAGCTCGACAACGTCGACGTCATCGGCGGCGACGCGGTGCGCGAGTTCCCCGATCAGGATGCCGATGTCTTGGTAGTCGATCCGCCGCGCGCAGGCTTGGCGCCCGAGGCGATCGACCTCATCGCGAGCACGAGCGCCCGCGATGTCGCCTACGTGAGCTGCGACCCAGCGACTCTGGCCCGCGACCTCAAGCGCTTTGTCGAGGAGGGCACCTTCTCCCCCGTCAAGATCACGCCGGTCGACCTATTCCCGCAAACCTTCCACTGCGAAACCGTCGTCCACCTCAAGCGCAACTAGCTGATGATTTTTCTGGGACGGGGATTAAATAATCAATTTGTACCGAATGATTATTTAATCCCCGTCCCTTTTAAACATTGGGAAATCGAGCGTGGTAAGCGGGGGTCTTCGGGGTATAAGACGGCTAATTGTATGCCGCTTTTTGAAAGGAACCCTTATGCCCAGCGTTGCCGTTCTTGCCGCCGATGGCTTTGAAACGATTGAATGCCTGACCATGGTTGATGTCATGCGTCGCGGCGGCGTGCGTGCCACGCTCGTCTCGATCATGCCCACGCGCGAGGTCGTAAGCTCGCTGCAGATTCCCGTAACCTGCGACGCACTCTTTGACGAGATTAACTTTGACGAGTATGACTGCGTCGTGCTGCCCGGCGGTCTGCCCGGCGCCACCAACCTGCGC
Source organism: Collinsella sp. (assembly GCA_019419555.1). Classification (GTDB taxonomy): domain Bacteria; phylum Actinomycetota; class Coriobacteriia; order Coriobacteriales; family Coriobacteriaceae; genus Collinsella. The sequence goes on from DXZR01000033.1 coordinate 17,684, forward strand.
GCCGACCAGCGCGTCTGCGACGTAGTCTGTGAGTTCGCCGCGACCAAGCATGTTGCCGCCATCTGCGCCGCCCCGTTTATCCTGGGCGAGCTTGACCTGCTCGAGGGACGCCACGCCACGTGCTTCCCCGGCTTTGAGAAGAGCTTCCCCGAGGGCGCCTATACCGGCGACAAGGTCACGCACGACGGCAACATCATCACCGCCAGCGGCATGGCCCAGTCGCTCCCCTTTGCGCTTGAGCTGCTGCGTACGCTCGCCGGCGACAAGGCTGTCGAGAAGGTTGCCGAGGGCATTCAGCTATGATTTTGGCTTCGCAATCACCGCGCCGCATCGAGTTGATGCGCGAAGCGGGCTACGACATCCGCGTCATTCCCGCTGACATCGACGAGACTCCTTTTGATGACGAGACCCCGCTTACGCTTGTCGAGCGCTTAGCTCGCGCTAAGGCGGCCGCCGTTGCCGCCGAGCACGCCGAGCCCAATGAGTTGACCATCGCGGCCGACACCATCGTCACCTTCGATGGCAAGCTTTTGGGCAAGCCGGCAAACGAGGACGAAGCCCGCACCATGCTCCACGAGCTCTCGGGGCGCACGCACCAGGTCGCAACCGGCGTCTGCATCGTTAGAGCCGGAGACGTAACAGCCCCGCACGCCGCCGAGAGCCTGTCGTTTGTCGATGTGACCGACGTGACGTTCTATGAGCTCACCGACGAGCAGATTGAGCGCTACGTCGCCTCGGGCGAGCCCATGGACAAGGCAGGCGCCTACGGCATCCAGGGCGTCGGCGGGCGCATGCTCGTGCATGATATTTCGGGCGACTTCTACAACGTGGTGGGCCTGCCCATCGCACGCGTCGCACGCGCGATTCAAAAACTATCGTAATTGCATCTGGCGCTGGGTATCCCCCAGCGCCTACAATTTCGGCGTACCGTACGGATCCCGACCGGGCATAAGGCCCAGCGGAAAACCGATAGGAGTAAAACATGGATACACTGCTTGAGGCCATTGACGTTTGCGATGTCGATGGCTTTTGCTTTGGCAACTATACGGACGAGGAGGCCGGCACCGGTTGCACCGTAATCGTGGCACCCGAGGGCGCCACCGGCGGTGTTGACGTTCGCGGCGGTGCACCGGCATCGCGCGAGACCGACCTGCTGCGTCCCGAGAACACCGTGGACAAGGTCCACGCCGTCTGCCTTTCGGGTGGATCGGCCTTTGGTCTGGAGGCCGCAAGCGGCGTCGCCCGCGAGCTCGAGAGCCGCGGCATCGGCCTTCCCGTCGGCCCCACTCAGGTGCCCATCGTGTGCTCTAGCTGCATCTTCGACCTCGCGTTTGGCGACCCCACCGTACGCCCCGACATTGAGGCTGGCATCTCCGCCGTGCGCGAGGCGCTCGACAACACCCCCACCATGCTCGAGCAGGGCAATGTAGGTGCCGGCACCGGTGCCACCGTGGGCAAGCTCATGGGCCCCGCCACCTGCATGAAGGCCGGCCTAGGCGCTGCCGCCGTGGCACTCGGCCCTGTTAAGGTGGGTGCCGTGGTCTCGGTCAACGCCTGCGGCAATATCGTCGACCCCTTCACCGGTGAATGGGTCGCTGGCATGCGCGCCGCAGCCGATAGCGACCAGATCGTCGACATGGAGCTCGCAGCCTTTGCCGCCGCCGGCTCCATGCAAATGCCACTCGACCGCACCAACACCACTATCAGCTGCATCGTCACCAACGTTGAGCTCACCAAGGCTCAGGCCACCAAGGTCTCCCAGATGGCCGCAGACGCCTATGCGCACGCCATCCGCCCCACGCACACCACGAACGACGGTGACACCATCTACACCCTCGCCAGCGGCAAACTAGACGCTCAGACAAGCGCCGCCGTTCCCTTGGACCTGTTGGGCATGCTCGCCGTAAGGGCTTTGCAAACCGCCATCGTAAACGGAGCCAAAACCGCCAAAACCTCCCACGGAATCCCGGGTGCCGCGAAGTAACCTTACTCGACCGGTTGCCCGGTGGGTCTTGGTTATGTTTGCTGCTCTACAGTCCTGGCTCGCACGAAGAGCACATTAAGTGCTCTTCGGCTCGTGCGGAACTCGCGACAAACATAACCAAGCCCCACCGGGCAACCTACTCAACAAGATCCCTTTCAGCCCAGGCCCCTGTGTACCGCGCGTCCAAGATCTTCAAATTCACCTATCTGACAATCGATTTATAGCAAAGGCCCCTTGGCCTTTAGTTTGATACAAGTTCCGCACGAGCCGGAAAGCACTTAATGTGCTTTCCGTGCGAGCAGGACTGTTCGCAGTATCAAACTAAAGGCCAAGGGGCCCAGTCAACCTATCAGCAGCGATTACTCAACAGTTAGTTGAATTTGAAGATCTTTGAGGCAAGATGGTATAGGCCGAGTGTGGTTTTGTCTCCGGCCCGTCCACGCAGGTTGGTAAAGAATCCGACCACGCCGTAGCGAGCGCGACGATACATGCGCTCGTCGTACTCCTTCAGGTCCTTCCACAGCGTCTTCAGACGCTCATCGGCACAATCTTCCTCGGAAAGCTTGGTGAGCACCGAGCAAATCGCCATCATCATGGTGAAGTAGCCCATCATGTACGAACGCAGACGCGAGGACTCAACGTCCTGGTACAGGTGGAACGATTCCATCATGATGCGCGTTACGCGGAACTGCTGACCCAGGCGCTTGACCATCGTGGCCTCATTGACGCTCTGGCCCTCGCGACCGATAAAGTAGCGATAGAGGTCGATGTCGGCGTAGTACATGGTCTTGCAGCGCGGCAGCGGCACGTATGCGTAGATATTATCCACGTAAAACGTGTGTGCCGGCATGGGCAGATTGGACTCGCGCAGTACATCGGTGCGATAGCACAGGCTGTGCATGAGCAGGTTCTGATCGGGACGGAAGTGTCCGATCTGGTCCCAAGAGAAAATCTTTTTGCGCGGCAGGGCAAACTTGTAGCCAATAGCGGTATGCGTGCCCTCGTAAACCTTCTCGTACACGTAGTTCGAGATAAACAGGTCGACGCGCTGGTCGCGCTCCTCAAAGCCACGCAGAATCGACAGCATGGTCGAAAGCGCCGCACCGTCGAGCCAGTCGTCCGAGTCGACAACCTTGTAGTAGGTGCCCTGCGCCTCGCGCAGGCCCGAAAGAACGGCGATGCCGTGGCCGCCATTCTCCTGGTGCACCGCGCGGATGATTCCAGGATAACGGGCCTCCCACTCGTCGGCCTTGGCGGCCGTCTCGTCCTTGGAGCCGTCGTCCACCACGATAATCTCGATATCGGTGGCGTAATTGCTCCCCTCCAAGATGGAGGTGATGCAATGGTCCATGTCCTTGGCGGCGTTATACGAGGGAATACCGAATGTTATGACTTTATGCATGGCAGGCGATAATCTCATCCGAAAGATCGAGGGCGGAATTGGTCACAGCGTCCATATCGTAATAACGATACTCGGCCAGACGACCCACGGGGTGGAAGTTCGTCAGGTTCTGGACGCGCTCAAGATAGCGCTCATAGAGTTCACGATTCTCAGGCTCAAGAATGGCGTAGTACGGCGTCTCACCCGAGCCGGGCGTATAGGCCTTGGAGTACTCCTTCATGATGGTGGTCTTGCCGGGCAAAACCTGACCGGTCATGTTCTTGAACTCGGTGATGCGCGTGTAGTCCTCGCTCGTGGTGTAGTTGACGGTGCCCACGGGCTGGAACTGATCCATATCGAGCGTCTCGAACTTCATATCGAGCGTGCGGTACGGCAGCGCACCCAGGTCGAGGTTGAACAGCTCGTCGAGTGGACCGGTGTAGACGATCTCGCCACCATAGACCTTGCCGTCGATCTTGACGGTAGTCTCGTCGATCTCAAAGAGGTCACGGGCGTCTACGTCACAGAATACGTCGATCAAATCGTGATCGAGCATATGCTCGAACAGCGCGGTATAGCCGTCCTGCGGCATGCCCTGGAAAGGAGCCTGCGGGAAGTAGCGATCGTCATCGCCCACAAAGACGGGAACGCGGCCAGTGATCGAGGGGTCGATCTGGTCGGGCGTCTGGCCCCACTGCTTCATGGTGTAATGCAAAAAGACGTTCTCGTAGACGTAATCGGCGACCTCGGCAAGATCCGGGTCGTTCTTCTTACGCAGCTCCATAATGGGCACCTTGACATCCTTGCCAAAGGTCTCCACGAGCTTCTGATACAGCTCCTCGCCGCGCTCGTCACCAAAGGCGAGCTTGAGACTCGCATGGTTGAAGGGCACGGGCATAAGGGTACCGTTGATGTTGGCGAGCACCTTGTGCTGATAATCCGTCCACTTGGTAAAGCGCGACAGGAAGTTATGCACGCGCTCGTTAAAGGTATGGTAGATGTGCGGGCCATACTCGTGGACAAGGATTCCCGCCTCGTCAGTGCAGTCGAAGGCATTGCCCGCAATGTGGCTACGGCGCTCCAAAACGGCAACACGATAGCCGATGGTCTCGGCAAGACGGCGGGCGCAAACGGCACCGGCATATCCAGCACCGACGACAATCATGTCGTACGCGCCGGCGTTATAGCCTTCAGGCAGGCCTGAGGTAATCTGCATCGATACTCCTTGTCAAAAGCCACGGGCTCGTTAGCTGGGCTTTTCTCGAACATTCTTCGAGACATATTTATCAGAGCGATTATAGCGCTAATGCGTCCTATAATGAGCTTGCCACACAAGGAAAGCTCAAGCACCGCGGCGTACATAATTGAAAGGTAAACCCGCTAGCAGCGGGTTTATTCGTGTACAGCCGAGGGCCTGGAGCTTAGCGAAACGCTTGTAAGGAGTAACATGAGCGATTTCCTAAACCGTATGAAGTCTGCCGCCAAGGCCGACCTTAAGACCATCGTCCTGCCCGAGGGCGAGGATCCGCGTACCATCGTCGCGGCAAACAAAATCATCGAGGAGGGCCTGGCAAAGCTCGTCATCCTGGGCAACCCTGACGAGATCGACGTTCCCGGCGCTACCGTCATCGATCCGCGCAACGCCGAGAAGCACGAGGAGTACGCGCAGAAGTTTGCCGAGCTCCGCGCCAAGAAGGGTGTCACCATCGAGCAGGCTCGCGCCCAGGTGATGGACGCCACCTACTTTGGCACCATGATGGTCAAGATGGGCGACGCCGACGGCCTGGTCTCCGGCGCCTGCCACTCCACCGCCGACACCCTGCGCCCCGCGTTGCAGATCCTCAAGACCGCCCCGGGCACCAAGCTGGTCTCGGCCTTCTTCGTGATGTGCACCGACACTCCGCAGTTCGGTACAGACGGCACGCTGATTTTTGCCGACTGCGGCCTCAACATCAACCCGTCCTCCGACGAGCTCTCCGAGATCGCCATCGCCTCGGCCCACTCCTGGTCCACCTTCATGGGCAACGTTGAGCCGCACGTGGCCATGCTCTCCTACTCCACCATGGGCTCCGCCGGTGGCGAGGTCGCCAAGAAGGTCCAGGAGGCCGTGAAATTCTGCAAGGAGAAGGCTCCCGAGCTCGCCATCGACGGCGACCTGCAGCTCGATGCCGCTATCGTCCCCACCGTCGCCCAGCTCAAGGCTCCCGGCTCCTCCGTCGCCGGTAAGGCCAACGTGCTCGTGTTCCCCGACCTCGAGGCTGGCAACATCGGCTACAAGCTGGTCCAGCGCTTCGCTGGCGCTGACGCCTACGGCCCCATCCTGCAGGGCATCGCCAAGCCGGTCAACGACCTGTCGCGCGGCTGCTCTGCCGACGACATCGTGGGTGTCGTGGCCATCACCGCCGTCCAGGCTCAGATGGCTGAGTAGCGGACATATCCCCTCGGGACCCTACAGGGTAAAGCTCTGAAAACGTCCTCGGACATGCATGAAACCCCCGCTGCGCACT
>DXZR01000034.1 GCA_019419555.1 Collinsella sp.
GCGCATGCCGATGTAGTGGTCACCAACCATTCCCTGCTGTTCCGCAACGTTGCGGCCGAGGGCAGAATCTTGCCTCCGATTCGTCACTGGGTGATCGATGAGGCCCACTCCATCGAGCGCGAGGCACGCCGTCAATGGGCGCGCGTGGTGTCGGCGGATGAATCGCGCGTTCTGTTTGAGCGCCTGGGTGGCTCGAGCACCGGTGCGCTGAGCCAGGTTTCCCGCGATTTGGCAACCTCGGAGGGCTCTACGCTCTACCTGGGTCTTACCGCCAAGGCGACGTCGACGGTTGCGCGCGCGAGCATGGCGATTGCCGATGTGTTCGACGGCATTCGCGAGCTCGGCCGCCGTGCGCGCGGGGGCTATGACAATGCGAACCTATGGATTGGCCCCGAGCTGCGCGAATCTGACGACTGGCATGATTTCTTACAATCGGCCTACACTGCCATCGACGCATTGGAGCAAGCGGACAAGAGCGTCGACGCGCTGGTACAAGCCGTCGCCGCCGACAAGCCCGAGGTTGTTGTCGACCTGGGTGATATCTCGCGCCGCCTGCATGAGCTGGTCGAGAACCTCAAGCTCATCATTGACGGTACCGACGAACACTACGTGTACTCGTTGCAAGTCAATCGCAGGCTGCGTGCCGGGGGCGAGTCGATGACTGCGGAGCGCATCGATATTGGCGAGGCCTTGGCAACCGAGTGGCTGCCCGAGGTCCACACGGCTATCTTCGCATCGGCGACCATGACGGTTTCCAAGAGCTTTGAGCACTTTAACCACGCCGTCGGCCTCGATCGCATCGGCGCCTCGACATCATCGTCGCTGCACTTGGATTCGAGCTACGACTTCGATTCGAATATGGCTGTAGTCGTTGCGGGCGATATCCCCGATCCGCGCGATCGTGAGAGCTATCTTTCGGCGCTCGAGCGTGTGCTGGTCGACGCTCATCTTGCCATGGGCGGCTCGGTGCTCACACTGTTCACCAACAGGCGTGACATGGAGGAGCTGTACGCTCGCGTCGAGCCCAAGATGGCTCGTGCGGGTCTGGAACTCAACTGCCAGCAGCGCAACTCGTCTCCTCGCCGTCTGCGCGATCGCTTCATCAACGAACCGACCTCGTCGCTCTTTGCGCTTAAGGCCTTTTGGGAAGGGTTTGACGCCAGCGGCGAGACGCTGCGCTGCGTCATCATCCCCAAGCTGCCGTTCTCGAGTCCTACAGACCCGCTCTCATGCGAGCGCAATCTGCGCGAAGACCGCGCTTGGGCGCGCTATTCGCTGCCCGAGGCCGTGCTCGAGGTCAAGCAGGCAGCCGGTCGCCTCATTCGCTCATCGACCGATTGTGGCGTACTTATCTTGGCCGACCCGCGCCTGGTGACGAAGGGCTACGGCAAGAAATTCTTAACGTCGCTGCCTACGAGTTCCTATCAGCGCATCGAGTCGGCACAAATCGGGCACTATCTACAGCTGTGGCGCGCCCGCCACGAGCGGCGCCACTAAAGCGGACAGACGAGGGATTTTGCCATATCGCGCAGACGCTCTGACAGGGCGGGGTCATCCAAGATGCGGATGGCCCCGCCCGCTGCGATTACCTGGCTAAACAGCCAGCGCTCGGAGCCGTAGCGCACGTTCACTGTTGAGCTGTCTGCCCCATTGGGTTCAATCGACATAATGCCGGGCCAGTCTAGGCGCTCTGCCAAGGCGCGCGGCATGAGAAGCTTCGCGCTCCGCTCCGCCTGGGCGAGGGAGTCGTGGAGGGTCGCGGGCTCCGGTGCGTGGCGCACGACGGAGTCGTCGGTCAAGACCAGGCTCTCGATTTTATCCATACGATAGGTACGCTGTTCGTCGACCGCGACATCCCAGGCAATCAGATACGTTTGGTCGCCGTTTGTTGTGATGCGCGAGGGGTCGACCAAACGCTCGCGCGCTTGTGTGTCATCCATCGAGCGATACGAGATGCGGCAGCGAACGCCGTCCCGAATGGCGCAGCTCAGCTGCTGCCAGTGCGATCCGTGGGCGACGGTGTCAAAGACGCGTTGGTTGTAGCCGAGCTCTTTGGGAAGAAGGGCGCGCCGTATTCGAGCCGCCGCTTGGGGTTCGATCCCCAATGATTCAAGTTCATGGTTGAGCACGGCGCCCTCGGCGGCACTCAGGCGCAGCGGTAGCACGCGCCCTGCGTCACCGGTGAGGACCACGCACTCGCCGCGGCGTTCGCAGATAATACGTGCTCCCGATTCTCGGTCCGCAAGCGTCGAGACGATCTCGAGAATCTCGTCGAGCGATGCCCCCGTGATATCAAAGCGGCTGCAAAGCTCGTCTCGTGTCATGCCATTCTCGCCGGCGGCGTAGAGGGCCTCCATGATGTCGATGGCGCGCGAGAGTCTTTGCTCGCTGGTGAGTTTACGCACGGGCATGCTCGTGCACCGTCCTTTCGATGAGGTTATTCCACGCCTGCCTGAGAGAATCGGGGGCGACGGGCCTCATGCCATCCATGGCATGGGCCATGCAAAATGAGGCTGCGGCTTCAAGGTCGCGCACGTTAACGGTCCAGGTCCACTCTGCTTCGGTGCGCGTGAGTTCGCCTCGTCCGCGTGTGAGACCGCTGACCATATCGGCCTGCGCCTCACGCGCGAACGAGAACGTAGCCGCAACGGGTGGACGGTCGGCAAAATCGAACTCAAAGAATAAGTAATCGTTGAGGTTGAAATCCGCAGGAATGGTGTAGGCTTTCGAAGGTCTCCAGGCGCGAATGATGCGGTCACAGCGGAATGTTCTGATATTGTCGGTGGCATTGTCGAGGCCGCAGAAGTATGCCGTACCCTCGCGCTCGAACATGCCGTAGACGCAAACGGTCCGCTCGCGTTGTTCGCCGCGCCCGTTTTGGTACAAAAAGCGCAGCGCACAGCGCTCGGCAAAGGCGCTCCATACCGCATCGACGGCGGGAGAGCGGCGGATCGGTGCCTCTCCTGTCGTCGACATGCCGGTGAGGTAGGCAATCTTGGAGCGAATGTCGGCAAGCGGCGCGGCAAAGGCGGATGAGCCTGCCGCGAGTGTCTGGTCGATGGCATTGAGCAGGATGTCGGCATCGTCTGCGGTGATGAGACCGCCCGCGGCAAACGTATGCTCGCGGTCGATCGTCCACGCGCTCTCCTCGGTTTCCTGTGCTCCGGCAGCACGAACCTCCCTGATAACGATGCCGCGTTCGAGCAGCTTGTCGCGATCGCGGCGGAACTTGCGTTTGTCCGAGTCGATATTGCCCGAGCCGTATCCCAAATCGGAATCCAGGACGATCTGCTCGGTCGTCAACGGTTCGGGAGAACTGTTGAGTACAAAGAAAAGGTTGAGGATGCGCTGAGCCGTTTTATCGAAACCGGGCTCGGGTGCCCCCTTTTTAATTGTCGCGGTCGCGTCGCTTGCCGTCATAGAATCCTCGCATGAGAAGGTCGTTTGATGCCATGATTTTAGTCCGATATGGAGATTAGGCTATATCCTTGTCCGCTCGCGGCGTTAAGATGGCCCGAATTCGGTCGTTTGCGCTCGCTCGGGGTATACTTTCGACTATATACGGTTCTAATGTGCATGCATTGGGCCTATTTGTCGGATTATGGATGTGGAGCGCACATGGCGAACACCCAGAACTATATTAACCACCTGCTGCAGAACACCGGCATTACGCCGGCGTGCAGTGAAGAAGAGCGCCTGGCTGCCGAGGATATCGCTCAGATTTTCCGCAACCACGGCTTTGACCCCGAGGTGCAGGAATTTAATGCTCCCGCGCCCAGCAGGTTGGCGTTTGCTGTTACCGGTATTCTGGCGTTTGCCGGCGCCCTGCTGATGGGCATCGGCGGCGGTATCGGCTTGGTCGGCACCTTGCTGGCCATTGTCGGCGCCGTGCTCTACGTGCTCGAGCGCACGGGGCATCCCGTGGTTTCGCGCCTGGGAAAGACCGGTGTGAGCCAAAATGTCATCGCCTATCACAAGGCCTCGGGCCCGCTTGCGTCTCCGCGCAACCGCCCGGTCGTCGTGGTGGCCCACTATGATTCCCCCCGTGCCGAGCTCCTTGCTCGCGAGCCCTACGCTCCGTATCGCACGCTCATCGCTAAGCTCCTGCCTGTCGCCACGATCGCGCCCGCGGCTGTCGCCATCCTGCGTATCCTGCCGCTCCCCGGCGTGCTCAAGGTGCTGCTGTGGGTTGTCGCGATTTTGGCCTCCCTTGTGGCACTGGCCAATGCCGCCAATATCATCTCCAACCGTTTTGTGCTTCCCTACACGTCTGGCGCGGTGTGCAACAAGTCCTCTGTTGCCGCCATGCTCGGTGTCATGGACAACGTTGCCCCCTATCAGGGCGAAAACGAGTTCCCCGACGACATTCCGTTCGATACCTATTTTGGCGAGCAGAAGCGTCGCGCCGAGGAAATGGCGCGCGCGGCGGCCGAGTATGCCGCGGCCCAGCAGCAAAACGACTACGGCAACACCATTGAATATGAGGAACCTTCCTACGACGAGGACGAGTTTGGCCAGCCGGTGGCGTCTGTCGACGCACCCGAGCAGGACGAGGCTTTTGATGGACAGATCGATGGTTTTGAGGGTGCCTCTGCCGACGAGACGCTGATCGGCGTTATCGCGCCCGAGGCTCAAGACCAGACCGCCCAGGCCGAAGTGCCCGCCGAGGAAACGTCCGCCGACGAGCCGGCGGAGGAGCCCGCGGTGGTCGAAGCCGCTGAGCCCAAGCCCAAGCTCTATCGCAATGCCGCCGGCAATATCCGCTTTGGTTCGGATGCCATCCGTGCGCTCGGCATGCTTTCCGAGTCCTGCGCGCTCGATTACGAAGAGGGCGAGGAGCCGACGTTTGAGCCGGAGCCTGCTCCCGTTGCACAGGAGCCTGCGCCCGCGGCCAATACGGCTGTTGCTCCCGCCGAGCCGGTCGCTGCCCCTGTTGCTGCCGCGGAGTCTGACGCAAAGCCCGCGCTCGATTCTGCAGCCGGTCTGGATATTCTGGCGCCTGCCGCTCCGGCACAGGTTGAAGCCGAGACCGCCGACGAAGACTATGACGAGTACCCGCAGCGCGTGTCCTATGAGAGTGACACCGATTTCTCGGCCGAGCTTCCCTCGACAACGCCCCATGCCGATATCGCTTCCGCGTTCTCCTCGATTGGTGCCAGCGCTTCTAGCTTCTTTAAGGGCGCCCTTGCGAAGGGCAAGAAGTTCGTCGACGACTTTGAGGAAAAGCGCGCCGCTGCCCGCGAGGCCGCCGAGCGGGAGGCCATCGCCCAGCAGCAGGCCGCCGAGGCCGAGCGTGAGCGTGCGGCACAGGAGTTCGAGCAGAGTGAGGCCGGGCAGCCGAAGCCTGTCGATGTCGCCGACGCCACGACGTCCTTCGAGGCTCCGCAGCCGACATCCGCAGACGTTGCCGAGGCTACGACGTCCTTTGAGGCGCAGCAGCCGGTCGATGGCACCATGTCATTCGATGCCACGATGACGTTTGAGAAGCAGGGCACCGCAATTGCCGAGCCCCTTCCCATCTCCGATGATGCCCAGGATGCCGCCGATGATTCGGTTGTCGACGAGGCCGATTCCGTTGAGGCCAGCGCACCCGAGCAGGCCGAGGCTCCTGCTATGGAGCAGGAGTCCCCTGCGATCGACGAGGCTCCCAAGACGGATGAGTCCAGGCCTTATTCTACGCAGATCTTTACCATGCCCGCGCCGAGCGACCCCGGTGCCACGGTGGCCAATGTCGCTCCCACGCAGGACGAGACAGTTGACTCCCTCATGGCGCAGATTTCGTCTCAGGTGCCTCCGCGCCAGCAAATGAATATCCCCGATCCGGCTTCCGCGCCTGCGCCCTCTTCGTCGCCGCTGGCCTCGGTCCCCGATCCGTCGCTGCCTTCGATGCAACAGGCCAACGTCGCATCCCGCACGTCGCTGTTCGATCTTCCCGATCCTTCGGCACAGACAAATGATCCCTTTGCGACGGCGCAGGGCCCCGAGCCCACGTCGGCACCGGTCGCGGCCCCCATGCCCATCTCCTCGGGCGCACAGCCGCTCGAGACCATCTCGGCTCCTGCTTCGACGGGCGCCAAGCCGCAGAAGCGTGGCCTGGGTGGCTTGTTCGGTCGCAAAAAGAAGAACGAGCAGGACAGCATGAGCGACTGGCTGGGCGTCGAGGACGATTACGATGCCAAGAAGTCTGGCCGCGGCATTGGCTCGTGGGATAACTTCGAGGATGACGACGACGGTTGGAAGGGCGGCGCCACCTCTTCCGATGGTGCTTCTGCCGAGGATATGCTCTCGGCCGTTGCCTCCATGGGTGACGATGAGCTGCTCGGCCACGATATCTGGTTCGTCGCAACGGGCGCGTCCGATTGCGACGGCGCCGGCATGAGGGCGTTTTTGGCCTCGCATCGTGACAAGCTCCGCGGTGTGTTCTTCATCAACCTCGAGTCTATCGGTGCCGGCAGGCTTTCGGTGGTAACGGTCGAGGGCGAGCAGCAGCTGTTTAAGGGCGATCGCCGCATCATGAACCTTGTCAGCAAGGTGTGTAAGTCGTTCCACGTCGATTGCGGCGCGTTCGAGATGCCCTATGCAAAAACCGATGCATCCGCAGCGCTCGAGGCGAGCCGTCGCGCCCTTACGATCGCCGGTGTGGACGGCCCGCGCCTTGCCTGCGCTCGCACCGAGGATGACCTGCCGTACAACGTCAATCCGACCAATATCGCTACGGTGTCCGAGGTCGTGACCGAGGTCATTCGTCGTTCGTAGACAGACCCGCTAAGGAGTCAGCGTGTTTTCGTACATCAAGCGCCATTGGCCCATCTATCTGATTTTGACCCTGATCGCTATCGCATTGGGTTTTGGGGCCGCGTATGTCGTTGGCGTTAAGGGCTCGACGCCCGAGACGACAATGAACGAAGAGGTGGAGCAAGAGCAAAGTTTGGGTGCCGACGGTATTTCCGAGTCCGATCAGGCAGCCATCGATGGCGGTTCGTCATCTGCTGAATAGCCGATTCATCGTTTATGCCCAAGGCGGGCGAGCCGGGAGACTGGCTCGCCCGCCTTTTCATCGTGCTAGCGCTTCTTTGAGGCTGACCTAAGGCGAGCGAACCATATGGCTGCCGTGCCCGAGGTCAGGAGTGCGGTGATGCATGCGGCGACGGTAGCAGATCCCGTTGCCGGCAGGTTCTGAGGCAGGGCGCATCGTTGGATGACGCGGTCCTCATCATGCGCCTCGAGTTTATCGCCACCGCCGTTGCGGCAAAGATCGACGCGCGCGCTGTTGGCAAGTGCGGTTTGGGGCGTATAGGACGACGTTGCCTGCATGTGCACGACTACGCCTCGGGCATCCGAGTTAAGGGCCGCCTTGGCATCGTCGAGATCGTCGTGTTCGTCTTTAAGGTCATCCCGGGTCCAAGAGCCCGCCTCGCTTCTGGTTGTAAAGTCGGCGGCTACCGCACCGTATTCAAAACGGATGCCCGTGATGACGGAGTCGTCCGTAAGATCAATCTCTTTCGTATCGAGCGTGACGGACTTGTCCGTCGGGATATCTGCTTTCCATAGGTGCCACCCGTCGTAATCGACGAGACGCACATCGTCGCCCAGCAGCTTTGTAACCTCTTCCGTTTCGAGCCAAGGATTGCGATGCCCGTCGTCAAGCGTTGCATTGACCTGCTTGCCCGTATCGCTTGTTCCTGCCGGAGACGTTCGATACCACACGTTGCACAGCCCGTTTAGATCACCGACCGCAATAGGGGTTTCAACGGCAACAAGTTTCGCTGCGCCATCTTTGGCACACTCAAGGTCGTCGGTGATGGTCAGCTCGTCGACCCAGGTGCTCGACTCATTTTTGGCGTCGATGGTATAGGAGAAGGCCCCTTGCGTATTGGCCCGTGCTTTGGCTCGGTTTTTTCCGTCGCCGTTGGCAACAAGTTTGCTTATGACTGGCTGTGTAATCTCTTGGCGCTTATCGACGCTCCCCCTGATCTCGATGGGGGCATCCTTCATGGCTACGGTTTGAACTTCTCCCGTGGCTTTTACTTCAAACGTTATCTCTTCGGCGAGGTCGTAGGTACGCGGAGACATCGTTTCGCGTAGGGTGTAGGTGCCGGGTGAAAGGTGCTCAATGCGGTGCGGTTTGCCGGATGAGGTCCAAGAATCGATTTCGTTGCCATTGGAGTCGCAGAGGACAAGCTCGGCGCCTGTCACTTCCTGACCTCCGCACGCGTCGACTTTGGAGACATCGATCTTGGTGTAGTCGTTGGAAACGTCAAGGCGCACTTCGATCACGGGCGTTTGCTGGTCAGCGTACGACAACTTCACAGTATGTGGGGTCGGGTTGAGCAGATAGCCTTCGGGCGCTTGTGTCTCGACAACCTCGTAGGTGGCGGTACCGCATCCCAGCGAAAGATGGTCGACTCGCGCATGCCCCCGTTCGTCGGTTGTAACGGTGGCGACGGTTTCGCCATCCAGGGCAACGATGCTGCCATCGGTTCGCACGATGTCGCCATCAGCGCGGATGTCAAACGTGGCTCCAGCGAGGGTGCGCCCATCTACAGCATCCGTCTTAATGATTTCGATGCTTCCGGTTGCTGCGTCGTCATAGAACGAGGCGACGGCGACTGGTGTCAGATTTCTGTCGGAGGGAATCGTTATCTCCAGGTCTTCTCCGCGCAGATACGGTTCCTTGGCCGATGCCTCGTGCACGTAGTATGTTCCGGGATGAAGTGATTCGGGCAGTGTGACGGCGCCGGCTGTATCGGTTGTGAAGGTATTCATTACATTGTGGGTCGGATACCAACATGTTTGCGAGACGGGCTCGTGGTGGCTATCGAGCAGCTGGAACGTAAAGCCGGCAAGCGGTACGGTGCCGCCGGTCTGAGCATCGCGCTTTACGATTTGAAGGTGTGTCGATAGGGCATGGTTGTCAATGATGTACTGAAGCTCGGCGCCGTCTGCGGACTGCTCTGCTGTGATGGTCCATTCCCCCGCTTGCTTAAATCCTTCAGGGACCGTTTCTGCAACCTCGCGAACGGTGTAGCCCGCGCGGTCGTAGGGAATGGAACCGTGAGTGCCGGCAGGTCGCTTGCCTGCGCCAAACCATGCTTCGGGCTGGTCTTTGGTGGAGGCAAAGCCATAAACGTTTGTGGTCAACGTGCCGACGACTTGTTGGGAGCTATTGCTGACAACTTCAAAGACGACGCCTTCCGCCGGCTGCTCAAGGCCGGACTCATCGTTGTCGCCATGGTCCTTAAACTTCGAGATTTCAAGGTCAAAGGCGATGGGGATGTTGGGAATGCGGCTTTCGAGCTCAACGATGCCCGTATCTCCAAGTTGCTCGGCACCGACGGTGTAGCTCCAGCAGTCGTTTGAAATCAGGTAGCCCTCGGGCGCTTTCGATTCGTAGATGGTAAAGGTGCCCAGGGGAACGTCATTGAGGATCGCCTGTCCGTTTTCGTTGGTCGTAAGGGTGCAAGTCCAGCCGGGAGTTGATTGCGAGACGCAGGTGAATTCAGCGCCCGCAAGCGACGCTCCAACTTGGGCGCCGGCATCCGTGGCGGCATCGATTTTTGCAATACGCAAGGTGATGGTGCCGGGCTGCTCGTTGACAGTGACATGTTCGCCGCTGTTTTGTGTGGTGAAGGCTATTCGGTCGCTTCGAGGGATATAGCCTGCCGGGGCTTTGGTTTCGACCAGGTAATATGCCGTATTGGGCAAAAGCGTTGCTTGTGCACGCCCGTTTTCGTCCATCTGGATAGTGCCGACACGTGCATCGCCCGCACTTTCAAAGATATCGAAGGTTGCGCCGCCGAGTCTGTAGGTGTCGTTGCCGGCGGTGATGTCAGCCTGGGACGATTGTTTTTGGAAAGATACGGAGACGGCGGGCAGAACATAGAGCATGCCCTGGTGTCGACCCTCGCCCGAGACCGGGCCGTGATAACGCCTGGCTCGATGTGGGGCCGCCTTAATGGATCCGGACTTAGCGCTCTCGTAGAGCCAACGTGCAGACGCTACGGCCTCGGCGTTTTCGTAAAACCTACCGCTCCTGGCAACTCCCTTGCTGTTTGTATACGAATAGGTGCCGTCGGGGCGCGTGGTTCCGTTGAGCATCCACACGGCAATCTGGGTGGCGGCACGAGCGAGATCGGGCGACAGATTGTGGCCGCCAAAGGATGTATTGGAGGGGTATCCGTGACAGACGATGGCGGCAAATTCGTCATCGAGCCATGTCCAGCCCTGGTTATATGTACGCCATGGCCCTCCCGGCTTGCTGGGGCCGGGGCAGTCTTGGTTCATACAGTACGAAATCGAAGTGTCCTGTGCCTCGTATTTACCGACACCGAATGGGCCGCAGCCGTCGCTTATGGTGCGGAAATTAAGGGCATCACTCCCGTCGACGGCGAGTGCGGCCCCTGGGGCCAGACAGCCGATCAGAAAAAAGAGGAGCAGGAGCAGCGGACCTGTTGCGATTGCGCTGTGGACAGAGTGCGTGGGTGCGTTGGACATGGCTGCTCCTTATCCCTCGTGCGCCGCACGGGGAGGCCGCGGCGCTTGGGATGAGGCTACCGCCATGGTTCACGCGGGTAAGTACCGGAAGCTGACCAAAAGCTTGCCCGATTTCTAACAAATCGAACTCAATTACAACAATCAGATAAAATCGCAGGTAAAAGATGGTAAGAATAGAAAGACAAAGGTCCTCGTCTACACAATTGGCGCGGTTTTCAAACGATTCTTCACAGCTAAAACAAGCATCGACACCCTTGTATCGAACAAGACAACCGCGTTATACTAGCCAACACACAAGCGGGCATCGCCAAGTGGTAAGGCATCAGCTTCCCAAGCTGACACTCGCGGGTTCGAATCCCGTTGCCCGCTCCAGTAAAAAGCACAAGCACGGCAGCGTTACGTTGCCGTGCTTTTTACTACCAAGTGCCGGGATTCGAACCCGCCAGGGTGCGAGCGTAAAGCAAACGCGAAGCGTTTGTAGCGAGCAGGCGAAGGCGCCGGCAGGCGCCTGAAGCCGGTGCGGATTTGCGAAGCAAATACGCGGACGTCCCGTTGCCCGCTCCATCAGCCAAGGGGGATGCTGGGACACTCGGCTCGATCTGGTATCCTTCGGCGGTTTCGTGGACCGGGGCATGCCGACCGCAGCCGGTGCGTTTTTGCAAAGCAAATACGCGGACGTCCCCATGGCCGCTCCTGTTTCAAAATGTTAGGTTAATGCCTGCTGCCCATACTCGCGCCCGCGCACGGTACAATGGTTGGGTTACGACCAACGTGCCAATAACCAAAAAGGAGCCGCTATGATCGATCGCTATACCCGCCCGGAGATGGGACATATCTTCTCCCTCGAGAACAAGTATGCCATTTGGCAGGAGATTGAGGTCCTGGCCTGCGAGGCTCAGGCGGAGCTCGGCAAGATCGGTATTTCCAAAGAAGAGGCCCAGTGGATTCGCGACCACGCCAACTTTGAGAAGGCGAAGGTTGACGAGATCGAGGAGGTCACGCGCCACGATGTCATCGCCTTCCTGACCAATATGAAGGAGTACATCGACGCCGATGTTCCCGAGGGCGACCCCAAGCCCAGCCGTTGGGTTCACTATGGCATGACCAGCTCCGACCTGGGCGATACGGCTTTGTGCTACCAGCTCACGCAGGCCTGCGACCTAATCATCGAGGACGTCAAGAAACTCGGCGAGATCTGCAAGCGTCGCGCCTTCGAGGAGCGCAATACGCTCTGCGCCGGCCGCACCCATGGCATCCATGCCGAGCCGATGACCTTCGGTATGAAGTTTGGCTCTTGGGCATGGGAGCTCAAGCGCGATCTCGATCGTCTTGAGGACGCTCGCAAGAACGTTGCCTTCGGTGCCATCTCGGGCGCCGTCGGCACCTACAGCTCCATCGAGCCGTTCGTCGAGGAGTACGTCTGCGAGCACCTGGGCCTGGTCCACGATCCGCTGTCCACGCAGGTCATCAGCCGCGACCATCACGCCTACCTCGCCGGCGTCCTTGCCACCACGGCGGCCACCTGCGAGCGCATCGCGACCGAGGTCCGCAACCTGCAGAAGACCGATACGCTCGAGGCCGAGGAGCCGTTCCGCAAGGGTCAAAAGGGCAGCTCCGCCATGCCGCACAAGCGCAACCCCATCACCATGGAGAAGGTCTGCGGCCTGTCGCGCGTCGTCAAGTCCAACGCTCAGGTCGCCTTCGATAACGTCGCCCTGTGGCACGAGCGTGACATTTCGCACTCCTCTGCCGAGCGTGTCGCCCAGGCCGATAGCTTCATCGCGCTCGATCACATGTTCCAGTGCCTCATCCGCGTTATCGACGGCCTGCAGCTGTATCCGGCTCGCATGATGGCCAACCTCAACAAGACCCGCGGCCTCATCTTCTCCTCCAAGGTGCTGCTGGCCCTCGTCGATACGGGCATCACCCGCGAGGACGCCTACGCTATCGTGCAGGAAAACGCCATGGCAACCTGGCACGAGGTACAGGATTGTGTCTCCGGCCCCACCTTTAAGGAGCGTCTCGAGGCCGATCCGCGCTGCACCGTCAGCCAGGAGAAACTCGACGAGATCTTTGATCCGTGGGACTTCCTCACCCGCATCGACACGGTCTTCGACCGCCTGGAGCAGCTGAACTTCGAGTAGGGTTAACCTAATTCGACCGCTTGCGGATGCATTTCAACCTTTGGCGCCTTGCCCATCTTGGGCGAGGCGCTTTTTTATTGCCGCATCAGCCCCGGGTATAAAATGAAATCCGACTGCTGTTTCGATGAAGGGAGGCGTGTGCCCGGACGTACCAAGCGAGCCGCCATCGTCTCGCTTACGCTCATACTTCTTGTTGCCGTCTGTGCGGGCGCCCTGACGTATACCGTTCGAAGCAGCTCTTCCTCCCCGAATGAAGCCGACAAAGACCTCCCGGTACTCAAAATCGGCGTTACGGATAACGACCCCTATGTGTATGTCGATACCACGGGCGATTACGCCGGTATCGATATCGACATCGCCCGCGAGGCCTGCAAGCGCGCGGGGATCAAGCCGCAATTTATCGACATATCTTGGAATGACCGTGATCGCCTACTCAAAAACGGCGATATCGATTGCCTGTGGTGCGACTATTCTCCCTGTTATCGCGAGGATAAGTATTACTGGACTGAGCCGTATTTGACCCTGACGGTTTCGGTCGCCGCCAAGAAAACGAGTGGCATCACGTCCTTGGCGCATCTTGATGGAAGCAAGACCATTGCGGTGATTGCGGGCTCGGTGAGCGAACGCCGATTGCTCGCAGGGGATCTGGATATCTCGCCGGACGTGCAAATCAAATCATATGGTTCTGCCGAACTCTGCAAAGCCGCCCTCGCCAAAGGGTATGTCGACTGTTGGATGGCGGACGTTCAGTCGCTTGATCGACTCGTTGCCCAGTATCCTGGCGTTTATCGTGTGTTCGCCGACAACGTTATGACGGTTGACCTGGGCGTCGCGTTTGATGATAGCTATGAGGGGGAGTACGTCAAAAACCTCGATACCGCACTGTCCGACATGGATCGAGACGGCACGATAGAGCACATTGTGGACAATTACAAAGCGGGAGCGACGACAGGCGGCCAAGGAGCGGAATCATGACAAATGACGAGCGCCGCTTTCGCCGAAAGAGTTTAGCCGCAGTGGGCATCGGCATCGTGGCCAGCGTTGCCCTACTGAGTCTGCTCTATATGGTTGGCACGCATCGCTGCCTTGATAAAACGCTTGGGTTCGGCCAGGAAACCATGGTGTTTTTAAAAAATGCCTGCGAAAAATATGACCGATATGAACAGGGAAGAAAAACCGAGGCGACGCACAATTTGGATGCGGCGCTCGAGTCGTTTGCGACGTTCTTGCCGCCTGATCGATTCGAAGTCAACGACGATCTGGTCGAGGAATATGTCCATACCGAGAGCCTTTCGGGAATGTTGGTCATGGACGCCGATGGTCATATGGTCGCCCATTACGATATCGACGGCCGCGATCCACTCATGCTGTGGCGAGAGGAGCTGGCCTGTTCGTCGATCGCATCGATGTATCGAGGGTCCAAAGTTTCCTACTCGACCGCTGTCGAGCGCCGCGGTGTCGACTTTGCCGTGAGTGCCGTTCCATACGGTGATGGGGTGGCGTTGGGGTATCGATCCCTTGCGGCTGAGCCCGCCGATGACTATTCATACACGATCGCCGACGTCCTTGTGAACAACACGTTCCATCAGAGTCCAACAGTGCTTGTGATGCGCGATGCGCAAATCGTTTCTTCAAACGATTCGACCGTCGATATAACCCTTGCCCGGCTTCTCGCCGATAGCGGAATTGACTGGAAAGACGAGGGCGTAACACGTATCGAATATCGGGGGACCACCTTATATGCCGTGCGTGCGGCATATAAGGACTACCGCCTGTTTGCGCTATATCCCAAATCTGAGGTCATGTCTGACAGGATTTCATTTGTCGCCGTCGGCGTCTTGGTGTGCCTTGCGTTTTGGGTCGTGGTGCTGTTGGCTCGGAATATCGTTGACCACCGCAATTTGGTCGAAAAAGATAAACAGCTCGGCATTATCAATGCCATAAGCGCCATCTACGATTCGACCTTCCTTTTGCATCTCGACACCCTCGAGATCGAGGGAATCAATATGTCGCCGGCGATAGCGAAGATATTTGCCGAGCACAACGAGGCATATGACTTTATGGACACAGTCTGCCGGGATATCGTGAGCCCCGAAAGCCGCGAAGCGGTTGTGGGACTCGTAGATATAAGTACGCTTCGTGAACGTATGGAGGGCGTACCGTACTTGGCTGCCGAGGTGCGAGATTGTCGAGGCGCTTGGTACTCGCTACAGGTTGTCCCCCAGCATCGCGATGAGCAAGGCCGGCTGGAGTCGGTTGTCGTGGCGACGCACAACATATCGATGGTCAAGCATGCTGAGGAGCTGTCATACCAAGATAAACTGACGGGGCTTCGCAACCGCAACTATCTGGAATCGCGTGGAGATAGCCTGGTAAACGAGGACTTGCCAGTGAGCGTGATTATGGTGGACTGTAATTATCTCAAGCGGACCAACGACATCTATGGACACGAGATGGGGGATGAACTGCTGCGACGGACGGCGTCCGTGCTGCGGCGGGTGGCTGGTGCGGATTACCTGCCGATGCGCGTTGGCGGCGACGAGTTTTTGCTGGTTTGCCCCCATACTGACAACGAGTCTGCGCTCGGGCTGGAACAGGACCTTCGTCTCGGTCTTGCCGCGGTAAGCGATGAGACCCTGACGGTCAGCGCATCGATTGGCGTGGCGACCGTCGAGACGGCTGGAAATACGCTGGCCGATGTATATCGCGTCGCCGACCACAATATGTATCGTGAGAAGCGCATGGTCCACGTACGGGGTGCGGACTGCTAATCTTGCCCCCACCAGTCCAAGCATCGTAGGATGTTGAATCGGTGCTTGCGATAATAAGTCGGTCCAGGCGGGGATAATAGACGTCTGAAATTTCTTTCTGAGAGGGGATCTCAATGATTAGTTTTGACTACAAGCCTCAGGGTGTATGCTCTCGCAATATTCACCTCAATCTCTCTGACGATGGCAGCAAGGTGCTGGGCGTCGAGTTTACTGGCGGCTGCGATGGCAACCTCAAGGCCATCTCCAGGCTGGTCGAGGGCGCTCCCGCCGATCGCGTAATCGAGGTTCTCGCCGGTAATACCTGCGGTATGAAAAAGACCTCTTGCGCCGATCAGCTTACGCGCGCTATCGAGGCCGCTCGCGCAGAGATCGCCTAATGAGCATCGCTGATCGCTTTAAGAATGGAATAACGCGTCGAGGTTTTGTGCTGGGTGGCGCCGCTACCGGTGCTGCTGCCGTACTGGCCGGTTGCTCGAAAAAAACGGGCACGAGTGATGACGCCGCTGGCGAGCCGCAGGTTATCAAGGACGATTCGAAGATTGTCTCGATCACTGATGAGTACGAAGCTGTCGATATCGATCTTGAGCCCGCGGCCTCGTGGACGCTGCCGCTGGGCACGCTGCTGTACTACTGCGATGGCGACTACGCTGCCGCGATGATGGCGCCTGCTTCTGCCCTGCATGCCAATACGCTTGGTGTGCTCAACCTGGGCGATGGCTCGCTTACCACACTTATCGAGGATCCCATTGAGGGAACCGGTTATGCGTTTTACGACGTTCGCGCGGGTGATGGCGTGTTCGCATGGGTCGAGATGAACTTTGCCAATGCGTCTTGGAAACTCTATGCGCAAAACCTTGCAGGCTCCTCCCTTACCGGCAACGCTGTCGAGCTCGACCGCGGCGGCGAAAACTACGATCCGCCGCTCTTCACAGCGTATGGGTCGTCGGTCATCTGGTATAAGATGCCTTCGTCCGGCGGCACCAAGACGAGTAACGATTCGTACTGTTACCGTCAGGCGCCCAGCGAGTCCAAGCCTGAGACTATTTGGAAGTCAACGGGCCGCTTCGCATCCGCCCCGCGTGTGAGCGACGGCATCCTGACCATCTCGCCCCGCGTGCACAATGATGAGGGCGTCTATTACGGTATGACGGCGATCGACCTGACTGACGGCAACAACACGAAGCGAGCTCAGCTGGTGCTTCCTTCGTCGGTTTCGCCTTTCGAGGCCGTGTATATGGGAGACACCTTCGTGTTCTCCATTGAGGCGACGTATAGCGGTGTGGGCAGCCTGGGCAATATGGGCACCTATATCGGTAACGAGGGCGGGCCGTACCTCTTCCTTTCGCGTGAGCCGCTCGCGTGCGCTGCGGGAAGGAAAAATAAATACCTGGTTAAAGTTCAGGCGTCGCATTTTTTGATTGACACTTCGGCCAAGACCTACGGCTCGCTTCTGTCGCCCGACCGAGCCTTGGAGTATGGCGATTATCCTGCTACGGCGGGTAAATCGAGCTCGTTCTTAACGTACGCAACGGTGCGTAACAGCCAGGGAATTCCCGAGACGGTTACCGCTCGCTTGTTCTCTCTTTAGTCTCCGAGGGGTTAAAAAGGCGTCGACAGGGGAATAAGCGCGTTGTGACTATGAGTACCGCCCGCCGAGCTATCGCACCCATGCGATGCCCGGTGGGCTCAGGTGCGTTAAAATGAGCTTGTTCTTAGCTAATTGAGACAGGGGGGCCGTGTTATGGCTTCAGATGCAAAAAAGATTCTGCTGGTCGAGGACGAGAAGGCAATCCGTGACGCTGTCGCTGCCTATCTCGAGCGCGAGGGCTATTGGGTCGTGGGCGTGGGCGACGGCCAGTCCGCTATCGAGGAGTTCGAGAAGCATCAGTTCGACCTGGTCGTGCTCGACCTCATGCTCCCCAAGATTCCCGGCGAGCGCGTTTGCCGCACCATTCGCGACACCTCGGATGTTCCCATCATTATGCTGACGGCCAAGGGCGAGATCGAGGACCGTATTATCGGTCTCGAGCTCGGTGCCGACGACTACCTGATCAAGCCGTTCTCGCCGCGCGAGCTTGTCGCGCGCGTGCGCGCCTTGTTCCGCCGTGCCCACCAGGCCGATGAGCCGGCCGTCGAGGTGCTCGACTTTGGCGATCTGGTCATTGACATCTCGGGCCACAAGATTTTGGTCGAGGGCAAGGAAGTCGACCTGACGGCTTCCGAGTTCAAGCTGCTCACCACGCTTGCCCGTCACCCCGGCCGCGTCTACAACCGCATGGAGCTGGTCGAGAAGGTGCTCGGCTACGACTTTGAGGGTTACGAGCGCACCATCGACAGCCACGTGAAGAACCTTCGCGCCAAGCTGGGCGACGACCCCAAGAAGCCCAAGTGGCTCTACACCGTCCACGGTGTCGGCTATCGCTTCGAGGCTCCGACCAAGACCGATAAGTCGGACGAGAAATAAAGGAAATCACATATGACACCTGCGCGCTTTGAAATCGGGCAAAAGCATAAGCAGGAGAACGAGGCGGGTTCCAAGGCTAGTTGGAACACGCCTCGTTCCGATTCACGGCCAACGATGAGCTATCCCTCGCGCATGGCCCTGGCTTTTGCCCTGACATCGCTCATGACGGTATTGGTGTTGGTGGGCGTAGTCTCCGTTGTATGGGGCACGGTTTTTACGGATTACACGCGCTCCAATATTGTCGAAATCGCCAATTCCGCTGCCGAAAAGTTGGCAACGTCATATGAGGAAAACGGTTCTTGGACTGCGGGGGAGCTGCGTACGGTCGCGACATCGAGTTTGGTGTCCGACGATCTTGGTATGCAGGTCGTCAATAAAAAGGGCGTCATCGTCTACGACGACTCGTGGCCCTCGGCAAGCGCTACTGCCGATGTGCGCGAAAATCAGGCGACGACCGACGATGCGAGCGGAAAGAGGGCATCGCACAGCCCAGTCTCGTCTGCTCCCACCGATTCCAATAGCGTTGCCAACGTTGAGATCGTGACGTCCTCCGGCGAGCACGTGGGTCAGGTCAAATTGTGGGCGGTTGGCTCCGATGCCCTGCTCACCAGGGCAGACTCGGCATTCAGAGAGAAGACCTTTAACGCCATGGCCCTTGCCGCGGTTGTGGCCGTCTGCATCTCGGTCGTTATCGGAGCGCTCATGTCGCGCATGCTCACCAAGCCGATTCATCGTATTACCAGCACCGCCAAGCAGATTCGCGATGGAGACCTGTCCGCTCGTACGGGCTTGCGCGGCGATGATGAGATCGATCAGCTGGGAGAGACCTTCGACGAGATGGCCACCTCACTCGAGAAGGACATGAAGCACGAGAAGCGCCTGACCTCTGATGTTGCCCACGAGCTGCGCACGCCGCTCATGGCCATGCTTGCAACGGTCGAGGCCATGCAAGACGGTGTGTATCCCACCGATGACGAACACCTGGAAACGGTCGCATCCGAGACGCGTCGTCTGGCCCGTCTGGTGCAGCAGATGCTCGACCTGTCGCGCATGGAAAACAGTACCGCGCCACTCAACCTGGAGCCGGTGGATATGGTGCCGTTTGTGCGTTCGATTGTGAATGGCCAGGAGCGCTTGTTTGCCGACCGTGACTTGCGTTTGCGCTTTGCAGATGAGACGCAGGGCCACGATGACGTTGTCGAGGCGGATCCCGACATGATCACGCAATGCGTTATCAACCTCTTGAGTAACGCCATGCGCTATACCCCCGAGGGCGGATGGGTCGTGGTGTCGGTGCTCAGTGACCGTAAACACGTCGATATTGCGGTCTCGGACACGGGCATTGGAATCGCCAAGGAAGACCTGTCGCGCATCTTCGGTCGTTTTTGGCGTGCCGACGCCAGTCGCGCCCGCGAGGCGGGTGGCCTGGGCGTGGGCCTCGCCGTGACCAAGCAGATTGTCGAGCGCCACCATGGCTATATATCCGTGGAGTCGGAGCTTGGAAAGGGTACAACTTTTACGATTCATCTGCCACGCGAGCACACGGCGGACGCGGCATCTACTACAATGGAGCACTAGCTTTTCGCTACTCGGTGAAGGAGGGGTTTCGTCCCTGCCGCTCCGAGTTTGCGAAAACGTGCGGGGGAGAACCCGCATTACTGTCGTATTTAGGTAAGGAGTGACTCACGTGACAACGATGGAGCGTCGTCCGGATTCCCGTGGCAAGGTTCGTGATATCTATGATGCCGGTGAAAACCTGCTGATGGTCGCCACCGACCGCATTTCTGCGTTCGACTTTATTCTCCCCGACGAGATTCCGTTTAAGGGAGAGGTGCTCAACCGCATCTCGGCATTCTGGTTCGATAAGTTTGCCGACATCGTTCCCAATCACCTCGTCTCCATCGACCCGGCGGATTTCCCCGAGGAGTTTGCCGAGTATCGTGACTACCTCGCAGGCCGCGCCATGCTGGTCAAGAAGGCCCAGACGATTCCTATCGAGTGCATCGTCCGCGGCTATCTGACCGGTTCGGGCAAGAAGACCTATGACGAGAACGGCACCGTCTGCGGCATTCAGCTGCCCGAGGGTCTGACCGAGGCCTCCAAGCTTCCCGAGCCGCTGTTCACGCCGTCCACGAAGGCCGAGATCGGCGACCACGACGAGAACATTTCGTTCGAGCGTTGCTGCGAGATCGTGGGTGAGGATATCGCCACGCAGATTCGCGACCTGTCCCTCAAGATTTACAAGGCCGCTGCCGAGTATGCCGCGACTCGAGGCATCATCATCGCCGACACCAAGTTCGAGTTCGGTGTCATCGATGGCAAGGTTACGCTGATCGACGAGTGCCTAACGCCCGACTCCAGCCGTTTCTGGCCCGCCGCCAGCTACGAGGAGGGCAAGATTCAGCCTAGCTACGACAAACAATTCGTCCGCAATTGGCTCAAAGCCAACTGGGATATGACGGGGGAGACCCCGCACCTGCCCGCCGAGGTCATCGATGGCACGTCCGAGCGCTATCGCGAGGCCTTCCAGATCATCACGGGCTCCCAGTTCACAAGCATGAAGGAGAACGCATAAGTGAGTACCCGTAGCGCCACGAACAAGCGCACGCAATCCCACGAAGTTGCCGGGGTTGCGCGCAAGTCCGCCGCATCTGCTAAGCCCGCTCGCCAGGCAGCGAGCTCCGTTCGCGTCGTGCCGGCTTCGTCTAAGGCACGCCGCAAAGAGCTCGAGAAGGGTGAAAACCTGGAAGGCCTTTCCAAGGAGGAGAAGCGCGCCCGCAAGGCCAAGCAGCGTGCTCGCGAGGATCGTATCTATACGGTGTCGAATATCCTCCTTAAGCAGGATGAGGACTACACCAAGCGCCGCCGTATCTGGTGGGCCGTGCTCGCCATCGGCATGGTACTCGTCGTGGCAATTTGGGCTTCGCTCTACTTCGCTCCCGGCGGCACGGTGTCCAGTCCCGTCCAGATGGTCGGCATCGTTTTGTCCTATGTCATCATTCTGGGTGACTTTATCTACGACTTCGTTCGTATTCGTCCCCTGCGCAACATGTACCGCACGCAGGCTGAGGGCATGTCCGAGAACAAGCTCAACGCTCTTATCGAGCGCGCGGCTGCCGAGGAGGACAAGAAGGACTCCAAGAAGAAGTAGCGTTTGTATTCATACATATCGCTAAGATATAAGGCGCGTCGTTTTAGCGGCGCGCCTTTTTACTGTTCTATAGATAGATGGAGTGGCACATGATTCGAGCTGCCCTGACGGTCGAAGAAGCTCTGGAGGGCATGAAGGCCCTGGAGCCCAAGATTAAAAACTATGCGCGCCTGGTTGTCCGCAAGGGCGTAAACGTCAAGCCCGGCCAGGAGGTTGTCGTTCAGTCTCCGGTCGAGTGCGCGCCCTTTGCCCGCGTGGTGGTTGCGGAGGCTTATGCCGCCGGCGCTGGCCACGTGACGGTCATTTGGGCCGATGATGCCGTGACGAGGCTCACGTACGAGCATGTCGAGAAAAGCTATTTTGAGCAGACGCCCGAGTGGAAGCGCCTGCAACTGGATTCCCTGGCCCAGGACGGTGCCTGCTTTATCTTTATCGAGGGTGCGGATCCTGCGGCCCTCAAGGGCATCGATCCAGCCAAGCCGGCCGCGGCATCCAAGGCGAGGAATACGCAGTGCAAAGTTTTCCGCCGTGGACTGGATTACAACATCAATCCGTGGTGCATCGCCGGCGCTCCGGTCGTGGCTTGGGCACACGAGGTGTTCCCGGGAGACGCCGACGAGGTTGCAATCTATAAGTTGTGGAATGCGATTCTGCACACCGCTCGTGCCGATGGCCAGGACCCGGAGAGCGACTGGGAGCTTCATGACGCGGCATTCGAAAAGAACCTGCGTTTCCTGAACGACAATCGTTTTGACCGCCTACATTACACCGCGGCAAATGGAACCGATCTGACGATTGGCATGACGAAGGGTCACGAGTGGGCCGGCGGCAAGGGTAAGACGCCCGATGGACACCCCTTCTTCCCCAACATCCCCACCGAGGAGGTCTTCACCTCGCCTGATCGTATGCGTGCCGACGGTATCGTGTATTCGGCTATGCCGCTCATTCACCACGGTAACAAGGTTGACGATTTTTGGATTAAGTTCAAGGCCGGCCGCGTAGTGGACTACGATGCCCGTGTGGGCAAGGCGACGCTTGCGAGCATTATTGACACCGATGAAGGTGCCGCTCATCTGGGCGAGGTCGCGCTCATTTCCAAGAACACTCCGATCCGCGAAAGCGGCGTTCTGTTCTATGACACGCTCTATGACGAGAACGCTAGCTGCCATCTCGCGCTAGGTGTCGGTTTCCCCGAATGCATCGAGGGTGGGTACGACATGTCCAAGGAAGAGCTCCTGGAGCATGGCGTTAACGTCTCGAGCACGCACGTCGATTTTATGATCGGCACGGACGACATCGATATTACGGGCATTACGCCTGATGGACGTGAAGTTGTGATTTTCCAGAACGGCCAATGGAGTTGGGAATAGTCCCAGACCGTGGTACAATGCCACCCGCGGGCCGTTAGCTCAGCTGGCAGAGCAGGGGACTTTTAATCCCAAGGTCCAGGGTTCGAACCCCTGACGGCCCACCCAAAGATTGTTGAGACGGTCAACTTCGGTTGGCCGTCTTTTTTGTCGCCCTTTCATGGGTTCGAACCCGTCGGGGCGCGGAGCTGAGTAAACGCGTGAGCGTTTGCCAGCGCAGCGCGCAAGGCGCGAAAGCGCCGCAGCGGCCGCCTGCGAAGCAGGCTGAACCCCTGACGGCCCACCATAGAAAAGAAAGCGATCGACTCCGGTTGGTCGCTTTTTTGTTGCCGGTGCACGGGTTCGAACCCGAACTTCTCTATATATAAGAACGCTTGGCGAACAAAACCTGCCTTTTACCGATGGGAAACAAATAGCTGATGCTTTTGGAGTAAAGTGGCGCTCCAGAGATGACCGATGCCTTAACACCTATAAACCAGCTGGTCATCGCCAATATCAGAAGCTGCTGCTTCGAATACGGCCTCAGTGAAGCAACTGAGGGTTCTATTCATTTGTGAACAAAATATGGAGTGCTGGATTCCCGCCCCCGGGGGCCCTCCGGTCTGGCAATATATCTCCTTGCCGCGCGGC
>DXZR01000035.1 GCA_019419555.1 Collinsella sp.
CTATGTGCGGCGTAGGCCGCTTATTAGCCCGTCCAAGAATTGGGGCGCAGTTCATTTCTGGGACGGGGATTAAAAAATCATTTGGTGGGAGCGGCGGCAAAAGTAGTCAAAATAGCCCCGTCCCAAATTGGCTACCGAGTAAATGTGCCCGTTGGGGGAATAGTCGCACCACTTCGCTTGACAACAGGCTAAACTAGCTATTAAACATTTACTATTCTGTTTAGATTGAATTTGCGGTCGTTTAGATGTTGAGTCACGGGGCGGTCAGTCCACGATGCTCGACCGTGACCGTTACTAGGGGGAACGATGGCTAAAGCAAGTGTTCGCGAGATCAGCCGCATCACCGGTTTTTCGCCTGCGACCGTGTCCAACGCGCTCAACCGCAAGCGCAGCGTGAGCGAGGAGACCGCCAAGGTCATCTTGGAGTGCGCACAATCGCTCGGCTACCAGCAGTCGACGCAGCTCGAGAGCATCCAGTTCGTGCTTGCACGCAAGACGGGCGCCATCCTGGACGAGAGCACCTTCCATCCCGCGGTCATCGAGGGCGTGGAGCGTCAGGCGCGTCGCCACGGCATGAGCACGAGCTTTGTCTCGCTCGACTTTAGCGACTTAAACGCCGTGCGCCCGCAGGTCGAGGGCCTCATCGCCGACCCGGCTGCCGCCATCGTGCTGATGGGCACCGAGCTGGGTGAGGAAGACTACGCCTTGTTCGCCAACGCTGCCGCCCACCTGATCGTGCTCGACGGTTGGAGCGACCGTCAGTACTTTGATGCCGTAGTCATTGCCAACACCGATTCGGTACTGCGTGCCGTGGATTACCTTATCGAAAAGGGCCACAAGCAAATTGGCTACCTAGCAGGCGACCTTCGCATCCGCAACTTTAAGGATCGCGAGCGCGGCTATCGCCAAGCGCTTGAGGATGCAGACCTTGAGGCCAACCCGGCATGGCGCGTCACGCTGGGAACCACGCTCGAGGGCGCTTATCGCGACATGGGCGCGTGGCTCGACAGCATCTCGCGCGACGACCTGCCGACGGCTTTCTTTGCCGAGAACGACGTGCTCGCCGTGGGCGCCATGCGCGCGCTGAGCGAACACGGCGTGCGCGTGCCCGAGGATGTCTCGATCATCGGCTTTGATGACCTGTCTCTAGGCGCCTTCTCCAACCCGCCGCTCACCACGGTGCACGTTCCCAAGCACGAGGTGGGCGAAATCGCGGTGCGCCGCCTGGTGGGCAACATCCGCAATCCCAAGAGCTATACCTGCAAGACGGCCGTATCGACGTATTTTGTCGAGCGCCAGAGCGTGCGCGAAATCTAGGCGAGGGCAGCATCGCCCGCGGCGCGTCAAAGCGCGCGAGGGCAGTAAAAACAACGCTATTCAAAAAGGGGGTCCTTCGGGACCCTTTTTGTTCTCCTTGTATGTTCAGTTTGTTTACATACCGTTTAGGCTGATTTCACTACCGTCCACGGGTATTTCGCGTTAAACTTCTAAACAGAAGAGTAAAACATTTAGTAAACAGAACAAAACGAAACACGCGTCTGTTTACTGAACATGTGACTAGGGGAGGACGTACATGGATAAAATCAAGCTCGGCTTTGTGCCCACGCGCCGCAGCATTTTTAGCGCGCCGGACGCGATTAAGTATCGCGGCCTGACGGCCGATCGCCTGCGCGAGATCGGCGTCGACATTGTGGACATTGACGACATCAACGACGAGGGCCTGCTGTTTGACGACAGCCATATCGAGCCTATCGTCAAGAAGTTCCGCGCCGAGGGCGTCGACGGCATCATGCTGTGCCACGCCAACTTTGGCACCGAGTACGTTTGCGCCCGCCTTGCCCGTGAGCTCGGTCTGCCCGTGCTGCTGTGGGGCCCGCGCGACGAGCGCCCCGAGCCCGATGGCACCCGCCTGCGTGATAGCCAGTGCGGCCTGTTTGCCACTGGCAAGGTCCTGCGCCGCTTCCAGGTTCCCTTTACCTATATGACCAACTGCCGCCTGACCGATCCCGAGTTCGAGCGCGGCGTCTGGGACTTTTTGGCCGTGTGCAACGTGGTCAAGACCTTCAAGCACACCCGCATCCTGCAGATGGCCACCCGTCCGTTCGACTTCTGGTCCACCATGTGCAACGAGGGCGAGCTGCTCGAGAAGTTCAATATTCAGCTTTCGCCCATCCCCATGACCGAACTTGTTCAGGCCGTGCGCGACGCCCAGGCCGACGAGCAGGCCATGTCCGCCATGCTCGACCACATTCGCGACAGCTTTGAGATCTGCATCCCCGAGGACAAGGTCCCCGCGGTCGCAGGGCTCGCTATCGCTATGAAGCGCCTGGTCGATAAGTACGGCTGCAACGTCGGCGCCATCCAGTGCTGGAACGCCCTGCAGGACGAGCTGGGCATTATGCCCTGCGCCGCCAACGCCATCCTCAATGAGATGGGTATCCCCGTCGTGTGCGAGACCGATATCCACGGCGCCATTACCGCGCTGATGGTCGAGGCCGCCGACCTGGGCCGTCACCGTGGCATGTTCGCCGACTGGACCGTGCGCCATCCCGATAACGAGAACGGCGAGCTGCTGCAGCACTGCGGCCCCTGGCCCTGCAGCTGCGCGGCTGTCAAGCCCAAGCTCACCTACCCGCTGGCTTTCGATCACCCCGGCGCGCTGACGGCCGAGGCCAAGCACGGCGACCTCACCCTTGCCCGCTTTGATGGCGACAACGGCGAGTATTCGCTGCTGCTCGGCAACGCCCGCGGCATCGACGGGCCGGCCGGCATGGGCACCTACCTGTGGGTTGAGGTCGACAACCTCAAGCGCCTCGAGGCCAAGATCGTCGAGGGCCCCTACATTCACCACTGCGTCGCCATTCACGCCAACGTGGTGCCGGTGCTCTACGAGGCGTGCAAGTACATCGGCATCCAGCCCGACCTATACGACCCGATTGAAGAAGACGTCAAAGCCTACCTGCGAGGAGAGTAGAAATGGCAACTATCGAAGAGCTTGAGTCCCTGCGTTGGGATCTTCGCCGCGATTGCGTCGATATCATCATGGCTGGCGCCGGCGGCCACATCGGTGGCGACATGTCGGTGATCGACGCCCTCATGACCCTCTATGCCAACCATCTCAACATTTCGCCCGAGACCGTCGACGACCCCAACCGCGACCGCTTTGTGCTCTCTAAGGGCCACGCCATGGAAGCCTACTACGCGGTGCTGTGCCACGAGGGCTATCTGGACCTCGACGACGTCAAGGCCCGCTTCTCCAAGTTCGGCAGCCCCTACATCGGTCACCCCAACAACAAGCTCAAGGGCATCGAGATGAACTCCGGCTCGCTGGGCCATGGCCTGCCCGTGGCCGTCGGCATGGCGCTTGCCGGCAAGATGGACGGCCGCGACTACCGCGTCTACACCATCATGGGCGACGGCGAGCTTGCCGAGGGCTCGGTCTGGGAAGGCGCCATGAGCGGTGGCAACTACCAGCTCGATAACCTGTGCGCGCTCGTGGACCGCAACCGCCTGCAGATCAGCGGCAGCACCGAGGACGTCATGAAGCAGGATTCGCAGGAGGAGCGCTGGGCTGCCTTCGGCTGGAACGTGCTTTCCATTCCGGGCAACAACATCCAGGCCATTGACGCCGCGCTGACGCTTGCGGCCGAGACCAAGGGAAAGCCCACGGTCATCATTCTCAACACGGTGAAGGGCTATGGCTCGCCCATTATGGAGGACAAGGCCGCCTGGCATCATCACCTGCCCAACGATGAGGAATACGCCCAGATCATCGCCGATTTCGCTGCCCATAAGGAGGCCATCAATGGCTAACAAGATCGCCAACCGTAAGGTTATCTGCGACACGCTGCTCGAGGCCGCCGAGACCGATAAGGACATCGTCGTCCTGTGCTCCGATTCCCGCGGTTCCGCATCGCTCACGCCGTTCTTCGATCAGTATCCCCAGCAGTCCGTCGAGGTCGGCATTGCCGAGCAGGACCTGGTGAGCATCGCCGCCGGTATGGCTTCGTGCGGCAAGAAGGCCTGGGCCGCCTCGCCGGCGTCCTTTGTGACCACGCGCTCGTATGAGCAGTGCAAGGTCGATGTCTCGTACTCCAACACCAACGTCAAGCTCATTGGCATCTCGGGCGGCGTGTCCTACGGCGCCTTGGGCATGAGCCATCACTCCGCGCAGGATATCGCTGCCATGAGCGCGATTCCCAACATGCGCGTATATCTGCCGAGCGATCG
This sequence comes from Collinsella sp., assembly GCA_019419555.1. Classification (GTDB taxonomy): domain Bacteria; phylum Actinomycetota; class Coriobacteriia; order Coriobacteriales; family Coriobacteriaceae; genus Collinsella. The sequence goes on from DXZR01000035.1 coordinate 4,231, forward strand.
TTTCCAGACTGCCGAGCTCGTACGCGCCCTGGTTGCCGACAACAAGCCGGCCTATATCCGCGTGGGCCGCAACCCGGTCGAGGACGTGTACACCGAGGACGAGTGCCCGTTCCAGATGGACCGTGCCACCTGGGTACGTCGCGGCACCGATGTGACGATTGTCGCCACCGGCGAGATGGTCCGCCATGCCGTTGACGCCGCCGATCTGCTGGCCGAGCAGGGTATCTCCGCTACCGTGCTCGACATGTACTGCGTCAAGCCGCTCGACGCCGAGGCCGTGATTGAGGCCGCCGGTGCCACGCGCGCCGTCGTGACCGTCGAGGAGCACAGCCCCTTTGGCGGCCTGGGCTCCATGGTCGCGCAGGTCGTGGGCGAGCATTGCCCGCGTCCGGTTAAGTGCCTAAGCCTGCCCGACGCGCCGGTCATCACCGGCACGAGTCCCGAGGTCTTTGCGCACTACGGTCTCACCGGCGAAGGCATTGCCAAGACGGTTACCGAGTTCCTGCCCGCAGAGTAATTGGAATGTGACAAAGGGACAGCCCCTTTGTCACATTCGATTTGACGGAAGGAATGGGAGAGTACATGAGCAAATACATCATCGGAATCGATCAGTCCACGCAGGGCACGAAGGCGCTGCTGGTGGACGAGGGCGGCCACCTGATTCATCGTGCCGATCGCTCGCATCGCCAGATCGTTAACGGGGCCGGCTGGGTGAGCCATGATCCGGCCGAGATTGCCGCCAACGTGTTGGCCGTGGCACGTGCCGTGGTGGAGGAGATCGGGGTCGATCCGGCCGATATCGCCGGCATTGGCATCTCCAACCAGCGCGAGACCACCGTTGCCTGGAGCCGCACGACGGGCGAGCCGCTGTGCGACGCCGTGGTGTGGCAGTGCGCCCGCGCCCGCGAGCTGTGCGACGAGCTTGCTGCGCGCGAAGGCGTGGCCGAGCTGGTGCGCGACACGACAGGCCTGGTGCTTTCGCCCTACTATCCGGCGGGCAAGATGGCCTGGATCCTCGCGAACGTTCCGGCGGCTGCCGAGGCAGCGGCGGCGGGCGAGCTGTGCCTGGGCACCATCGATGCCTGGGTTGTCTGGACGCTCACGGGCGGCGCGGAGTTCCGCTGCGACTGGTCCAATGCTAGCCGCACGCAGCTCTTTGACCTGCGCCATGGCTGCTGGAGCGAGCCGGTGTGCGAGGCCTTTGGCATCGATCCGGCTTGCCTGCCGCAGGTGACCGACTCCGACGGTCTCTTTGGCACGACGGACCTGGACGGCTTTTTGCCCGCGCCCGTGCCGGTGCACGGCGTGCTGGGCGACAGCCATGCGGCCCTGTTTGCGCAGGGTTGCCACAGCCGCGGTATGGCCAAGGCAACGTATGGCACCGGCAGCTCGGTCATGATGAATGTCGGCAACGAGTTTGTCGCCAGCTCGCACGGGCTTTCGAGCTCGCTTGCGTGGCGTATGAACGGCGTGACGGAGTACGTGCTCGAGGGCAACGTGAGCTACGCCGGCGCCGTCAAGACCTGGCTGCGCGACGATTTGGAGCTCATCAACAACCCCGAGGAGGTCACCGACCTGTGCTACGCCGCCAATCCGTCGAGCCGCGTCTACTTTGTGCCGGCGTTTACCGGCCTGGGCGCGCCGCACTGGGCGAGTGATGCCGAGGGCTGCGTCTTTGGCATGACGCGCACCACGGGTCGTGCGGAGTTCGTAAAGGCCGCCGATGAGTCGATCGCCTATCAGATCTTCGACGTCATTGATGCGATGGTCGAGGATTCGGGCGCGGCGCTTGCCGAGCTTCGTGTTGACGGCGGCCCCACGCGCGATGCGTACCTGATGCAGTTTGAGAGCGACTTGGTCGGCTCGCCCATCCGCATTGCGAGCAATGACGAGATGAGCGGTCTGGGCGCAGCTTGGGCCTGCGGCATTGCGCTGGGCATGTACGCGCGCGATGTCGTCGACGTCTATGGCGCCCGCGGCATCGTGGAGCCTGCCATGCCCGCAGACGAGCGAGCCAAAAAGATCGTCGGCTGGCGGCATGCCGTCGATGCGACCATCGCGTACACGGCCTAAAATGATTTTTCTGGGACGGGGATTAAAAACTCATTGATCCTCGTCCTAGGCAGCTCATTTGGGACGGGGCTTTTTTGACTGGTATGATTGGTGCGACCATTCGAACCAGCTAAAAGAGCCCGTCCCAAATTGACTATCGAGAGGATCTGCCATGGAGCGCATCGCCAGCTTTTCCGTTGACCATCTGCTGCTTGAGCCCGGCGTTTATGTGAGCCGCATCGACCGCGATCCGGCGACCGGCGCCGCCGTCACCACGTTTGACCTGCGCCTGACCACGCCCAACAAGGAGCCGGTCATGAACACCGCCGAGTGCCACACCATCGAGCACCTGGGTGCGACGTTCCTTCGCAACCATGCCGAGTGGTCGAGCCGAATTGTCTACTTTGGCCCCATGGGCTGCCGAACGGGCTTTTACCTCGTCGTATTTGGCGAAGTGACGAGCGAGGAGATCCTGCCGCTCGTGCGTGAGCTGTTCGAGTTTGTCGCCGACTTTGAGGGCGATGTCCCCGGTGCCGCTCCCGAGGAGTGCGGTAACTACCTGGACCAGAACCTCCCCATGGCAAACTGGCTCGCGCGCCGCTACCTCGACCGCGACTTGGCCGATATCGACGAGAAGCACCTGCACTATCAGCAGGCCTAAGGGCTATATCGCCTAAAACGCGCGCATTGGGCGCCTTCGCTTATACGGGGGCGCCTTTTTGTTGAGTGGTCGGGACGAGCGTTCAAAATCGCTCATGTTTGTTCTAGAATGTTCGTATAGTCACATTTACGAACAGGAGCGAACATGCATATCTACTCTGTTAACGATCCCGAGTTCAAATCCTATGGCAACGTTTGGGATGACGTTCCGTCCGAGCTCACGTCGCCCGTGCTCGAGGCGCTCTCTGCCACGCCCATTCCTGAGGGCAGCAAGTACGTAGCGAGTGCGCCGGAGCTCGAGGGCGTCAAGGATGCCGACAAACTGGGTTTTCTCATGTTTGGCGGTCGTCCCTTCCAGCTCGGCTGGTGCAATGGCCACAACACGAAACTCAACTGTCTGGAGTATCACCGCGCCAGCGAATTCAACCTGGGCGCTCGCGACTTTATCCTGCTTGTGGCGCATCGCTGGGAGATCGAGGACGGCAAGCTCGACACCGCGTGCGTCAAGGCGTTCCGCGTGCCGGCGGGTACGGTCATCGAGGTCTTCAACACCACGCTTCACTACACGCCGTGCATGGTCGACGGCGGCGGCTTCCAGGTGATGGTGGCGCTGCCCGCCGGCACCAACGGGCCGCGCCCCGAGGCCGCGGCCGACATGCCTGCGGTCGGCGACAGCTACTGCTACTGGAAGGCCGACAAGTGGGTTCTCTGCCACGCCGACAGCCCCAAGGCAGCCGAAGGCGGCTACGTAGGCCTCATCGGCAAAAACCTCGACATCACCTGCGACTAGAATCTTCTGTCTCGATCTGTAACATCTAGCGGGCTAAATCGCCTCTACCTGTTACAGATCGAGACAAACCGTAGAGGGCCGCCCGAAAAATCTCAATCTGTAACACCAAACCCGATTTTGACGGCCTAGCTGTTACAGATCAAGACAAACCGGCCCAAACCACCACAAAGGTACCTGTCCCCTTTGTGGTGGTTTGGGCAGGCGGGTATCAAAAAGTGTCAGACGGGGGCGGCCGGCAGGCGTCTGCGTGCGAAAAGAAGTGTCGACCTGCGCTGTTGCCGTTGAGCGGCGCACTGTTTGCAGGGATACTGAGCCTACGACAAACAACGTGTGAAAGGATCGATGCATGGCTTTCCGTAACGACTTCCTGTGGGGCGGCGCAACAGCTGCCAACCAGTGCGAGGGCGCCTACAACGTGGACGGCCGCGGCCTTGCCAACGTGGACGTGGCTCCGCACGGCCCCGAGCGCTATGCGGTGGTCTCCGGTCAGCGCAAGATGCTCGACTTCGAGGACGGCTATTACTATCCCGCGCAGACCGGCATCGATTTCTATCACCATTACAAGGAGGATATCGCCCTCTTTGCCGAGATGGGCTTTAAGACCTTCCGCATGAGCCTGGCGTGGACCCGCATTTTCCCCAACGGCGACGAGACCGAGCCCAACGAGGCCGGCTTGGCCTTTTACGAGGACGTATTCCGCGAGTGTCAGGCGCACGGCATCGAGCCGCTCGTGACCATCACGCACTTCGACTGCCCGATTCACCTCATCAAGGAGTACGGCGGCTGGCGCAACCGCAAGCTCATCGACTTCTATAAGAACCTCGCGACCACGATCTTTACCCGCTACAAGGGCCTGGTGAAGTACTGGCTTACCTTCAACGAGATCAATATGATTCTGCACCTGCCGTTTATGGGTGCCGGTCTGGTCTTTGAGGAGGGCGAGAACAAGGAGGCCGTCGAGTACCTGGCCGCCCACAACGAGCTCGTCGCCAGCGCTTGGGCAACCAAGATCGCCCACGAGATCGACCCCGAGGTCAAGATCGGCTGCATGCTCGCCGCGGGCAGCTACTATCCCTACAGCTGCCGTCCGGGCGACGTGCGTCAGGCACAGCTCGACAACCAGAACAACTACTTTTTTGTCGACGTCCAGAGCCGCGGCTACTACCCGGCCTATGCGCTCAAGAAGCTCGAGCGCCTGGGCATTGACGTCGGGATGACCGATGAGGATCGCGAGATCCTGGCCGCCAACACCGTCGACTTCATCAGCTTTAGCTACTACAGCACCCGCTGCTCTGCCGGTGCCGACAACCCCGATATCGAGCGCACCCAGGGCAACGCTTTCGCCGGCGCCAAGAACCCCTATCTGCAGGAGAGCCAGTGGGGCTGGGCTATCGATCCGCTGGGCTTCCGCATCACGCTCAACGACCTGTACGACCGCTATCAGAAGCCGCTGTTTGTGGTTGAGAACGGTCTGGGCGCCAAGGATGTTGTCGAGGAGGATGGCTCCATCAACGACGACTACCGTATCGACTACCTGCGCCAGCACATCGCTGCCATGCGCGACGCGGTGACCGAGGACGGCGTGGACCTTTTGGGCTACACCACCTGGGGCCCGATCGACCTCGTCTCTGCCGGCACCGGCGAGATGTCCAAGCGCTACGGCTTTATCTACGTCGACCGCGACGACGCGGGCAACGGCACCCTCAAGCGCTCCAAGAAGAAGAGCTTTGATTGGTATAAGAAGGTAATCGCCACCAACGGCGAAGACCTGGCCTAAGGGCCTGAGGCACTCAACCTTGGGGCTCCAACCCTCCTCGCGTACCTAAAGTACGCTTCGTCGGGCTTGTCGCTCCCAATCTTGAGCACCTCAGGCCCTTAGGAGGTAGACCTGACCGTCGCATTTCGAAAGTCATGCTTTATAACGTTCTAACCAAGGCGCCCGGCGAGCAACTTATGCCCGCCGGGCGCCTTGTTAAAAGAAGTGAAAGAAAGCAAAAGAAGTTAAAGCTTGCAAAAGAAGTGAAAGCGGGATGGCAGTAGTCATCGGGGACGTTCTTAAACGACTGGTCGCGGGGGACACTCTTTGTCGAAGGCACTCATTGGGGACAGACTTAAATGAGTGGCAGTTGGGGACACTCTTTGCCGAGCCAGCAGTCTACGTCGTGCCCCTTCTGGGCCGGGTGGCTCAAAACGCTGCACGCCGTGGACTGCTGGGGTCAAATATGCGGCATTTCGAGCTCGATTTTGATATTGGGACTGGTTCTCTATTAGAATTGATTTCCAGACATTTGAGTGCGCGGGGGGGGGGATTCATGAGAGGCATGGGAGACACAGCCGCATACCTGCGTCGGGGCATTCGGGAGATTATATGCCTGGTGCTGTTCTATTTTACGTATTTGGCTGGCGAGTATCTTTTTGACGTGCGCGTTGCCGAGTTTGTGCCGCCGAGCGAGGTCGGTGTCTACGAGAGCTTCATCGTCGGTGCGAGCGTGATCGGCTTTCTTGTGCGCCCCCTTCTGTACTACCGCCGCCCCCATGCGATCGATGCGACGAGCGACGTCACGGGCGTGCTGCTGGTATCGGCATTGCTGCTGCTGATTATGGCTGTTCGGTTTGAGGTGGTAATCGCCGGCGGTTTGATAGCGTGCTGCACGCTGGGCTACTGCGGATCGACCGCCCATGCCAACTTTGCGCGACGCTTTGCACGGACGCCGTATTTGGCGCGCGCGGCGGCGCTTTCGTATGCCCTGGGCGTTCTGGTGCAGGTGCTCAACCATATGGTGATGCCCGCGGGGATTCCGCAACAGTTTGTTCTTGTTGCCTGTGCGGTTGTGCAGGTGGCGCTGCTCCACGACGCTCGTCGTGCCAAGCTGCGCGGTGAATCTGAGCCTGGGCGCGAGTCCGATATCGCCGAGCTTTCGGTGGATGCGTCGGAATTTGGCGCCAAATGGCAAGACGATTCTGAATCAACGGCGGCTTTTCGGCGCGCCGTGGTGCGTTTGACGGTCGCAACCGCCTGTCTTGCTGGCGTGTTTGCCGCCCTCAACGCGGGGCTCACGACCTCGCACGCCGCCGGGGCCATCGACTTGGGCGATTGGCCGCGCTTGCTGATGGGCGTGAGCGCTCTAGTCGCCGGCGTCCTATTTGACCTGCACGGTCGTTCGTATATGAACATCACCATGACTTGCACTGCCATGTTGTCCACGCTTTCGTTCTTTGTCTTGCTCATCGACGGCAATGGCGGCAATGCGCTTGCGGCCATGGCGATTTTCTATCTGGGTTCGGGCTTCTTCGTGGTGTTTTTCACGACGAAATTTGCTGCCATTTCGGTTTATGCGCACTGGTCGTATCTGTGGCCGTGCATGGGTCGTGTCATCAGCAACGTTTGCGCGATGCTCGTGACGGCGCCGGCGGTGGCGATTGTCTCGAGCCAGAACGTGCTGCTGGCGGTGAGTGCGGTGCTCGTGCTGTTTGTGGGCATTGCGATTTCGCTGCTGGGGCAGTCTGGGCATCGGACCGATGACGCTGCGGCGCCCGGCGAGCTGGCGTTTGCTGCCGATGATCTTGGTGCGGACCGCGCGTCTGCTCAGAGCGAGCCCGATTTCGCGGAGGTTCCGGAGCTCACGCTCGGCGAGCGGCTCGATGCCTTTGTCGCCGCCTTTGAGCTTACAGAGCGCGAGCGCGATATTTTGGAGGCCTTGGTCGCATCGCACGAGAGCGTTCAGGACATCGCCGCAAAGCTCTTCCTTTCGCGCTCCACGCTCTACCGCCATATCGCCTCGATCAATAAAAAGACCGGTGCCGAGTCGCGCGTGGCCCTTATCAATTTCTTCTGGTCTTGGACGCCAAATGACTAGCTCATTTGGGACGGGGCATTTTTAGCTGTTTTGGGCCGCTGCGGCCAGCAGGGACAGGTCGTAGCGGCCCAAGCATTCTTGACGATGGTACCTGCGGCACTACAGCAGCTCGCCGTGGCGGGCGATGTAGCGGCGCTTTGCTAGTTGGGTGAGCGCGATGTAGGCGGTAACGATGCCGATGAGCAGCGCGAAAAAGCTCGCGGGCAGCGCCATGAGGCCGAGCGCATCGGCGATGGGGCTTGCCGGCAGCCAGGTGACGAGCGCCAGACCCAGCACGGTGAGAGCGCACAGCGCGGGCGCGGCGTGGTCGCGCAGACTCGGCAGGCGCGGGGAGCGCAGCATGTGGATTACGAGTGTCTGCGACCACATGGACTCAACGAACCAGCCGCTCTGGAAGAGTGCTGCAAAGGCCGTCATGCCTGCGACGTTGCCCGCGGCGGCAAGCTCGGACCAGCTCGCGCCCACGGCGGCGGGGCATACCACAAAGAAGAGCGCGGCAAAGGTTGCAATGTCAAACAGCGAGCTCACGGGGCCCAGCTCAAGCATAAAGCCCTTGATGGACGCGGCATCCCAGGCGCGCGGGCGGGCGGTCCAAGCGTCATCGACGGTGTCCCACGGCAGCGCGATGCACACGATCTCGTAGACCAGCGACAGCAGCACCAGCTGCAGGGCGCTCATGGGCAAAAACGGCAAGAACAGGCTCGCGACGGTCACGGACAGCACGTTGCCAAAGTTGGAGCTCACCGTGGTCTTGAGGTACTTGAGCAGGTTGCCGTAGGTGCGGCGGCCTTCGATGATGCCGCGCTCGAGCACGCCCAGGTCCTTCTGGAGCAAGATGATATCGGCGGATTCCTTGGCGATGTCGACGGCTGAATTGACCGAGATGCCGCAATCGCTCGCACGCATGGCGGCGGCGTCGTTGATGCCGTCGCCCATAAAGCCCACGGTGTGACCGAGCAGCTCACGCATGACGCGCACCAGGCGCGCCTTCTGCAGCGGCGAGAGCTTGGCAAAGAGATGAGTTTTCTCAGCGCGCTCGGCAAGCTCGGCGTCATCGAGCGCATCGATCTCGGAGCCCAGCAAGACGTTGCTCGCGTCGATACCAATCTGTTCGCAGACGGTTGCAGCGACGCGATCGTTGTCGCCGGTCAGGACCTTGACCGCTACGCCCTTGGCCTCGAGGGTGGCGACGGCGCCCGCGGCACTTGCCTTGGGCGGATCGAGGAAGGCCAAAAAGCCCATCAGCACCATGTCGCACTCGTCGGCGATGCCAAACTCGCCCACGCAGCGCGGATTGGTCTTCTGCGCCACGGCAATCACGCGCAGACCCTCGGCGTTGAGTCCGGCGACCTGCTTGCGAATCTGGGCGAGCTCCTCGTCGGCGAGCGGCTGGACGATGCCGTTGACCTCGACAAAGGAGCAGATCTCGAGCATTTCCTCGGCAGCTCCCTTGGTAACCATCTGGGTTTTGCCTTGGGCGTCGGCGACAACTACGCTCAGGCGGCGGCGTGAGAAATCGAAGGGCACCTCGTCGACCTTGGTATAGCGGTCGCGCAGGCTCTGGCCCAGCATGGAATCGGGCACGACGGTCGAGGGCGTCACGTCGGCACGGTCGATTACGGCCAGGTCGATAAGGTTCTTGAGGCCGGTCTGGAAGAAGCTGTTCAAAAATGCATGGCGCAGTACGCGTGCGTCCTCGTTGCCGTCGGTGTTGAGGTAGCGCTCGAGCACGATGCGGTCTTCGGTGAGGGTGCCGGTCTTGTCACAGCACAGGACGTCCATGGCACCCAGGTTTTGAATCGCCGGCAGGTCCTTGACGATAACCTGGCGACGGGCGAGGTCCTTGGCGCCCTGCGACAGGCTCGTGGTCACGATGACGGGAAGCATCTGCGGCGTGATGCCCACGGCCACGCTCGTGGCGAACAGCAGCGCGTCGATGACGTTGCCCTTGGTGGCGGCGTTGATGGCAAAGACGGCCGGCGCCATAACGAGCATGAGGCGTATGAGCAACATGGAGACGCTCGAGACGCCGCGGTCAAACGCACTCTTCTCGCCGCGCCCGTTGAGCATCTTGGCGATGCCGCCCAGGTAGGTGTCCGATCCGGTAGCGACGACAAGTGCCATGGCGCTGCCGTTTTGCACGGAGGTGCCGGTAAAGACGATGTTCTTGCAGGCAGAGAGCGGTAGCGCGGAGCTGTCGGCACCCTCGATAACCGTGGCGGCAGCGGTCTTCTCGACGGCCTCGCTTTCGCCCGTGAGCGCTGACTCGATCACAAACAGGTCGCGCGCGGTGATGATGCGGGCGTCCGCCGGTACCATATCGCCGGCAGAGAGGTGGATCACATCGCCGGGGACGAGCTCGTCGAAGGGGATCTCGAGACGCTCGTCGTCGCGCAGGGCGCAGCAGGTGTTGGAGACCAGGTCCTTGAGGGCCTCGGCTGCATTGCCGCTGCGGGCTTCCTGGATAAACTTCATGCCGCCCGATACCAGCAGCATGATGCCGATGACGATGACCGTGGAAGGGTCGCGCTGCGGCTCGGGCACGGCGAGCACGTCGATGTAGAGCGAGACCAGCGCGAGCGCGGCGAGGATGCCGGCGAAGGGATCGATGAACGCGTCGGCGATGCGGCGGGCGAGCGTTTTGGTCGGCGCCTCGATGGTGTTGGGCCCGGTGGCGTCTAGGCGCTCGGCGGCGTGCTCGGCAGTGAGCCCGTCGGCCGTGGTGTCGAGCAGCACGAGGGCGTCCTCGGCGCTATGGGTGGCGGCGAATATGGTGTTCTTTGACAGGCCGGCGTGAGCGGCGGGGCGCGCCGTGCGGCGGCGCTTGGAGATGGCTTCGAGTACCGTGGCGGTTTTGAGCATCAGCATAGGGTCCTCCTTGCTGAAGGGAGTTAGCGTACGTGTCGTATTTGCTTTAAAAAACCTAGATGTCGCTCACGTCATACTCGCGAACCACCACAAAGGGGACAGGCACCTTGGTGGTGGTTTTGACGATCAGTTCGTGGCGCTTATGCGTGTGCGGAATCCTCGCGGCGCGCCGAGGGCGACATGCAGGTTTTTCGACTATGACTGCCTTCCATGGCACACCTCCTTAAGGCCGGGCGCAGCGCGCTTCAGGTATCTCATACCCGTTTTAATCCGCCCGTATTTTTGATGAGGGGGTTTGCCGTGTCAACCCCATTGTTCGGAAAATCATCGCCCCTGACAAAGCCTTTACAGAATGTCGCGGTCTCAAAGCGCGCCCGCAATGAGCCCTGCCTGCGCTAAACTGGAAGGCACGTACGCGAACACGAGAGGAGCCCGCATGGAGGCTTACAAGCAAGAGTTCATCAAGTTCATGGTCGAGTCCGACGTCCTTAAGTTCGGCAGCTTTACGCTCAAGAGCGGCCGTCAGTCCCCGTTCTTTATGAACGCCGGCGCTTACGTGACGGGCTATCAGCTCAAGAAGCTGGGCGAGTATTATGCCCAGGCCATCCACGATAACTTTGGCGACGACTTTGACGTGCTGTTTGGACCGGCCTACAAGGGTATTCCGCTGGCTGTTGTTACCGCCATTGCCTACCACGAGCTGTACGGCAAGGAGGTCAAGTACTGCTGTGACCGCAAGGAGGCCAAGGACCACGGTGCCGACAAGGGCAACCTTTTGGGTTATGAGCCCCAGGACGGCGATCGCGTGGTGATGGTCGAGGACGTGACCACCTCCGGCAAGTCCATCGACGAGACCTATCCCAAGGTCATGGCTGCGGCCGATGTCGAGATCAAGGGCCTGATCGTCTCGCTCAACCGCATGGAGGTCGGCAAGGGCGGCGTGACCACCGCTCAGAAGGAGATTGAGGCCAAGTACGGTTTCCCCGTCGCGAGCATCGTTTCCATGGCCGAGGTCGTCGAGACCCTCTACAACCACGAGATCGACGGCAAGGTCGTCATCGATGACGAGCTCAAGGCCGCCATCGACGCTTACTACGAGCAGTACGGAGTTAAGTAGGTTACGCGGTTTTACCAAACCGCGTAACGGGCCGACGCTGCAAGCCCGCCAGAGCGGCAATCTGCCTTTCAACTTCGGCGGCATGACCAGAAGGTCAATGCCGCCTCGTTTCAAGGCACCTTGCTCGCTCTGGCGGGCTTTCGCTGTCCGTGCCAAAACATTGGCGTTGCCGTTGCTGTGGGGTACTCATTGGGGACGTACTTAAATGAGTGCCCACGAAGTGAGAGTGGATAATCTCCCGTTTTTGGTCTGTTTGCGGGCTCAAAGTGGGAGATTATCCACGCTCGTCGCTACTTGAGCCCGGGCAGGCGGGTGTAGGGAAACGAGCGCTCTAGGAACTCGGAGCAGCGGGCGTAGTCTTTGGCGAAGTAGCTGCTGTAGAGCGAATCAAGCACATATTGCACGGCAATATGGCTGGCAAACTGCGTGATGCGGTGCGTCATGCTCTCGTGATCGCTCGCCGTAAGGTAGGCGGTAAAACCGGGGTGCAGGCGCGCGCAATATGGCGTGCCGATAACGATGAAGGGGACATGCCGACTGCTGAGGATCGGCAAGATGTCCTTGAGGTTGGGGGCAAGGCCGCTGTAGGAGATGACGATCGCCGTATGGCCGGGGTCCGAGGCAAGCGAAGTCGGCCTTGCCTTCTACGACCGCGTCTTCGACTTCCTGCACGCACGGCATCAAACCGCTTGTTACGCTTAGCCGCTACGAGATGCCCCATGCCCTGGTCTCCGCCGGCACCGGCGAGATGCGCAAGCGCTACGGCTTTATCCACGTCGATAAGCACGACGATGGCACCGGTACCGATGAGCGCCGCCGCAAGGACAGCTTCTTCGCCTACCAGAAGATCATCCAGAGCAACGGTGCCGAGGGTCTTGGAAGGGCTTGCGATTCGAACCTCTGCCTTAGTTTTTAGGCCATTTGGCACTATAATCACCATAGGCATGCGCAAAACGTTGCGCTTAATCAAGAGGAGAAAACGTATGGGTCTGTTTGACATGTTCAAGAAGAAGGCCGAGCCTGCCGCTGCCGCTGCTCCCGCCTCCATCTCTGCTTCTGCCGGCGCCGACGTGCTGTGCTCGCCCGTCAAGGGCAAGGTCATCAAGATGGCCGACGTGCCCGATCCCGTCTTTGGCGGCGAGGTCCTGGGCAAGGGCTGCGCCGTGTGGCCCGAGGACGACCTGGTCTACGCTCCCTGCGACGGCAAGGTGACCGTCACCATGGGTCACGCCGTGGGCCTGCAGTCCGATAGCGGCATCGAGGTTCTGGTGCACGTCGGTGTCGATACCGTCAACATGAACGGCGACGGCTTCGAGGGCTTCGTCAAGGCCGACGACGTCGTGAAGGCTGGCCAGCCCATACTCAAGATCGACCGCGCCAAGATCGCCGCTGCCGGTTACAAGGACTGCGTCGTCGTGGCTGTGTCCAACACCGCCGAGTTTGCCGATGTCGAGCTCGCCGTTGAGGCTGAGTCCGCCGTCGCCGCCGGCGATGCCATCGTCAAGGTCGTCCGCAAGTAAGCTGTAACGTCCAGAGGATGTTTTAGGGTGGTTGGATTGTCCGGCCACCCTTTTTATTAGACCGGGTGCACGCGTTTATTGTACGTTGGGCAAGTCTACAGACCGTTCGGATACTAAAACGAACCGACCGCGCCTTCGTACTGCCGAGGGTGTTCATAAGTGGATACTATGGGCTTACCTTATTACAACGTGCGCCGTGTCTGGGAAGCGCGGTGCCGCTCATTGGGAGGAACAACATGAAAAAGAAGCTGCTGCTTGCGCCCCTCATGGCCGTCTTGGTTGCGTGCGTGGTCCTGCTTTCCGGCTGCGGAGGCCCTTCGGTCGAGGAGCTCATCACCAAGGACCTTACGACTCAGTTTGATGAGGTTAAGAATGGCGGAGACGATTTCCTCGCCGGTCTGGAAGAGGCTTCGGGCGACGAGTTCGAGCAGCTGGGCATCGATCCCAAGGAGTATGCCAAGAGCTATCTCGAGGGCTTTGACTACAAGATCGGCGACGTGACGGTCGACGAGGACAAGGGCACCGCAACTGCCGAGGTCACCATTACCTGCAAGTCAATGAACCAGATCGTTGAGGATTTTGCCACCCAGTATCAGGAGAAGGTCGCCGCGCTCGATTCGATGCCTTCCGATGACGAGTTGTACAAGATGGCCGGTCAGGTTATGGTCGATGTGACCAAGGCTGCTAAGACCAAGGACACCACGGTCACCTTCAAGTACACCGCCAATGACGACGGCGAGTGGTCTGCTGACGATTCCGCAACCAACGAGATGATGAATGCGATGATGAACTAGGGGGTTACGCGGTTCTACGAACCGCGTAACCAGTTGACGCTGCAAACGCCCCTAAGCGGCAATCTGACGTTCAATTTCAAGGGCGCGACCAGAAGGTCAGCGCCCTTTCATTTCACGTCACCTTGCTCGCTTAGGGGCGTTTTCGCTGTCCGTCCTCTACCTGCGGCGTTGCCATGGTAGTCATTGGGGCGGCACTTGGGGACGCTCCTTTTCTGCCGACAGTTGGGGACACTCCTTGGCGCATATGAACCTGTCCCCTTTGTCCAACGTTGCATCGAGTGCTCGGGAAAATGTGGCCCGGTTTTTGGTCGAATTCCGGGTCTCGGTTTCCGGATGGGGTTGGTTGCGGAAAGTGCGACCCGGAATATTGCTCTGAAACGGGATACCGTTTCCCCGACGCGCCGCAAACGGAAAGCGCATCCCATTTCGGAGCTCCAAAACGGGACGCGCTTTCCTCGCGGAAGAATTGTCGCAGCTACGTTAAGCAGTGCCGCTCGCTACTCGCCCAGCACCAGCGCCGCGAGCTCTGCCTGGGTGTCTACCACGTAGTCGGCGCCGGCGGCCTCCAGCTCTGCGCGGCCGCGGAAGCCCCAGCTGACGCCCGCGCTCTTGAGGCCGGCATTGTGACCGGTCAGGACGTCGACATTGGAATCGCCCACATAGAGCGTGGTTGCCGGGTCAGCGCCCAGCGCTTCCATCACATGCAGCGTGACGGGCGCTTCGGGCTTGGGCGGAAACGCATCGACACGGCCCTGGACCAGCGCAAAGCGGTCGGGACCAAAGAACTTCTCGATAAGCGGAGCCGCCGAGACGTGGTCCTTGTTGGTGAGCACGGCAAGCTGCACACCCGCGGCGCGCAGGCGGTCGAGCATCTCGATCGTACCGGCATAAGGGGCGGTGTGGTCCTCCTTGTGCTCGCCGTAGTAAGCCCTAAACTCGGCAAGCGTCTGCTCAAAGGCGCGGCCGTCGCCCACATACTCGGCAGGCATAAAGCGCTCAACCAGCTTGAGCATGCCGTTTCCCACCTTGTAGCGGTATTCGTCAACGGCAAACGTGGGCCAGCCGTGCATCTCGCAGGTATGGTTGCCGGCGGCCGCCAGGTCCTCGAGCGTGTTGAGGATGGTGCCGTCAAGGTCAAAGATCACGGTGGAAAAAGCTGCCATAGGTACGCTCCCATCAAGATGACTCATCAAAACGACACCCATGATAGCGCGTGCCGTTCCAGTCGGGCATGAGCGGGCCAGATGTCCCTCGTGGGACTGAGGGGGCCAAAAGTCCCCGTTAAAACGCTTAAATGGCCTCTAACAGGTACATTTGGCCCCCTCAGCCCCACGGGGGACACTCGGCCCGCTCAATCTTGCGCACGGGGCTTATCGGCCTGTTCAACCCTGCGGGGAATGCCGCCTGCCAGATGCAAACGACCGGTCACGGGTTGTTACGAGTGCCGTGTCCATACTTCCTTAACACATAAGATAAGCTGATAACTGCATATTCAATCCGATTTACCCAGCTAAAGTGTTCTCATTACGTATATTGTTGGTGGGTAGTTCGGGCTCCGTGTGGAGGGGAGAACGTATGAGGTTACCGGCTTTTGCTAAGAAGGCGTTTAGGGGGGGCATAGTCGCGGCGCTTGTGCTTGCCATGCCCGCGCCCGCGCTCGCCTGCACGCAGGTTTACATCGGTAAGAACCAGACAACGACGGGCGATACCTATGTCGGCCGCGCCGAGGACTTTTCACCTCGCTACTGCAAGACCTTTGGCGTGCAGCAGCCGATCGACAACCCTGTCTTCCGTTCTTTCGAGAACGATTCTGTGCCGGGGACCGGCTTTGAGTACACCTATCAGGGTCGCTCGTATCGTTACACCTATGTTCGTGACAATCCCGATGAGTGGGATGCCCAGGACGACGAGGCAGCGTCCCGCGTGTATTCCGAGGCCGGCACCAACGAGCGCGGCGTCTCCGTTTCCGCGACGCTCACAACGGATTACAACGACGGAATCGATGCTATCGACCCTTGTGCCGACACGGGCATCGGCGAGTATAACCTGGCCGACTACCTGTTGAGCGTTTCGTCCACGGCGCGCGACGGCGTGGAGAAGCTCGGCGCCATCATCGATCAGTATGGCTCTCAGGACTGCAACCAGATCGTCATTGCCGACAATACCGAGACCTGGATTTTCGCTCAGCTTTCGGGCCATCAGTGGATTGCCGTCAAGATGGGCGACGACGTGGCGTCCGTTAATCCCAACATCGGCGGCCTGCAGTATAAGGTCGATCTTGACGATGCGAGTCAGTGCCTGCACTCGGCCGATGTCGTGACGCTGCCCGAGTCCAACGGCGTTCTCGTAACCTATGACGACGGCACGCCGAACATCTTCAAGACGTATGGCAAGGAGAATTCGGGTTCGTCGCAGAATACGCGCCTGGCCCAGGGACGTGCTTACTTCGGTGCTGCCCTTGCGCCTCAGACGGACTATACCGTTGATGAACAGGGTCGCGTCACCTCGCTCATCGACCCGCAGCTGACGTTTACGCCGGGCATCAAATCCGATACGTTCACGGCGTTGCGTTCCCTCGCTGCCCGCGGTGAGCAGGACGACAGCCTCAACGCCAATCTCAACAGTGCCCTGTATGCCATCGGCAACAACAGGACGACCGAGGGCAATATCTTCCAGATTCGGTCCGGCCTTTCCAGTGATATCGCCACGATTCAGTGGGAAGCGCTTTCGCGTTGCGAGTTCAGCGTGTACCTGCCCAGCTACTCTGCGCTGTTGACGGAAGTTCCGGCTGACTACTTCCCGGCGTGGAACACGGTGGACGGCACTTATACAGGACGCAAGGACGACGTTGCGCAGGCTTTGGTCGAAAAGGACGGCAAGAACCTCGACTACGTCTTCATGGACATCAACACGCTCGCCTACAACAACCGTGCCTCGATGGGTGAGAACGTGCGCGCCTACCTCGATGTCCTTCAGAAGCAGGTTATCGCCCAGCAGGACGTTGTTGACGGGTTGATGCAGGCGACCCCTGCCGATCAGCGCACGGACCTTGCCAACAAGGCGTTTGCCGCAGTGAGCGAACAGGTCTACAACAAGGCGGCCAAGCTTCTCGATGAGATGCGCGCCTATGTGAATGCGGGAGATACCTCGAGTGCGTTTATGCCGAGCGACTATGACGCCGAGAATGGAACCTCCCGGACCCCGATTATGTACGCGTCCGCTTTTGTTGCTCCCAGCATCACGGCTCAGCCGCAGTCGGTAACGTGTGCTCAGGGTGCTGAGGCCAAGCTGAGCGTTGCCGCGACGGTTGATGACAGCGTGGATGGCTCGGATGCCCAGCTTACCTACCAGTGGTTCGTCAAGGGCGAGGACGGTAACTTCTCTGCCATCGACGGGGCGACGGCGGCTGAGTACGTCGCCGCGACGACCGAGGTCGGTTCAAAGGTGTATCGCGTTGAGGTGACGAGTGCTGCCGGGCTGGTTTCCACGTCCGATGAAGCGACGGTGACCGTGACGCAGGCTGCGCAGGAGGAGCCTGGGCAGAAGCCCGGTCAGAAGACGGATGTGAAGACGGACGTCAAGACCGATACCGCCAAGAAGGCGACCAAGGGAGGGCTTGCCAAGACCGGTGATTCGTCTGTGGTGACCGTGGCGCTTCTGACGGTGGCTGGAGTTCTGGCCGTTATGGGGGCCGTGCTTATCCGCAAGCGTGCGAATTAACCGGAGCGGGTCATAGACGACAGCCCTAACTAAAAACGGTCCCGTACGAGTAATCGCGCGGGACCGTTTGCTTGAGCTAAAGCAAAATGAGCGGGCCAAAAAGCCCCCGTGGGACTGAGGGGGCCAAAAGTCCCTGTTAAAACGCTTAAATGGCTTCTAACAGGTACATTTGGCCCCCTCAGCCCCACGGGGGACATTCGGCCCGCTCAATCTTGCGGGCGGGCTTGGTTCGTTAGCGGCCTAGTGGCGATATGGGTTGCCTATAGGTGGTCATCCGGGAGCCATATGGCTCGGGTATGGCGGTTTTTTGTGTAGCGCATTGACCGATTTACCTGCGGTAACGTACACTTCCTCCGATTAAAAATAGAAGCCGGAGCACGGGTGCGCGCGAGCGCATAAAGGGGAATCGGGTGAGAATCCCGAGCAAGGCGGTTACTGTATGCGGGCGCGCCCGCGAGTCAGATTACCTGCCCGCGCTCTTCTCGAAACCGAGGGCCTCTCTGTTTGCCGCTGGATTCCGGTCTACAAGGGGTGCTGCTGAGCGTGCGTTTTGCTGCCGATAGGGTGGCTGACGTGCGCCTTTGTGCTGCCGGGGTATCGCCTGTCCCGCCTTCTTCGCCATGGCTCTATTGCAGGTTCGCGAAAGAAGGAGAACGGGTGACGCGAAACAACATTATGCTCAAGCGCCTGGGAGCCGCTGCTTTCTCGGCGCTGCTCGTCTGGTCGATGCCGGGTACGTCGGCATTTGCCGAGGGCGTGGCAGAGATCGCTGTGCAGGCGCAGGCCCAGGCCTCGCAGCAGGCGGATACTGCCGAGAATGCCGACGAGTCGAGTTTCACTGCGGACGAGCAGACGGGTGCTGAAGGCGCCGAGGCATCGGCGGACGAGGCGAGCTCCGAGGCCGCTCCGTCTGCCGATGAGAGCCTTGCTGCCGCGGCGGACATCGACGACGAGGATGCCGATGCTCAGCAGGCACGCGGCGCGCGCGTCGCCAAGGCCGGCGAGACCGTGATGGTCTCTTTTGCCGATGAGCTGCCCACCACCATCGAGGCCGGGGCTGTCGTGAAGCTCGCGGCGAATATCAGCCTTGAGGCTGGCCAACAGATCGAGACCGTGGCCGGTACGCTCGATGGCCAGGGCCACAGCATCGTGCTCAACGGCAAGGCGCTGGCGAAGAGCGTGGCTGGTACGGTACAGAATCTGGGCGTGACGGGTTCGATGACGATTTCTGGCACCGACGGTCCTATCGCCACCACATGCTCGGGTACCGTGCAAATGTGCTGGTCGACGGCAAGCCCCTCTGACGACAATTGGACTTTCGCTGACGCTGCCGGTCTTGTAGGAAAGCTCGATGGCGGTTCGGTGCTCAACTCG
>DXZR01000036.1 GCA_019419555.1 Collinsella sp.
GGACGGGCGGGCTGCTTGGACTGTGCGGGCGGTACCGTAAACGTGCGGACCGGTGTGCGCAGACCCTCGACGGGCTCGGCGCCGCTGGCATCCAGATACGCTAGCGCCGTGGCGATGGCGTGCTTGCACATGCCGGAATAGCGGAAGGCGGCGGGGCAATCGCAGTCGTAGTCGATAACCTCGTGCTCGTCCATGTCGAGCGCCACGTGCGTCTTGTACAGGTCGCCGCGCGAGCCGCGCACCGAGCCCTCGATAGTCACATTTTTGGAGAAGCGCGAGCCGGAGTCCTCAAACGACAGCACGGCGCCGTTGAGCATGAGCGAGCGCCCCTTCATAAAGGTACTGCTGAGCGCCGCCTCCTTACGAAGCGCCTGCGCAAACGTCCCCTGCGCCATCACTTCCTCCAATCTCGCATGCCAAATGATTTTTCTGGGACGGGGATGAAAAAATCATTCCCGTCCCAGAAAGACTGGTCTTCCGCCACACGTCACCCAAAATGATTTTTTAATCCCCGTCCCAGAAAAATCATTTTAGATCACCGTCACTCTGCCCTGGTTACCCACAATGGCCTTGGCCTCGGCCAGCAGCGGAATCGAGCGTGCATTGACCTTGGCCGGCACCTCGGCACGCAGCACACGCCCGTCCACCTGCTCGATAAAGATCTCCACGCGGTCGCCGCCCGGGTTGGCGGTAAGCACCGTGGCAAGACGCGCCATATTGCCCTGGCTAAAGCGGCTGTTGGGCACCATGACCTCAAACACCTTGGGCTTGTTGTTCTCCTCATTAAGCTCCAGTGGCACGATCTCCTGCGCGATGATCTGATCGCCGCGGTCCGAGCGCTCAAGCTTGCCCTTAATGCGCACAAACGCATCGGACAGCTGCGCGCCGGTCTCGGGATCGACCTCGCCGTACAGGTACCCCTCGGCCTCCTTGTAGGTCTTGGGGAACACCACGACTGTGGCCTCACCTTCCATGTCCTCGAGCTGCACGATGCCCATGGGGTCACCGTTTTTGGTCACGCGCTTGGACACGCTCGAGACCATACCGGCCCACCACAGCGCCTTGCCCTCGGGAATCTCCTGGTTGATGGTACCGCCCGTGGGGTTTTGCACCTCGTAACCGGTGTCGATCTGCGAGAACGAGAAGTCGCGCGCCTTGGCTAGCGCATACTCAAACGGGCGCAACGGGTGGTCCGAGACATAGATGCCCAGAACCTCCTTCTCCTGGCTCAGCTTAAGGTGGCGGTCCCACTCCTGGCCGTCCGGATCGGGCACGCTCACCTCAAAGCCCGAGCCCTCAACGTCGCCGAACATATCGAAGAACGACGTCTGGCCGCTCGCGCGATCCTTTTGGCGCTTCACGGCGGCATCGATGATGTTCTCGGGGTTGTTCTTATCCACAAAGTGCATCATCTGGCGACGCGGATACCCCGTGGAGTCGAAGGCGCCTGCCTTGATCAGCGATTCGATCACGCGGCGGTTTGCCTGGCTCGAGTCCACGCGCTCGACAAAGTCGTGCAGTGTCTTAAACGGGCCGCCCGCCTCGCGCTCGGCGATAATCGCCTGCGCCACGCCGGTGCCCACGCCGCGGATGCCGGCCAGACCAAAGCGCACGCCCTCCTTGGTAGCCGTGAACTCGGTACCGGACTCGTTGACATCTGGCGAAAGCACGGGGATGCCGTCGTGGCGGCACGCCGAGACGTAGTGAACGATCTTGTCGGTCTTGCCCGTGTAGGACGTCAGAACGGCCGCCATGTACTCGTGCGGATAATGCGCCTTGAGCCACGCCGTCTGCATAACCAGGATGGCGTAGCCGGCGGAGTGCGACTTGTTGAAGGCGTAGGACGCGAACTCGAGAACATCGTCCCAAATCTTCTGGGCGACCTCGCGCGTGTAGTTGTTCTTGATAGCGCCGTTCATCCAGTGGTCGTAGGTGGTCTCGTCCGAGCCATCCTCCCAGTGGAGCACCGTCGACGTGAGCAGCTTGATCTTCTTCTTAGCCACGGGCTTGCGGATACGCGAGTCCGATTCGCCCTTGGAGAAGCCGCACATCTCGACGGAGATGAGCATAACCTGCTCCTGATAGACCATGGTGCCGTAGGTTTCGCCCAGGATGTCGTCCAGGCGGTCGTCGTAGGAGACCGCCGGCTCCTTGCCGTTCATACGGTTGATGTAGGACGAGACCATGCCGGCGCCCAGCGGGCCCGGGCGGTACAGAGCGATCAATGCTACGACGTGCTTGTACTCGGTGGGCTTCATGTTCTTGATCGTGGCCGTCATGCCGGCGGACTCGACCTGGAAGACGCCGGCGGTGTGGCCGGAGCCCATGAGCTTAAAGATCTCGGGATCGTCAAAGGGAATCTCTTCCTCTTTGATGTCGATGCCGAAGTTCTTTTTGATGTTTGCCTTGGCCTTGGAGATAACCGTCAGCGTGCGCAGGCCCAGGAAGTCCATCTTGAGCAGGCCCATGTCGGCAACGGTATGGCCCTCGTACTGGGTAATCTCGACGCCGCCCTTGGTGTCGAGCTTGGTGGGCACATGCTCGTTGACGGGGTCGCGGCAGATCAGAACGGCGCACGCGTGCACGCCCTCGCCACGGGTGAGGCCCTCGATCGAGAGCGCCGTGTCGATGATGCGGCGGGCGTCGTCGTCCTTTTTATAGGCCTCGGCAAAATCGGGGTTAAACAGATCCTCTTTGCCGGGTTGCTTTTCGAGCACCTGCTTGAGCTTGACCTTGGGGTCGCTCGAGACCATCTTGGACAGGCGCTGGCCCATGTAGACCGGGTAGTCCAGGACGCGCGCGGCGTCGTTGATGGCCTGCTTGGCCTTGATGGTCGAGTAGGTGATGACGTGGGTGACCTTCTCGGGGCCGTAGAGCTGGCGAACGTGCTCCACGACCTCGAGGCGCCGTTCATCGTCGAAGTCCATATCGATATCGGGCATCTCGGTACGCTGCGGGGACAGGAACCTCTCGAACATCAGGCCGTTCTCGAGCGGGTCGAACGCGGTGATGTTCATGGCGTAGGCGACGATAGCGCCGGCGGCCGAGCCACGGCCGGGGCCGACGCCGATGCCGTTGTCCTTGGCCCATTGCACGTACTCGGCAACGATGAGGAAGTAGGCGGCAAAGCCCTTGTCGCAGATGACCTTGTATTCGTACTCAAAGCGCTCTTTGATGTTGACGCCGCCGATCTCGCGCGTGGCCCAGTCGTCACCGTAGTGCTGGCGCAGGCCTTTCTCGCACTCGCGGCGGAACTGGCTCTCGTGCGTCTCGCCGGGATCGAGCAACGGGAATCGCGGCAATATGATGGAGTCCCAGTCCAGCTCAACGTAGCACTTGTCAGCAATCTCGAGCGTGTTGTCGCAGGCCTCGGGGCAATACGGGAACATCGCCCGCATCTCCTCCTCGGTCTTCATGTAAAACTCCGAGCCGGTCATGCGCATGCGGTTGGGGTCGTCGACCTTGGCATTCATACCAATGCACATGATGACGTCCTGCACGGGCGCATCCTCGCGGCGCAGGTAGTGGAAGTCGTTGGTGGCGATGACCTTGACGCCCACCTGCTTGGCGATGTCGATGAGCGTGCGGTCCATCTGCTCGTCAGTCAGGCCGTTGTCGGTGGTGATGCCGTGTTCCTGGATCTCGATGTAGAAGTCACCGGGCTCGAAGGTATCACGGAAGGTCTCGGCCCACTTGATGGCGCCTTCCATGTCGCCGCGGTCGATGTATTTGGGGATGATGCCCGCGATACAGGCGCTCGTGCAGATCATGCCCTTGGCATGGCGGCGCAGGTTGTCGAGCGTCACGCGCGGCTTGTAGTAAAAGCCCTGCACGGCGGCCTCGGAGACCGTCTGCATTAGGTTGACGTAGCCCTCCTGATCCTTGGCCAGAAGGATCATGTGGTAGAGCTCGGGCTTGTGGTCGCGGGCAAGGGTCTCGTCCGGCGTAAAGTAGACCTCGCAGCCAAAGATGGGCTTGATGACCAGGGGCGGTTTGAGCTCGTCGATGTTGCCCTTCTCGTCCCACATGGCCATGTCTTTGACGTACTGGGCATGCTCGCGCGGGTTTTCCTCGGGATCGGGCTCCACCAGCTCGTCGCGGCGGTCCTTTTCCAAGAAGGCCTTGTCGTGGCTCCAGGTTTTGTACTCGGGCGTGTTGTGATTGACGGCGTCGCAGGCCAGCGCCAGGTCGGGCACGCCATACATGTAGCCGTGGTCGGTAATGGCCACGGCGGGCATGCCAAGTTCAACGGCACGATTGACCATATCCTGGATACGGGTTGCGCCGTCGAGCATGGAGAAAACAGTGTGATTGTGCAGATGGACGAATGCCATGTGATGAGCTCCGATGCGGGTTCGTGTTCTGACTGAACGATTTTACCGCACGGCACGGACAGCACCCGAACCTAGCCAAACCAACACGGCTCCTCTTGCAGTTGCGGTGAAATGCGGACTGTTTGGCGGCTTTTTGGCCAAAACAGTCCGTATTCCACCGCAAGTTATCTGAGGGCTAGAAGTTGTAGGTGACCACTTGAGGTTCGGCGGGTTCGACGAAGAGGGTCGGATCCGGCTGCTCCACGCGGACGAACTTGACGGTCACGGCCTCAAAGCCCGCCTTGTGCAACACGTCGGCGTAAACGCGCGCCTGCAGGGCGTGCTTCTCGAGCAGCTGGTCCGGCGTCTCGTCCGGCGTGCCGCCCGTCTTGTAATCAATGACCAGGGCGCGCGACGGATCGGCCGGGTCGGTGGCCAGTGCATCGATGGCGCCCTCGGCATAGGCACCGTAGCGAGCGATGTCCTCGTCCTCGCAGCCCAGCGAAAAGAACGGCACCTCGGCGCGAACGCACGGCCACGCGAGCAGATCGGCACGAACAGCCGACTTGAGCCAGCGGTTCAGGGCAACGTCGAAGCGTTCGCGCTGCTCCGGCGTCAGGCGCCACAGGCGCGCCAGAGCATCGGCACGCTCAGCGGGCAGCGCATCGGAACCCATCTCGATCAGCCACTGGCAGGCGGCATGGAACGCCGAGCCCAGCGCCATGGGGTTGCCGGCGGGCTCGACAGCGGCCACGTCCGCATCCGTCATCTCGGAACCATCCGACTCCGCATCATCGCCAGCCTCGTCCATGGGCACACGCGCCTCGGCGGCACGGTCCTCTGTCTCGGCATGGAGCGCCGCGGCGATTGACGAGTAGCTATACGAGTCACGCACCGGAAATGGACAGATGCCCATGCGCACGCCCACTGCCTGGGGATACACAAGCTCAAACGAATCGGGCTTGGGGTCGGCAGGACCAGGGACGATTGTACTGGCCGAATCGTCGGCAGCATCTGCATCGGCATCGCCGCGGACAAGCCTGCCCTCGACATCCAGCGAAGCGTTGGCCTCAAACGCCTGCTCGCCAAAGGTAAAGCCCGCGAGCGAGATGAGCTCGTAGTCGCCCGGCTTGGAGTTGTCGAACACCAAACGGTCGCTATCGAGCTGCGGCATGTCCAGAGCGTCCGTCGGCAGAATGCGGCGCAGGACATCGTAGGTCAGATCCGTCTCGACATCGAAGGTCGGCGCCGCCACCTTGCCGCGGCTCACGCCGGCATCCATCGCCAAGATCACCAGCTCGCGCGCACGCGTCATGGCGACATAGAGCAGACGAGCCCGCTCCTCGAGCGAAAGCTGCAGGTCGTCGTTGCGCAGGCGAACGAATGCCTCGGCGGGAGAACCCGTCGCGCAGACATCCTCCATGAGCTCCGGCGGTAGCCACAGCGACGTGCCCTTGCCCTTAAACGCGTGCTCAAACTGCTTTTTGACGTCGTCGCCCTTCACAAAGGTTCCGTCGGTGAGCTTAACGCCGTCGAAGCGTGCCGGCAGCGCCACGACCTGCGCTCCTCCCTCGACGCGACCCATCTGTGCCGCACCCGAGGGCTTACGCACGCCAAAGCACTCGGCGACCGCCACGACCGGATATTCCAGACCCTTAGAGGCGTGAACCGTCATGATGCGCACCGCGCCGTCGCCCTCCTCGTTGAGGGCACCCGGGGCTTCCTTGCCCGCCAAGAAGCGGTCGAAGGCCAGCGCGATGGAACGCGGCGAGTTACCGAACTCGGCCTCCGCCTCGGCCACGGCGTCGAGCGCCTTGAGCACGTTGGCGGCAATGGCCTTGCCTTCGGGACCGCGCTGTGCCAGACGCACAAACCAGCCGGAGGCGTTGACCACGTCGCGCGCGATGGCGGCGAACGAATCGCGGCCCACGCGACGAAGCGCATACCGCAGCACCTCGCGGGCGCGCGTCACCAGCGGCAAGTCTTGCAAACCCGGCACGTCGAAATCACTCATGATGCCCGCATCGATGTTGCGGCGCGACGTCTCGCCTGTCTGCTCGTCGAGTTTGGTCGCCAGCGCCAGGAACTCCTGGGCGCCGAGCGCAAACATCGGCGAGGCGAGCAGCGGCATAAGGCCCTGCGCCGTATCGGCCGGATTGGCGAGCGCGCAGACCAGGGCACGCACCGTCTGCACCTCGGCAGCCTGGGCAAAGACCGAGCCGCCCGCGATGACGCAGTCGAGCCCCTGATCGCGGAAAGCCTGCGCGTAGACATCTGCGTTGGTCATGCGGCCCAGCAGCAGCACCATGCCGCCCTGGGGCTGGCCGGCATCGGCAAGTGCGCGGAAGCGTTCGGCGATCGCACGGGCCTTGGCCTGCGTGCGCTCCTGCGTACTGCCGCCGGCAACAAAGAGGGCCTGGCGACGCGAGGCGTCCGCCACCAGCGTGTCCTTGCGGCCGTCGCTCGCCTCAAGATCCAAAAAGCCCTGCATCAGGCCGCCATCGTCGCCATCAAAGACGCGCGCCACGTAACGCAGCACCTCGTCATGGCTGCGGAAGTTGCGCACGAGCTTAACGAGCTCGCCAGCAGGGGCGTCGGCCGCGGCAGTCGCCTCGGGCGCGGTAGACGAGCCCACCTTGCGCTCCTGGCGACGGAAGACCTCGACCTCGGCGCCGCGGAAGCGGTAGATCGACTGCTGCGCATCGCCCACGGTACAAAGCGCACGCTCCCCCGCGCCGGTCAGGTAACGGATCAGGTCGACCTGCATCTGGTCGGTATCCTGGAACTCGTCGATCATGACCATCTTAAAGCGGCCCTCGTAGGCGGCTCGGATGGCGGGATAATCGCGCAGCGCCTCATATGCCATGCGCAGCAGATCGTTATTGTCGAGCGCGGACTGGTCGGCCTTGAGCGCACGGTACTCCGCCTCCACGGAACGGGCCAGGCCCACCAGCGCATCGAGCGCCGGGCCACCGCAGGCAAGCACGATATTGATAAACGCATCGGCGGCCTCGGCCTTGAGCAGCTCGGCTTGCTCCTTAGGGAATGCCTTGCTCGCGCGCGGCATGGTGCACGACATCATGAGTCGCGCCGCATCGGCCATGGTCTTGCCGCTCGCCTCGAACGCGTCGATGGCATCGAGCGCCGCCTGCGCCTTCTCGGTCGAGGCCTTGCTCGCACCCAGCGCCGCGCGATAGGCATCGGCGAGTGCCGAGGTATCGGCCTGGCCGCGCGCCACGCGCACGTCGTCCATACCGCCCGGCAACTGGCTCGACAGCTCCAGCAGGTCGCGCACCAGACCCTTGATGGTCGTACCGCCGCCAAAGGAACCGCCCTCGCCCGCCATGGGATACCAGGCATAGAGGGCCTTGAGCGATGCCGCGAGCTCGGGGGCGGCATCGGGTGCCGTCGCGCGACCCAGCACATGCTCAACAGCCTGATCCATGAGCTCGTCGGTATCGGTGAGCACCGTGAACTCGGGGTCGATGCCCAGCTCCAGCGCGTGCGCGCGCAGGATACGCGAGCACATGCCGTGAATGGTCGAAATCCACGCGTCGTCGACGGTCAGTGCTTCCTCGTCCATACCCTCGTCGATAAGCGCACGGCGCACGCGGTCGCGGATCTCGGCCGCGGCATCCTTGGTAAAGGTGATGGCGAGTACCTGGTCCAGATGCTCGACGAACGGACCGGATTCGGGCGAGAGCGCATAGACGATGCGGCGCGTGAGGGTAAAGGTCTTACCCGAACCGGCGCCCGCCGAGACAAACAGCGGGCGGTCGAGCGTTTTGACAATCTGCAGCTGTTGCGGCATCAAAGTCGAAAGATCCATGGTCTACACGTCCCTCCTTACAAACGTTCCTTCGTGGTTATACGAGCAGCGGGCATGCGCGGCCTGCGTCGACGCCGGGTCGACAGCAGCGACGTTGCCCGCCTCGAGTTCGCGCAAGCGCTCGGCGATGCCGGCCTCCACGCGATCGAGCAGGGCGTCGAAGTCCATGCTGCCACCCTCGCCGGGGAAACCTTTCTTAAGGCCCGGGATGCGGCCGTCGCCGCGCTCTTCCTCGAGCAGCTCGGCGCTCGCGGCACCGCGCAACGCCGGCTTGCCGCCCTTGGTCGAAAAGTAGAGCGCCGCGCGGGTGTCCAAATCCAGCGCCCGGCGCATGGCCTGGGCGTAGATAAGCGTTTGGGTATGTGGTGGCAACCAGCGCGGATCGTCGATGGGTGCCGTGCCCGATTCCTCGTCGCGCACCGTAGGGTCGGCGAGCTTAAACTCCTCAACGCCCGTGCGATGCTTGTAGTCGATCACCACGGCACGATTCTCGGCGTCCACGTCCACGCGGTCGATGCGCCCGCCAAGCGGCCAACCGGCATACTCGACCTTGAGCTCGTTGAAGGCGAACTCCAGGTAGCGCGGGGCAAAGGGGGCAAGTGCCTCGGACTCGTAGGCAAGCACACCCTCCAGCTGCGGCAAGATCTCGGCCACCTGGCGCTCCTCCACCGGGGAGAGCGGCACCAGCGGGCCCTCCGTGCCGCGCTTGCCAGCGTGCTCGGCCAACGTCTCGTCAAAGACCTCGTGCAGCAGCTCCTGTGCACGCGGCAGATTCTCGGGCGTCACGCGCTCCATGCCTTCTTGGGGCAGACGGGCATGCAGATGCTCCAGCACGTCGTGGACAAAGTTGCCCTTCTCCATGTTGTCAAAGCCCGCGTCGATAGACTGGGGCTTGACGCGATACGACACGAACCAGCACAGTGGACAGGTAGAATAGGCCTCGATCTGCGAGGCGGACGTCAGACGCGGCACGAGCGGCGCGTTCTCGCCCTCGCCATCGCGACGGCGCAGAACCAGATACGGAATGGCTTCATCGCTCAGGTGCTGAGGGGCTTCGCAGGTCACGCGCTCGCGCTTGAGGCCTTCACCTGCCGCGGGATCAAAGTCGGCGATGATATCGCCCTCGCCCACGCACGTGGGCTTGGCAGCGCCAGCGGCCTCGGCATGTGCCCGCAGCTCGGTCCATACGGCTGCCGGGTAGCACTCTCGCGCCTGGCGATCGTGTGTCACGCGGGCAAGCGCGACCGGACCGCTCGTCGCCTGCATTGCACGGCCAAAGCGCACGCGCAGCAGGGCGGCGGGCTCCAAAGACACGCCGTCGCGGCGCAGCTCGGCCATCAACGTGGCAAGCGGGCCCTCTTCGTGCGAAAGCGGATAGCTGTCCAGGTCGACATCGGCAAACAGCACGGCATCGTAGCCGCCAGGACGCAAAACCGACGCATCGGCAAGCGACACGAAGCGCACTTGTGCCCGTGGCGTGCGATCGACCTCGTAGGTCGCGTAATCGTAAGCGGTACTGCGCTTGTCCACCTTGGTTCGAACGCCGTCGAGAACCGGCACGGTCGCGGCCTGCGACACGTCGAGTGCGCGAGCATCGTTCATAAGGATGTCGATGGCATGGCGCAGCAAAGCCGTCTCTGCCTGGCGACGGGCCTGGCCGTCAAGGCCGCCTAGAGCGCGATCGGGCAGCGCCTCGGCAACGGCGAGCATGGCCTTGAGCGCCGTCACGGGTTTGTCGCGCCACAGCGCCTGGAACACGTCCGAGACCACACACGGCACGTTCTTAAACCAGTTTTCGTCGCTCGCCGCCTTGCGCGCGCCCCTCACCTGACCCTGGACGCTCTGCAGCAGGCTCTTAACGCCCGCAGTGGTCTTGTTGCGCGACAGGCGTATGTTCTTGTCGAAGCCGCGGGCGCTCGCGGCGTCGGCACCCGAAAGCGGACTGTAGATCCAGTCGGTAAGCTCCGGCGCGGGCCACCACTCGGTCTTTGACGCCATGCCCTCATCGGCGGCCTTCATGCACTCGATCAGGCCGGCAAGCGCCGCAAACTGCCTGCCCGCAATGGATTGAGAAAACGCCGTGAACTCAGTCGTCTCGGCCGCAATGTGACGCGCCGCCAGACGAGAGGCGAGTTCGCCGAACAGCTGGGGTGCCCGGGCAGAAACAACGAGCACGCGCACGGGGTCGGCAGAAGCGCCGTCGACCTCGGAACCCCGGCACGTTTTTACCAGATCATCAATTGCGTCCGCATAAGCATGAGCACGGGCATGGGGGCCAGCGACCTCAATAAAGGCAGGCTGAGCGGCGGTCCCGTAAGCGGCATCAGACGCGCCGACACCCTCCCCTAGCGGCGCGATCTCAAACAACACATCGCGGGCATCAAATGCCGTGGCAAGCTCCTCGCGCATCGCCGCCTGCTCGCGGGCAAGCAGCACGACGACCTCTCCCCCATTGTTCGCCACGGCAGACAGCAGCTCGAGCAGACCGTGCGTAAACGACGTGATACCGCGCACGCATACGGCGCGAGTGCACGCCGGCAGGCTATCGGCCAGGACACTGGTCATAATGTCAGCTGCCTCGCAGGGCTCAACCATATCTCGACGGTCCAAACCGCCCGCGTAGGCGCGCAAAAGCTCGAACACACGAGCCTCGGCATCGCTTTTTGGCTCAGGCTGGCAGTTGTCGCCACGGCATCGTTCGGCACCCGTCCCCGCAACGCCCGGCAACACGTCGCGGGCCATGCGCGCGAGCATGCGCACTGTGCCCTGGCTGCGCGAAAGCGGCTGCAGGTCGGCATCGTCGAGACGCGTGACCATGTCCGAGAACAGCATCTGGCGCTGCAGGTTGTCGACGAAACCGCGCCCGTCGCCCAAAAGCTCCCAAAGCGAGCGAAGCCACGATGTAGACGTCTTGTAGTCGATACCCAGCGAAACGCCGGCTTCCGCCGCATCATGACGGCACAGGTCGAGCTCGGCAAACGTAGGTGCCAGCAACACGGCACGCCCGTGGCGGACAATAAGGTCGGCAAGCAGCGCCGACTCGGCATCGCTCAAATCCGTGCCGGCATTGGTGATATAGATTCGAACAGGCATGGTCCTCCGCTCAAACTGTTCGCAATAATCAATGCATCCATCCTACCCGCCCACGCGGACAGATTTGCCCCACGCCAACAGATTTGATCCCTTGAGGACGGAGGAAAATGGATCACAGAGGGGGTCAGTCTAACCCGGTGATCCGTTTTCCTCCGTCCCCAAGGGATCAAAAAACCGCCCCCGGAGGGACGGTTCTTCGTAATTCAATGTTGTCGCCGGCCTACTCGCCATCCTCCAACTTAATGAGGATCTTGCGGTAGCCACCGTACTCGCCGTTCAGCGCCTTTGAAACGCGGCTCACCGTGGTGGACGAAGCGCCGGTACGGGCCTGAACCTCAACATAAGGCTCGCCCTCGTCCAAATAGCGCGCAACCTGCAAACGCTGAGAAAGGTCGCAAATCTCGCGCGGCGTGCAGATATCGGTCAAAAACGCTTGGATATCCTTCTCGTCGTCCAAAAGGCTAAATGCGTGGACCAGCTGCTTGACATCAGGCTTGTCAAACATGTTCTCGATATTCATCGATCACCGCCAAACCCGCCAAAAGGCATCGAAGTTGATACTGACATCGGGCATCGTTCACCCGTTCTATGCAATAGGGCAACGCCTGTGGCTTTTGCCCGTAGCAGTGTAGCACACCACCAAACTAAAGCGACAAGACTCTCTGCCAGCGGCGCGTTTTTCAGGACGAACGCCGTTTAGAAACCATATGCGCACGTAAGCTCCACGAATATTTGAGACAATGGGCATCCAGGCAAGGCCCCGCGTTCGCGCAGCCGTCCAAGTCGCCACGGCAAGCTGCTTCACGCGTTACTAACTCTCCCCGCGCAAGAAAGGACCCCCTACCATGCGCTTTATGCTTAACTGGCTCTTTACTTCGATCGCCATCGCGATCGCCACGTTCCTCGTCCCCGGCATCCAACCCTTCGGTTTTGCCGAGGCCTGGGTCTGTTTCGCCTTTGTGGGACTGTTCCTCAACATCGTCGATTCGCTCGTCAAGCCGTTCCTGACGGTCATCTCACTGCCGCTCACTATTATTACGCTTGGTATTTTTCAGCTCGTAGTCAACAGCTTTATGCTCGAGCTGGCCAGCTACCTGTCGGTCAATCTGTTGGGCGCTGGTATCTCCATTGCCGGCTTTGGATCGGCCTTTATGGGCAGCATCCTGGTATCCATCATGCGCAGCATTCTCGATAGCATCGCCTAGGGCTAGAACTGTTCAATACGAACCGTCATATCGACCCAAAACGAAGGCCGCCCATCGCAAAAATGGGCGGCCTTCTTATTTGTCAAGTCTCAAAGGGCGAGAGAATCTACCATTTCCGCTCCGTCCCCAAATGGCGGGTATGGGTTAGATGACGTAGTCGTAGCCATGGTTGGGAGCGACAAGTTGATCAAGCGTCACACCGTCGAGGTAGTCGTTGATGAGCTTGTCCAGGTTCTTCCACACGTCGAGCGTGGGGCACTCGTCCGAACGCGAACAGCCCTTGCAGTCGCCGTCCAGGCATGCGACCGGCGCCAAGCTGCCCTCGGTCAGGCGCAGGATCTCGCCCACCGTATACTGCTCGGGCGGGCGCGTAAGCACGTAGCCGCCGCCCTTGCCGCGCATGCCCGAGAGCATGTTGGCGCGCACGAGCGTAGCCAAGATGTTCTCGAGATATTTCTCGGAAATCCCCTGTCGCGCCGCGATCTCTTTGAGCGGGATGCGACCGGCCGCCTGGTGCTCGGCCAGATCGACCATAACGCGCAGGGCATATCTGCCCTTAGTAGAAACCAACATGTATAGTGCTGCCTTTCGGTCATTTAGTCCGTAGAAATTCTAGCCGAAAAATTGGTTTTGAAAATACCCGTTCCGGTCAAGATGGTTAATCGACTCGTAATAATCTTCTATTTCCTATTGCGTTACTAGGCTTTAGTGTCTACTATGCTTGCCAACAGCAAAACGAACAACCTATACGGTTTGTGGGTTTCGCTGCTACACACACCGTAAAACCACACGGTATCCAGTCATTTGAACACTTTGGAGGTTCACCATGAGCAACGTTTACACGTCCATCGATCAGCTTATCGGCCATACCCCGCTTCTGGAGCTCACTCACTTTGAGGCCGATGAGGACCTCAAGGCCCGCGTGCTCGTCAAGCTGGAATACTTCAACCCCGCCGGCTCCGTCAAAGACCGCGTCGCCAAGAACATGATCGACGAGGCCGAGAAGGCCGGCAAGCTCGTGCGCGGTGGCGACTACACCATCATCGAGCCCACGAGCGGCAACACCGGCGTCGGTATCGCCTCGGTGGCGGCTGCCCGCGGCTACAAGGTGATCATCACCATGCCCGAGACCATGTCCGTGGAGCGCCGCAAGCTTATGCAGGCATATGGCGCACAGCTCGTGCTCACCGACGGTTCCAAGGGCATGAAGGGCGCCATCGCCAAGGCCGAGGAGCTGCAGAAGGAGACCCCCAACAGCATTATCGCCGGCCAGTTTGTGAACCCCGCCAACCCCGCCATCCACAAGGCCACGACCGGCCCCGAAATCTGGGATGACACCGACGGCGAGGTCGACATCTTCGTCGCCGGCGTTGGAACCGGCGGCACCGTGACCGGCGTGGGTGAGTTCCTCAAGGAGCAGAACCCCGAGATTCAGGTCGTCGCCGTTGAGCCCGCCACTTCCCCGGTGCTCTCTAAGGGCCAAGCCGGCCCGCACAAGATCCAGGGTATCGGCGCCGGCTTTGTGCCCGACGTCCTCGACACCCAGGTCTATGACGAGATCATCCCCGTCGAGAACGACGACGCCTTTGCGACCGGCCGCGCCGTGGGCCACAAGGAGGGCGTGCTCGTGGGCATTTCGTCCGGCGCCGCCGTGTGGGCCGCGCTGCAGCTGGCCAAGCGCCCCGAGAACGAGGGCAAGACCATCGTGGCGCTGCTCGCCGACACCGGCGAGCGCTACCTGTCCACGGCACTGTTCCAGGACTAGAGCTTCTCGTTCTTAGAACGAGTCCAAGGCACGCCGGCCTTCCCTCTCTTCTGGCAGCCTGGGCTCATCCCAACAGGGCGTCCCATATGACGCCCGAACTTGCTACAATGTCTGCGGCGCGGAACCAGCCTCCCGCGCCGCTTTTCTTTTTTGGCCACATGCCACCAAGGAGAACCTCCCCATGCACAACAAGCGCGTGCTCGTCGCCATGAGTGGCGGCGTCGATTCCAGCGTGACCGCGTACCTGCTCAAGCGCCAGGGCTACGAATGCGTCGGCGCCACCATGCGCCTCACCTGCCCCGCGCCCGATCCCGTCACGGGCATGAGTAAGGTCGACCGCGACATCGCCGACGCAAAGGCTGTCGCCGAGCGCCTGGGGATACCCCACCATGTGCTCGACCTGCAGCAGACCTTCGACCGCAATGTTATCGAGCGCTTCGTGACCGCCTACCAGGAAGGGTTGACACCCAACCCGTGCATCATCTGCAACCGCCATATTAAGTTTGGCGCGTTGCTCGATGCAGCGCTCGATATGGGCTGCGACTACATCGCCACAGGTCACTACGCCAAAACGAGCCAAACGTCCGACGGCACCTGGCAGCTGCACCGTGGCGAGGACCCAAAGAAGGACCAAAGCTACTTTTTGTATTCGCTTACGCAGGAGCGCTTGGCACGCACAATCTTTCCGCTGGCAGGCCTGGACAAGGAGCACGACGTGCGCCGCATCGCCGCCGAACAGGGCTTCATCAACGCCAAGAAGGCCGAAAGCGAGGATATCTGCTTTATTCCAGACGGTGACTACGCGGGCTATATCGAGTGCCGCTGCGGACATCCCGCTGCACCGGGCGACATTGTGTGGCGCGACGGCAGCGTGGTCGGGCGCCACAACGGCGCGCTGCGCTACACCATCGGCCAGCGCAAGGGCCTAGGCGTCGCGATGGCGCATCCCGTGTATGTAACGGGCGTCGACGCCGTCAACAACACCGTGCATCTGGGCGAGGCCGAGGACCTGACGGCCACAGCACTCACGGCCGACGACTGGATCTGGAGCGCCCCTGCCGACCGCGTGGAGGCAGAGCTCGATGCCGGCGGCATTCGCGTGGGCGCCAAGTACCGCTACCGTCAGAAGGACCAGGCAGCGACCCTTACGCGCGGCGAAGACGGGCAAATGCTGCTGACTTTTGACGAGCCGCAGCGAGCCATCGCCCCCGGCCAAGCCGTTGTAGTCTACCGCGGCGACATCGTCCTCGGCGGCGGCACGGTAACCGGCGCACTTAAGTAGCCCCATCCCCTTCATAAATTGCGGTGAAATAGGGACTGTTTAAGCGTTTAAAACCGCCAAACAGTCCCTATTTCACCGCAACTTAGAGAGGACGGCCTCGGTCGGTACTGCCGTATCAGCCGAGGCCGCTGCATCGCTAGCGCTGTACGTAGGCGCGGACGAGCTCGAAGGTGTTGCGCACGCCGTCCATGTGGCTACGCTCGTAGTTGTGGCTCGCATACACGCCGGGGCCGATCAGACCATGGCGAATGTCGTAGCCGGCAGAGAGCGTGGCTTCGACGTCCGAACCGTAATGCGGATACACGTCGATAGCGTAATCGAGCTCAAGCTCGCGCGCGATATTGGACAGCGCCGTCACCAGGTCGTAGTTGTACGGACCGCCCGAATCCTTGGCGCAGATCGACACCATGTGCTCGGTGCAGCCTAGGTCGTCGCCCACGCAGCCCATGTCAACGCTGATCATCTCGCGCGTGTCGGCCGGCACGAAGGCGCCGCCGTGGCCCACCTCCTCGTACACGGTAAAGAGCAGCGAAACCTTACGCGAAAGCGTCACCTCGCCAGCGGCGACGGCACGCGCCAAGCCCAACAAAATGGCGGCCGATAGCTTGTCATCCAGGAAGCGGCTCTTAATGTAGCCGCTCTCCGTCACCGTCGTGCGAGGATCCATAGCGATGATGTCGCCGGTCTGAATACCCAGCTCGAGCACATCGTCCTTGCTGTCGACGTTCTCGTCGAGCAAGATCTCCATGTTCTTCTCGATGATCTTGACCGGCTCGTCGGCCACGTGCGCCGAAGGCTCGGTGTTAAGAACCACGCCCGTGTAGACATTGCCGTCGCGCGTGTAGACGGTGCAGTTCTCGCCATCGGCCGTAGACCACTGATGCCCACCGAGCGTCGTGGGGCGCAGGCGGCCATTGTCCTTAATGGAACGCACCATGGCGCCTAGGGTATCGACATGGCTCGCCAGTACGAGCGGCTCGCCCTCGCCGCCAAGCTCAACGAGCACGTTACCCTTATTAGAACGCTCAGGCCCAAACCCCATATCGCGCAGGGTCTCCATCAGATAATCAGTCGCCGCACGGGTATAGCCCGTCGGCGAAGCAATCGAGGTAAGCGCCTTCAGCTGGTCAGTAATATAGGAGAGCGTAGAATCCATCTTGGACACCAAAGTCACCCTTTCATATCGAATTAAACCCACAGCAACAATACCACCGCGAACCATCTTTTTACTTAGCGAGATAACCCATTGAGCTCCTCAGAACTGCGCCCGCCACGATAACGAGCCGGCGGGCCCCTGCCCGTTAGCCCCGCAATCTTTCCGCAGGACGGAGGAAGCCCCCGCCGCACGAAGTGTGCAGCGGGGGCTTCCGACATGTCCGAGGACGATTGTAGGGCTAACGGGCAGGGGCCCGCCGAACCAAGTTAGGCAGCCGGGCAGATCTTCTTGAAGAGCTCGATGACGTCGTCGAGCGTTGCCTCGCGCGGGTTACCCGGGAAGCAGGCGTCGGCCATGGCGTCCTTGGCCAGGACCTCGATCTCGTCGGCCTTCATGACCTCGCAGACATGCGGGATGTTCACGTCGGCGGAGAGCTGCTTGACGGCGGCGATGGCGGCGTCGGCAGCCTCGTCGGTGCTCATGCCCGTGGTGTCAACACCCATGGCAACGGCAACCTTGGCCAGGCGCTCAGCGCAAACCGGCTTGTTGAACTCCATGGCGATCGGCAGCAGCATGGCGCAAGCGACGCCGTGCGGGGTGTCGTAGTGAGCGGACAGGGTGTGAGCCATGGCGTGGTCGATGCCCAGGCCGACATTGGAGAAGCCCATACCGGCGACATACTGGCCAAGAGCCATGCCCTCGCGGCCGGAGCCGGGCTGACCGGACTTGGCCTCGGCAACGGAGTCGCGCAGGTTCTCGCTGATCAGCTTAATGGCCTCAAAGTGGAACATGTCGGAGAGCTCCCAAGCACCCTTGGTGGTGTAGCCCTCGATGGCGTGGGTCAGAGCATCCATGCCGGTAGAAGCGGTCAGGCCGGCGGGCATGGAAGCCATCATGTCGGGGTCGACGACGGCGACCTCGGGGGCGTCGTTGGTGTCGACGCACACGAACTTGCGGACCTTCTCGGGGTCGGTGATGACGTAGTTGATGGTCACCTCGGCAGCAGTACCGGCGGTCGTCGGCACGGCGATGGTGAACACGGCGTGGTTCTTAGTGGGAGCAACGCCCTCGAGGCTGCGGACATCGGCGAACTCGGGGTTGTTGATGATGATGCCGATGGCCTTAGCGGTGTCCATGGAGGAGCCGCCACCGATGGTCACGATAGCGTCAGCTTCGGCGGCCTTGAAGGCCTCGACGCCGTCCTTGACGTTCTGGATGGTGGGGTTGGGCTTAATCTCGGAGTAGAGGCTCCAAGCGATGCCAGCGGCGTCGAGCTCGTCGGTCACCTTGGCGGTAACGCCAAACTTGACCAGGTCGGGATCGGAGCAGACGAAGATCTTCTTGTAGCCGCGACGCTGGAGCTCGCCGGGGATCTCCTTGATGGCGCCGGAACCATGATAAGAAATGGTATTGAGAACGAAACGATTAGCCATTGATAGCCTCCCATCGTGTGCGGGGCACCCATTACGCCCCGCGCTGCAAGTTCCATCCTAACGCTTTTGAAACAAAAAATGCATGAGAACGTCAAAAGTGTTAAAGCGTTTCAACATAATAACGGAGTCCTAGTCCTTCCCTCCCGACAGCAGCGAAGGCTAGATTATAGGAGCAATCGCCCAAAGAATACGACCAACTCAGTCTATAAATTGTTTCTGTTTTAGCAATATATGTTTGACAATACGTTTATAAAAGGATACTTTATATCAAACATCTTAGTTCACTAAATAACATTAGTGAACTGAAAGAGGCGGTAGAGATGTTAGTTCTACCTATAAAGACCCTCTTGGGCCACTACATTTATGATGCCAATCGAAACGAGATACTTGCAGTAAGCAAAGATCTCTTCAATTACATCTCAGAAGTCCAAGCAGGCAAAGTTTGCCACGCCTCCTGTAAATCAGACCAAGAATTCCAGTTACTACAATCATGTGGCTACTGCTGCGATTCGCCATTGCAGGATATCGCTTATCCATCAATTGACCTTTTGAAAGTTAAGCTGGAAAGAAATATACGGATGCTAACCCTTCAGCTGACTCAATCTTGTAACTTCCGATGTGATTACTGTATCTATTCCGGAAACTCCTCATACAACAGAGCCCACAGTCATAACTCCATGTCCATTTCGACGGCAAAACATGCAATCGAATTCTTTAAGATGCACTCGATCGACAACTCAAACCCGGTCGTAGCATTTTATGGAGGAGAACCTCTCCTTCGATTTAATGAAATTAAGCTAATTACTCAATATGCAGAGCAGGTATTTGAAGGAAAACACATCTCATTTCGAATTACAACTAATTGCTCTCTTTTATCTGAAGAAATGGTTAAATTCTTCTTCGATTCTGGGCATGAATTCTATTTGTTAATCAGTCTTGACGGGCCGCAGCAAATCCACGATAAGTCTAGGCATTACGCTAATGGCAAGTCCTCATACCAAACAGTTATAGACAATGTTCATATGGTTTTAGACAGCCATCCTGAACGCAACAAATATGTTCATTTTAATGCCGTAGTCGACACGAACAACATCTATAAAACAGTCTCTTCCTTTATAAATGATAAAGATATCGAAGATTGCGATGTTCAATTCAACTACCTGGAACGCAACGGACGTATCGCCCCCTACAATGACGAGTTCTCAAGTCAGCTAAATTACGCCTTATTTAAAGCAAGAATTATGGATGAGCGCAAAATCGAAAAAGGAAACCGCAACGATAGGCTCGCTTCATATACGCTTGCAAACATCAACCAAAACATAAAGCGATTTGCACCTTCGAACATCCCAGCAAAAGCTATACCCGGTGGCCCATGCGAACCAGGGGTTACGCGTCTATTTGTGACAACAGCAGGAGCGCTTCTTCCTTGCGAAAGGGTCAGCGAAACAACGAAGGAAATGTATATCGGCACATTGGATTCAGGATTTGATTTAGGTCAAATTGAAAAGATAATCAATGTTTCAAAGCTGACCAGCGATTCATGTAAAAAATGTTGGGCATTTCAGCTGTGCACCCAATGCATAAAAAGCGCAGATTGCGAAGGAGTAATAAGCCCTGATTACAAGCGAACAGCATGCGACAATTCAAAACGAATTGCCTTTGACCGACTTAATCAGAAAATACTTCGCTTTGAGCTTCATAGACATGAAGTGTCCATTGCAACAGCTCTAAAAAGGAACAAGCGATAAAAATCATGAAGACAATCGGACTTATATCTTTCACAAGAGCTGACTATCCTCTTCTGATTGGATTGCTAGGAAATGGCTACAATATCCGGGTATCAACGCCATGCGGCATTCTACCGGACGGCCTAGATGTCGCCAACCTTGTGAATTGCAAAGAAATTGGCATAAGAAATCGAATTAACTATGTAACGACAATCGATGAATCAGACCTGGTTGTCGTTTTATCGACGAAAGAAAGCGCCGCAGGACTCGTAGAATTTAGTAAACACGCTGAAACCTACGCTCATTCTGTAAATAAGACGGTTGTCAGCCAACTCGCCGCTGAACAAATCGAGTCTAGCAAAAGCGACATGCAGGAATTAGCCCTGATACCAAAAATTGTTGTCGGGAATCTATATACACCCGCCAATTCAACAATAACTTTCAGTAGCATCGTTAGCGAGATGAGAAAGCACCATCCCAATCTATGTGCGTTGAGCTTCAATCCTTTAAATGAAATCTGGGGCTGCAACACCCTTAGTTTTGATGGTGGCCAATCTGCCGTCATCAAAATGAATGAGCAGATCAACCTCATCATTGAGAATGATAAATCCGACCTAGCTCTATTAGAGACGCCCAATGTGCTTATGAAATACAACGACCACATTTTCGGAGATTACGGATTGGGGTCGATTTCTGCATGTCGAGCTTTCTGCCCTGACTTAGCCATTATCAATATCCCATACACGATAGCCGACTACGACATAATGCTAGGGCTCATGCCCGTAATTGAAACGCTTACGCAAGCAGAGAAAGTTCAATTTGAAATTACAAACGAAGTACTTGACGCCACAGAGGGGTTGGAGACGCATGAATTTCAAATAAGCTATTCATCTAGCGATAAAGCTATTCAAGCAGCAAGAGAACTTCGACTAAGAGGAATACCCAGTTTCTCAGCCAGCTTAGATCCAGAAGAATCATTACTATGCTGCAAGACAATCGAGGACGAGTTGTTTGATTTCGATCTTGGGGTACTGAAATGACAGCATATTGTAAAGATGAAACCATCTACGCAGAAATCGAAAAAGCAATAAGCAATATTAGAGATTTGGATTTGACTCAATTTGATCAAGATCTAAGAAATCAACGATTGACCAATTCCCCATTCAGCTTGTCCTCATCGGATCTAGTTCGACTGCTAATTTTTCTTGAAAGCAGGTTTTCTGTTTACGTTGAGTACTCGTCGATTGAAAACATAGGGTTCAACAGTGTTGAGGAGGTGAAGAAGGTAATAGAACAGTCAGAAACAATCGAACAATGGGAGGCAAATCATGAGAAGTATTCGACCATTTAACATGCATGCAGTAAATAGCGTCATTCATTTTATTAGAAATTGCCCATGCGGTTATTGCAGCTGCATGTACTGCAACGTACTGCGTAATTCTCCGCACGAAGCAGAAGTCGGTTCCAATGCGATTGAGGCGATGACGCGTGGTGGCTACTGGTCCTAAATCGAGCAAGACAGCTACAAACGAATATCGAATCTCAATTGAAGGTAACCCTTATCCGCATGCTCTAGCTCTCACCAACCCAGCGGGAGACAACCTCAACATCAAAAGACATGGGTTCACGGGTCCACTAGGACAGCTATTGAGTCTTAAATACACCGTTTATGACGATACAAATGAAAAGCTCTTTACTGTCGTCGACGGTGGCTTTAGTAACATGCCCAGGGTTGCGCTCGTCATCGAACATAAGGAAGTTGCGGTGTTCGATTATGGCCTAAACAGACTTGAGATGAAGTGCATAACGAACATACCGAATTACTCAATAAAAGGTAACTTCCTTTTTGGAGATTACGATATATTCAGCCAACGGGAAGTGAGGGTATCTTCAGTTACCGTTCTTCAATGTGATAAACAATCGTGCTTTAGCATACAGGTTTTGGATAAAGCCGAATTAGCTGCCGCAATTGGCATACCCACAGCCATTGCCCTTCTTAGAGCTCGCATTGAAGAGCATCTCGAATAACTCGCAAATAGCAGTTGGTAGCAACGTTCAGGAGCTAGATAGTTTTTTCTGGCTCCTGAAACTGTATTACATAGTCTGCAAATTGTTCAAAACCATGTCCATGATCCGCAATGATGACGATACGCTCTTTCATCTCCTGTGCAACCACCGCCTTCAAAAAGGATATCGAAGCATTATCTAAATTGTTGCAAGGCTCATCCAAAATAATAATAGAATAGCTGCTCAGAAAGGCCCTACAAAGTAATAGAGAAGCCAGTTCTCCGCCAGACAAATTGTGTCCCCTAGTTCCAATGATGGGATTGGCTTCAAATAATTTATCGAGGCTAAAACCCTTCAAAAGATAGATGAGTTTTTCAGAGTCAATATCTACAAGACCATAGTAAAGAGCCTTCCTGAAAGTTCCCCCCATTATCAAATGTCTTTGCGGCATAGTTGCGCAGGGTAGCTGGATTAAAGTCAAGCCATCGAAAATGACAGTAGACTCATTAACACACAGTCTGCCGGCAACTGGCGACAATAATCCATTCAATACTTCCAGAAATGAAGATTTGCCACATGCATTAGGGCCGCTTACTAAAACCAGACAAGGTGCCTGTATCGTGCAATCTGGAATTGTTATCCTCTCATTAGTTTCGCTCGACGAAAACGAGAGACTGATTCCTTTCCAACTAATTCGATCAGCGTGATCGAAGCATATCAAATTAGGTTTTCCAGCTTCCAAAAGACGACGTAATTCCAAGATGTTAGCGCCGGGCGATTTTAGCCGCTAATAGTCAAACTATTTTGACCAATCC
>DXZR01000037.1 GCA_019419555.1 Collinsella sp.
GTCGGGCTCGTCGAAGGAGAGGGACTCCGTCCAGTCCCAGTAGGCCCCCGTCCAGGCGCCCCTGCGCCTGCCGGCCGGCGTCGTCTCGTCGAAGACGAGGCCGTGGCGCAGCAGGAACTTCGACATCCGCTGCTTGGCGTGTTGCAGGTCGTCGCGCGCGTCCTCGAGGGCGCTCGTCGGGGACCCACACCTCGACGACGTTGCGGCGCGCCAGCATGCGTGCCAGCCACTCGGCGTCGCGGCGGTCGTTCTTGCGGCCGCGGTCGGCCGCGGGCCGGTGCATCTTCGGGACCGCCCCGACGACGCAGCCGAGGCCGAGGGCCCGCAGCGCGCGGCCGCGGTTGATGGTACGACCATTGTCGCCCGACCCACGAGAGAGCTGCAAGGGGAGAGGCCCCAATGTTCAACTCATATCGTCTGTTGTGCCAGAGTCGCTCGGGAAAGCGCGACCGACGCAGCGCGCTGTTTTCCAGTCACATCCAGTTCGGGTTGATTTCAGCATGCGATAAGAAACTGGATTTGAATTTCGACTCGAAAGATGGGCAATGCTGATGAGAAACGCTTGGAGTTCGGGATTGCGCGGCGTGAAGCGACCCTCTTCTTATCGAGTTCGTTACAATGTAGGAAAAACAGTAAGTAAGAAGACCTCTGATTGCTTTAGGAGGAGCTGTGGTGAATAGCGCCCAGAAGATCGATAAGTCCATCCAGAAGATGATGACTCTCGGAAGAAGGCTTGGGATTCTGTTTACGGCGCTGTTTATAGCGGTGTGTTGCTGTTCGGTGGTGGTGGTTATTTCCATTGGGCTTATGGCTGCTCAAGGAAACCTATATGATCCATCAAAGACGGTTTCCGTAGTGGTTCCTTTGATGTATCTTCTGATTTCCGGAGGGGCCACATGGACCCTGCGGGGAATCAGCATGGACATGGCTCATGGCGAATCGCCCTTTACCCTTTCGCATGCTCGAAGAATCTCGATTATCGGGTGGCTGTTTGTTGCAGCGGCAATAGGTGACCTCTTGTTTTCTCCGGGGTTTCTTTCGATAGTGATTGGCCCCTTCGACTTGCTGGGGAACGCCTATTCGATGTTTGAAAACC
This sequence comes from Collinsella sp., assembly GCA_019419555.1. GTDB lineage: Bacteria > Actinomycetota > Coriobacteriia > Coriobacteriales > Coriobacteriaceae > Collinsella. The sequence continues at coordinate 1,097 of DXZR01000037.1, forward strand.
TGGCCCTGCCCATAGATATTGGTGCTGTGCTGGGGGCCGTTTGCTGCTTCTCGATTTCTGCGATATGGCGCTACGGAGCTCTGCTTCAAGACCAGACCGAGGATTTGGTGTGAGGGGCGGCATGGACTATCTGATTATTGAGCTTGAAAGCTTATTGCTTCGACGCGGAAAGACGAGTACGGATATCATTCGGGCGACCGGGCACACACCGGCAAGTATCTCAAAAATACGAAATGGCAAGGTGAAGGCAATTAGGTTAAAGACATTGCTGGATATTTGCGTAGAGCTTGATTGCCAGCCTGGCGATCTTATTAAGCGCGTCAACGAAAGAGAACTTGAGGAACTGGCGACGCGGCGCGCCCGCAACGCGCTGAGCAGGGCGACCGCGACGGGTGATGACCCGGTCCTGGAGTCAGATCATGTTTACGTGGTCGATCTTAGAGACGACTGAGGCTGGAGAATAAAAAAGTATTGAGCAGGTGCAGCCCGTGAAAACAACGGTTTTCACGGGCTGTTCATTCAACGTCCTGCAGTGGCCTGTATTTCTCGCCGCGTCACTGGGGAACGAGAGAGTCATTTCCTGTGCTGGATGCAGGGGGGTGCTTACCTTGTGTAATATATAAATAAGCTTATATTGAAATATGATACATATCGAATTAGAATAACATTATCAATTCGGTATGCAAGGAAAGGAGGGAGAGATGGATTGGATTAACGAGCCGGAGGAAGGCGTTGCACCCGCGTGCGGCAACTGCTTCTTCTACGCGCACGGGGGATGCACGAAGAGGTGCCCCAATCAGTCCTGCACGTTCCGTTTCTAGGGGGCAGAGATGAACTGGCTTTCTACCGCGAAAGGAGGGGAATGAAATGGAATGGATTACCGAGCCGTCAGCCGGGGCTGAGCCCATGTGCAACAATTGCTTCTTTTACGCGCACGGCAGCTGCAGCACCAAGTGTTCTTCACAGGAGTGCACTATCCGCTTTTAGCGGATAGTGCACGCCGTACGGCGTGCACAGACTGTTCAAAGATATTTTGGCCAGCAGCGCCTGAGGGGCGATGTGGCATTGCAATATGGGGGGCGAACCGACGTTACCTATAACCCCGCACAATTGCCATGTCGTCCCTTTTTATTGACGGGGAGGATGTCGTCCATGCGGGAAGTCCCAGTTGAATTGCGTGCCATATCCAAGAGATATGGCGGGTTTGAAGCGGTTAAATCAGTCTCGTTCTCTTTAATGGAAGGCGAGCTGTGTGCACTCATTGGGGAGAATGGTGCCGGCAAGAGCACGTTAATTCGATTGATCACGGGGCTTTCGGAGCCATCGTCAGGAACGATCTCGATGTTTGGGCAAACCGGGAGACGTGAAATACGGAGCTGCAGGGAAAGGCTGGGTTATATGCCCGACCTCAATGCTTCGTATCCTAATCTGACCGCGCGAGACAACTTGGTCGTTCGCTGTATTGAGTGGGGGCTTCCCACCGATCGTTCCATCGACGGTGTGTTATCAACCGTCGGTTTGGGGGAGGCCGGCGGGAAGAAAGTGAAGAACTTCTCAATGGGAATGAGGAGGCGTCTCGATCTGGCCATAGCGTTGCTGGGCGATCCGGAGCTGTTGATCCTGGACGAGCCGACAAACGGCCTGGATCCGATGGGGATAGTCGAAGTAAGAAAAATCCTTACGCATCTTAACAAAGATCAAGGTAAAACGATTCTCGTATCCAGCCACAATCTTGAGGAGATGCACAAGCTGGCAACTGATTACCTCTTCATAAGTCATGGTCGCCTCATTCGAAGGATGACCGCACCTCAGCTGGAAAAGTCATGCCGCGGTGGTTTCGTGTTGCATGTGGACGATCTGGAGCGAACGAGATCGGTTCTCGGAGATGAGACCTCACATTCTTTTCTGCCGGACGGCAGCGTCCTTATGCGCTATGAGGAGAAAAAGGAAGGGCGGGGCATTGCAATCGAAGCGCTCTCGACCGCAGGTGTGAGGGTTGCGGAGGCGTATTCTCATAGGAAGAGCCTTGAGGAGTTTTATTCGGAGCTCATCGGTCGAGAGAGCGAGCTGTGATGAAACGCGAGTTCATCTCAGCTTTTCGGAGCGAGGTATGGTTGCTCGCCAGGCACCCGGCGACCGCTCTGATGATTGCGCTTGCGGCTGTGCTGTATGTGGTTGCGGCTGCGACTTCGTCTGAGGTGCTGATCATGGTCGCCGGTGATGACCCGTATACGCTTGGAGGGGCTATAGGTTTTATTGGAAACCTAGTGGATGCAGGGGACGTTTTGGGCTCTGTTGCCCGGACGTCTTTTGCGTCTACAGTGGCCTGGATTCCGGTGACGATTCTCTACGCGGTTTACGCTACGTCGAGAGACTTTGAATCCGTGGCTTACGCCGTATCGAGATCGCGAGGGGTGTCGCAGGCGGCGATTGTGATCACGAAGCTGTTGGTGAACTGCACTCTGGTCGGTGCCGTGTATCTTCTTTCTACGACTGCGCTGTATTTAACCAAGATGGCCCAATGGGACGTTGGGGCCTCGTGCTCAGGGTTTGCCCAATTTGTATCGATTGCGCTGATGATCGCGCTGCTGCTCATTTCGATGTACGCCGCTACCTTCGCCCTGTATTTGCTCACGAGGAGTGTGGTGGCGAGCAGCGTCGTTGCAATAGCGGTTTCGACATTTGTGATGGTGTGGTTCCCAAGTACATACGGAAGCGGTCGGCCCAGCTTGCTGCTCATGCTCTCGCCCGTGTATTACCTGATGAACCTGTGTTCCCTGAGTATGCAGAATGTTGGTGTAATTCAGGTTTTGCTGTATGCGGGCGGCACTGTGCTTGTGTCGGTTGGAGTTGCGCTCGTCTCGCTATTTGTAAGGACGGCGGTTCGATGAATCTTGGGATGTCGGTCAGGGCGGAACTGTTCCGCGCAAGGAGAATGAAACTCGCCGTGATAATAGCGCTGATGTATTTGGGCATCGCGGGGATTTATGTGTTTGCCGGGTCCGGCGCATGGGTCTCCGCAGGGGGAGAGGGCCAGTTCTTTGGCTTTTCCGCCGATCCGGGCTATCTTTTCTCGATAGGGGTTGGGCCAACGGGTATCTCTTCCTGGCTAAGTGTCGTCTCCATGGCGCATACGGTGTTCTTCCCAATCGTCTCTGTTGTTGTGGCGGGGACGCTATTCGGTGATGCGACGAGCGTGTCGGCAAGGGGAGTTTCGATTGCTCGGGGCTTCCGCAGCTGGCAGCTGTTTGCGGCAAAGACATTGGCTTGCGAAGTGTATACGCTGTGCCCCTACATCGTGTTTACTCTCGGTGTCGCTGCGGTCTTTGCCGTGTGCTCCGGAAGCGGTCTAGACAGCCTTACGGTTGGTAATGTGACCTCGGCACTCCTGTCGAATATCGTTATAGACGCCGCTTATACGCTGATGGTTGCGGTTGCATATGAGGTGTTCAGGATCAGATCTCTTGTGTCGGGAGCCTTGCTGGTCGCAACGTTCGCGGGCCTTGTTATCGCGATGAGTTTCCCAACCGTTTTACCCCCGGTTCACATGGCTTATTGGATGAGGGCGTGCGGGGCTGCCGGCGGGACGGTCCTGATGGCTGCATGCGGCCATGCGGTCATCGTGTCGCTCGCATGTCTATTGCTGCTTTCGTGCAGTTTTTATCGAAGAAGGTAGTGCGCTGGCGTATGCGCAGCGTCTGAGGGTCGATATGGATTTGATTGGAAATGGAGATGGTGCGAAGTGAAACTGTCGCAATTTAATGTGGTGCATGAACATAACGGAAGTCTTCTTATCATGAATGCGCGAACCGGCGGCATCCTGTCGTTAAATCCGGAATACGCGTAGAAATTCAAAAGGATTCAAGAAGGGGACGTTCGGGATGCCGATGATCTTGTCGCGGAGCTGATAAGGGGAGGCATCCTAGTCAATGAGGAGAGGGACGAGCTTGGGGAGATCAGGTTGCAAAGTCGCGCCGCGCGCTTTGCGAATACTGCTCTGTCCCTTACCATTGCGCCAACGATGGCTTGCAACTTTTGCTGTCCCTACTGCTATGAAAAGGGACAGGCGTACACGACGATGGGCGAGGAGGTTTTGACACAGCTCTCCAAGTTCGTGAAAGATTACTATCCTGGTATCGCAAGTCTCTCAGTTGGATGGTACGGCGGCGAGCCTCTGCTCGGAATGAAGATGATCGAACGGATTACGTCGGATCTGAAAGATGTCGTGGGGCCAACGTGTGAATATTCCGCATCGATAGTGACAAATGGCTATCTGCTGACGCCTGATGTTGCAAGGAGGCTCGCGGCATGTGGTGTGACGAGCGCGCAAGTGACTATAGATGGATCGAAGTCGGATCACGATTCGAGAAGGATTCTTCACGACGGAAGCCCTACATACGAACGTATTCTCAAGAACGTCAAAGAGTGTGCCGACATCATCGATATTTCGATAAGGAGCAACGTCGACAAGACCAACATCGAGGCCGCTCAAGAGCTATTGGATTATCTCGAGCTAAATGGCCTGATGAATAAGGTTCACTTCTATTTAGCCCCTGTTGACGATATCAATCAGGTATGTGCGAACGACAGCCACTGCTTTACTGTAAAAGAGTTCTCGTATGAGGAGACTGAGTTTTATAAAAGGGCAATTGCGCGGGGCTTCAAAGTTCAACCTTTTGGTGGGACGAATTTCGGGATATGTTGCGCCGTTGGAATCAACTCGTACGTGGTTGATCCCGTCGGAGATTTGTATAAGTGCTGGGATGACATTGGAATGAAGGAGCGGAGGGTCGGAACTATTTTCGAGCCGCCAATGTTGAGCAAGAACATGATTAACTGGATGGCATATGAGCCGGATGACCCGGAATGCCAAGAGTGCTTTGCTTTTCCCATGTGCATGGGAGGGTGCCCCAACCACGCCTTAAACGGTGAGGGGAAACGTTGCGTTTCCTTCCGGTATGATGCCGAGCAAAAAATGCTGCTCTCCCAGATGATGAATACGGCAAAACGGGGTGCGGGGCAAAATGAGGCTGATGCTTAATCTCTGTAGAAAATATATACTGGGCGGTCGATTCTACGCCTATCTTGTCGTAACAGTTTTGGTCGGGCTGCTTGCGCTTGCGGGTCCCTTTCTTACCGGCATAGTGGTAAACCGATTGGCGATGCCGGCCAGCGCCGATCTTGCCGCCGTTCTCGTTTGTTGCCTTATTTTGGTTGCGGTCCAAGCGGTTCGAGCGGGACTAGTGTATTGCTCAGAGATGCTGTACATCAACCTTCAGTCGCATGCGGGGTTCGGCTTAAATGCGGATACGCTTGAGCACGTGAAGCACCTTCCCCAGGCATTCTTCGAGGGCTTCAACGCGTCGTATTATAACCAGCAAATCAATCACGACGCTAATGACCTTGTCATCTTCGTAATCAACTCGGTTGTGGGGGTTTCAAGCAACGTTATCACCCTTTTGTCCGCCCTGTTTGTTCTCGGTAGCCTGAATATCAAGTTGAGTGTGGTCTGCCTTGTTCTTGCGGCAGCGAGTGCCGCTTTTTATGCGGTTTCACGCGCAAGGCTGTTTGAGAGAAGTTTTGACGTACAAGAGCAGAGCGCGAGGTTTTTTTCCTGTCTACAAGATCAGTTGGAGAAAGTTGATTTCATCCGCAAACATGCTTTGTTCGATAGGTCCCGCGCTGTACTGGTCGAAGCTTTTAATGGGCTCTATCCAACGATGAGAGCAAATCAGGAAGTAGGGTCTAGATTTACCTTTGGCAACGCGTTGGTCGCTTCCGCCGCTCAAGGATGTCTTCTTGCTGTGGGCGCGGTTGAAGTGATGGGCGGGAGACTGTTGCCTGGTTTTCTCGTGACTGCTGTTGGATATTATTCGAACTTAAGCTCAGCGGTACAGTATTTGTTGGGCTGGGGAAGGGATTACCAGACTAATCGCGTATGCTATGAGCGGCTGAAAAGAATTTGGGATGTCCCGGTGGAAGCGAATGGCAAATTGGCGCTTGGTCCGATTGAGGAAATCCGTCTAGAGAACATCAAGCTACGTTATCCAGGGGCGGAAAGGGTCGCGTTAAGCATTGAGGGGCTCGCGTTTTCCAGGGGTCGGCTATATGGAATCTCGGGGCCGAATGGTTCGGGGAAGAGCTCGCTGCTGTCAGTGATATTGGGGCTATATCCAGATGACACAGAAGGGGCCGTTCGCTACAACGGGGTGTCACAGCGTTGCATCGATCGATATGCATTGCGGCGGTGTCGAGTCAGCATTACGGAGCAAGAACCCCCTATCGTTGAGGGGACGATTCTCGATAATCTTACGCTGCTTTCTGATGATTACGAGATGGATAAGCTGAATCGGATGCTTGTCATATTGGGGCTAGACGAAATGGTTGCTTCTGTGGAGAACGGGGCAACGGCGATGCTTGACGGCGGGAAAGGAGGGGTGTCCGGCGGCGAGAAGCAAAAGATTGCAATTGTGAGACAGCTGTTGAAATCGCCGGACGTTATGCTTTTTGATGAACCGACCTCAGCACTTGATGCGAAGAGTCGAGGCGCGCTGATCAAATTGCTTCATGAAATTAAGAGAGACCATATTGTAATCGTTGTCACTCATGACGAGGAGATGCTTGCCGCCTGTGACGAGGTCATTTCGACGGCTGGATGATTATCGGATTGTGGCGTTGAAGACCAAGAAACTTGAAATGGCGTGGGCTCTGGGTAGGTCTCCACGGGTACGCCGTCGGTGCTGTACTCGACCGCCCGGCAAGAAGGTTTTATAGCGTGTTTCCCCAGAGAGGTCCCTTTGTCCGGTAGTGGCGAGGGGAGCCTCTCTTTTGCTCACCTCTTGCGGCGGAGGGGGACACCATGCGCCTATGCAGGACAAACTGCGCGTTCTTGTCGAATGATGGGCTATGTGTAGAGATGATGGTCTCGGGTAGAGGCCGTGTCGCGCTCGGCTGCGATGAGCCAGGCAATTCAATCTTCATCCGGGAGGGCCTTGGCAAGACAAGCAGGGCGAAGACCTTGGCGACGTTCGGGAGCCGTGTGGCGCCCGGCTCCACGCTCATCCACGACATGAAGCCGGGCGCCACACGGCTCCCGTCAACAATCTGTCACTGAAGAGCCAGCACTACAACGCGAAGCTGCTCAAGGGCGTTCCCGACGGCCAGAACCCGCTGGGGCCCGTGAACCGGATGCGCTACTTCATGCAGTGCTTCCTGAGGGCTCATCCCGGCTCCAACCGGGACGACATGCGGGGCTGTGGCTATGAGTCCGCCCGAGGACAAGCTTGAGAAGGTCGCGATGGTGCTCGATCGGGCAATGCGATACCCGAAAACGCTCAGGTTCAGGCAGTTCTATGCAAGAAAGCCCAGTTCAGATGAGTTCGACGAGCAATATTTATCAACACAGTGCAAGGGGGGATTATATTTGTATTTCATCCGTGTTGAGCTTCACACGGTGCGCGACTCATCGCAAACTGGCGGGCGCAGCGGAAAGAAAACCGACTGCAGACGAACGATCGATATCGGGAGCAAATAGCCACCGGATGCTTTTCGGTCTCCTACGCGTCGACCTCCGCGATTTCTTCTGCGTCTCGCCAAGTTGAAAGGAGCGATGTCGAAAACTCCTTTTCGGTTAGCGTCAAGACATCCTTCACGCAAAAACCTTTCAATTTGTCAGGAAGCCCAAAACGCGCTTTTTTCCTAATCGAGCTGGCAACCCGCTTCAACGCGGTCTTGTTCTTGTCCTCGTTGTATACCAAAACAAAGACGCAGTGCTCGCGAAACCATCTCGTCCTCTTTCCCCACAGGTCCGAGCAGATCAAAACGCTGTCCTTGCACTTCTCGATGAGGGCGTCCCTTTGGCCAAGATTGATACCAAGCTCTTCGTCATCCTTGGGATTGAGCCTCTTCCCCAGCGTCTCCTTCAGACTGCCGTTTTTAAATTCGACTAGATATAACGTTTCCCGATCGCAATACAGCGCATCGGCGGAGCGCGGGAGTTGCATCCACCTATTGACCTTCTTGCAGTAGCATTCTTTAACAGAGTCAAAATTGACAACAGGCAAATCGTCATCCACAAGAGAGACGCTCCCGTCTCTGGATGTTTTGGAGATGGTCGACGTGCAGTCCCTTAGGATACAGGTCCTGCAACGGGAGCAACCATCGCTGCCATCTGGCACCGCGGGAGAGTTCGGATGAGGGCAGGAGGCGCACAGGTCGCTACTCAAGGCCGTACTCCTCCCTCTCAAGCGTATCAAAAGGAGCCGCCAGCTTCTCGTAGGCGACCTCAGTCGAGCCGGTTATATCGGCAAAGCGAGAGCGTCCATCAGTGCAGGTCTCCGCAAGATAATATGAGCACAATCCATCAACAGCGTGCTTCTTAGAATACACTTCGATCGCATTCAGGAAATATGGACTATGGGTGCTCATTAAGACGTGCATCCCGAGCTCTTTCTGGAGCAGCACGATTATCTCGGCGAAGGCCAGCTGCCATGCAGGATGAAGATGAATCTCGGGTTCATCGAGGATAATAGTCCCTCCGGCATCTAGCGCGCCGGACTTCAAGAGCACCTTCATGATGGCGAACGTCTTCAAGCCAGCAGAAAGGTTCCCAGGCTCCAACCCCCGAGCGAAGCCCTCTTCGAGATACGTAAGGTGACCGCGACTTTCGCTCCTCTCGAAATGCCCCGGACATAAGGAGGAAACCTTGTCCATGAGAACCTTCAGGTGTCGCTCCTTCGCGATCTCTTCGAACAGCGAGGACTCGCTGTCATCGTTACGGATGGTCGCCTGAATCAAATCTTGCCGCAGCTCCTCCTGGTGTCCAAGGAGGGGCTTGAACCGAAAAGCGGGGCCGTAGGGTCCTCCGAGAGAATCGATCAGGAACGGGTCGTCCAGATAATGCGCCCTGAATCGCAAAACCCTCCTATCGTGCACCTCCGCCACCTCGTCACTTGCAACCGAGAAAACCGTAGATGCGTCCTTTATCTGGAGTTCGACCTTCCCGGGCTCTTCGCCGAAAACCGAATTGATCTGGCCGTTGAACTCGCTTCGGAACCTGTTTGTCGCAATCGCACGAAATACCTCATCATCGGAGATATCCATGATCTCGATAATCTGATCGGCAACTCCTGCTACGCCATTTGTGAAATCGGATTCGATCTCACGGGAGATCTCCTCCCCGTAATACTCCTTTATCTCATCAATAAGCTCGTCCCTCGTGCACTCGCCCGAAAAAACCCTGTCGATGAAACTATTCATTCTTCCAGCAGTTCGCCTGTGGCGAGACGTGGAGTCGAGAGGGCTTCCCACATATGCCTTCCTGATGGCGCGCTCAACACTATTGCGCCTCATGCGGTCGATTTTGTTCTCCGAATCGGACATGCTGTTGAAGGCCGCATAAAGCGCTTTTCCAACCGTGCTTTTCCCCGTCCCGTTCTCCCCGGCGATCACGGCAATACCATTAATCTCGATATCGGCCTCAGCGACCCTGCCGATGTTTTTCATCTTGATTTTCAATGCATATCACCAGCTCTAAACTCGCGAGACTCAATAGCTCGATTATCGCACAGAGAGATCGACTTCTCGAGGACTCCCTAAATGGAACGCGCGGTGAGGACATGGCTCGCCGCCGTCCGCTTCGCGTTCGCGCGGGGGAAGGTGACGACCAGGGACCTCTCCGGGCTCATCGAGAGGAGCGCCAGATTCTCCTCGTCCATTTGAACTGTATCGTATTCAAGGACACTTGACTTAGAGGAATGGCGTTGAGCGGCGATAATCGTTTCAGCGCCAAAAAGAAAGGAGTGTCAGTCATGGCAGACGGGCCCTCCTACACAGCGGGGTACCGCGCCGAGGCCGCAGACTTCGCCGCCGCGTCGGGGAAGCCCATCGCCCAAGTGGCAGCCGACCTCGGCATCAACGAGAAGACCCTGGGAAGATGGGTGACGGTCAGGAAGAAGGAGCTGACCAACCACCCGGTCGCGGCGGCCGCAAGTGCATGCGCGAGCTCGAGCCCGAGAACGAGCTCCTAAAAGGCCCCGACCTCACATTGGAGGCCGGGGCCCGTAGATTTTGGAATATGCCTAGAAATCTACCGCGGTTGAGTGCTACTCGGCGTCGGCGAAGCCGTTGGGGTTGTGGCTCTGCCAGTTCCAGCTATCGCGGCACATGTCCGCGATGTCGTACTGGGCCTTCCAGCCCATCATGCGCTCGGCCTTGGAGGCATCGCACCAGTTGGCAGCGATGTCGCCGGCGCGGCGCTCGCGGATCACGTAGGGCAGCTCCTTGCCACAAGCCTTGGAGAAGGCGGCGACGACCTCGAGTACCGAGGTGCCGGTGCCGGTGCCCAAGTTAAAGATCTCGACGCCGGTCTTGCCGTTCATCCAGTTAAGGGCGGCCACGTGACCAGATGCCAGATCGCACACGTGGATGTAATCGCGCACGCCGGTGCCGTCGGGGGTGGGGTAGTCGTTGCCAAAGACCTGAACGGCCTCGAGCTTGCCCACGGCGACCTGGGCGACATAGGGCACCAGGTTGTTGGGGATGCCCTTGGGATCCTCGCCGATCAGGCCCGACGGATGGGCGCCGATGGGATTGAAATAACGGAGTAGCACGACGTCCCACTCGGGGTCGGCGGTGTGGACGTCCATAAGGATCTGCTCGATCATCCACTTGGTCCAACCATAGGGGTTGGTCGCGGGCTTCTTAGGATCCTCCTCGGTGACGGGCGGGTTGTCCGGGTCGCCGTAGACGGTCGAGGAGCTCGAGAAGATGATGGACTTGCAGCCATGGTTGCGCATGACGTCGATGAGCACCAGGGTGTTCTCGATGTTGTTGTGGTAGTACTCGACGGGCTTGCTCACCGACTCGCCGACGGCCTTAAAGCCGGCAAAGTGGATGACGCGGTCGATCTGATGGGTATCGAAGATCTTGTTCATCGCATCGCGGTCGAGCACGTTGGCCTCGTAGAAGGTGAGGTTCTTGGCGGCCTCGTCGCCCACGATGGTCTTGACGCGGTCGACGGCGATGGCGCTGGAGTTGGAGAGATCATCGACGATGACGACCTGGTAGCCACCCTCGAGCAGCTGAACGACGGTGTGCGAGCCGATAAAGCCGGCGCCACCGGTAACGAGGACGCAGGTGTCTTTGGGGTCGAGTGCTTTGGACATGTAGTCTCCTATCGAATCAGGAACACTTCTTCAGGGGAGTATAGCGCAGGCAGGGACGCCCAAATCGTGCGCTGTGGGAAAAGCAGAGGATTGTGCTAACGTACTCATAGAAGAGCTTGCGTACGCATAACCTGATCTTTGGCATTTGCTTACGAGCCGCTGACCTTGTAGTTTCCTGCCGTTCGTGGAAATCGTTGGGACGCGCCATATGTACGCTAATATGTATGAGTTGAGCGACATATAAATAAACATGTAACGGAGTACATATGTCACCAAACAGCGATTCCATCCTTTCCCAGGAGCTCTCGCGCCGCACTGTCCTCAAGGCCCTGTTCGGCGCCGCTTCTGCGGCAGTTCTTTTTGGCCTGCCCGCTCGCGCCCATGCGGCGGAGGCTTCCAAAGAAACAACCGATAAACTGAATGCCGCCCAGGCCCAGCTCGACGAGGTTCAGGCCCAGCTCGACAGCATCGCAAATGAGTATGCGGCGCTGGCCAACAAGAATGCCCAGACCCTCAACGACATCGAGAATGTCCAGGGCAAGATTGACGACACGCAGGCCCAGATCGATGAAAAGAAGGCCGAGCTCAAGAAGAAGCGCAACGACCTTTCCGATCGCGTGGCCGCCAGCTACAAGTCCGGCGGCACGAACATCCTGTCGCTGCTGCTGGCCTCTGGCTCGTTTGAGGAACTCGTCGCCAACGCGCATTACGTTGAGAAGATCAACAAGAGCGACCGCGACGCCATCGAGGACATTCAGACCATCCAGGAAGAGCTCGATGCGCAAAAGACCGAGCTCGAGTCGCAGAAGGCCGACTTAGAGAAGCTCAAGGACCAGCAGACTGCCCAGATGCAGGACATGCAGGCCAAGCAGCAGGAAGTCCAGACGGTTCTGAACGGCCTCTCTGACGATGTCAAGGAGCTCATGGCTCAGCGTGATTCCGAGATTCTCGCTGCCGCCCAGGCCGAGGAGGCCGCTAGGAAGGCCGCCGCTGCCGCGGCCGCCGCGAACAAGAACAATTCCTACTCGGGTGGTTCGAGCTCGGGTGGCGGATCGTATGCGCCCGGAACTCCGCAGCAGAATGCCGGCTCGGGCAAGCAACAGGCCGTCGTCAACGCGTGCTACTCCACGCCTTCGCCGGGCCAGAACTGGTGCGCGGCGTGGGTCACCAATGTCTTCCGTAACGCCGGCGTTGGCTACTTTGGAGGCAATGCGTGCGACATGTTTAACGCCTGGTGCTATAGCTCCGACCGCTCGGCGCTGCAGGTGGGCATGATCGTGGCCGACTCATCGCATAGCGGCACCGGCATGCCGGGTCTGATCTATGGCCACGTGGGCATCTATGTTGGCGGCGGCATCGTTATGAGCAATGAGGGCGCCATTACGTCTAAGTCGCTTGATTCGTTTATTAGCTTCTATGGTACTGGCTCTGGCGTGCGTTGGGGCTGGCTTGGCGGTATTGCGCTGTCGTAGCTGCGGTTTGAAGCAAGTTGGTCCGGGACTGGGGGCGAGGCATAAGGTTGCCTGCTCTACAGTCTTGCGCAAGACGAAGGCCACATTAAGTGGCCTTCTTTGCGTGCGGAACTCGCGACCAACCTTATGCCTCGCCCCCAGCCCCGGACCTTCCGGGTCCAAAGCGCGACACACCGGACTGGGTTATCTGAATAAATATGGTGAAGGCCCCTTTCGGGGCCTTCTTTTTAGAGGAATTCGCCTACTCGGTGGACTTCGGGTTCTAGGTCTACGTTGAATTGGTCTTTGACGGTTGCCTGGATGTGGCGGATGAGTTCGTCGACGTCGGCGGCGGTGGCGTGATCGGCGTTGACGATAAAGCCGCAGTGCTTTTCGCTTACCTGCGCGCCGCCGACAGCATGGCCGCGCAGTCCGGCATCCATGATGAGCTTGCCGGCAAAGTAACCCTCGGGGCGCTTGAAAGTGGAGCCGGCACTCGGCATGTCGAGCGGCTGCTTGTCCTCGCGGCGCTGGCGGTAGTCGTTCATGTCGGCCTTGATCATCGCGGCGTTGCCCGGTGCGAGGTTGAAGGTGGCAGAAAGAACGATAAAGCCGTCGTCGGCGATGCGGCTCTTGCGATAGCCCAGGTTGAGCTCGTCGACATCGAACTCGATGATGTTGCCGCTGCCGCGGGTGCCGTCGTCGAGCTGGCGAGCGGGTTTGTAGACGCGCACGGACTCCAGCACATCGGCCATGCAGACGCCGTAGGCACCGGCGTTCATGTAGCAGGCGCCGCCGACCGATCCGGGGATGCCCGAGATGGGCTCCATGCCGGTAAGGCCGGCCTCGGCTGCCGCCGCGGCGACATCGGAAAGCAAGGCACCGGCTGCCGCCGTGACATGCGTGCCGTCGACCGTAATGTCGGAGAGGCCCTTGCTCAGCGCCACGACAACGCCGCGGATACCCTTGTCGCCGACGAGCAGGTCGGAGCCGTTGCCCACGATGGTAAGCGGCAGGTCGCAGCGATAGCAGGTATCGAGCGTGGCGACGAGGCCCTGCTCAGTATCGGGCGTGACAAAGACGTCGGCCGGGCCGCCGATCTTAAACGTGGTGTGCTCGCGCATGGGCTCGCTCATCAACACGTTGTCCTCGCCGGCAACGCCAGCAAGTGCGCACAGCAGGTCCTCGTTAAAAAAGTCGTTCTCGTGCATACGAATATCCGCCTTTTGGTGGTCGTTGTCATCAATCGATTGCAATATACCCCACCCGGACGGATTTGGTGCGCTGGCGGCGATAAAACAGCCGTCTACCGGATTGGTAAAGTGTTTATCACCGAGGTAGAGGGGTAGTCGCTATACTTTCAAGAGATTGCGCGTAAACCCGGAAGGAGCGAGATGGCCAACAAAGTCACCCTCAAGCAGATCGCCCAGGAGGTGGGGCTTTCCCCCTCGTCGGTCTCGCTTGTGCTCAATAATCGGCCCTGTCGCATCTCGGAAGAAAACCGCAAGCTCATCAAAGAGGTCGCGGCGCGCAACCACTATGTTCCCAACCAGATTGCGCGTAGCCTGGTCATGCGCGAGTCGCGCACGCTGGGCCTTATCGTCCCTAACATCGAGAGCCGCTTTTTTGCCTCGCTTGCCGGCAGCTTGGAAAAGCGCTGCCGCGAGGACGGCTATGCGCTCTTTATTACCAGCTCGGGCGGAAGTGCCGACGACGATCTGGAGCTGCTGCGCCAGCTGGTGACGCGCGGCGTCGACGGTGTCTTTCTGGTGGTGGGTGACGAGTTCTCCGACGACCGCGCCCTGCGCGAAGAAGTCAGCCATCTGCCTATCCCTGCCGTGATGGTCGACCGTGCCATTGAGGGGCTCGAGTGCGACAAGGTGATGTTCGACCACGAGATGGGTGGCTACATGGCCACCCGCTATCTGATCGAGCAGGGCCACCGTCGCATTGCCTGCTTGGTTAACGCACGCCGCTCCAATACGGGTCGCAAACGACTTGCCGGCTATGAGCGCGCACTGCGCGAGGTTGGCTTGCCTATCGACGCACGTTTAGAGTTTGAGAGCGAGTACTACATCCCGAGTGCCTACGAGGCCTCGGAGGCGGTGCTCGCAACTGATGCTACCGCTGTGTTCGCAAGCTCGGATAACATCGCCCTCGGTCTGCTCAAGCGCTTGCACGAGATGGGGAAGAGCATCCCGGGCGACATCTCGGTGGTGAGTTACGACAACTCGGCCGCCGACGTTCTCTTTGAGCCGGCGCTGACCGCGATTGAGCAGGATCCAGGTATCCTCGCGGAGCATGCTTTTGGCTGCATGTCCAAGCGTCTTGCCGGTAGGGGCGGTAGACGTGCCGAAGAAGTCGTTCTGGAGCCGGCGCTTATCGTGAAGGGCAGCGTGCTCGATCTTACCGAATGTAGCTAAGCGTACTTGTTTGTTTGCATAGATTGCATGCGGAGTGTCCGCTATTTACCGGCGGGGCCGGGGTGCCTGCCTTGTTTTGAGAAGTTCGCGGAGCCCACTTCTCAAAACAAGGCAGGCACCCCGGCCCTCGTCCGTGAACTCTTCCGCTGGGCGAGCTATAGACGCCGCGCACCGATGCGGTAAAGCGGTGGCTTGAAATTGGTGCTATATTCGGCTTGAGTTGTTTAATGCTAGTACGGGAGGCTGATATGGGGCTGTTCAAGAAGAAAAACCCGCAGGATGCCTTTGATCCCGATGTGTTTACCATCACGGATACGATTTTGGACCCGCCGCGGTTTACGTTTTTGCCGGCTATCTACCAGGATGCCACGCGCCGCAAGTGGGCCGTGCATCAGCGCGGCGGCGAGCCGAAGATTTTTGACTATGCGGATGTGTTGCAGTGCGAAGTGGCCGAGGCGGGCGATCCGGAGGCCGAGGAAGTGGCCTCAAAACAGGAATTTGCCCAGCGTATCCTGGCAAATCCTGCCAAGGCGGCGAAAATAAACGCTGCCAAGCGTAATATGTGTCTTGGTATGGGCGTTGTTGTGGCGGTTCAGACGGGAAAAGACGAGGTTTCCAAATTAGAGATTCCCGTTATGACCGACGAAGTCAAACGCGATTCAAGTCTATATAAGTCGTATCGGAATGTCGCTGAGAAGATCAAGGCCGAATTTGATGCCATGGGAGGGCTGGTCTAATTTTGGCGGCATACGTTTCTGAATGAGGAGTCTGTGCAATGGCAGGCGAATCTTATGCAATTCCCCCCAAAGATCGTGCTGTTGAGGGAATTCTTTGGTATATCCAGCACCACCAGCTTGCCGGCGGCGATCGCCTGCCGGCTGAGCGCGTGCTGTGCGAAGAGATTGGCGTTTCGCGTACGGCGTTGCGCGCCGGTATCACGCGGCTCATCTCGTGTGGAACGCTCGAGAGCCGTCGCGGATCGGGTACGTATGTGTGTCCTCCCAAGCCGCTGAATATCTTCCAGGAAACGTATAACTTTTCCGATGCTGTGCGGACTGCCGGCCTGCACCCCTCTTCTCGTCTGGTTTCCACCGGGACCATCGAGGCGGATGAGGCGCTTGCCGACAAGCTTGGGGTGGCTGTGGGCGCTCCTTTACTCCGCATGCAGCGCATTCGACTTATAGAGGGCGAGCCGGCGTCAATCGAGACCGCTCACGTTAACCTGTCCCTGTGCCCCGCGCTTCCCGAGCACGATTTTGAGTGTGAGAGCCTTTACGATGTCTTGCTCAAAGAAGGTGGCGTGCGTGTTGAGCATGGACGTGAGCATATCTCCATCTCGCGTTTGAACGCCGAAGAGGCCGAGCTGCTCCAGCAAGAAGAGGGAACGCCGGTGTTCTATGAGAGCTCGATCGAATTTGATAAGGACATGCGTTTTGTGGAGCATTGTAAATCGGTGATTTTGCCCACAAAGTTCCGCTTTGCCGATAACGGCGAAGAGAACGGCATGAGGAGCGTGGCAGGTGAACAATGGCTGAAACAGTAGATGCCACCCCGGTTTATATGCGCATTCGACGCCGCATCGAGGAACGTATCGAGCGCGGTATATATCCCACGGGTTCCATGATTCCGTCCGAAAAAGACCTTGCCGAGGAATTTGGTACGACACGCTTGACCATCCGAAGCGCTGTCGATGAACTGGTTCGGCGCGGGCAGATTCGCCGTGTTCGGGGAAAAGGTGCCTTTGTGGCGCAGAAAGTACCTGCTTTTTTTGAACGCGCGGTCGGTTTCCGTGAATCGGTCCGTGCTTCGGGCGGCGAGCCGTCCGTCCGTATTCTCGCGCGTTCCAAGCGTTATGCGGGGCCATATTACGCCGACCTGTTTGGCATCGCCGAGGACGACCTGCTCTATTCCGTTCGACGCCTGAACTGCATAAACGGTAGCCCCGTATCGATTGAGACGGCGCTGATTCCCTGCCTGCTGTTCCCAACCATCGAAGATATTGACGTGTCGGTCTTCAGTTTGTACGAGACCTATGAGATGCTGGGCCGAAAGCCAGTCATGGCACAGGAAAAGCTCGATATCGAAGCGCTGGGCGCACGAGATGCCGGCCTCCTTGGACTGGAACAGGGCGATCTTGTTTTGCTTTTGGAATGCGTGAGCTATGACGCGAGCGGTCAGGCTATCGAGTATGTAAAGTCCTTCAATCGTGGCGATACGGGCGGCTACACCTATACGTACTAGCTGGTATTTTGTGAATAACGGCTGGGAAACTAACCAGTTTTGATCGTTGAGTCAGCTGTATATACAACCTTACAGGGCTCAAAATCGACCGTTCGCCGATGGGGATAAATTAATCGACAAAGAGGTATCAAAAAGCCGTAACCTGTAACTGTGATTGGTATCAAATACTAATGATTTGTTACGAGGTGAGACGATGAAGATGCTCGATTACGTTCAGCTTGCCCATGTGCGTATGGGGGAGAACCTCGAGCGTTCGTCTGAGCTGGTAGCGCAGCTCGTTGATATTTTCCAGTCCGGTTCTTTTGACGCGCTGCGCATCGTTGCTTCGGGTTCGTCGCGCCATGCCGCCGATTGCGCCCGCGATTACCTGCAAGATGCCCTGCAAATGCAGGTGTCCGTTGTGACGCCCGAGGCCTTCGTCGATTTTGAACACACCTATCCGCAGCATGTGCTCAACATTGCCGTTTCGCAGAGTGGCTATTCGACCAATACGATTGCGGCGCTCGATTACATGCGCGCACACGATATGGCTGCAGTTGCGCTCACGGCAAACGTCGAGGCACCCATCAAGGAACACGCTGACATCGTTCTTGACTACGGTGTGGGCGTCGAGTCGGTGGACTTTGTGACTCTGGGCGTCGAGGTGCTCGTTGAGTACCTGGTGCTCTTTGGTATTTACGGCGGTCAGGCGCGCGGAACGATTGACGCCAAGGGCGTTGCCCAGCGTCTTGACGACCTGCGTGAGGCTATCCAGGCCAATGCCGTGATGTGCAAGACCGCCGAGGCATATGTCCAAGACCACATGCTCGAGCTTTCTGAGCACACGCCCGCCATGGTCGTCGGCAACGGCCCCAACTATGGCGTTGCCGAAGAGGCGGCCCTCAAGCTGAGCGAGACCATCAAGATTCCTGCCATGCATCACGAAGGCGAGGAGTTCGTCCACGGTCCCGAGATGCAGATCGTTCCGGGCTATCTGGTGTTTATCGTCGACGATCCGCAGGGGTCGGAGCGTCTTGCGAATATCGCTGATGCGCTATCGAACGTTACGACAAAAACGGTGCTGCTCACGGCCCATCCCAAGGGTAGGGCTCACGAGGTTGCGGTGCCTCAGGTGGCTCCGCTGCTCAGCGCAATTCCCAATCTTGTGTTCTTCCAGACGATTGCGGCCATGATAGCCGAGCGTTTGAAGTCATGGGACGTGCACCCGTATCTTGATGCCGTCTCCAAGCAAATGGAGGTCAAGGCAGAGGGCTACGAAGAGTCAGTCAATGCGCTTAAGGCCAAAGCGGCCGAGTGTTACGGAATGTAAGCGGGTTTTGATGCCCGTTGGCATGGGGGATGTGGAAACAACCCCAGAAAGGAGAGACAAATGAAGGAAACCGAGAAGATCGAGATCATGCATTTCGACCAGGAGGGCTATCTCGAGGACGGCAAGGCGCTCTACGAGACCGGCAAGAAGATGACCGCGCTCGCCGACAAGGTCGCCGACGAGGGCTACGACGCCGTGTTCCTGATGGGCGTCGGCGGCACCTGGGACGAGCTCATGCAGCTCGAGTACCTCATGAACAAGTTCGGCGACCGCGACCTCGAGGTCTACCTGATCCACGCCGCCGAGTGGAACGCCATGGGCCACAAGCGCATGACCGAGAAGTCCGTCGTGCTCACCGCCTCCGAGTCCGGCACCACCCCCGAGGTCCTCGAGGCCGTCAAGAAGATGAAGGACATGGGCGTGCGCGTCTACGCCATGACCAAGCCCGAGGGCCCCATCGGCCAGGCTGTGGGCGCCGAGAACTGCGTCGCCATGGCTTCTGACCATGGTTCGGGCGGCTGCGAGAAGGGCTACTACCTCGCCGACTGCTTCGGCCTGCGCCTGCTCAATCGCCGCGGCTGCTTCCCCAAGTTTGACCTGTTTATCGAGCAGACCAAGGACATCTGGAAGGACATGCTCGATATCCGCAAGCGCTTCGAGCCGCGCGCCGAGGAGCTCGCCAAGAAGTACGCCCTGGCCCCCTACACCATGTTCATCGGCTCCGGCGCCCTGTGGGGCGAGACCATTCTCTTCTCGATGTGCATCCTCGAGGAGATGCAGTGGAAGCGCACCCGCTACATCACCTCGGCCGACTTCTTCCACGGCACCCTCGAGCTCGTGGAGCCCGGCGTCCCCGTGTTCCTGTTCATGGGCGAGGACGAGAACCGCAAGCTCGACGAGCGCGTCCGCGCGTTCCTAACCCGCGGCGTGACCGGTGACACCGACATCAACATCATCGACACCGCCGAGTTCGCGATCCCCGGCCTTGACGACGAGTTCCGCGTCATCGTCTCCCCGTGGATTCTGACGGTGCTCGTGACCGACCGCCTGGCTCGCTACTACGAGACGGTCACCAAGCACAACCTCAAGTATCGTCGCTACTATCACCAGTTCGACTACTAAAGAAAACGGGTGCGGGAACGTGCCGGGCTATTGAGAGGAACACAGAATGAGACAGTACATCATCGCCAGCCATGCGCACTTCGCTACCGGCATCAAGGAGAGCGTCGAGCTGCTCTCGGGCGCGCGCGACAACGTCCACGATCTTTCGATGTTCGTCGATGATCGCATGGACGTGGCCGAGGAGGCCCAAAAACTGCTGGCGGGCATGTCTGCCGACGATGATGTCGTTGTCTGCACCGATCTCTTTGGCGGCAGCGTCAACAACGAGTTCACCAAGATCGTCCAGACGCGTCCCCGCACGTACCTCGTTACCAACATGAACCTTCCTCTGCTCATCCAGCTGCTGTTCTCTGACGAGTCGGCGCCGGTTGAGGAGACGATTCGCGCCATCGTCGCTGCGGACGATACGCGCGTGAAGTTTGTCAACGACCTATTGGTCGATGACGACGAGGAAGAAGAGTTCTAATCCGCAGCACCTATTGACATGCCGTAAGACGGCGCAAGACCTTTGGGGGGTCACATTATGATTCAGCTACTTCGCGTTGACCATCGCCTGCTTCATGGCCAGGTCGCAGTTTCCTGGGTTCAGGGCCTTGGCTCCAACTGCATCTTCTGCGTGGGCGATAAGGTCGCTAACGACCCGGTGTGGAAGACGACGCTCAAGATGGGCAAGCCTGCCGGCTGCAAGCTCGTCATCAAAGATATGGAGCATGCAATCGAAGCTATCAACTCGGGCGTGACCGACAAGTACAAGATGATTATCTGCGTCGCCACTATCGCTGAGGCAAAGCAGCTTGTTGAGGGCTGCCCGCAGATCAAGTCGGTCAACCTGGGCAACACCAAGCCCAAGGACGAGAAGCGTCCCGACGCTCGTCAGGTCTCTCGTCAGATCTTCCTGACCGCGGCTGAGGAAGCCGATGTGCGCGAGATGCTGGATCGTGGCGTTGAGGTCGAGATTCGACCCCTGGCCGATGACCCCAAGGTTGACTGCGCCAGCGTGCTCTAGGCGTTTAAATTCGAAGAGTCTGAGCTCTTCGTAGTGTCCTATATGGAAAGGGGGATGTATGCTTACCCAAGCAATCCTCATCGGACTTATCGCCGCATTTGGTAAGTTCGACTACCAGCTCGGTACGCTCTACGCGTTCCGCCCCATCGTCCTGTGCCCGCTCGTGGGCCTGGTGCTGGGGGACCTGCAGTCCGGCCTCGCGATCGGTGCGAGCCTGGAGCTGCTGTTCATGGGCTCGATCTCCATCGGCGCCTACGTGCCGCCTGATGAGACGATCGGCGGCGTGCTTGCCTGTGCCTTCGCTATCCAGCTGGGCCAGAGCACCGAGGCAGCCATCGCGCTTGCCATGCCCATCGCCACGCTGTGCCTTGCCATCAAGAACATCCTCAACGCCGCCCTGCCGATCCTGGTTGACCGCGCCGACGTCTTCTCCGGCCAGGGCAACCTTAAGGGTGTCTATGCGATGCACTTCCTGATCGGTTCCACCGGTGTCATCATGGCATTCCTGCTGTGCTCGCTGTCGTTCTATCTGGGTGCTGACGCCATCCAGGGCATGCTCGACTTCATCCCGCCCTTTGTCCTTGCCGGCTTTGGCGTGGCCGCCAACATCCTGCCGGCCATGGGCTTCGCCATGCTCGGCCGCCTGGTGCTCA
>DXZR01000038.1:0-4440 GCA_019419555.1 Collinsella sp.
GCGCCCACCGCATCTGCGGTCAACCCCAACTTTCCCTTCCCGGCGCCCGTCCCCACGAGCCCGAGCCTTGTGGCGGCGCTTTCCGATCTTTCGGACGCGCGCATGGATGAGCTCGTGGCCATGCGTCGCAAGCTCGCCGGCACCATTGACCCCGATGCGCCCAAAGCGGTGCTGGAGCCCTCGCTGGTGCCGTACTACAATCCGCTGTTTGCCGATCGCTTTAACTGGGCGCTCGAGTTTCGCATTCGCTGCGGTTCGGTGTCCTACGTGGTTAAGGATATCGACGGCATGGCCGATGCCTATGTGCGCGGCGGTACGTTCTCTTATGGCAAGAAGCTTACGTTTGTCCATGTGCCCGAGGCTTTCGATGACGTGTCGACAAAGCTGCTCGACTTTATCGCAATGACGGTCGCCTACCTAGGCGATATTACGAGCTCGCGCTCGGCATCGTATGACTTTGCCCGCAGCGGCTTTGTCGCCGAGCGTCAGTTGCCGGTATCCGAGTATTCCGTCGTGTCCGTGCTGGACCTGCTGCGCGGCAGGGCCATGTCCTTTGAGCCCGCTTGGTCGCGGGGGACGACGACGCATCGCTCCTGCGAGGTGGCAGTCGAGCCGTCGCCGCAGGGGGAGGGCGAAGTCCCGGCTAAGCGCCCGCCGCTTCTTGCCGCCAAGATTGCACCGGCGGCGGGAGGCAGCTACGACTTGCGCCTGCCGGCCGATATGTACTGCTTTGTCGCGGGCGACGCAGCCTATCTGGTCGATACGCGCCGCGCGCGCCGTACCGACACGGCGTTTGCCCAACATGCGGCGCCGTTCCTTTCGCACTTGTTGCCCTGCCGCACGCCGGTCCATATCGCCGCCGACCAGGTGGGTGAGTTTTGCCGCATGGCGCTGCCTATCTTGCGCGACTATACCGACCTGACCGCTCCCGCCGCGCTCGACGCCGTGGCACCCGAGCCGAGTTTTGCCATGGCGATTGGCGTCGACGATGGTCTTGTGACCTGCAAGATTACGGTGACCTACGGCGATTGGTCGGCAGATCTCTTTAGTCTTGGTGCTCCGGGCAGTCCCTTCGAAGAACAACGCCCCGGCGTTCCGCCCCGCGATATGGTGGCGGAGTTTCGCGTTATGGACACGGCGGCCCTGTACTTCGATTTCTACGAGGGCGGCCTGGCGTTTGAGGAACGCGACGACGCCCGCCTGTTCCACTTGCTGACCGAGGGCCTGTCTGCCCTGTCCGAGCTGGGCGAGGTCATGCTCAGCGATCGCCTGCGCCAGATCTCGGTACGCCCCGCGCCCAAGCTTTCGGTGCGCGCCACCGTCAAGAGCAACTTGCTCGACGTCGAACTGGGCGCAAGCGGCCTTTCGGCGGCAGACCTTGCTATCTACCTCGACTCCTACAAGCGCCACCAGACGTTCGCGCGACTTACGTCCGGCGACATCGTTCGCCTGGATGAAGGTGCCCGCGCTGCGTTTGGCCTTGCCGAGGACTTGGGCGTCGATGCTGTCGACCTGCTCGACGGCGTGTCGCTTCCCGCGTCGAGTACCCTTTTTGTCGACAGCATGCTCGAGCGCACGCCGGCGCTCGAGGCTGATCGCGACGCCGCGTTCCGCCGTACCGTCGAGCGCCTGGACACGCTCGGCAAGATGGACTTTACGGTGCCCGTCTCGCTTAAGGCCACGCTGCGTGGCTACCAGATTGACGGCTACCAGTGGCTCGGTTCGCTCGAGCATCTGGGCCTTGGCGGCATCTTGGCCGACGATATGGGCCTGGGCAAAACACTGCAGATGATTGCGCACATTCTGGCGCGCGTGGAGGCGGGGGATACCAAGCCCACGCTCGTGGTATGCCCCGCGTCGCTCGTGTACAACTGGGCTGCCGAGTTGGAGCGCTTTGCCCCCTCGATTGATGTGTGTGCCATTGTGGGCGCCAAAGCGCAGCGCCGCGTGCAGATAGCCGGAGCCGACGAGCATAACGTGGTCGTGACGTCGTATGACCTCATGCGCCGCGATATCGACGAGTATGCCGAGCAGGACTTTGCCCGCGTGGTGCTCGACGAGGCCCAGTACATTAAAAACCCGCTCACGCAGGTAGCGCGCGCCGCCAAGCGCCTGCCGGCCGGCGTGCGCTTTGCCCTGACGGGCACGCCCATCGAAAACCGCCTGTCCGAGCTCTGGAGCATCTTCGACTTTTTGATGCCGGGCCTTCTGGGCACGCGCGACTCATTTGCCAAGCGCTTTGAGAGTCCCGTCGAGCATGCCGAGGGTGACAGCGCCGCTCGTCTGCAGGCGCTCGTGTCGCCGTTTGTGCTGCGTCGCGTAAAGGAAGACGTGGTGGCCGACCTGCCCGAGAAGATCGAGGATACGGTGATGGCGCAACTTACCGGAGAGCAGCGCAAGCTCTACCTGGCCAACCAGGACCGCATTGCCCAACAAGTGCAGCACCGCGAGGCGGGGGAGTTTAAGAAAGACAAGCTCAAGGTACTTGCCGAGCTCACCAAGCTGCGCCAGATTTGCTGCGACCCGCATCTGCACTATGCGGACTACAAGGCGGGAAGCGCTAAGCTCGATACGTGTATGGAGCTCGTTCACGGCGCGCTCGACGGCGGTCATCGCATCTTGCTGTTCAGCCAGTTTACGGGCATGCTCGATATCATTGGCAAGCGCCTGGCCAAGGAGGACATCGCCTTCCTTAAGCTCACGGGCGCATCGTCTAAGGAGAGCCGCGCCAAGATGGTTGCGCAGTTCCAGGCAGGCGAGGTGCCGGTGTTCTTGATTTCGCTCAAGGCGGGCGGCGTGGGCCTTAATTTGACGGCTGCCGACGTGGTCATCCACTACGACCCGTGGTGGAACGTGGCGGCGCAGGACCAAGCGACCGACCGTGCCCACCGTATTGGCCAGCAGCACACCGTGACCGTGTACAAACTCATCGCCAAGGACACGATCGAGGAGCGCATTATGCAGATGCAGGAGTCCAAGCGCGATCTGGTCAACAGCGTGCTCGGCGGCGATGGTATCTCGTCGGCACTGTTTACGCGCGAGGATGTTCTGGCGCTGCTCGGTGGCGACGGTCGCTAGCCTCGCTCGTTATGTGTTCATTTGCCATGCCGTGGATGGTTTGCCTGCCTTTGGGCATAAGAACCATCAAGAACATCGGCACATCAGCAAAGGAGAACATCATGGCGAAATTCTTTAAGGACTCCGACGGCAAGCTCGTTGCCGCCCTTGGCGACGGCGTTGCAACTCCTGCCGGCTGCACGGAGCTGACGGCAAACACCGAGGATGCGGCGCACGAGAAGCATGTGCCTGTTGTCGAGATCGAGCGCGACGGCCACGTCATTCGCGCACGTGTGGGCTCGACGGAGCACCCCATGCTGCCCGAGCACTACATCGAGTGGATCGCGCTTGAGGCCGAGGGCCGCCTGGAGGTCCATTACCTTGAGCCCGGCATGAAGCCCACGACGTTTTTCGCTGGCGGCTCCAAGACCGGTACCGTCTATGCCTACTGCAACCTGCATGGGCTGTGGTCCGCGACGTTCTAGGAGCGCGCCCCCGCTCGGGGTATCATAGCTAGCATATGCACATGCGAGCGCCGGCTGCATTATGCGGCCGGCGCTTTTACTACGACAACGACGATTTACGACGGAAAGGGCTGGGCCATGAAGCTCGCACTTGCACAGATCGATATGCGCCTGGGTGATATTGAGGGCATTTGCGGTCGCATCGAGGATCAAGCCCGTTTGGCCCACGAGCGCGGGGCGCGCGTACTGTGCGTCCCGGCTCCGCTCTTTATGGGTGCTCTGCCCGGCGGCCTGGTGGGCACTGCCGACTTTGAGCACGATATGTTGATGGGCCTGACCGGTGTTGCCGAGCGCATCCAAGAGCTCGACATGATCTGCATCGTGCCCTCTGCGGTTTCGTTTGAGGGCCAGCCCCTGCTTGACTACATGATGCTCAAAGACGGTCGCGTGGTGCCAGCGCGCGCAAGCATTGCCCTGCAGCGTGGCGAGAACAACGACGCGCGTTGGGCGCCTCCGGTGTTTGACGTGGACGGCGTGCGCATCGCCGTGGTGTTTGACCTGGATCGCGAGCTCGAGATGCTGCCGACCGGCGTCGACCTCATTGCCTATTTCCAGTTTAATGCGTTTGACATGACCGATCGCGAGACCGCCGCCGTCGCCGCCGTGCGCAGCGGTGCTTACCGCAAGATCGCCTCCAAGCGCAGCGTATGGTTTGCCTGCATGGCTCCGGTCGGCGCCTATGACGAGTCGGTGTATACCGGCGGGTCGTTTGTGCTCGACGATTGCGGTCGCGTGGTGGTCCAGGCGCCGTGCTTTGAGGAGAGCCTGCTGGTTCAGGAGATTCAGCGCGGCGTGATGCTCGATGCCCTGGAGGACCATGAGCTGCCCCAGTTTCGCTCCGAGGAGTGGCTGTGGCGGG
>DXZR01000038.1:4450-22194 GCA_019419555.1 Collinsella sp.
AGCGCCACCACGGCACGCGACGCACCGCGGGCGCTGGTGCTTGCCGTGCGCGACAATGCCCGCGCCCGCGGTGCGTCGCGTGCCGTGGTGGCGCTCGAGGGCGATTTGCCGTCGTCCCTGTTGGCAGCGCTTGCCGTCGATGCCTTGGGTCCTCGTAACGTAATTGGCTTAGTGCTGGGGCGCAACCGCATCTTTACGCCGGCGCAGGAGGAGGCCGAGACCGCCCGCTGTTCTGCTGTTCGCTCAATCGCCGAGCGCTTGCACATTCGCACCGTCGAGCGCGATGCGCCGGATGCGGAGCGCGTGCTCGACCGCGACGTGTCGGCGGGCGATGCCGAGCGCCTGCGTTCGCGCGCGCTGGGCCTGATGCTCGAGGATACGGCGCTCGAGCTGGGCGCCATGGCGTTGAGCCCGCTTTCCAAGACTGAGTATGCACTGGCGGCGCCCGCGCTGTCCGGCGGCTACCAGGGCGATTTTGCGCCCTTTGGCGACGTGTATCTGTCGACGCTCGAGTTTGTGGCACGCGTGCGCAACCGCACCTCGGCCGTGGTGCCCCAAGAGCTCGTGACGCTCAACGCGGTAGAGGATTGCATGGATCGCGTGCTGGCGCAGGCACTCTCGGCGCTCGCCGGCCCGGTTGATATGCTCGATCGCGCGGCGCAGCTGCTGGGCGGGCTTGAGCCGGGCGAGGTCGATGGTGCGCTCGAGTCGCACGTGGACCGCAACCGCCCCTTTGATGACATCCCGATGGCCGCCGCCAAGCCCGAGGCCTGCTCGCTGCTGCTGATGCTCGTGCGCCAAGGTGAGGCTGCTCGTCGCATGCTACCGACGGCGCCGATCGTTTCGGCCCGTTCGTTTGCCGAGCGCGCCTGGCCGTACATGCTTGCGTGGTCCGATCTGGGACTGAGCGGCAAGGAACGCATGACGGTCGATGCGCTGGCGCGCGCCGAGGTGAACCGCTTTGCCGACGAGGATACAAGCGAGCGCATGCGTGGCGAGATGATGGGCATATTGGGTGACCTGTTGGGTATTTCGCCCGAGCAGATGGAGGAGCTGCGCTCTGAGGACGGTCAGCGTCGTTTACACGAGGGAGTGAAAAAGTTCGAGGGCGAGGTTCAGGACGCCATCGATAAGATGATGGGCGGTCAGGGCGGCTCGCAAGGTAGTCCCCAGGGTGGCCCGATGCCGCACCCGCCAGTAGATCCGAGGCAGTTCCCCTTTTTCTCGCAGAACTAACTATGGGATAGGATTCGCTTCCAACCCCGATACTTCAACTAAGCATCTTGGCCCCGTTGTGTTATTCTAGAACAGACGTTCGTGAATGATGCGCGGGGTCTTGTCTTGCGCTGTGCTTGTGGCGAGGGGAGGTCGGCTTGGTTATCTTGGGCATTGACCCCGGTTTGGCTCATACGGGTTGGGGGATTATCGAGGAGCGGCGTGGCGAGGTTCGCTGCCGTGCCTACGGTTGCATCGAGACCAGCGCGGGCAGCCCGCTCGCGGTGCGCCTGTCGCATATCGCCCGCGACCTCAAGGGCGTTGTCGAACGCTATCGTCCCGATACCGCTGCTATCGAGAGCATTTACTTTGGTGCCAACGTTCGTTCGGCCATCCCCACGGCGCATGCCCGCGGTGCTGCGCTTGTGGCGCTTTCGGAGTGCGCGCTCGAGATTGGCGAGTACACGCCCATGCAGATCAAACAGGCTGTGGTGGGCACCGGCGCCGCGGACAAGCGGCAGGTCGCCTACATGGTACGCACGCTCACGCAGCTCGACCGCGACCCGCATCCCGACCATGCCGCCGATGCCCTGGCTTGCGCCATATGCCACGTAAACCTCAGCCGCACCCGCGCCCTCACCGGTGGCGAGTTCTATCAACAGAGAGGAACCGGATACTGATGATTTCCCAGCTCCACGGAACGCTTGTCGAGGCCACGATGAGTTCTGCTGTCGTCGATGTGTCGGGCGTTGGCTTTGAGCTCGGCATCTCGGGCAGCACTGCGGCCACGTTGCCGACACCCGGCGGCGAGGTCCGCCTCTACACGCGTATGCAGGTGCGCGAGGACGCCATGACACTTTTCGGTTTTTCCTCAAAGGATGAGCGCACGATGTTCGACCGGCTCGTGTCCGTCTCGGGCGTTGGCCCGCGCTTGGCGCTCGCCGTGCTTTCCACCTATACCGTGGGGCAGCTGTATTCGCTGGTGATGGCCGAGGACGACAAGGGCATGGCCAAGGTACCCGGTGTGGGCAAAAAGACAGCTCAGCGCCTGATCCTGGAACTCAAGAGCACCTTTGCCAAGGATAAGGGCTTTGTGCCGGTCGACGTGATTCCCGGACAGGTTGCGATGCCCGTGCCCGCTGCCGCTCCCTCGGCGATCGATGATGCCCGTGCGGCACTCCTTTCCATGGGCTTTAGCCCGCAGGAGACCGATGTTGCCCTGAGCGGGTATGATGGGCAGAATATGCGTGTCGAGGATCTGCTCGGCGCGGCGCTTAAGCGACTCGGAATGGATGCGTGATGTGGGAAGCCGATGACTCTCAGGACCTGTGGGCGACGCCCGGCAACTCGCCGGCGGCATCCATGGCGCACGGCGAGCGCATGGTGGGCTCGGAGCTGACGGCCGAAGACCTCGATGTCGACCGTACCCTGCGTCCCCAGCGCTTGGATGACTACTGCGGTCAGGAGCATATCAAGCAGAGCCTTCGCGTGCTCATCGAGGCAGCGCAGAGCCGTGGCGAGACGCTCGACCACGTGATTTTCTCGGGTCCTCCGGGCCTGGGTAAGACCACGCTGGCAACCGTTATCGCCAACGAGCTGGGCGCTCAGATCAAGACCACGAGTGGCCCTGCCATCGCGCGCACGGGCGACCTGGCAGCCATCCTTACTAACTTGCAGCCGGGTGATGTGCTGTTTATCGACGAGATCCACCGCCTCAACCGTTCGGTCGAGGAGGTCCTGTACCCCGCGATGGAGGACTTTGCCCTCGATATCGTGATTGGCAAGGGTCCGGCGGCGCGCTCGATTCGCCTGGATATTCCCAAGTTTACGTTGGTAGCGGCAACGACCCGCTCAGGCATGTTGACAGGCCCGTTGCGCGACCGCTTTGGCATTTCATATCGCCTGGATTACTACACGGTCGAGGAGCTCGCGCAGATTGTGACGCGCTCGGCGACTATCCTGGGCGTGACGATCGACCACCCCAGTGCACTCGAGATCGGCTCGCGTTCGCGCGGCACGCCACGTCTTGCCAACCGCCTGCTCAAGCGCGTGCGCGACTATGCGCAGGTGCGCGGCAACGGTCCCATTGAGCTCGATATCTGCCGTCAGGCACTCGAGTTCTTCGAGATCGACGAGCTCGGTCTGGACTGGATGGATATTCGCATTTTGGAGACGCTCGCCAAGACGTTCTCCGGTCGTGCCGTGGGACTTACGACCCTTGCCAGCGCGGTGGGCGAGGACCCGGGCACGCTCGAGGATGTCTATGAGCCCTATTTGCTGCAGTGCGGGTTGATGATTCGTACGCCGCAGGGCCGTCAGGCAACCCTTCGCACCTTTGAGCACCTGGGGATTGAACCTACCGTTTAGGGCGCTTTGTTTTGGCGGGCTGTTGGGCTATCGCTGGGCATCGGGTAATCATATCGCCGTTCATCGGTTATGGGCGTTTTACTATTGCGCGCCCGTGCTATGCTGAATTGGTCTTTTTCTCATTCGGTAACGAAAGGACCGCCCATGCCTACTGATATCGAAATCGCACGTTCTGTCACGCCGCTGCCTATTACCGAGGTGGCCAAGAACGCCGGCGTCGACGTTAAGCACCTTATTCCGTACGGCTTCGACAAGGCTAAGGTCGACTATTCACTGCTCAACGAGCCGACTGATCACCAGGCCAAGCTCGTCCTCGTGACCGCTATCAACCCAACGCCTGCGGGCGAGGGCAAGACCACCACGACCATCGGTCTGGCCGATGGCCTGCGTCGCCGCGGCGTCAAGAGTGCCGTGGCCCTGCGCGAGCCTTCGCTCGGCCCCGTCTTTGGCGTTAAGGGCGGTGCTGCCGGCGGCGGCTGGGCTCAGGTGATCCCCATGGAGGATATCAACCTGCACTTTACCGGCGACTTCCACGCTATCGGTGCTGCCAACAACCTGCTGGCCGCCATGCTTGATAACCACATCCAGCAGGGCAATCAGCTCGGTATTGACGTTAAGCGCATCACTTGGAAGCGCGTCGTCGATATGAACGACCGTCAGCTGCGCCACGTCATCGACGGCATTGGCGGTATGGCTCAGGGCGTGCCGCGCGAGGACGGCTTCGATATCACCGTCGCCTCTGAGGTCATGGCAATCCTGTGCCTGTCTACGAGCATCAGCGACCTCAAGGAAAGATTGGGTGAGATTGTCGTCGGCTATAGCTTTACCGGCGAGCCCGTCCGTGCCCGCGACCTTAAGGCCCAGGGTGCCATGGCCGCGTTGCTTAAAGACGCGCTCAAGCCCAACCTGGTGCAAACGCTCGAGGGCACGCCCGCGTTTGTCCACGGCGGTCCCTTCGCCAACATTGCCCACGGCTGCAACTCTATTATGGCCACGCGTATGGCGATGCGCTTTGGCGATGTTGCCATTACCGAGGCCGGCTTCGGTGCCGATCTGGGTGCCGAGAAGTTCCTCGACATCAAGTGCCGCATGACGGGCGTTCGCCCCAGCGCCGTCGTGGTCGTCGCGACCGCTCGTGCGCTGAAGTACAACGGTGGCGTCGCCAAGGCCGACCTCAACGAGGAGAACCTCGAGGCACTCAAGGCTGGCATGCCCAACTTGCTGCGTCATGTCGACAACATCCAGAACGTTTATGGTCTGCCCTGCGTGGTCGCCATCAACCGCTTCCCGACGGACACCGAGGCTGAGCTTGCACTCATCGAGTCCGAGTGCCAGAAGCTCGGCGTCAACGTTAAGCTTTCCGAGGTCTGGGCCAAGGGCGGCGAGGGCGCGCTCGAGCTGGCCGATGAGGTCATGCGTCTGATTGAGCAGCCGAGCGAGCTCAAGTTTGCCTATGAGGACGGCGCTGATGTCGCTGATGCCCTCGAGGCCGTTGCCACCAAGGTCTACCGCGCCGACGGCGTTGACTTTACGCCGGCCGCCAAGCGCCAGCTCGCCGAGCTGCGCGAGAACGGCTTTGGCAACCTGCCGGTGTGCGTCGCCAAGACGCAGTACAGCTTTAGCGACAACGCCAAGGCCCTGGGCGCTCCCGAGAACTTCCGCATCACGGTGCGTGAGCTCAAGGTTTCCGCCGGTGCCCACTTTGTGGTCGCGCTGACCGGCAGCGTTCTGACCATGCCGGGTCTGCCCAAGGTGCCCGCGGCCGAGAACATCGACGTCGACAACGACGGCAACATCACCGGCCTGTTCTAAGTCTGCTGTCCATAGCTGCTTGTCCGCCCCGCCGTGCCCACAAGGCCCGGCGGGGCTTTTTGATCCTTAGGCCCGCGCATGTCTTGTAGATACCGACGGACTCTGCCCATCATAGGCTTTTGCGCGGGTAGAATGCATGGATAACTTGAGGCTCACGCGCGACGGAAAGGAATCGTTGCATGGATCAGGACAAGACAACCGTGATGGGCGGCTACGGTTCCGCGCAGGCTGGCGATAGCGCCGATGCGACCCGCGTTGTTCCCAACCCCGGTTATGCCGACCCCGCCGCGACGCAGCCTTCTGCCGAGCCCACCCGGGTTATGGGCTATGGCGACACGGCGCAGGATTCTTACGCTGCATCTTCGCAAGGCCCCTATGGCAACGCAGCTCCGGATCCGTTTGATTACACGCCGCAGGATTCTTATGCTGCCTCGACGCCGAATCCCTATGACAACCTGCCGCAGAATCCCATTCCGCAGCCTCAGCAGACGACGTATATGCCTCGCACGGCGCAGCCTCGCTACGAGTCGCGCGAGCCGTATCGCGAGTACCCCAAGTCGATTCCGCAATATAGCGAAGACGAGGAGAAGAGGCCGTCGCGTTCGTCGAGCGTGATCAAGAAGATCCTCATCGTGCTGGCGATTTTCTTTGCGCTGTCGGTTGTGTTTGCCATCGTGTCGGGCATGCTCAACAAGCGGGGGAGCTCAACGGCCGATACCGCTGCCGAGCAAACCGAGTCCGCCTCGTCTAGCACCGTCGATCTGAGCGATATCCCGGGGCAGTATTGGTCCAACGCCAAGAAGCTTCTCAAGTCGCGCGGCGCCGATCTTTCGAATGCCGTGATCCTGACTGATGATGGCTCAACGCCCGTCGTCGATGCCAACTGGGTCGTTACTTCTGCCTACTATAACGACAGCGGCAACCTCGAAATTCAGCTCACGCACAAGGACGGCTCGTCGGGCAACGCGTCCGGCGACCAGGGCGGCGCGGACAGCTCGAGTTCCAATACGCTGGAGGACTTGAGCAACAAGGCGCAGGAGTTGGGAGACAAGGCGCAAGAGCTGGGCGACACGGCACAAAACCTGGGCGATACCGCGCAGAACTTGGGCGGCTTGGCGACGGATGCCTGGAACGCCCTGCAAAACGGCATCTCGGGCGCGCAGGGAAACTAGCTGTTAAGCAGGCTACAACTGCTCGGCCGGACGCTCGGGCGAGCTAAAGCCCGAATCAAACGTGACGACGCATGAGGCATCGGGTCGGCGCTCGTGCACGATGCGCGTGACGAGCTCCAGCAGCTCCTCGTCGGATATGTCAAAGCCGTCGGGACGCACCAGGTCAAACGAAACGAACCCGTCGTGCTCGTGCAGGTCGTGGATGGAGAGCGCGGGATCGATCTGCATGACGCCGCGCTTGACCCAGCTGCGCAGGTCGTCGCTGGTGGTGGCGATGGGGTCGCAGTGCAGCGTGATATCGATGCCCATTTGGCGCTTGATGTCGTGCTCGATGGTGTCCAAAATCTCGTGGTGCTCAAATGCGTCGCCCTCGCCGGGCATCTCCACGTGGGCGCTGGCAAACTGACGACCGGGGCCGTAGTCGTGCACCATCAGGTCGTGTGTGCCCAAGACCTGCGGATAGGACATGATCTTATCGCGGATTGCCTGGACGAGCTTGGGGTCGGGCGCTTGCCCCAGCAATGGGCTGATGGCGTCGCGCACTAGGCCCATGCCGCTGATGCAGATGAAGATGCCCACACCCAGGCCTGCCCAGCCATCGAGGTCAAAGCCGGTCGTCTGCGAAATAAGCGCCGCCACCAAGACCGAGCCCGAGGTGATGACGTCGTTTTTGGAGTCCTGCGCCGTGGCGATGAGCGTTTCGGAATCGATGCGGTTACCCAGCGTGCGGTTGAACGCGGCCATCCAGAGCTTTACGAGCATGGACGTAGCCAGTGCCGCAAGGGAAATGAACGTGTAAGCGGTGGGGGAAGGCTTGATGATCTTGGTGACCGACTCGAGGATCAGGTTGATGCCGACGGCGCAAACCAGGACGGCGACGAACAGGCCGGCTAGGTACTCATAGCGGCCGTGACCATAGGGGTGGCCTTCGTCTGCCGGGCGGCTGGCAAGGCGGAACCCGAGCAGGCTCACGATGTTGCTCGAGGCATCGGAGAGGTTGTTGAAAGCGTCGGCGATGAGGGAGACGGAGCCGGCGAGCAGGCCCGCGATGCCCTTGGCCAGGCACAGGGTGATGTTGAGTCCAATGCAGATGAGGCTTGCGGTAAAACCCGCGTTGGTGCGGCAAGATGCATCGACCGGCTCGTCCTCGCTGCCGGGAACAAGCGTATGTACCAGCCGATTTACAAATAGCATAGCGGTCGTCCTCACAATCATGTTTAAGGGGATAGTGTAGCTCGCGCGGGGGCGCCGTGCACCGATGCTCAGAAAATGCAGCAATAGTCTGCCGGTGCTAACGAGCGAGCCTTCTCGTCTGCCTGGGTGGTCCATTTTGGGCCACATGGGTATGGGCATGTGCCTGTTTGATCGACATACTTAATGCCGACAGCCCCTGTGCAAAGGAGGACGTTTCCATGGACGAGATGTTTGCCATTAAATGTCAAAACTGCGGCGGCCCTATGTACACACACCAAGCTAAGCGCAGCTTTGAGTGCGCTTATTGCGGTGCGGTCATTCCGTGGCAGGCGGACGCCGGAGAGCCCAAGAGCGCTTTGGGCATTCGCCATACGCCGTTGACGGTGGTGGATGGACTGCTCAAGCTCACGCATGTGTCGCAACTCGAGCGCCCGGAGGACCCGGACTGGTATTTCTTCAATTCGCACTGGCGCAATCAGTCGGTCCTGGAACATCTGCTGTGGGAGGATCGCGGCACGGCGCAAGAGTTCCAAGAGGCTACGCATGTGAGCATTCCTTGCCCCTTCTGCGGAGCGTCCTTTGAGGGCGAGTCAACGCAGCGTGTGTTTGAGTGCCCGTCCTGCGGCAACAAGATCGGCATTGCCGACCTGCTCAAGCCCGGTACCTTCAGCAAGCGTCTGACCATGGGCGTGGGTGCAGAGTATGTGCCGGAGCAGGGCATTCCCTGCGAAATCTCGCCGCAGCAGGCACGTGCCAACGCACTGCAGCTGGTGCGCCAGTACCCCGACGCCTTTGCCGGGCACGACGTGGAAGATGCGATCCAAAACGACATGATGCTCTTCTATTTCCCCATGGCGCTGGCGGACCTGCGCATGATGGCGTCCTTCCCGGTCAAGGGCCTGAGCAAGGAGACCCTGGTGTACTACGAGGTGCTCGACTGGGCGTATCCCAGGGCAAACTACCTGGACGTTCGCCTCCTGGGCATTTTGGAGCCGTGGGACTTTGCCAAGGTCGGTCCGTTCGATCCCGCCATGCAGGAAGGCGACTTTCGCGTCGTCTCCGTCGATGCGTCTACCAAGGACCAGGTGGTCATTGATAAGCTGGCGCTCGACGTTGCGGGCAACGACGCCGAGGCTGTACTGGGGCTCAATAAAAAGAGCATCCGCACCTGGGCGCGCAAGGCCCGCAAGCACAAGGACGGCCTAGTTATGGTGCCGGTGTACTTTGTCGACCGTCCGGCAACGGATAGCCGCGACGGCGAGCAGGTGCGCATCGCCGTAAACGGCCAGACGGGCCGCGCGGCCGCGGTGGTGTTTAGCGACAAGCGCGAGACGCATATTGTGGCGCCGCTCAGCCCGAGTCTGCATCTGTCCGGTGAGAGCACCGTGCACGCCACGCCCGTCGAGGTCAAATACGTTAAATCGCCGTTCCTGTACCAGATCGTGCGCCGTGGAGGCGGCGAGCAACCGCGCCAGGTTGCAGCCGCCGTCGAGGGTTCCTACCGAGAGGAGAAGCCCAAACGTCGCGGCCTGCTGGGTGCGCTATTTGGGAAGTAGGGGAGCGGTGCCGGTTGGCACCGTAACGTGATGGCCGGGGGTATGGGGCGGCTCTCAGGAGTGCGGGCTGCCGTCTGATTGTTTGAGGGTGCCAGATGTAAATAAACAGTGGAGCGGCTGCAAAAGAGCTGCCTCACTGGGTAAAATCAGGGTGTGCGGCGGAACCCGCTCCTCAGTCGGTCAACTTTGGAAGCGCGGGCAACGCAGGCGCTATCGTCTAAAGGGCCGGCTGCAACCGGCCCTTTTCTGTGGCAGCCAATGAACCCACATCAGACGAAGGCCGCGTCTTTGCCTGTCAGGTCACGCTCGCCAGCCACGGCTAGAATGTCGTTGCCGGCGTCCATGACCGGTATTGTTTCGTAGCAGCCGTCGCAACCGCGAGTGCGCCTGCGACGGCTGCGATGGTTTCGGTCGCAACGTGCTGCTACCCTTGCGTTTCGCCATTAGTCGCTTCGTTGATGGCGCGGTACTCGGCACTCAGCTCGCGCGCCAGCTCTTCCTTGCTTGGAAGATACGGCAGGTATTTGGCGGCAAACACTTGGTCGTTGTCTTCGGGCAGCGTGTACTCGACGATCGAATCGCTTTTGTCCGCGCAGAGCACGATGCCTATGGGCGGATTGTCGCCTTCGTTCATGAGCTCGCGCGTGTAGTAGTTCACATACATTTGCATCTGGCCCAGGTCCTGATGCGTAAGATCGTCCGTCTTAAGGTCGATGAGCACGAAGCAGCGCATCAGATAGTTGTAAAAAACAAGGTCAATATAGAAATGGCGCCCATCAAAGGTGATGCGCTTTTGGCGCGCCTCGAAAGCGAAGCCACGGCCAAGCTCCAGCAGGAACTTCTGAAGATGCGTGATGAGCGCCTGCTCTAGATCGCTCTCGCGAAACGCAGCATCGTCCGAGAAACCTAAAAACTCCAGTACATATGGGTCGCGGATGATATCCTCGGGGCGATGGGTCGGGGCGCTCTTTTTGATTTCCTGGGTGACGGCCTCTTTGTCTTTGCTGGCAAGTAGGTGCTCGCGGAACATGGTGTTGATCTGGCGTTCGAGCTGACGCGTGCTCCAGCGAGAATCGGCACATTCGTTCATGTACCATGTTCGAGCATCAGGGTCGGTTATACGCGATAACCTGCGGTAATGTGTCCAATTCAATTCGGAACGCAGCGCGTTCCGGATTGGGAACGCAAGATAAAACTGACGCATGTATCTTAAGCTTCTGGCGTTGAAGCCTCTGCCAAAATCCTTAGTCAATCTAACGGCAAGTTCGTCGATCAGTGCATCGCCATACTTGGCGCGCTCCTCTCCGCCCTGTTCATCAACAATACTCTTGCCGATCTCCCAATATGCCTCAACCATCGCAAAGTTAACAGCGGTATAGGCCTTGTCGCGAGCGGCGTTGAGAATCGAGGAGACCTGCTTGTAAAAACCTTCGGGCACGATTGCCGATTCTCCACGGTTTACCAGTTCGCCCATCACTGTCGCCCCGCTTTCCTCTTGTGGAATGCATCTTTATCGAATTTAGTTTAAAGCCTCGCGCGGACACGAATTGCTGTGCTGTCTGACATCATC
The DNA here is from genome assembly GCA_019419555.1 of Collinsella sp. GTDB lineage: Bacteria > Actinomycetota > Coriobacteriia > Coriobacteriales > Coriobacteriaceae > Collinsella. The sequence continues at coordinate 15,337 of DXZR01000038.1, forward strand.
GCATGGGGCCTTGCGGTGACTAAAATGTGGCCATAGAGACAGTTTTAGCGAACCCCACGGGAGTGACGCGTATGGACAACAACACCTTGCTGTTTCAGGACAAGGGTTCGGGTGGGTATAAAGACGTCAAGATCTACCCCAACCGTATTGAGGTGCTCAAGAAGGGCACTTTTGGTGGCAAGCACACCGAGATTGTCTACCTTAAGGACATCACGGGGGTTAACAGGATCAAGGGCCGCGACGTTTTCCTACGTAACAGGCTGCTGACCGCTTGCGTCTTTAGCCTGAGTAGCCGTGCGAAGGCCCAGGAATTTGTGAACGCGCTGAACATGGTGATGTAGCCGATAGCGGCGTTCGGGCCAAGGTAAAAATCGGGGGCACAGAACGGTGTCCTGCGCCCCCGATTGAGTCGATGTGTCTAAAAGGCCGGCTTGCCTATTCGCTAGCGCCTTCACTGTCTTCGCGGTCATTGGCAAGCATTGCCGCGCCGGCGACCGTTGTCGCCACGGCGGCGGCAGCGAGCCCGGCGGCAACGCCAGATCCGTCGCCCGTGTCGGCGAGTTTTCCGGTCGAGCCCTTGCTCTTGTTGCCGCCGCCGTTCTTGTCGGCGCCGTCTGCGTTGGAACCCGTGCCGCTGCCGGTGCCGCCTGCACTGCCCGAGGCCGCTACGGTAAAGCTTGCGGCTCCGTCGCTGGCGAGCGTGTAGTTCTGCGCCGCGTCGCCCAAGAGACCGTTCACGCGCACCCAGTACGTTCCTGCGGCAAATGTTTCGCCCTCGGCCATTGCTGTGCCCGGAGCGCCGTTCGCGCCGTGCATAAACTCGAGCTGGGCCGTGCAGGCATCGGTTTCGAGCTTGCCCTCGAGTGATGCCGCAATCTTGGCGCGCACGTCTTCGCCGGCCTTAAGGCCTTCGAGTCCCTCAAAATGGGGCGTCAGCGCGCGTGGATCGATATCGATGGGCACGGAGCCCCGCAGCTCCGTAACGGTCTCGTTGCCCAAGGCGTCGACATCCACATATTCGATGGCAAACGCATGGCCCGAAGCCGCCACGTTGAGTACGTTGCTGCTGTCGACGAGGCGGAAATGACCCTCGCCAACGGTCTTGCCGTCCTGGAGCGAGGCGTCGCTCAGCGAGTCGCCATATGTCATGTGCATGCGGGCTGGGAGGTAGCACGAAGCCGTCTGCTTGTGCTCCGTATCGTAATTGCGCTGATAGATGCTCCGGGCCAGCGCCGCATCAACAAAGTCGGATGCGATGATGCCAATGTGCTTGAGGTAATCTGACTTTGTATCCTCGATGCCGCTGGGATTGATGTACGGGCTCTTATACAGATGCTCGTTGACTACTCGTGCCGAGGTAAAAGGATTGCCTCCGTGCGACAAGCCCGTGCAGCTGGTGTAGTTGATAGACCAGCAACGCTCCAGGACTTTCTCCTTGGCCCCGTTATCGTCCTCGACATCTACCTCGTTGCGCGTGCGCCCGGTCGTTTCCTTCAGCGCATTATCGACCCAGCTGAGCTTGTCGGTTCCCGAGAGTTTGTACTTGTCCTGGGCGTATACCTTGGTGCAATAGGGCTCTTTGTCGCCTGTTTCCCCCGCGGCTTCAAAGCCCCGCGCGTCTTGGACGAGACACATAGTGGCGCTGTCGGAGTGAGCCTTGATCTTGTCATCCCATTCGGTAAGGTCGAGGCCCCACGTGTGGCCGCTTACACTGTTGCCGGCGAGCCTAAATCGACGCAGCAGAACGATCTTTCCGCGAACCTCGCCCAGCGTGGGGACATGGCTCGACGTGTAGAACAGATCGGGATTATCGCCCATAACCTTGGCGAAAGCCGTCGTAACACTGTCATCGGTAGCCTCGTCGTTGCCGCGCGATACGAGCATGATAAGCGCTTCTCTCGGGTTTTCGCTCAAAAACGTTTTAAAGTACCCCATGACATCGGAGAGATGCAGATAGTCCCCGTCTTTTTTGAATAGGTAGAAATCCCCGTGGCAGATGCCAGGGTTGTCGCCCTTTCCGAGCCGGATATCAAAATAGCGAATGCCTTCGAGCAACTGCGTGGGAATGTAATCCTGCTGGCATTTTACTTGCGAGGATTGGGGCTCGGTGTCGTTGTCCACGCTACAGGTGCCCGAATCGTGCGTACCCGGGATGCTCAGCTCGTCGAGGAACTTGTTGTCGTCGACGTATTTCATCCAACATGGCCCATCGACGTAGCTGCTGTACGTGATCCAGTCGAGGCTGCTAACCGTGGCATCGTTCTTTTTCATGTCGTAACCGATAAGTTCGAGCTCCCACGGAATGCTCTTACTCTTATGGCAGATCTTATTGTTGTCCTGGTCTTCGCCGTTCGATTCTATTGCCAGGTACTTAATGTCTTTTTTCTCGGTTTCTTTCTCGACCGTGCGGTCTCGGATGATATAGGTTCCGTTTGATTGCCGCTCGAACGCAAAAGCGCGGCTGGGCTTGTTGTCATACTCGCCGCTCCATACGTGGATGACCTTTCCGTCTTTGTCCGAGTCGCCATCGACCGACTAAATGCTGTAGCCCGTCTTTTTATGCTCTTCGAAATTGAGCAAGGTGCGGATAGCATACCAGTTTGTATCGTCATTCTTGGTCGTTACGTTCTCAAGGATGAGCTTGCTGGACGTGCCGTCATTAAACAGATGGCAGACGTTGCCGATGACGTTGCCGTCTTCGTTAACGCTTGCGGTACGAAAATAGCCCGCGGGGCGAAGGCGAATGACGAAATTGTCGAGGCTGACCGACGCTGTGGCAGTGTCGTCTGCAAATGCCGCTCGTGGGCCAATGCCCAATGCCGCGGTTTCGGGCAGGCTTGCAAGTGGCGACAACGCCGCGAGTCCAAGGCCCAACGTAAATGCTCGGCGACTGATGGCGTGGTGTTCGGTCATAACTTCTCCATTCGTAGAGTGCGGTTATGCGATAGTTTTGGTCACTATACTGCTCAGATGTTTAAAGATGCTGGTTTAATTATCTGCGCGGCGCAATAAATCGGCGGGCGGACGTGTTGGGGTGCTTGTCGTTTTCGTACTGTTGCTACATTTGGAGCGGTTCCGGCGTCCGGCATCCTCGCGTTCGTTGGCTACCGGCATAAGAAAGGGAGGGTCGGTTTACCGGCCCTCCCTGGGTACGAAGCGCTGGGGTACCGTCGCTTGTTTGCACTGCGCCCGTGTTTCCCGCTGCGCTCGCCAGTCGCTTAACGCTTGATCTCGATATCGTCGAGCTTGACGTCCATGGCCTCGGTCTTGGCCTCGGCGATGTCATCGGCAAATTCCAGGGACTTCATCATGGTCTCGACGGCGTCCTTGTGCTCCTCGACGTTGTCGATGCGCACATACACGCTGCCACCGTCAACGTCGGTGAAGTACTCGGTCGTCACGCCGCCCGAGTGCGTAAAGTAGGCGTTGCGCCAGGTCTTGCCGTTGTACTTAACGGGATCGCTCTCGGTCCATCCGGAGTTGGCCTTCCACTTTGCCTCGTAGTCGAACAGTTCATCGGCGTTCTTGTCAGAGTCGAAGACGGGGATGAAGCGATCGCTGGCGTGCTCGCTCTCGGTGAACTTAAACTGGGCCCTGTCGGCGGCGTCGCCTGCGACGTCGGTGATCTCGACGCCCTCGGGGACCTCGACCTTAAACCAAATGAAGTCGGTCCTCATATCCACGGCTGGCTTTTCTGCTCCACCGCCACCGCCACTTCCGGTAGCGCCGCCGCTGCCACCGCAGCCCACCAGGGCAACTGCGGCAAAGAGGCTTATGCAGAGGGTGAGAATCGCAAAGGCCTTCTTTTTCATGGTCGTGTCCTCCTCGATCTGTAACCGCCCATGGATTACCTGCCTTTACTGTACGCGTGGACGGCTCGCTAGGGTGGGCCATGTGTCCCATTCTGAGGGCCGGATTTGCGCCGTTAAGTGGCAATATGCACGGGTCCAAAAGAGGGGAGGGCCGGTGCTGTCGGCCCTCCCCGGGTTGGGCGCCCGTTGTTTTAATGGGGCGCATGTGCGCGGGTGCGCGTAGGCGCGTGCGGGTGTCCCGTTACTTGATCTCGATGCTCGAAATCTCGACTTCGCGTGCCTCGGAAACTGCCTCTTCCATGTCATCGGGGAACTCGATGGAGTTGAGGAGTGCCTCGGCTTCTTTCTTGTGCTGGTCGAAGTTCGAGATGAGGACGTAGACGCTTCCCGGCTCAACATCGGTAAAAAGCATGGTTGAGATGCCGCTGTTGTCCTCGTATGTTCCGACGAGCCACGTCCTGCCGTTATACTCGACGGACCCGCCATCCTTCCACTGGAACGTATCCCCCTTCTTTTCCGCCTGGTCGGCGTGGGATTCCTCGGCCGTCAGCGCTTTTTTCCAAACGGGGATAAAGCGATCGGCCGAGGCGTTCTCGTCTTCGGGGAAGGTGAGCTGGACCCTGTCGGCATTCTTGCCGGCAGAGTCGCTTACGCCGACGCCCTCGGGCATCTCGACCTTAAACCAGATGTAGTCGGTCTTCTTGGCGACGGGGGCCTTTTCCTTGCTCTCGCTCTTGGGGGCGCTGCCGCCGCCCGATGCGCTCCCGCCGCAGCCCACAAGGGCGAGCGCGGCAAAGAGGGCGATGCAAAGGGAAAGGATTGATAGGGTCTTTTTCATCATGGTGGCGTCCTCCTTGTCTGCTGATGACATCACGGCGCCGCATGCTGTTGGGGTACTGATTGCGCTGGCGGCGGATGTCTCTGTGTACTGTGCGACTTATGCCTCCGTTCATCGCTTGTGGCCGTTGCGCGGCCGTTCCCCAACGGGTTCCTTACTTATAGATATGCCCCAGCTTGTGCTGCTCGGGAGTCTCGAAAGGTGGGCCATGTGTCCCATGTTTGCGTTGGCATGGCCTATCGTGTGCCATAGAAATCCGCGATGGCCAGGTGCGCTGACGCTCGCGTACTTATGGGCTAGACTTAGCACCATTACGTGATCGATGCGGTCGGCCGGCGTCGGCCGCCCGACCGATATATATGACTTGAAGGTGCGTGTGCGTATGAGCCAAGAGATGATGGATAAAACCTGTCGCGGTTTTGCCGAGGCGCTGGCCGCGCGCGAGCCGGTTCCCGGTGGTGGCAGCGCGAGCGCCTTTGTAGGTGCGCTGGGCGCCTCGCTTTGCGGAATGGTTGCCCGCTATGGGGCGACAAACCCCGCGCTTGCCGATCGCGCAGACGATCTGACGCGCGCGTTTGCCCAGGCGGATGAGTTGGCGCAGGAACTTGTGGGTCTGGTTGCCGAGGACGTTCGTGCCTACGGGCAGGTGTCCGCGGCGTACGGTATTCCGCGTGACGATCCGGCTCGAGCGACCGCGATTCAGGATGCGCTGCATGTGGCCGCTCTGCCGCCGTATCGCATTATGGATGCCTGCGGGCGTGCGCTGGCGCTGCTCGAGGACATGGCCGACAAGGGTTCGCGTCAGCTGCTGTCCGATGTGGCGTGCGGCGCCGTGTTCTGCCGTGCCGCTATGCAAGGCGCGAGTTTGACGCTCTTTGCGAACACCACGTCTATGAAGGATCGCGTTCGTGCCGAGGAGCTCGAGACGGCGTGTGATGAGCTGCTCGACACATGGTTGCCGCGCGCCGAGGCGCTGGCGCGCCGCGCCTCCGACGCTGCAAGGAAGAGAGGATAGCCATGGCTGAACTGCTGAAGGGTGCTCCCGTTGCTCGCGCTTTGACTGAGGAACTTGCTGCTCGCTGCGCAGCCCTGCGCGAGCGGGGCGTTGTTCCGACGTTGGCTATTGTGCGTGTAGGTGAACGCGAGGACGACCTATCCTACGAGCGCGGTGCGCTCAAGCGCTGCGAAAAAGTGGGGATTGAGGCTCGTCGCGTTTTGCTTTCTGCCGATGTTTCGCAGGACGAGCTGTTGACGGCTATCGAGGACATCAATGCCGATTCGGCTGTTCATGGCTGTCTGATGTTCCGCCCGCTGCCCGCCGGCCTTGACGAGAACGCCGTCGCCGCAGCGCTCGATCCCGCCAAGGATGTTGACTCCATGACGCCGGCTTCGCTGCTCACCACGCTTTCGGGGCGCGGCGAGGGTTTTGCCCCCTGCACAGCCGAAGCTGTGCTTGCTTTGCTGGATCATTACGGCGTTGAGCTGGATGGAGCTAAGGTTGCTGTGGTCGGGCGCTCGCTGGTGATCGGGCGTCCCGTTGCCGCCATGCTTACGGCGCGCAATGCCACCGTGACGACGTGCCATACGCATACGCGCGACCTTGCTGCCGAGTGCCGTGCGGCTGATATTGTGGTTGCGGCCGTTGGGCGCGCGCACACGATTGGTGTGGACGCGGTTCGCGAGGGCCAGACAATCATCGATGTTGGCATTAATTGGGACGAGGCCGCTGGCAAGTTGGTCGGGGACGTTGATTTTGATGCTGCAGAGCCGGTTGTTGACACCATCACGCCTGTGCCGGGCGGCGTGGGAGCTGTGACCACCGCGATTCTCGCCAAACACGTGATTGAGGCGGCGGAGCGCGCATCGAAATAGGCGTTTTGGGCTGTTTGAGGGGGTTAGCTATATACCACGTGGTCAAACAATGCCAAATATGAGTACTGTTGCCAAGATAGTCACATATGTCTTACGTCTTTTTGGCTTCCTAACGGTATCCATTATCGTTAGGAAGCCTATTTTATTGAACTTATGGGGAATAATGTTGTCTTGCTTTTGGGCAAATGGGGATTTTCGGCACTCGTTACAGGGAAATTTGCTGCCACTAAATTGGTGACAGTACTCATATTTGGCATTTTTTGACCACGGGGGCTGCCGAGGGGTAGCGCGCAGAGATGTGGTGTAAGAGGCGGGGCATGCCCCGCCTCTTCTCTT
>DXZR01000039.1 GCA_019419555.1 Collinsella sp.
TTGCCGCGCCCCGCAGTGCCCGCTTCCCCCGAGAACAATTATCAGTGCAGGTAGATAGCCTGCCGTTTTCCAAAAAATGAAGGTATGGATGAGGGTCCCGACTTTAGCCCCGTAAACCGGCATAGTTTTGAAATAGCACCATATCCGTAACAGCCCTTTAACTCCCGTGGACGGAGGAAAACGGACCATTTTGGCCTTGCGAGGGCTGCCGCGTGACCCGTCTGCCACGAAATGGGCTCATCTACTACGTTTAAGCCGCTACCCTCAACCATGGCAAGTAATGCGAAATAAAAACTGCAGGTAGAACGCCTGCGGTTTTTCATGAAAAGCGGGTATGGTCAAGGGTATCGAGTCAAACGTAGTAGATGGGCAGGTTTCGTGGCGAGCGGTTTCGGCTGATCCCTTGGGGACGGAGGAAAACGGCTCATTTTGGTCCCGCGAGGCTGGCGGAGACACTCGTGCAGGGCCGCCCGAACAAAACTATGCCGGTTTACTACGATGAATCCGAGATTCCTGACCACACCAGCATTTTTGCAAATATCGCAAGTGTTCTACCTGCGGTTTTGTAAGTGCGCAATTTGCCGTGGTCGGAGATATGCGGTTCATCGTAGTAAACCGGCATAGTTTTGAAATGGCATCAAATTGGCGGCAGCCAGCGGCTAGCCTCGCAGATAGGCGATGGCGATTTGGGTGCGGTTGCGTAGCCCCATTTTGGCTAGGATTGAGCTGATGTGGTTGCGCACGGTGCCTTCGCCCATATAGGCGGTGGCAGCGATCTTCTTGTTGTCGAGGCCGCGGGCGATGAGCTCGGCGACTTCGAATTCGCGGTCGGTCAGGCTGACAAAGGCCGCGGGCCGGCGGGGCGTGCCCGCCTCGATGCCCGTTCCGTCAAAATCGATGTCCTCGATCGCCTTGCCCTCGAGCACGCGTTTGCCATCCATGACCTGCGTCAACGCGGGAGGGATGGCAGCGACGTCGGTTTTAATCAAGTAGCCGCGCGCGCCCAGTTTGAGCGCCGACACAATGTATTCGTCATCCGAGAATGTCGTCAGAAACACCACGCGCGCCGCAGGGTCGCGCTCAAGGATTTCGCGTGCCGCCGAAAGTCCGTCGCGCCCCGGCATCTGAATGTCGAGCAGTGCGATATCAGGCGCGTGTTCGGCATAGAGCAAAACCGCGTCGTTGCCGTTGGCGCCGGTGCCCACTACCTCGATCTGCGGCTGGGCGCCCAGGATAATCTTGAGCGAATCGACCACCAAGCGGTCGTCGTCGACAACAATGAGCCTCATCGGGCGTCATCTCCTTGCTGCTTAGGAACGGTGGCAAACACGCGCCAGCCGGGGGAGCCGGCACGCGGGCCGGCGGTGAAGGTGCCGCCAAGCGCCTCGATGCGCTCGCGCATGGAGGCGAGCCCCATGCCCTCCGTGGCGCCGCGGCCGCTTGCTTGGACCCCGTCCGCGCCATCGTCGGTAACGATGAGCTGGTAAAACGACGGATGCTCCATGCACCGTACGGTGACGGTCTGGGCGCAAGCGTGGCGCATGGCGTTGGAAAGCGCCTCGCGCAGCACCGCCGCAAAGCAGTTGGCGACATTTGCGGGCGCATGCTCGGCCAAAACTTCAAGCTCAATCTGCGGGCCGCCGTCCGAGCGCGCGCCTTCAACAATGCGTTCGAGCTGCACGGAAAGGTCGACGGCGTTGTCGTTGAGCGCGTGGACGCTGGTGCGCACAAGCTGGAGCGCCTCGTCAACCGTGCGTTTGACGTCGGCGAAATCGGCGGCGACGCCGGGCTCGTCGGCGTGGACCACGCGCAAGGCTTCGGCCTGCAGTGAGGCACGCGTGAGCTGGTGCCCGACGTTATCGTGGATCTCGCGCGCGATGCGGGCGCGTTCGGCGAGCGTCGCGAGCTCGACTTCGTAGTCCTGGCGATCGGCAAGATCACGGTTGCGCGCCTCGAGCGCGAGGGCTCGTTCCTGCAGTTCGTCGCGGGTACGGCGCATGCGCTGCTGCTCGCGCTCCAGCTGGGCGGTACGTAGCGATAGCAAGGTGGCGGCAACCGAAAGGATGGCGGTCAGCAGAAGCGTTCGGGCGGTGAGCGCGTCGGTGCGAAGGTCCGCGGCAAGCGCGCAGACAAACACGGCGCCAATCGCCAGCGCGGGCCAGATGCGTTCACGGCGCACGCGTCGCGCGATGTCATAGAGGGCGAGAGGCGCAAACGGCACAAACGTCGGCACGAAGACAGCCGCGATGATGTAAGCGTAACTTGCGGTCTCGCTTGCGTGGCGTGTGCGTTCCCCCTGTACGACCTCGGCCAGCGAGGTGGCAATAACGCCAAGGCAAAACGCCGCGACCAGGCGAGCGTCCACAGCAAGGCCCATGGCGGCCGCAATGCAGCACGCCAGCACGATCGATTTGTCGAAAAGCCTGTTCATACGGGTATTGTACGCGAAGCCGCGCATGGTGGAGGGGCCGCCTGCGCAACCGTGACATTCCTCCCGCGCAGCAAAGCGGGGGCGTCGGCAGGCCGCACGACAAAGACCCCGCACTCGTGACAAAGCTCACTGGTGCGCGCCGGCGGCTCCTGCGATGATGCAATCGTACCGGGCCGCAATCAACGGAAGGGCCGCCTCATGACAGACATCGTTCACGTCGAAAACCTCGTCAAGCGCTATGACGACCTTATTGCGCTCGACCACTTTAACCTGAGCATCGCCCCCGGCGAGATCTTTGGCCTGCTGGGCCCCAACGGCTCGGGCAAGACCACGTCCATCAACTGCATTTTGCAGCTGCTTGCCTACGACAAAGGCACCATTGAGCTGTTCGGCGAGCCCATGGCGCCCGCCCGCTACGACCTCAAGCGCCGCATCGGCGTGGTGCCGCAGCAGGTGGCGGTGTTTGACGAGCTCACGGTGCGCGAGAACATCGACTATTTCTGCAGCCTCTACGTCAACGACCGCAAGCACCGTCGCGCGCTGGTGAACGAGGCGATCGACTTTGTCGGGCTGGGCGACTTTGCCAAGTTCCGCCCCGGCAAGCTCTCGGGCGGCCTGGCGCGTCGCCTCAACATCGCCTGCGGCATCGCGCACAAGCCCGAGCTCATCTTCTTTGACGAGCCCACGGTGGCGGTCGACCCACAGAGCCGCAACGCCATCCTGGAGGGCATCTGCCGCGTGCGCGACGAGGGCGCCACAGTGGTGTATACCAGCCATTACATGGAGGAAGTCGAGCAAATCTGCAGCCGCATCATGATCATGGACGGCGGGCGCGTGCTGGCGCAGGGCACCAACGACGAGCTCAAGCGCATGATTCAGATGGGCGAGCGCGTGACTGTCGAGGTTGGCGCCGTAGAGACCGCCACGGTCGAGCGGCTGCGCGCCCTCGAGCACGTGCTTTCGGTTGAGCTGTCCGGCGGCGAGATCGTCTGCACCTGCGAAGCGAGCCCGCACAATTTGGTCGACATCCTCGACACGCTGCGCGCCGCCGATGTGGCGCTCGGCCGCGTGTGGAGCGAGCCACCGACCCTCAACGACGTGTTCCTCGAGATCACCGGCCGCGAGCTGCGCGACTAGGGGGCAGTCATGTTCAACACCATCATCACTACGGTCAAGACGCTGCTGCGCCGGCCGAGCACGTGGGTCTGGGGCGCTCTCTTTCCCATCGTACTTTCCACGATGTTCATGTTTATGTTTGCGAACCTCAGCTCCGACGGCACGGTCGACCCGGTGCCGGTGGCCGTCGTGGCGGACGAGGCTTGGGACGCTTCGACCTTTAAGGGCGTGGCGACGTCGCTTGCCAAGGAAGGCGGCGATCAGCTGCTCGAGATCCACGAGCTCGACGACGCAGCCGATGCGAACCGTGCGCTTAAGGCCGGCGAGGTCGCGGGCATCTATGCGGTCGACGATGCGGGCACGCCCAAACTCACGTTGCTTTCGAGCTATGGCAGCTCGCGTGCGACGTCGGTGCTCACCGACCGCAGTATTCTGGAGACGGTGGCAAGCTCGTATACACAAAATGCCGAGCTCATGTCCCAGATTGCCCAGGACAACCCGGCGGCGCTCGCCGACCCGGAGGCGGTTGCGCGCACTCTATCGCTCGAGGGCGGTACCCGCCGCGTAAGCCTGACACGCACCACGCCCGATGGCACGGTCGTCTACTATTACGCGCTTTTTGGCCTGGTCGCGATGATGTCTGCGGAGTTTGCCGCCTTGAGCGTCGTCGACCTGCAGCCCAATCTGTCGGGCCTTGGCGCACGTCGCTGTGTGGGCGGTCTTTCCAAGACGGCATCGCTGACCGGCATCTTTGTCGGCTCGTGGCTGGTCTCCTTTGCCTCGATGACGATCGCGATCGGCTACGTGCGCCTGGTCGTGGGCGTCGACTTTGGCGGGCGCGAGGGGCTGTGTCTGGTGGGTGGCGCCGCTTCCGCGCTTGCCGCCACGGGCTTGGGCCTTTTTGTGGGCACGCTTCCCGTTAAGGGCGGCAAGGCGTCCAAGTCCGGCATCCTCACGGGCTTTGCTACCACGTGCGCCCTGTTCGCCGGCCTCTACGGCGAGCCGGCGATGGCGCTTGCCGACGACGTCGCCCGCGCCTGCCCGGCCGAGTGCTGGCTCAACCCCGTCAAGCTCATCTGCGACATGTTCAACCGCCTGTATTTCTTTGAGAACCTGGGCCCCTTTGTCGTTCGCGCCGGCGCGCTGGTCCTTATGGCGCTGCTGTTCGTTGCCGCCGCCACGCTGACCTTTGGAAGGAGCTGCTATGAGCACCTTTAAGACTGCGCTTCGCATGGCGCTGGCGCACCCGTTCTACCTGCTCATCTATACGGTGTTCATCTCGCTCATGGGCGTATTCATCGCGGCATCGGTGAGCTGGAACTCGTCGCAGCTCACCGAGTACGAGCCCTACGATGCCAACGTGATCGTGGTCGACCGCGACGACAGCGACCTTTCGCATGCGCTCACCAAGCACCTGGGGTCGCGCTTTGAGTTGGTCACGGGCGTCGGCGACGATACCTACGATCTTGCGGACGCGCTCTCCAAGAGCAACAGCGCCAAGGGTAGCGCCGACTGCGTGTTCTTTATCCCGGAGGGGTTTGAGAACGACCTGGTCGCGGCCGCCCGCGCGGGGGAGGCCCTGCCCAAGCTCGATGTGACCTACGGTGCCGGCACCATGGTGGCGGCGCTTTCGTCTGCTGAGGCCTCGCGCTGGATTTCGCTCGCGGGCGCTGCAGCGGCCCTAGAGCCCGCCGCCTCTAATGGTAGCGTCGCCAAGGCCGCCGAGCATGCCGCCGCCAAGCGCGCCGAGGTCCAGATTGAGCAGGTCAAGGTTGGTTCGACTGCCGCCGCCATGCTCAAGTCGTATTTCAACTTTGGCGCGTACGCGATTATCTCGTCGGTCATCGTATCGGTGGGGCTGGTGTTCTCGGGCATGAACGAGCCCGAGCGCGTGCGTCGTATGGATGCCGGCCCAATCTCCGAGCGCCGGCGTTCGCTCGCCGTGTTTGCGGCCGCCACTGTGATCACCGTCTGCATCTGGTTTGTGTCGAGCATGATGGGCGTCGTGGGCTTTGCCGGCGCGGTTGCCGAGGTCGGCGTGGGTCGTGTGTGCCTGGCGCTGGCGGCGACGTTTGCCCTGGCGTGCACGCCTCTGGCCGTTGGCTTTGCCCTTTCGAGCCTGGGTGCGCGTGAGGAGCTGCTCAACGGTGTGGGCAACCTGCTCGGCATGCTCATGACGTTTTTGGATGGCGCCTGGATGCCGCTGTCGCTGATGGGCTCGGCCGTGCAGACTGTGGCGCACTTTGTGCCGACATATTGGGTGAACGACGCGATTGGCAAGGCGCTCGCCGCGGACCTGACGTCCACCGTGCTGGGCGACATCGCTTGCGATCTGGGCGTCACAGTGCTCTTTGCCGCGGCCATCGCCGCCGTAGGCCTAGCCCTCGCCCACAACAAATCCCACGCCTAGACACCTACTCATTGGGGACAGACTTAAACGACCAAAAGTATTCATTGGGGACAGACTTAAATGACTAGCCATCGGGGGCAGATAAGGAGCGTCCCCAACTGCCGGGTGGCGAAAGAGCGTCCCTTGTGACTGGTCATTTAAGAACGTCCCCAATGACTAGTCTGAAATAAAATCCAGGCCTCGCTCCAAAATAGTTCGCCATGGTTTACTATTACGCTCATAAAGTAGTACGAGGCTAACAACGGGGGATACCATGGCAACGCAGGAAGCCTATGTCCAGGTGAAGGATCTCAAAAAGCATTACGGCGACGGTGATGCGCGCCTGACGGTACTCGATGGCATCGACACGTCCATCAACCGCGGCGAGATCTGCGTCATGCTGGGGCCCTCGGGCTCGGGTAAGTCGACCTTTCTCAACCTGATCGGCGGCCTGGAGGATGCCGATGCCGGCTCCATTCTGGTGGACGGCTGTGACCTCACGGTGCTCAAACCTACCGACCTGGGCGAGTATCGCCGCCGTGAGCTGGGCTTTGTCTTCCAGTTCTACAACCTGGTGCCCGACCTCACCATCAAGGAAAACATCGAGGTCACGGCATGCCTGTCCAAAAAGCCGCTCAACATTGACGACCTGCTACGCTCGCTGGGCCTCTACGAGCACCGCAACAAGTTCCCGCGCCAGGTTTCGGGTGGTCAGCAGCAACGCTGTGCCATCGGCCGCGCGCTCGTCAAAAACCCGGGTCTGCTGCTGTGCGACGAGCCCACGGGCGCGCTCGACTATAAGACGTCCAAGGAAATCTTGCAGCTCATGGAGGATGTCAATCACGAGTACGGATGCACCATCATCATCGTCACACACAACGCCGCCATCGCCCGCATGGCCAATCGCGTGCTGCGCCTGCGCGACGGGCGCATCGTCGAGGATGAGCTCAACGAGTCGCCCGTCGCGGCCGCCGAGCTCGATTGGTAGGCGGCGCCATGACACCTCTCGCAAAACGTCTCCCGCGCGAGCTGCACCGCAATATCGGTAAGTACCTGGGCATCTTTTTGCTTATGTGCGGAAGCATTGCCCTTACATCGGGCTTTTTGCTCGCGGCGCATTCCATCGGCTGCCTTATCGACGACATGCGCGATGCGTACGCGATCGAGGACGGCCGCGTGACCACCTCCTTCGAGGCCACCAAAGACCAGCTCAAGGCAGCCGAGGACGCGGCAGACGACGTCGGCGGCGTCACGCTCTACAAGAATTTCTCCATCGATGCCATCATCAAAAAGACCGCCGGCGACGATGGAACCAAGCGCACGCTGCGCACCTATGCGCACCGCACCAAGGTCGATATCGCGTCCTACTGCGAAGGCAGGCAGCCTAAGGCGGACGATGAGGTGGCAATCGACCGTGTCTTCGCCACCAATAACAACCTGTCCGTGGGCGATAAAGTCGAGCTCGAGGGTCGCACCTACACCATCTGCGGCATCATGACCCAGCCCGATAGCCAGGCGCTGTTCCTCAACAATTCGGACTTTACGGTGAACACCATCACGTACGGTGTGGCCGAGGTCACCGACGCCGGCTTTGCCGCGCTTAAGGACGCCGGCGGCGCGCCTGCCTACACCTACTCCTTTACCTTTACCGATCGCGATCTCTCCACCGCGGATCGCGTCGATGCGGAGCGGGATATGGTGGAGGCGCTCACCGATGCCGATGCACGCGTGGATGACCTCATCGACGCCGATTCCAACCAGGGCATTGGCTACGCGCGCGACGACGTAGACGGCGACTCCATGATGTGGATGACGCTGCTCGACATCATCATCGTGATCATGGCGTTCGTCTTTGTGGTCCTTACCGACGCCACCATCGAGGAGGAGAGCGCCATCATCGGCACGCTGCTCGCCAGCGGCTATCGTCGACGCGAGATCGTGCTGCACTACCTTGCGCTTCCCGCCATCGTGGGCGTGGTCGCGGTGCTTTTGGGCACTGCGCTCGGCGTCGTGTTCTTTACCGAGCCCATGCGCAGCCTCTATTACGGCTCGTACAGCCTGCCGCCCTTCCAGGTGTACTGGAGCTGGGAGATCTTTGTGAAGTGCGCCGTGGTTCCCGCCGCTGCGCTCATCCTCATCACGCTGGTGGGTCTGCTTCGCAAGATGGGCAAGACGCCGTTGCAGTTTCTTCGCCACGAGGCGAGCGGCAAGTCTGGCACCAAGCGCGGCCTGCAGCTGCCGGAGCGCATGGGCTTTGTCTCGCGCTTCCGCCTGCGTATCTTCCTGCGCAACCTGGGCAACTTCGCCACGCTCTTCGTGGGCATTGCGTTTGCCTCGCTGCTGCTGCTCTTTGGCCTGGCGATTCTGCCCACGATGACGCACTACGCGGACAACCTCGAGACGAGCCTGGTCGCCGAGCACCAGTACACGCTCAAGGCTCCGCTGGAGCTCGAGGGCACTGCCGAGGAGCGCGAGCAGTGGTCGGCACTCGAGTGCTTGCAGTCGGTTGACGGCGCGCTGCTTTCTGCCGCCCAAGATGCCGATGACGAGCTCGACGACGCGGCCGATGCGGCGCAGGCGGCAGCCGATGCCGCGACCGCATCCCCGTCTGCCGAGAGCCTGGCCGCGGCGCAGGACGCGCTCGCCAAGGTCCAGGACAAGAAGGATGTGCTTTATGCGCGCCTCGATGACCTTGCCGATGCTCTCGGCTGCGACCACGATGAGGCTATCGACCTGATCGACAAGGCCTCTAAGATCGACACTGACAACGACGATATCCACCCGGTCAATACGACCGATAACGGCGCGGGCGCAATCGCACAGGCCGAGAAATACGCCGTCTACCAGCTGCAATACGACCGCGGCGACGGAAATGGCGAGGAGACGATTTCCATCTACGGCATCTCGCCCGATTCGCGCTACTGGAAAGGACTGGACGTCAGCGACGGACGCGTCGTCTTTGGCGGTGGCTTGCTCGACAAGTTTGGCTGGAGCGAGGGTCAGAAGGTTAAGCTTCGCGACAAGTACGAGGGCGAGAATTATTCCTTTGAGTACGTGGGCAAGGACTGCGTTTGGGGCTCTAAGTCGGATATGAATGTCTATATGAGCATCGAAGACTTTAACGAGCTGTTTGACAACGATGCGGCCTACTTTAACGGCTACGTGAGCAACGAGAAGCTCGACCTCGACGCGCGCTACTTTGCCGGCGATACCACGCCCGACGACATGCGCGCCGTGGGCGACCAGTTCATCGGCATGATGAGCAAAATGATCGGCATGATGGTTGGGCTTGCGGTGTTCATCTTCTTGCTGTTTATGTACCTGCTGACCAAGGCTGTGATCGACCACAGCGCCCGTTCGATCAGCTACATGAAAGTCTTTGGCTATCGCGATAGCGAGATTTCGCATCTGTACATCCGCTCGATCACGTTGTGCGTGGCAGCGTCACTCGTGCTGAGCCTGCCGGTCATTATTGGCTCGCTAACGGCCATCTTCCGCTCGATGCTGCTCGCCTATAACGGCAATATCGAGATCTACGTGCCCGCTTGGTCCATGGCGGCGTGCGCAGGAATCGGCTTTGCGACCTACCTGGTCGTGGCGCTGCTGCACACGCGCTCCATCAAGCGCGTCAGTCTGGCCGAAGCCCTCAAAGTCCAAGAGTAGTCATTTAAGAACGTCCCCAATGACTAGGTGCCGTACTTGACTTTAACTCTGCTTTAACTGGTACCATCCTCTATGTCTGTAACGCCATATAGACCGAGGGGATAGATCTATGACCGCAACTGCACCCGCTAAGGTGTACTTCACCAACCTGCGCACGCATGCTCGCGAGAGCCAGCTCGACAAGCTCAAGCGCCTCATCCGTCACGCCGGTATCGAGCAGATCGACTTCGAGAACAAGTTCGTCGCCATCAAGATTCACTTTGGCGAGCTGGGCAACCTGAGCTTTTTGCGCCCCAACTACGCCCGCGCCGTCGCGGATGTCGTGAAGGAGCTGGGCGGCAAGCCCTTCCTCACCGACTGCAACACGCTCTATGTCGGTAGCCGCAAAAACGCGCTCGAGCACATCGATACCGCCTACCAGAACGGCTTTACCCCGTATGCTACGGGTTGCCAGATCATCATTGCCGACGGCCTCAAGGGCACCGACGAGGCGCTTGTCCCGGTCGAGGGCGGCGAGTACGTGCACGAGGCCAAGATCGGTCAGGCGCTCATGGATGCCGATATCGTGATCAGCCTCACCCACTTTAAGGGTCATGAGCAGGCCGGCTTTGGCGGCGCCATGAAGAACCTGGGCATGGGCGGCGGCAGCCGCGCCGGCAAGATGGAGCAGCATGCCGCCGGCAAGCCGAACGTCTCGACCGAGCACTGCGTTGGCTGCCGTGCCTGCGAAAAGATCTGCGCGCACGACGCTGTCTCGTTCAACGACACCCGCGAGCGCGAGCTTGCCAACGGCAACACCCGCACGGTGCACGTGGCCACCATCGACCACGATCGCTGCGTGGGCTGCGGTCGCTGCATTGCGGCATGCAACCAGGACTGCATCAAGCCCGGCTATGACGCCGCGGCCGACGTGCTCAACTGCAAGATCGCCGAGTACACCAAGGCCGTCGTCGACGGTCGCCCGAGCTTCCATATCTCGCTTGCCATGGATATCAGCCCCAATTGCGATTGCCATCCCGAAAACGATACGCCTATCGTCAACGACATCGGCATGTTCGCGAGCTTCGACCCGGTCGCCATCGACCAGGCCTGCGCCGATGCCGTCATGGCATCCGAGCCGCTGCCCAACACCGAGCTCACCGATAGCGCGGCCAAGATGGAGCACAACCACGAGCATCTGGAGGGCGAGCAGGCCAAGGATCCCTTCTGCATCACGCATCCCGACACCGACTGGCGAGTGTGCATCGCGCATGCCGAGAAGATCGGCCTGGGCACGAGCAAGTACGAGCTTATCGAGGTCAAGTAGCGCCTAGCTATTGGACAAAATAAGCGCCTTTGTAGCGTAAGTTGAGCAAAAGCCGCCCGTGAGCACAGCGCCCACGGGCGGTTTTTTGGAAGTGCGAGGAAAATCGAATAGCGCCGACCACAAACCGATTTTTGGCAACAAAACCCCAGACGTTGCTTTTTGCCTAAAAATACTCGTCGAGGAAGTCGTCGACCGTGTTCCAGTAGAGTTCGGGGTCGACCTGCGCGCTCTTGGCGTGGGTGGCGCCATGGACGGTGAGCTTTTGCTTGACCTTGCTGGCGCACGCGTCGTAGTTTTGGTCGAGCATGCTGTACGGCACAAAGGTGTCTTGGTCACCGTGGATAAACAGCATGGGAACCGTCGCGCGCTTGAGCTGTTCCACGCTGCTCGCCTTATGAAAGTCGTAGCCCGCGCGCACGTTGCACACCAAGTTTGCTACATCGAGCAAGGGAAAGCTGGGCAGGCCGAACACGTCCTTGAGCTGCAGAGAAAACTCGTCCCAAACACTCGTATAACCGCAGTCCTCGATAATGCATTTCACGTTTGCGGGCAGAGATTCCCCCGCGACGTTCATGGCGGTCGCCGCGCCCATGGATTCGCCAAAGACCAGGATGCGCGCCTTGGGGTCAGCCTGAACGATTCGCTCGATCCATGCGACGATGTCGAGGCGTTCGGGCCAGCCCATGCCGATATAGTCGCCGCCGGAGCGCTCGTGGGCGCGGGCGGCGGGTGCGAGTACGTTCATGCCGCGGTCGTGGAATCGCTTGACGTATCGGGCCATACCGATGGGCTCGTTGGTATATCCATGCAGGCAGACGGCATAGTCGTGCGTGCTTTCCGAGGCGGCAAAATACCAAGCGGCGAGCTCGGTTCCGTCATCTGCGGTAAGGCTGCTGCTCTCGCGGTTCTCCTTAAACCACGCCCGTGCCTCGGTGTCCTCGGCATCCGGCTGCTCACCTTCTTTGTCGTTCTTGCTATCCTGCATCATCTTCATGGTGTACGGCGCTTGGGGGTTCAGGGCAAAGTCAAACAAAAAGTTGCCGGCAAACCCCAGCAGCGCGACAACGACTACCAACGTAACAATGCCGGCTATCTTGAGCTTTCGATGGGGGTGTGCGCTTTGAGGCATTTACTGTTCTCCTTAAAGATGTTAATACATCAACATTTAATGCAAGCGCATTATGGACGTTCGCCGTTGATGCGTCAACAGGCAAAGAATGGGTAAACAAAGGGTCACGTATGGTGCAAATTTCGCACGTACCCAGACGCTTTGATATAGTGTTGAGAACTCTTTACGTTGGAGGATGTAACCGGCATGTCCGATTCGAGCGACAGTTCTAAGCCGCGACCCAAGACCGCGGCCGTTCCGCAGTACACGGTGGGCGAGGAGATCATGAACTCCGTCACCCATGGTGTTGGCTGCCTGCTGGGTATCGCGGGCTTGGTGCTCCTGATCGTATTCGCTGCCCTGCGCGGCGGAGGCCCGGCCCACATGGCCGCGGCGATTGTCTATGGCGTCAGCATCATTCTCGAATATCTGGCCTCCACGCTCTACCATGCGATTCAGCCCGCGCGCGCCAAGCGCGTGTTTCGCATCATCGACCACAGCTGCATCTACCTGCTCATAGCCGGCAGCTATACGCCGTTTTGCCTCATCACGCTCGCAAACGACGGCGGCCCTATGCTGTTCTTTGCCGTGTGGGCCATCGCCATCATCGGCATCGCGCTCGAGTGCTTTTTGCGCGAGCGTCAGCCGCATTGGGTAAGCGGCCTGGTCTACTTGCTGATGGGCTGGCTTGTCATCTTTAAGCTGCCCGAGCTCGTGTCGCTGCTCAACCCCGTCGCGCTTGCCCTGCTCGCTGTCGGCGGCGTGTGCTATACCGTGGGCGTGCCGTTCTATATCGCCAAAAACGTGCGCTATCTGCACAGTGTTTTCCACTTGTGGGTGCTCGCCGGCAGCATTTTCCAGTTCATGGCGGTGATCCTCTTCGTAATCTAGCGACCACGCCCACGGCCCCGCTCGCACGGGCGACCGGCGCAATTGCCGTATCCGCCATCAACGTTTTACCCTAACGTCCCGAATCTTGGAGGTTCGAGAAACTCCCGATGGACATAACCATCTCCCTTATTACCACGCTCGTCCTGACACTTATCAACGGCTACTTCTCCATGTCCGAGATGGCTCTCACCACGGCTAAGCGCGCCGTGTTGGAGCACGATGCCGAGGAGGGCGATAAGCGCGCCGAGCGCGCCGTCCAGCTCGCCGCCGACTCCGACCAGCTGCTCGCCACCATCCAGGTCGCCATCACGCTCGTGGGCTTCGCCTCGTCTGCCGTCGCCTCGACGAGCCTGTCCGACCCGCTTGCCACGTGGCTCATGAGCTTTGGCATCGCGCCGCTTTCCGCCATCGCGCGCGGCCTGGCGCCGGTCATCATCACCGTCGCCGTCGCCTTTGTGTCCATTGTGATCGGCGAGCTCGTGCCCAAGCGCATCGGCCTCGCTAACGCCGAGGGCGTATCCAAGCAGGTCGTGGGACCGCTCTCCGTGTTCCAAAAGATCGCCCGCCCGCTCGTGTGGCTGACTGGCGCCTGCTCTGACGGCCTGGCCCGCATCCTGCGCATCAAGAGCGCCGATGACCGCCAGAACGTCTCGGAGGAAGAGATCAAGTACATGGTCTCGGAACAGGACGACCTGCTCGACGAGGAAAAGCGCATGATCCACGAGATCTTCGACCTGGGCGACACCGTGGCTCGCGAGGTCATGGTGCCGCGCGTGGACACCACCATGTGCGAGGACGACGAGACGGTCGCCGATGTGCTGTCCACTATGCGCCAGACCGGCTTCAGCCGCATCCCCGTCTACCACGAGGATCCCGACAACGTCGCGGGAATCGCGCACATCAAGGACCTGATCCAGCCCGCGCTCGACGGCAAGGGCGACCAGCCCATCGCCAGCTATTTGCGCGATGCCACCTTTGTGCCCGATACCAAGGACATCCTGCCGCTGCTGTCCGAGATGCAGACCTCGCACGACCAGATTGTGGTCGTCGTGGACGAGTACGGCGGCACGGCCGGCATCATCACCATCGAAGATATCGTCGAGGAGATCGTCGGCGAGATCGAGGACGAGTTCGACCCCGACAACAAGTACCTCACGCGCCTTTCGCGCCGTGAGTGGCTCGTCGATGGGCGTTTTTCGTGCGATGACGCGATTGAGCTTGGTTGGCCGCTCGAGGAAAGCGATGATTATGAGACCATCGCCGGCTGGATTTTGGAGCTTTGCGACTCGGTGCCCGACATCGGAGAGGTGTTTGAGGTCGCAGGGTACAAGTTCAAGGTACAGTCGATGCGTGGCCAGCGCATCTCGCTCATTCGCGTGATCGCTCCGGCCGAAACCGATAAGAAGGATTCCGAGTCCTCGGCAGAGAAGCCGGCGGCGTCGGGCGCGGGTTCTGCGGACCCGCACGACGGCGACGAGTAGGGCAAGGAAGAGTAGGGGAGAGTTATGGCAGGCCTGTTCAACATCCTTAAGGTCACCGTCAGCGAGGACAAGATTTGCGCGCACGTGCTGGTGAACCCCGGCATGCCGCTCATGACCTCGGAGGATATCGAGGCTACGGCGCGCGTGTACTACCTGGTGCCCGCGATTGCCAAGCACCTGTGCCTGGGCGATTCGGGTCGCGAGTTCCAGGACTGCATGGGCCAGACCGAGCTTTGCCACCTGCTGGAGCACGTGACGGTCGAGCTCATGAACGAGACCGGTCTTGCCGGCAGCATCTCGTGCGGTCGCACGCGCGTGAGCGAGCATGACGAGCGTGTCTTTGAGGTTGAGCTTTCGTGTCCCGATGACGCGTTGGCCATCGGCGCTCTGTCGTCGGCGACCTTTATGATGGATTGGGCGTACCTGCACGCCGACCAGCCGGCCCCCGACGTGGAAGGCACGGTCGCTGGCCTGCGCAACCTGGTGCTGGGCATGCGTGCCGAGGCCGAGGGCAAGGACCCGCACGAGGCCGTTGCCGCTGCGAACGGCGAAGATGCTGTCGAGGACGAGGGCGCTGACGAGGGCGATGTGCCGGCCGACGCCGAGTCCGTTGCCGATGCGACCGCCGAGCCTGTTCCCACCGAGCCCCAGGGTGTCCCCAACTTTGACGACGAGCCCCAGGTGGCGATTGATACCGAGGGCGCGGTTGCCGAGAACCACGAGGCCTCCGCTGCCGTCTTTGGCGGTGCGGCGACGGTTCCGGCAGGGCCTGCGCATGAGGGCGGCCTGCCGCTCGTGGACGGCGCCGGCGAGGACCCGGGTGCCACGGTGGCCATGCCGGCGATGCCTCAGGAGTAGGCCTACGCGTTTATCACCATCACGTACCTGCGCCTTTGCCGTACGCAGATGAGCGGAGCGGCAAGTGATACGCTGCGGGTATAATGGACAGCATTCAAACGGTGGGCACCGACGTGCCCGCAGGAGAGGAATGATCATGGGTAAGACTTTCAGCTTTGTCTCCGGCGCACTTTTTGGTGCCGCTGCCGGCGCTATTGTCGGCGTTGCTCTGGCCCCGCGCTCGGGCGCCGAGACCCGCGCCATGGCTGCCGATATCGCCAACGACGCCTGGGACAATATGCGCGACACCTACGAGCACAGCGCCGAGGAGGCCCGTGCTGCGGTGAATGACTTTGGCCCGATGGTCGACGCCAAGACCGACGACCTGCGCGCCAAGGTCGACCTGGCCCGCGAGCGCATGGACCAGCTGCGCGAGCAGCTCAACGACGCCATTTCGGGCGGCAACGTGACGCCTGCCGCCGACGTCGTGGTCGAGAACGCCGTCGAGGCTGATACCGAGGCTGCGGAGCCCTCGACCGAGGCATAATGCGCGCCGGGGATTTTGTCGGCGCCAAGATCTATCGCAAGCCTACCGAGGACAAGCGCACCAAAAAGGACGGCACGCCGCGCAGCCCTAAAAAGCTCGGAAAGATTCACTTTCCGGTCTTTACCCCGGGCGGTACGCGCGTGGTCGGCTTTATGGTCCGCCAGTCCGATATCGCGGGCATGATCGAGCGTCCCGACCGATTCGTAGCGCTCGACGCCATTGGTGTCTACGAGGGCGCCATTGCGGTCGATGACGTCAAGGACACGTACGATGCCGCCGCCGCCAAGCGCCTCGACATCAACCTGGACGATTGCATCATCTGGGTCGGTATGGACGTGCGCACGGAATCGGGCGACGTCGTGGGCTATTGCTCGGATGTGGAGTTCAAGCCGCGTTCGGGCATCGTGCAGGCATTCTATGTGACCGCCGGTGCTGCTTCGAGTGTTTTGGTTGGTGACACGCAGGTGCCGCCGACGATGCTGCGCGGCTACGAGAACGGCGCGATGGTCGTCTCGGACGAGGTCAAGTCGCTCGGGTATTCGGGCGGCGCCGCCGCAAAGGCTGCCGAGGCAAGCGTCGTGGTGGGCGATAAGGTCAAGAAGGGCGCCAAGGTGCTCGACGACAAGGGATCGGTTGCCGTGGACAAGGGCAGTCGCGCACTGGGCAAGCAGCTCGGCAAGACGCGCGGCATGTTCAAGGCCTTTAAGGACGAATACCAAAAGGCGAGCGGAGGCTCGTCAAAAGCTACAAAATAGCGACGTACCAAATGATGGGAGGCAAGCCGGAGACCTGTTGCTCCGGCTTGCTGTGTTTATGGGGGAGGGCACATGCGCCAAAACGGATCCAACTTAAACGGGCGTTCGGGTACGCGTCCGACGGCGCGCCGCGACCTGGGGCAGCTGCCCAGCGGTCAGCGCAAGCGTCACCGTAAGCCCGGCGCGATGTATCTCAACCATAGCCGCGGCTTTAGCGATCGCAGCGCGCGCATCGGCAACAGCCGCACACCCCGTCGTTCGTCTCGCCTGCCCTATGCGCTGATCGCCGTGGGTTGCGCGCTCGTGCTGTTTATCGCTGCCGTCGTGGGCTACGTCAACCGCAGCGTGGACGTGGAGCTCAACGGCCAGAAGACCGCGGTGCGCGTGGGCTCTACGCTGCAGAATCTCATCGACGAACAGGATTTGACTGACACCTACGACGCAGGCGACCTGCTAGCCGTCGATGACAGCGTGCTCAAGCGCCATGGGGGCGAAAAGCTGTCGGTGAAGGTCGACGGCAAGCGCGTGAAGCAGGGCAAATGGGATAGCCGCGAACTTGAGGGTGGCGAGAAGGTGACGGTCAAGGATGGCCGTAACATCTACGAGAAGCACGAGGTTCAGGCTACGGTTATCGAGCCCAAGCTCAAGGTCGAAGGCACGGGCGCTATCGAGTATGTGCAGACGTGGGGTGTCCAGGGCCGCTCCGAGGTGTGGGTTGGTGAGCAGTCGGGCAAGACGCAAGACCGCGGCGAGGTTGTGCCCGCCACCGATTGCGTTGTTGCGTGCGCCAGCGTGGCGCCCAAGGGCAACAAAAAGTACGTGGCGCTGACGTTTGACGAGGGTCCGAGCGGCGCCACCAAACAGATCTTGCAGGTGCTCAAGGAAAAGGGCGTCACCGCGACGTTCTTCCTTTCGGGCGATGCGGCCGAGGCCTCGCCTGCCACGGCCAAGGCGATTGTCGATGCCGGGTGCGAGATCGGATCCAACAGCTACAGCGACGATTCGCTCAAGGGCCAGGACCGTGAGGCGGTACGCGAACAGATCACGAAAGGCACCGATGCGATTAAGTCGGAGACCGGCGTGAAGACGATGCTGCTGCGTGCTCCCTACGCTGCCTTTGACGAGCAAAACTGGATTGATGCGATGGACCTGGTCTCCGCCGTGGTCTCGTGGAATATTGACTCGGGCGACTGGCTGCTCAACGGTGCCGACGAGCAAGTCTCGACGGTGCTCGATTCGGTGACGCCGGGCAATATCGTGCTGCTCACCGATAGAGACGAATGCGCTGAGCAGACACTCGAGGCGCTGCCGCAGATTATCGACGGCCTCATTGCCGACGGCTACAAGATCGTGACGCTCAGCGACCTGGTCAAGACGGACACGTCGCTGAGCAAAAAGCTCACCTCGCTGACGAAGGCCACCATGCCCAAGGACGCCGTGTTCCCCCAGCTTGCCGAGGACGACGACACCACAGAGTAGTTATTGGGTAGTCATTTAAGAACGTCCCCAATGACTATGTCACGGATGCGTCAGTGTTTGGTATGCCTGCAATGTGCAGCGCATAAATTCGATGCCGCAGGGCGATGCTGATGCTATAGTTACTGCGGTTAATGAGGGTCAAGAGAAAGGTTACAGGTGAAATCCAAACCTCGACCATACAGTCGATGACCCCATGCAGGTGCTTTTTGCGCATGCACGGGGTGTAAGCGTCGAGCGGCGTGCCGCCCGCGCATGCGTATACATATCCAGAAGCCCCCGGACGCCGCACGCGCGGCCGCGTCCGGAGGAATTATGATGGGGAGCACCATTGAATTATCTGAGTGAGATGCTCAAACTGCCGGTCTTGGACGTCGATGGCGAAAAGCTCGGCGTTGTGAACGATTTTGGCATTGCTACCGGCGAAGTTTTTCCACACGTGACGTCGCTCGCGTTTCGCGGTCCCGGCAAGACGCCGTTTATGATCAGTTGGCGCAAATGGGTCGACCGTATCGACGAGACGGGTGTACACCTTAAGACGTCGGCCACCGAAATCCGTTTTTCGTACCTGCAGCCGACCGAACTCTTGCTTGCCCGCGACGTGCTCAACAAGCAGATTGTCGACACGCAGGGCATGAAGGTCGTGCGCGTAAACGACATCAAGTTTTCCATGTCGGGCGAAAATCAGCTGCGCCTGCTGGGCGCCGAGGTCGGTGCCCGCGGTCTGCTACGCGCCATCAGCCCCGCGCTCGAGCATATCGTCGAAGGCTTTATGAAGCACCTGGGCAAGCCGCTCAGTGAGGACATCATCGCTTGGTCCTACATGGACCTGCTCGACCGCTCGACCAAGAACATTCAACTTTCGGTGTCGCACAAGACGCTCGGCGAGCTGCACCCTGCCGACATCGCCGATATTATCGAGCAGCTCGACCCGCGCCTACGTGCGCAGGTGTTTGCGCAGCTCGATACTGCCCAGGCCGCCGAGGCCATCTCGGAGTTCGATGACGACGAGCTTATGACCGAGATGCTCGAGGGCCTGTCCGACACGGACGCATCGTCGATGCTGGCCATGATGGACCCGGACGATGCAGCTGACCTGATCGACGAGCTCGATTACGAGAAGGCCGAGAAGCTCCTGCGCCTGATGGGCGTCAAGGAGGAGAAGGCGATTCGTAACCTGCTGGGCTACGAGGACAACACCGCCGGCCGCATCATGACCTCGGAGTTTGTCTCCCTGCCCGCCACGGCAACGGTCGGTGACGCCATCGAGGCGATTCGCGAGCTCGACGAGGACTTCGAGAGCGTCTACTACGTCTATACCGAGGATCCGAGCGGCATGCTGACCGGCGTGCTTTCGCTGCGCACGCTGATCGTGGCCGACCGCGACGCCACGCTGGGCCAGCTCGCCTATCGCGATCTGGTCTACGTGTCGCCCGACGAGGACCAGGAAGACGTGACGGACGAGATGACCAAGTACGACCTGGTTGCCATCCCTGTCTGCGACGAGAACCGTCATATCCTGGGTATCGTGACCTTCGACGACGCCATGGACGTTATCGCCGAGGAGCATCAGGAGGACCTGCAGATCGCCGGTGTCGGCTCGGGCGATAGCGCGTCGGATGACTCGACGAACGTGCTCAGCTGGTTCGTGCATCGCCAGTACTGGGTTGTTGTATGGGGCATCGCGTCGTGCATCATGGCGACCGTGCTGGGGACGGCGCTCGGATCCGCGCATCTGGTGGTGTTCCCCATGTGCGCCATGCCGCTCGTGCTGCTGGCGGCCTCGCGCATGGTGTCGTTCGTCAAGAACTACTTCTTGGAGTATGACGGTCACGACGACGAGCCCAAGCCGTATCTGGGGTTCTTCTTCCAGAGCACGGGCATGGGCCTGATTCTGTCACTCGTGACCTACCTGTGCGCCCAGCTGGTGCGCACCGCTGCGTTCCCCGATGCGCCCATGTTTGAGGAGCAACTCTTTACCGGGTGCTTTAATATCGCTGCCATCATTTGCCTAGTTGGCAACATGAGCGCCGTGATTTACCTGATGGTGCTGTTCTGGCGTGACGAGCATGACCTCAACACGTCGGGCACCGCCATGAACGTTGTTGCCGTCATGATCTCGTGCGTGGCGTACTGCGCCGCTGCGGTGCTGCTCGCCATGTCGGTCATGGGCTAGGTGGTCGCGTGCAAAATACCAAGCAAAAGTCGGGCACCAAGCAAAAGTTGACCATCGCGGCCATCTTTGGCGCTATGGGTCCCGGTCTGTTGGCGGCGCTTTCGGGCAATGACGCCGGCGGCATTGCAACGTATTCCAGCGCGGGCGCCAGCTATGGCTACAAGATGCTCTGGATGCTTCCCGTCATGACTGTGCTGCTCATCGTGACGCAGGAGACCGCGGCGCGCTGCGGCTGCGTCACGGGCAAGGGCCTGGCATCGCTCATTCGCGAGCGCTTTGGCGTGCGCAAGAGTGTACTTGCTATGGCGGCGCTGTTGATCGCCAACACGGCTGTGACCATTTCGGAGTTCGCGGGCATCGCCAGCGGCCTTGCTCTCTTTGGCGTGCCGGCGAGCATCTCGGTGCCGTTGGTAGCGCTGCTGGTGTGGATGCTTACCATGTCGGGTAGTTTCCAGCGCATCGAGAAGATTCTGCTGCTGGTGAGCTGCGTGTTCGTGACCTATATTGTCGCCGCGTTTATGGCTGGCCCCAACTGGGGTGAGGTCGCGGTCGACCTGGTCGTGCCTAACATTCAAAATGACCCCAGCTACGTGTCGCTCGTGGTCGCAACGATCGGTACCACCATCGCGCCGTGGATGATTTTCTTGGCGCAGAACAACGTGGTCGATAAGAACGCGGGCGAGGACGATATCGTGCTGCAGCGCATCGATACCGTGAGCGGCTCGCTTGCCGCCGATGTCATTGCCGGCTTTATTATCATCACGACCGGTACGGTGTTGTTCCCGGCGGGTATTCAGATTAGCGATGCTGCCGATGCCGCCCGCGCGTTGGAGCCTATTGCGGGTCAGTGGTCCACGGTACTGTTTGCCTCGGGCCTGGTCGCGGCGAGCTTCTTGGCTGCCTGCGTGCTGCCGGGCGTTACGTCGAGCGCTATCTGCGAGGCATTTGGCTGGGAGCGCGGTGCCGACCGCAGCTGGGACGAGGCCCCGGTCTATCGCGGCATCATTACGGCCATCATCGGTATCTCTGCCGTGCTGGTGCTTATGCCCGGCGTCGATCTGTTCCAGATTATGATGACCTCACAGGTCATCAATGGCGTGCTACTGCCCGTGGTTCTGGTGTTCCAGGTGGTTATCGCAGCCGACCGTCACATTATGGGTGCCAACCGCAACGGTCGCGTGTGGAACATGCTCACTTGGGCGACTATCGCCGTGATTACGGTGCTCACGGTCGTCATGTTTGTCCTGCAAGCGATGGGCTACAGCGCTTAACGCCCACTTTTGCTTCCGAACAGGCCGCAGCGATGGGCTGCGGCCTGTTTTTTGTCTGCTATAGGGTGTTAGTTATATAGCAATGGACAAAAAATGCCAAATATGAGTACTGTTGCTAAGTGAATAGCATTTACATCCTAAAAGATAATGAACATAGCCTTTAGTATGTTCATTAAAATTGGCTCCAATACGCCTTAAACCAGTCAGGTTGGCTGCTTTAGGGGGTTGTAGGGTTCGCTCGGACGTCATTTTGGGTGGTTTTGCCTGCTACTAAAATGGTAACAGTACTCATATTTGCCCTTTTTTGCCCACAGACCTTTGAGGGTGCGGCGAAAAGGGCTTGTTTTGATTGTTTGGGGCAGGCGCGAGGCGCGGAAACGATGTCTGGAGCGACGGAGCGGCCTGGAATTCATCCGTAGAGGTCTTCATTGGCTGCGCCAGGAGT